>NZ_JBIROU010000023.1:0-82766 GCF_044332325.1 Streptomyces sp. NPDC017095
GGCGCCCGCACCCCGGGGGTCTACGGGGGGCCCCCGCGTATTCCCCCCCTGTGGCCGGCGGGGGGGGCCGCGGGCCGCGCCGGGCCGGGCCGCCCCCGGGCCCCCCGGCCACCCCCCCGCTAGGGGGGGTCGGGCGGCGCGGCCCCGGGGCGCCGGGGCCACGTCCGGAGCTTGCCGGTCGGGACCGGCGGCGCAGTAGGGAAGGAGCGGCAGCGCCTGCCGCGGCTTTTCCTGCGTCAATGTCTCTGGCCGCCCCCACGACACCGGCCCCGTGACCGGGCCGGGCCACCCCGGGCCACCACCGGGACCGGACCGGACGAGACCGGCCACCACCGGGGCGGGGGCGGAGGCGGAGGCGCTGGCCGGCCGAGGGACGGGCGACGGCCAGGACCACGGCACCGACGGCCCAGCAGCCGTAGTGGGTGAGCAGCAGAGGCGGTGCCCCGCCCCCGCCGTACGCGGCGGAAAAGATTGCCCGGCGCACCGAACCGGCGCCGGACCTCGAACGTCTACAGGTGCGTGGGTGCGCACGTGACCTCGCGCACCGAGTCGTATTCGAGGGGAACCCAACACGTCATGAACACCAAGATGACCACCGTGGCCCTTGCGGCGATCGTCGCCGCCGGCACCGCCGTCGCCGCCGTCCCGGCCTCGGCCGCCACCGCCAAGGCCGCGCCGACGCGTTGCCACACCGCCGACCTGAAGGCCGGTTTCGCCACCGGGGACGACGCGAAGCCGGAGATGGGGCGGGCCGGGAAGCAGACGCAGGCGTTCATCTGGTTCACCAACAAGAGCAACCGCACCTGCACCCTGTCCGGCTTCGCCGGTGTCGACATGGTCGGCGCCCAGAAGACCGACGGCACCTGGTCCCTGGCGCGTTCCTCCAAGAAGCCCACCAAGATCACCCTGAAGAAGGGGGCCACGACGAACTTCAGCGTCAACCTGCTCCCCGTTGCCAAGTCCACGCCGCAGAAGCAGAAGTTCGTCCCCGCGACCTTCCTGGTCACCCCGCCGAACGAGACGAAGCACTTCACCCTGAAGTGGCCGTTCGGCGGCCAGATCCTGAAGCAGGACGGCGCCACCCACCCGGGCACCTACCTCAACCCGGTCGGACAGTAACCCCCGCGGCCGCGCGGTCGGAGCTCCAGGACGGCTCTGACCGCGCGGCGCTCGGGAGGGGGCGGCGTCGCCCTGTGGGGTCCGCTCCGGCGGCGGAACAGACCGCGGAGCCTGCCGGCCGCTGGTCGTGGTCGTGCTCCGGCTCCGCCGTCGCCGGTGCCAGTGAGCAGGGCGTGGGCGAGGTGCCGGTCGGCACCGGCGGGCGCCCCTGCGGACCCTCACCGGGCGTTACGAGTCAAGCGGGCCGGGCGCTGCGCCGACTTGTTAAGCTGAGCGGGACGTAGACCGTGTATCGAGGAGTGGCAGACGTGGTGGGTGACGACGACATCTCCGGGTGAGATCCGGATCTGACGGCCACCGGCCGGCGCTCAGGAGCGCTGCCGAGGTGGTCCGTTTCGTCGTACCCCTTTTCCCACGTCTGCCCCGGGCAGCGGCTCAAGCGCGTTGCCCCCGCCCTTTCGAGGTCGCCTCCATGTCCGACGCCGCTATCGTCTGCTCGAACCTCTCCTTCGCCTGGCCCGACGGCACCCCCGTCTTCCAGGACCTGTCCTTCACCGTGGCCCCCGGCCGCACCGGCCTGGTCGCCCCCAACGGTTCCGGCAAGTCCACCCTGCTCAAGCTCATCGCCGGTGAACTCAAGCCCGCCACGGGTTCGGTGTCCGTCAGCGGCACCCTCGGCTACCTCCCGCAGAGCCTCCCCCTCGTCGGCAACCTCACCGTCGCCGAGGTGCTCGGCGTCGCCGCCGTCATCCGCGCCCTGGACGCCGTGGAGTCCGGCGATGTCGCCGAGGAGCACTTCGCCACCATCGGCGACGACTGGGACATCGAGGAGCGCACCCGCGCCCAGCTCGACCGGCTGGGCCTGGCCGGCCTCACCCTGGACCGCAGCCTGAGCACCCTCAGCGGTGGCCAGGTCGTCTCGCTCGGCCTCGCCGCCCAGCTCCTCAGGCGCCCCGATGTCCTCCTGCTCGACGAACCGACCAACAACCTCGACGTCGAAGCCCGGCACAAGCTCTACGACGTGCTGTCGGACTTCACCGGCACCCTGCTCCTGGTCAGCCACGACCGCGCGCTCCTGGACCGCATGGACCGCATCGCCGAGCTGGGCAGCGACGAACTGCGCCTGTACGGCGGCAACTTCACCGAGTACGAGGAAGCCGTGCGCACCGAGCGGGAGGTCGCCGAGAAGAACGTCCGCAACGCCGAGCAGGAGCTGAAGCGCGAGAAGCGCGAGATGCAGCAGGCCCGCGAACGCGCCGAGCGCCGGATGAGCAACGCCTCCAAGAACCTCAAGAACGCCGGACTGCCCAAGATCTTCGCCGGCAACATGAAGCGCGGCGCCCAGGAGGCCGCGGGCAAGTCCGGCACCATGCACGCCTCCCGGGTCAGCGAGGCCAAGGCCCGCCTCGACGAGGCCGGCCGTGCACTGCGCGACGAGCAGCGTCTCGCCTTGGAGCTCCCCGACACCCAAGTGCCCGCGGGCCGCAACCTCTTCCTCGGCGAGGGTATGCAGGTCAGCCTCGGGGACCGCGAACTGTTCGCCCCGGGCGGCGTCGACCTGACCATCCGCGGCCCCGAGCGCATCGCGCTCATCGGTGCCAACGGCGCCGGCAAGACCACCCTCATGCGCCTGGTCACCGGCGAACTCGCCCCGGACAGCGGGGAGATCAAGCGCAACGACGGCCGCATCGCGTACCTTTCCCAACGCCTGGACCTCCTCGACCTGGAACGCACGGTCGCCGAGAACTTCGCCGCGTTCGCCCCCGAGCGCCCCGAGGCCGAGCGCATGAACCTGCTCGCCCGCTTCCTCTTCCGCGGCGCCCGCGCCCACCTCCCGGTCGGCGTCCTCTCCGGTGGCGAACGCCTGCGCGCCACGCTCGCCTGCGTCCTGTGCGCCGAACCGGCCCCGCACCTGCTGCTGCTGGACGAGCCGACCAACAACCTCGACCTGGTCAGCGCGGGCCAGCTGGAGAGCGCCCTCGACTCCTACCAGGGCGCCTTCATGGTGGTCAGTCACGACGAACGGTTCCTCGCCGAGATCGGTGCGAACCGCTGGCTGCGGCTGGCCGAGGGCACGCTCAAGGAGACGGGGGTGCCCGAGGTGTGAGCCGTTGACGTGTGCCATGGCCCGTGTCCGAGGCGCCGTACGCCCGGCGGGCCGTCCACCGCTCACCCTTGGGGGACCCCTGTGTCCGCACTGATCGCTCACGACCTCGTCCGCACCCTCGGCGAGCGCCGCGTCCTCGACGGCGTCTCCCTGACCGCCTCCCCCGGCCATCGCATCGGCCTCATCGGGGAGAACGGGGTGGGCAAGTCCACCCTGCTGCGGGTTCTCGCGGGCATCGACGACCCCGACGCGGGCAGCGTCACCCGCCCCGCCGACCTGGGCTTCCTCCATCAGGAGATGCCGTACGACGACGCCGCCACCCTCGCCGCGGTGCTGGACGAGGCACTGCGCGAGGCCCGCGAGGATCTCGCCGAACTGGACCGCCTCGGCCAGGAGCTCGCCCGCACCCCGGAGGACCGGGCCCTCCTCGACGCCTACGGCCGCCGCCTGGAGCAGGCCCAGGACCGGGAGTCCTGGGACGCCGACCGCCGCGCGACCCTGGTCCTGGACGGGCTCGGCCTCGGCGCGTTCGGCCGCGACCGCACCCTCGGCTCGCTCTCCGGTGGCCAGCGCGGCCGCCTCGCCCTGGCCGCTCTCCTCGTACGCCGGCCGTCGGCGCTGCTCCTCGACGAGCCGACCAACCACCTCGACGACGGTGCCGCCGCCTTCCTGGAGGAGCAGGTCCGCGGTATGCCCGGCACGGTCGTCGTCGCCAGCCACGACCGGGCGTTCCTCGACGCCGTCTGCACCGACCTGATCGACCTCGACCCGGCGGTGGACGGCCCCGTCCGCTACGGCGGCGGCTACAGCACCTACCTCGCGGAGAAGCTGGCCCAACGCGAGCGCTGGGAGCGGCAGTTCGCCGCGGAGCAGGAGGAACTGGAAGCGCTGCGGGAGTCCGCCGGCGTGACCGCGCACCGGGTCGCGCCGGACCGCGGCCGTACCGACAACGAGAAGATGGGGTACGGCCGCCGGGCGGGCCGGGTGCAGCGCCAGATCTCCCGCCGGGTCCGCAACGCCACCCGGCGCCTGGAGGAGCTGGACCGGACCCGGGTCCCCGAGCCGCCCCGCCCGCTGCGGTTCGCGGCCGGGGAACTGGCCGCGCGCAGCGAGGAGGATTCACGTCCCCTGGTCGCTCTCCACGGCGTACGGGTGCCGGGCCGGCTCACCCTGGACGGTCTGGAGGTGTCGCCGACCGACCGGCTGCTCGTCACGGGCGGCAACGGAGCGGGCAAGTCGACGCTGCTCGCCGTACTCGCCGGGCGGCTGCCGGCCGAGGGCGAGGTGATCCGGCGGCGCCGGCTGTCGGTGGGCCTGCTCACCCAGGACACGGTCTTCGAGCGGCCCGACCGCACGGCCCGCGACACCTATGAGCTGGCGCTGGGCGCGCGGCGGGCGGAGAAGGTGCCCCTGGGCTCGCTCGGCCTGCTGTCCGAGGCGGACCTGGACAAGCCGGTCGGGCAGTTGTCGGCGGGCCAGCGCAGGCGCCTGGCCTTGGCCCTCCTGGTGGCCCGCCCACCCCAGCTGCTCCTGCTCGACGAGCCCACCAACCACCTCTCGCCAGCCCTGTGCGACGAACTGGAGGCCGCCCTGGGCCCGGGCCCCGGCGCGATCGTCGTGGCCAGCCATGACCGCTGGCTGCGCCGACGCTGGCAGGGCCGTGAGCACCGGCTGACACGGTAACGCTTCTCGCTCCCGGAGGGAGCCACCCGCCGAGACGGTGACGGAGTCGGCACCGGGGCCGGAGCCCAGGGGATCGGGCGCCGTCGAGGCCGGCGGCGGGGTCGGATCAGATCAGGCCGGTGCGGACGCCGTGGGCTACCGCGTGGGCCCGGTTGCGGACCTGGAGGCGGGTCATCAGGTCGTACATGACGTTCTTCACGGTGTGCTGGGAGCAGGAGAGCCGCCGGGCGATGGCCGCGTTGCCGTGCCCCTCGGCGACCAGCGTGAGCACCGTCCGCTGCCGGGCCGTCAGCGGCGAGCGGGGGGTGGGGTGCCGGCGCTCCGCGTCCTCGCCGCCCGCCTCGCCGAGGAGGCGGACCAGGACGCCGTAGGGCATCCTGCCCTCGCCGTACCGGGCACCGCGGACGGCGGCGAGCAGGCGCTCCGGCGTGGCCTCGGCGGTCTGCAGCATGACCACTGCCCCGGCCCGGACGGCCAGCCGCACCCCCGCGGCGGTGAAGGTGTCGGCGACCAGCAGGAGGGGGCCGCCGCCGGGTTCGGGCCAGCCGTCGAGCGCCGCACCGGGCGTCCGGCCGGCGGCCACCCGGACGGCCCCGTCGGACCGTACGGCGGCCACCTCGATGCCGGCCCGGCGCAGGCCGGCGGCCACCGTGTCGCGGGCCGCCCCGCCCGCCGGGCCGAGGTGCACGCGCAGCCGGCCGTCGCGCCGGCCGGCCTCCGGCGCCGCCTCCAGGACGAGGCCGGTCACAGCAGGCCCGTCCGCAGGGCGTAGGCCACCGCGTGGGCGCGGTTGCGCAGCCGGAACCGCTGGGTGATGTCGCGGACCACGGTGGTCACGGTCCGCGCGGAGTAGCAGAGTTCCTTGGCGATCTCGTCGGTCTCCCGGCCGTCGGCCACCATCCGCAGCACCGCGCGTTCCCGCTCGTCCAGGCCCCAGCCCGGCACCTGGCCCCGCGCCTCGGGGTGGGGGCCGGCCTCGGGGCCCTGGTCGAGGAGGCCGTCGATCAGGTCGGGCGGCACGGTGCAGTCGCCGCCGGCCACCGTGGCCACGGTCCGCGCCAGCCGGTCGGCGTTGACCTCGTGCCGGCGCAGGAGGCCGCGCGCCCCGGCGTTGATGGCGTCCGCGGCCTCGGCCGGGGACAGGTCGGACGCGATCACGATGACGGCGGGCCGGTGCGGGCCGGCCCCGGTCGCGTTCACCAGATCGAGTTCCTGACGGGCCACCCGGTCGGAGATGACGATGGCCACGTCGGCCTTCTCGCCCGGCGGGACCAGGGTGATGTCCGGGTTGCCGGACAGGGCGCTGACGGCGCCGGCTTCGAGTACCGGGTCCAGGGCCACGACGCAAAGCGGCAGGGGGCTGCCCATGTGCACTCCTCGGTCAGCGTGGAACGAACCTCTCGGCGAGGAGTCTCGGCAACCCGCGCGCCGCGCCGCATGGGGCGCGGTCACCCACATTCCCGTACCCGCTCAACGCCCCCGGGCCGCGCACCGGCGACCGCGCCGCGCCCGGCGGGGCACCGCCGGGCGGCCGGTGCCGCCGGGGGCCCGGCCGCCACGGACGCGGACCCGTCGGGCCCGCTCGTAGACCCGCCCCCGCCCGCCCCCGGCTCGCTCCCGAGCCCACTCCCAAGCCCGCCCCCGCCCGCCCCCCGGGCCGCCCCCGCCCCGCCGGCGGCGCGAAGGCGGGCGCGGTGGCGACCTCGAGTGGGTAGTCGGCCGAGGAATGTACGGGTAGTGCTCCCCTGTACGGGCGGGCGACACCGCTGCCAGAGTGGCGGACGTGACCACGACCGACACCGCCGGCCCCGCCACGCAGGCCCCGCCCTCCTGGTGGGCGCCGGCCGCGACACTGCGCGAACGGCTGTCGGCCCCGCACCCGCCGGCGGCGCCGGCCGCGGGCCCGGCCGCCCGGCTGCGCACCCGCTCGGTGGTCGGGCTGGCCTGCGAGTCCGTGCGCACCGCCCGGCTGGGCGCCGACGCCCGGCTGGTGGCGGCACTCGCCGCCGAACCCCCGGCCCGGCTGGCCGGCCGGCTCGCCAAGCCGCGGTGGGTGGCGTTCGTGGAAGGCGCGGTCGCCGCGGCCCCGGAGACACCCGCGGAGGTCCCCGGCGCGGCGGTCACCGCGCCCGCCGACGCGGCGGACGGGGCAGCCGTGTTCGAACCGGTGCTGCGCCCGCTGGTGGCGGCGGCCGTCGCCGAACTGGCCGGGCAGGCCGCGGCGGGCGGCGCGGAGCCCGGCGAGACGGCGGTGTTCGCCCGGCAGTACGCGCGCTGGCTGGCGCGACGGCTGGCCAAGGCGGCGGCCCGGACCCTGGTCGTCGAACTCGCCGCCGCGCGGACCGCGGGAGACCTGCCGGGCGCCACCGCGGCGGACCGCTTCGCCGGCTTCGCCGCCCGGGCCGGCACCCGGGCGGGCCTCACCCGGCTGTTCACCGGCTATCCGGTGCTCGCCCGGCTGCTGGCCCTGACCTGCCGGCACACCGCCCGGTCCGGCGCCGAACTGCTGGCGCGGCTCGCCGCCGACCGGCCGGAGCTGGCCGACACCTTCTTCGGCGGACGGGACCCGGGCCCGCTGGCGACCGTCGAGCTGGGACTCGGCGACCTGCACCAGCAGGGCCGGTCCGTGGCGGTGCTCCGGTTCGCCGGCGGCGGCAGCGCCGTCTACAAGCCCCGGCCGGTCGACCAGCACGCCCTGCTGGACCACATGGCCGGCTGGCTGGACGCGAAGGTACCGGGCCTGGGGCTGCGCACCCCGCGCTGGGTGGCCGGGGACGGCTACGGGTGGCTGGAGTACATCGACCACCGGACCTGCCGTTCGCTGCCCGAGATCGACCGGTTCCACCGCCGGCAGGGCGCGCTGATCGCGCTGGCCTACACCCTCGAAGGGGTCGACCTGCACTGCGAGAACCTCCTCGCCCACGGCGACCAGCCCGTGCTCGTCGACGTGGAGACACTGCTGCACCCCGTCCTGCGCGAGAGCAGGACCACCCGGCCCGATCCGGCCGCCGCGGCGCACGCCTCCTCGGTGCACCGCACCTGCCTGCTGCCGCAGCTCCTGATGGGCGAACTCGGCGCCGTCGACGTCTCCGCGCTGGGCGGCGCACCGGGCGGGCAGTCCCCCGACACCCGGATGGTCTGGGAGGACGCCGGCACCGACGAGATGCGCCTGGTGCGCCGCCCGGCACCGTTCACCGGCGCGCTGAACCGGCCCTACGGCCCCGCGGCGGCGCCCCGGAGCGCCGACCGGCTCGCCGCGGTCCTGGCGGGGTTCCGCACCGCGTACGACGCCGTCGTCCGGCACCGCGACGAACTCTCCGGCCCGGGCGGGCCGCTGGCCGCCGGCGCGGACGCGGTCGGCCGGCTCGTGGTCCGCCCGACGAAGCTGTACGCCACCCTCCTGGAGGAGGCGACCCATCCCCAGTTGCTGCGCGACGGGCTCGACCGGGACGCCATGTTCGCGGTGCTGTGGGCCGAGTCGGACGGCGACCCGGCCCGCCAGTCCCTGATCGAGTACGAGATCGCCGACCTGTGGGACGGCGACGTCCCCGTCTTCTTCCACCGGCCCGGCTCGCCGGAGGTCCTCGCCTCGGACGGCAGCCCGGTGCCCGGCGTCCTCGGCACCTCCGGCCTCGCCACCGCACGGGCGAAGCTGGCCGCGATGAGCACCGTCGACCGCCACGCCCAGGAATGGATCATCTCGGCCACCCTGGCGTCCACGGAGCCGGACGCCGCCGGACCCCGCCACCGCGCGGGCCGCCGGGCCCGGCCCGCCCCGGCCGCCCTGCCGGAGCCCTCCGCGCTGCTGGCCGCCGCCTCCGGGCTCGCCGACGAGATCGCCGGCCGGGCCGTCCACGGGCACGGGCGGGCCAACTGGATCGGCCTGGAGGCGGTCGACGACCGCTGGACGGTGCTGCCCATGGGCGCCGGACTGGCCCAGGGCTACAGCGGGGTCGCCCTGTTCCTGGCCCAGCTCGGCGCGCTCACCGGCTCTGCCCGGCACACCGAGCTGGCCCGGGCGGCCCTCGCCCCGGTGCCCGAACTCGTCGCCGCGATGGCCGCCGACCCGGCGCTGAGCCGGGCCGTGGGCCCGGGCGGCTTCGACGGCCTGGGCGGGATCTGCTACGCCCTCGCCCGGGTGGCCACCCTGGTCGACGACGACCTCGCCGCATGCCTGCCCACGGCGCTGGACGCCCTCGCCCTGGCGGCTGACGGCGACGACGCCCCGCCGGACGTGTCGGCCGGTCTGGCCGGAGCGCTCGCCGCCCTGCACGCGGTGCACCACGAGCGCGGGCTGCCGCAGGCGGCCGGCCTCGCCGACCGGATCGCCGAACGGCTGCTGCGGCTGCCCCCGGCCGGCCCCGCCGGCGACGGCGCACCGGAACGCCCCGGCTTCGCCTTCGGCGAGGCCGGGATCGGCTGGGCGCTCGCCCGGCACGCCCGGTTCGCCGGCGGCCCGCTGGGCGAGCGGGCCGGCGCGGCCGGCCGGGCCCGGCTGACCGCCGCACTCGCGGCGGCGGACCGGCTCGACGCCGGCTGGTGCTCCGGTACGGCCGGCGTGGTGCTGGCGGCGGCCGACGCCGGGCTCTGTCCGCGGGCGGGCGAGGGCCCGGCACGCGACGCGAGTTGCCGGCTCACCGAACACCCGCCGGTGGCCGACCTCAGCCCGTGCCACGGCGAACTGGGCGTGACGGAGGCGCTGGCCGCCCTCGCCGGACGGGGCCACGCCGAGGCCCGGAGCAGCCTGACCGGCCGGACCGGCCTGGTCCTCGGACTGCTCCAGGACTGGGGGCCCCGCTGCGGGACCCCCGGTCACATACCGACGCCCGGCCTGCTCACCGGGCTGTCGGGCATCGGCTACGCCCTGCTCCGGCTGGGCTTCGCCGACACCGTGCCCTCGGTCCTGCTGCTGGGCGCCGCCCGGGACGGCGGACGGGGCTGAGGGCCCGGTACGACCCGGTGCCCGCAGGGGGCGCCATGACCACCTCGTCGATCGAACAGCGCGACAGTCAGCCGAAGAACGGTCCCGGAGCGGACCGGTCCCCACGGAAAGGAAGCCCCATGTCCCACTTCCCGCAGAACGGTTCCGTCCACGGCGAGGCCACGGGCGCGTCCACGGCGGTCATCGACCCGGCCGGCGAGATCCGACTGGTCCGCTGGAACGGGGCGTGCGCCCGGACCCGGGCGCTGGCCGGGATGAGCCTCGGCAGCGGCCTGGTGGTCGAGCTGGCCTCCGCCACCATCACCACCGTGTCGGTGCCCGGCTGACCTGCCGTCACGCACGGTGTATCCGAGCAGACGTGCGACCTTCGGGAGAGGAGTGACTACTATCCGGAGGTATGCGTCTTCGGGCAGCTCATCTCATTGGCCGTGTGGCCGAAGTCACCGAGCTCGGCGAGTTGTTGGGGGATCTGGAGCGCTCGCGCGGGGCCACGGCGTTCCTGGTCGGGGAGGGCGGCATCGGCAAGTCCCGGCTGGTCGCCGAGCTGATCGGCTCGGCGCTGGACGCCGGGGTCCGGGTCCTGAAGGGCCGGAGCAGCACCATTGGGCCGATGGTGCCGCTCCGGCCCCTCACCGAGGCCCTGATGCCGCTCTCCCGCGGCGGGGTGACCCCGGACGAGGCGAGCCTCGGGCCGTACCGCCCGGTCCTCGGCCGGCTCATCCCGGGCTGGAGCACCGGCGCCCCCGACCAGGGCTCGACGGTGGTGCTCGCCGAGGCGGTGCTACGGCTGCTCGCCTCCGCCGGCCGCGACAACGGCTGCCTGCTGGTGCTGGAGGACCTGCACGACGCCGACACCGAGACCCTCGCCGTCGTCGAGTACCTGGTGGACAACCTCGGACAGCAGCCGCTCATGCTGGTGGCCACCGTCCGGTCGGAGCCCGGCGAGGCCCTGCGGCTCGCCGAGTCCGCCGGCCGCCGGAACAGCGCGACGCTGTTCCGGCTGGCACCGCTGGACGCCGACGAGGTCGGCCGCATGATCGCCTCCTGCCTGGACACCGACCCCGGCTCGATGCCGGCCGAGGTGCTCGTCCAGCTCTCGGAGGACAGCGCGGGCATCCCGTACCTGGTCGAGGAACTCCTCCAGGGCGCGGTCGCCGGCGGCGCGCTCGTCCGCGAGGGCACCGCCTGGCGGGTCGCCGGCGACCTGCGCCGCAATATGCCGAGGGCGCTGCTGGAAGGCGCCATCCACCGCATCGATCAACTCGGCCCGCAGGGGCGCACCCTGCTCAGCGCCGCCGCCGTACTGGGCCGGCGCTTCCCCCTGTCGGTGCTCCAGGCGATGACCGGGTTCGACGACCGGAGCCTGCTCAGCCATCTGCACGCGAGCGTGGCGGCCCGGCTGGTCGCGGCGGACGAACCCGCCCCCGACTGGTACGCCTTCCAGCATCCGCTGACCGCCGAGGCGCTGCTCGCGCAGCTCACCCCGACCGCCCGGGCCGCCCTGTCCCACCAGGGCGCGAACGCGATCGAAACCCTCAACCCCGGCCTGCCGGGCGACTGGTGCCCCCTGGCGGCCACCCTGCGCGCCGACGCCGGCGACCCCGTCCGGGCCGGCCGGCTGTTCACCGAGGCCGGGCGCCGGGCCCTCGCCGACGGCGCGGTCGGCTCCGCGGTGGCGCTGCTCGACCGCGCCGAACGGCTGCTGGCGGGCGGCGGCGACTCCACCGCCCGCGCCGAGGCCCTGGAGGCGCTGCTGCCGGCGCTCGCGGAGACCGGGGACCTGACCCGCGCGCTCAGTCTCGCCGGGAGCCTGCGCGAACTCGTCGGTGCCGGCCTGGGCGCGGCCCGGCTGGCCGCCCTGCACACCCGTCTCGCGCACGTGGCGTACATGGCGGGCCGCTGGGCCGACGGCAACAACCAGATCGAGCGGGCCCGCGCCCTGCTGGGGACGGCGCCGGACGAGGCGCACGCCGCGCTGACCGACGTGGTGGAGGCGTACCTGTGCCTCGACACGCCCGGACAGGACCGCACCCAGCGGGCGGAGCGGCTGGCCCGGGCCGCGCTCGGCACCGCCGAGCGGCACGGCCTGCCCCTGGTCGCCTGCCAGGCGTGGGAGCTGCTGGGCGTGGTCGCCCGCGAACGCGACCTGTCGGAGGCCAGCACCTACCTGGAACGGGCGATGAGCACCGCCGAACGGCACAGCCTGCCGTTGCAGCGGATGTACGCGCTCACCCGGCTCGGCGGCATCCGGTGGCTGGACAACGGCGGCACCGCCACCCTCGAGGAGGCCCGCACGGAGGCCCGGCGGCTGGGCGCGGTCACCATCGTCTACGACATCGACGGCATCCTCACCCTGCACGACGTGCTGTCCGGACGGTTCGGCGAGGCCCGGGCGCTGGGCGACGAGACGCTGACCATGGCGGCCCGCCTGAAACTGACGTCGGTGGCCCGGTACCTGCTGATGACCCGCTCGGTGCTGGCGGCCCACCAGGGCGACCGGGCCGCCATGGAGGAGGCCCTGACCGACTTCGGGCGCTGGGACGGGAGCGGTTCGCCCGAGGAGCCGCTGGTCCTCGGCCTGGCCCGGGTCTTCTGCGCGCTGCTGGAGGAGGACCGGGAACAGGCGGACCGGGTCATGGCCGACCTCCAGGCGCTGGAGACCGAGAACCCGAGCACCTTCCATCTGAGCGGACGGCACGGCCTCGGCCTGCTGCTCGACGTCCTGGCCGGCCGGACCGGCCGTGCCCGCCTCGACCGGGTGGCCGCCGGCGCCCCGGGCCGGATGCGGTGGAACCGCCACTTCGTCCTGCTCGCCGAGGCCGTCCTGCTCGGCCGGGAGGGCCGGCCCGAGGCGGCCGGCCGCACGGCACTCCTCGCCCAGGACGCGGGCGCGCCCTACCCCACCGCCCGCCACCTGGGGCAGCGGCTGGTCGCGGAGGAGGCCCACGCGCTCGGCTGGGGCGAACCGGAACGATGGCTGCGGGAAGCCGAGCACCACTTCCGAGAGACCTCCGCCACGGCGGTGGCCGGCGCCTGCCGCACCCTGCTCCGCGCGATCGGCGCACCGGTGCGCCAGTACCGCACCGGCAGCGATCGGATACCGCCCGAGCTGCGGCTGAAGGGCATGACGGTCCGCGAGTACGAGATCTTCCAACTGCTGGCCGACCGCCCCAGCAACAAGGAGATCGCCGCCCGGCTCTACATCTCCCCGCGCACCGTCGAGAAGCACATCGCCAGCCTGATCGCCAAGACGGGACTGCCCAACCGCTCACAGCTGTGCGCGCTGGCGGCGGAGCAGACCTGAACGGCCGGACGGGGCCCCGGGCCGGAGCCCGCCTGAGGCGGCGGCAGGTGCCCTCGGCATCGAAAGTGGCTGGTCGTGACGCTGCGGCCTGTGTTTCCATGCCCGGATGAACAGCGAGAGCACCGCGCCGCGTGCGGAGGGGCCCGGCCGCTGGGTCCGGCAGCGGGCCGACGGCGATGTCGAGGAGTGCGTGCGGATCCTCGCGGAGGTCCACGCGCGCGACGGCTATCCGGTGAACTGGCCGGACCGGCCCGGCGAGTGGCTGTCACGCGGCCCCCTGCTGGGCTCCTGGGTCGCCGGACTCCACGGCGCCCTGGCGGGGCACGTCAGCCTGTCGCGAGGCGGCGAAGACGATCTGGCCCCGGTGCTGTTCAGCGAGCGGACCGGGGCGGCGCGGGGCAGGACCGCCGTGGTCGGCAGGCTGTTCGTCGCCCCGCGGGCGAGGGGGCACCGGATCGGTGCCCTGCTGATCGGCCGGGCGGTGCAGGAGGCCCGGCGACGCGGCCTGCATCCCGTGCTCGACGTCGTCGCGTCCGACACCGCGGCGACCGCCCTGTACGAGCGGCTGGGCTGGGAGCTGATGGCCACGGTCGAACAGCGGTGGAGTCCGCACCGGACGGTGACCGTCCACTGCTACGCGGCACCGCCGTGACGCCCCCGCCCGGTGGCCGGCGCCTCGCCCTGCTCAGCGCGTGCTGATGCAGAAGGGATGCCCGGCCGGATCGGTGAGGACCCGCGCCCCGTCCCCGTGCGGCTGGTGGTCCGGCTTGCCCGCGCCCAGCTCCAGCAGCCGGGCCTCGGCCTCGTCCAGGGTCCCCTCGACCTTGAAGCAGAGGTGAAGCTGCTGGGGAACGATCTGGCCGGGCCAGCTCGGAGCCCGGTAGTCGTCGACGCGCTGGAAGCCGATGAACAGTCCGTGCTCGCCGTGGAGACCCGCGAACCCGGCGTCCGACTCCGGGTGCGGTTCGAGGCCGGTGGCCTGCTGGTAGAACGCCGCCAGAGCCGGCGGGTCGGGGCAGTCGAGTGTGATCGCGAGCAGCTTCATCTGCGCGGGCATGGCGTCTCCGGGGCGGTGGGCGGGCGTGCGTGGCAACACCCTAGAGGCCGCCGGAGCGGCCGCGGGCGCCTGCAGGCGGCCGGAGAGTCCCGCGCCGGGTCCGGGCCGTGCGGCCGGCGCCACCGGAGTCGTACCGGTGGCGCGGCCGTCGCGTCAGGCGGCCTCCCGATCGGACAGGAAGGCGAGCAGCAGGGTGAACAGGCTGACGAGCCGGCGGCCGCGTGGTCTCCACGACGGGTTCGTCAGCGACCGGAACCGGCCGTTCGTATGGCACGCGAGCGGCCGGGCGTTTCCTGTGACCGGGTGGACGCGGCGACGCGCAGCCGAGCGGAAACGGTCACCGGCGGCCGCAGGCGGAGACCACCGCCTCGGATCCCGCCGGTGTGCGGACCTGGGCCAGGGTCGTGGCCAGGGACTGCCAGACATGGGCGGCCAGGTCCAGGTTCCGTGCGTCCGCCGCCTGGTGACCGAGGCGTTGCAAGGCCGCTATGCCCTCCTCCACGCGGCCGTCCAGGATGGTCAGCCGGCCTTCGAGGACGGCCAGCCGCACCCGGTCCCGATAGGGCAGCCGCAGCTCGTCGCCGCGCGGCAGGGCACGGCACAGCGCCCGGGCCTCGTCGAACCGTCCTTCGTGGAAGGCCAGTTGGGCGCGCAGCGCCTGCAGCTCCTGGCCGTGCAGGCGTGTGCCGGTCAGCTCGACGAGCGCCTCGGCCTCGTCCAGCCAGCGCCGGGCCGCCTCCAGCCGGGGCGGGGACGTCTCCAGCGCGGCGGCGGTCGCGGCGGTGCGCAGCCGCGTCCACAACTCCAGGTCGTCCCCGCCCTGGAGCAGGCCGAGGGCGGTCTCCAGACGATGGTGGGCGGCGGTGTGGTCCCCCTGACGATGGCTGACCAGGGACGCGGTCCACAGGGCTTCGGCCGCCTGCGGCGCGGTGGCCGAGGGAAGCAGGTCCCGCTCCAGTTCGTGGACGTGCCGGCCGGCCGCGTCGAGCCTGCCCAGTTCGGTCTCGACACCGATCAGCATCACGAGCGCGGTCAGGGTGTCGGCCGCCTGGAGCTCCTCCTCGCGCGCGATGGCCAGCGCGGTCACGGCCGCCGCCTCCGCCGTCCCCAGGTCACCCAGTGCCCGCAGGCACCGCGCGTACTGGACATGCGCCCGCACCCGCAGTTCCGGCACCGCCAACAGCTCGCTCAGATCGATGAGTTCGCGCAGCCGGCCGCGTTCCTCCTCGTAGTCGCCGTTGCGGTCGTCGATGCGGCTGAGCAGCCACAGCGCCTGCCAGCGGCTGGAGGGGTCCGCGCGTTCGTCGTCCCGCAGCGCGTGGAGCAGGGCGACGGTGCTGTCGGTGCCCGGGGGAGCCGAGGACGCGGACGCCAGCGCATGGCTGAGGGAATCGCAGCCCAGTGGCTCGCTCAGCGCGGACACGTCGACGCCGAGCCGCTGGGCCAGGTAGGCGGCGGCGCGCGGGGTGGGCCGGCGCTCACCGGACTCCAGCCGTGACAGGTACCCCGTCGACATGCCCTCACCGACGACCGCCGCCTGGCTCAGCCCTCGTTCGAGCCGGAGTTTCCTCAGCCGGCGCCCGAAGTGCGGCTGCTCGAGCATTCCCACCCTCTGATCCCCCGAGGTCTTCGTGAGTCCGCTTCCTTCCGCGCGTCCGTCGACAGCGTGCGGAAGTTGTCCATACTCTACGAACCACCGACAGCACCGGCAACACCGTTGTGATCGTGAAAGCCGCCGGTCATCCACTGTTGTTTCCCTCTTCGCCGCCTTTCCGTCGCTCCGGGCAGTGGTGGTGGACGGCCAAAAACGGCCTGGACAAGAGGAGTTGACAACCTCTCGATCCGGTCAGGCAAACCCTTGCCAAGGGCATTGCCCCGCCTTAGCCTCCAAGGTGCCGACCTGATGCGATCTCGCCCTCGTCTCCGGAGGTCCCCGTGCTCCCTCGCGTCCTGTCGGGCTCGTCGTGGAAGCAGGCCGCGCGGAAGGGCGCGGCAGCCGCTTCCCGTGCGCCGGCAGATGGTTCAGCCCTGCCGGCGCCGCTGCGGCGGCCCTGGCGGGCGTAGCGGTGGTCCGGCGGATCCCGAGCGGACGACATCGGGGAAGAGGAGCCCCGACAACGTTGTCCGAAGGACGTGGCGCATCTCAACCCCCCATGCACAGAAAAGAGGGTACGTCCGTGGCCACCATGAGCACCGCCTCCTCTCTCGCTTCTCCTTCCTCTTCCGACGGCGCGAAGGCGGCCGCCGTCTCCGCTTTCGGATCCGTTCCGCCGGACACCGAGGGCAGGGACTGCAGACGTCGTACGTACACGGCCCACGTCTCCGCCCGGGACACGACCGTCACCGCGGCGGAGACGGAGTTCGCCGGAGCCTTCGGGCTCAGTCCGGGCGAGATATGCGGCCGTGACCTGTGCGACCTCCTCCTCGCGCGGCTGCCCGCGAACCTGCGGCACCGGTTCGCCGACGTCTGCGAAGGCCGGTCGAACTGGTTCACCGAGCAGGTGACCGGCCGGGACGGCACCGGCCGGACCTTCCGCGCCACCTTGACCGCCATAGCGGTGGCCTGCCCGGACGGCCCGGCCGGACTCGTCATCCTGCTCAGCCACACCGGCGACCACGACCTGTGGGAACACCGAAGTGGACACACGCTCAGCGCACTCGACGCACGCGTGCTCGAGGGGGTCGCGAGCGGTGCGTCGACGGTGCAGCTGGCCAGCCGCCTGTACATGAGCCGCCAAGGAGTCGAGTACCGCGTGGGGCGGCTGCTGCGCAGGTTCGACGCGCCCAACCGCCCGGCGCTCGTGGCGCGCGCCCACGGACTGGGGATGTTCGCCGTGGGACAGTGGCCGCCGCGCGTCCTGCCGGATTTCGTCGAGTAGCCGCCACCCGCCCCCTCGCTCCCGCCGCGGCGACCGCGGACGGCGCGCACGCCGTCCGCGGTCTGCCCGTGCGCGGCGCCGGCCCGCCCGGGACCGGATCTACGCCGCCGAGGGCAGCCAGGCCTCCCGGAAGCGGCGGCGGGCCCGGTGCAGACGGGACCGGACCGTCCCCACCGGCAGGGAGAGGACCTGAGCCATCTCCTCCTCGTTGAGCCCGTAGGCCCGCAGGGTGAGCACCTGACGGTGGGAGGCGGAGAGCCGTTCCAGCACATCACTGATGTGCACGGCGTCGAGCGGGTTCGCGTCCTGGTCCGCGTCGACGGGAACGTAGGGGCCTTCCTCGCCCGCCCGTTTCACGGTGCGGACGGCCTCGCGGACCGTCACCGAGCGCACCCAGCCGTAGAACGCGGCCGGTTCGCGCAGGGTGGGCAGGCCGCGGTAGATGGCGAGGAGCGCCTCCTGGGTGGCGTCGGCGCCGTCGTCGTGGGTGACGGACCGGCACAGGCGGGCGACATACGGCGTGATCGCGGTCAGCAGACGGTTCATCGCCTGCTCGTCACCCGCCTGGGCCCGGGGCAGCAGCGCGAGGGGAGTGGGGATGGGGCCGACGGTGCTCATGGGGGGAAGTGCTCCTTGTGGCAGCCGGTGCGGTAGGGCGCGGTGGGCCGGGGTGGCCGTCCTCACCGTGCGGGTGCGGGCAGGGGCGCGGCGACGTCCGTGAAGGCGAGGAGCCCGGCGCGGACGTCGTCGCGGAACGCCCGCATGAAGGAGGGGCTGAAGCAGGCGGTGAAGTGCGGGAACTCGATGGCGAGCCGTCCCTCGAAGGAGACGACGCAGGCCATGACGGGACTGCGGCCCGCCTGCGGGAAGTACTGTTCGCGGGCGGGCACCAGCCGGACGTCGGTGGCGCGCAGTCCGGCCGGCAGCCGGGGTCCGGGAACGACACCCATGTTCGTGGCGATCACGGTGGCCAGCTGCAACGCCGGGTTGCGGGGGATCTCGGGCGTGATGCGCATCTCGTGGTACTGGTCCGCCCGGGCGAGGAAGTCGCGCAGCCGGGTGTGGACGGTACGCGCCAGCGTCATCGGGTCGGTGGCGGTGGCGACTTCGAGGGTCTGCAGATGGGTGGTGACCGCCGGCACCATCAGCAGGGCGGGCAGCGGCGGGGACAGCCGGGACCGCAGGTCGACGGGGGACAGGCAGCCCAGGGTGCGCGGGCCGTCGCCCTCCAGGCGGCGCCGTGCCGTCGTCAGCAGCGCGGCGGCGACGAGGGAGTGCACGGACACGCCGGCCTGGCGTGCGGTCCGCCGCAGCCGTGTGGTGTGCTCCTCGTCGAGGGCGAGCCGGCACACCTCGATGCGGCCCTCGGGGGCCGGCTCCGCACCCGGTCCGGCGTCGGCCGGCCGCGGCACGTCGTAGCGCACGAGTTCGACGGGGTGCCGTCGTGTCGCTTCGATGCGCTGCTCCAGGTAGGCGGCGGTGGCCGCGGGGTCGGCGTCGGGCAGCGACCGGCTGACGGGCTGGGGCCAGTGCGGGGAGGTGCCGCCTTCCTCCGGGGAACCGGTGGCCGAGCCGGCCGCGGCCGGCCGCTCTTCGGCCCCGCCGCCCTCGACCAAGGTCCGGTAGTGATCCCAGACGGCGTTGTGCAGGGCGATGCTGCTGTGTCCGTCGGTGATCGTGTGGTCGATGACGAGGACGAACAGATGGCGGTCGCCGTCGGGCGAGCTCACCAGGACCGCGCGGCTGAGCGGGCCCCCGACCGGCAGCGGGGTGTTCAGCTCCGTCGCGTACACCTCCTCGCCGCCGGTGCGGGTGACCAGCCGGGGCCGTTCGTCCTCGCCGAGGAGACGCAGCGCGAAGCCCTGGCCGTCCGGCGCGATACGTGCGCGCAGCGTCGGGTGGCTTCGCGTGACGGCGTCGAACGCCGCGGACAGCGCCCCGGTGTCGACCTGTCCGCGCAGGGTGCACGAGAGCACCGCTCTGCTGCGCTGCCCGACGTACAGCGTCTCGACCGGACACAACGGACGGTGCATGCCGCCAGACCTCTTTCCCTGGGTATGTCTGCCTGATCGCACGGCTCGTGACGGGTCGTCACCGCCGGGGTGCGGATGCCCGCGGCCCGTTCGAGAGTGCAACGCCGTGGGCCGGCGAATCCACCTGCGACGGGGGGCCGGGGGAAAGTTGCGGGAATTCCTTAGAACCCGCCGGGGCCGGCGCTATCCCGGCCCCGGCGTTCTTCAGGGAAACACCTGAATCACCGGCGCGGGCCCCGTCCCGGCTTGATCGGCGCCGCCGCCCCGCCGCACCCTGGGGGCACTTGCAGGACCGGCGGTGGGGCCGTGAAGGCCCCACGCCTTCGGCGTGCGACCGCACCTTCCCCCGTTCCGTGGGCCGAGGCCGCACCCCCCGTCCGCCCGGCCGGGACGTTCCGGCCGGGACATCACGACTTGCCACGTGAGGGTTGTGCCATGTCACTCCACGAGGAGTCACTCAGCGAGAACGACCACCGGCCACTGTCCGGAGCCCAGGAAGGACTCTGGTACGCCGGACGGCTCGCGTCCGACAGCGCCGCGTACAACACCGCGGAGGCGGTGGAGATCCACGGCGTCCTCGACACCGGCCTGTTCGAGACGGCCCTGCGCCGGACCGTGGACGAGGCCGACACGTTCGCCCTGCGCTTCGCCGACACGGACGACGGCCCCCGCTGCCACCGGGCACCGGACGCGGACGACTGGACGCTGCGGCGGATCGACGTCAGCGACGCCGACGACCCCGAGGCCGCCGCCTGGGAGCTGGTCCGCACCGACCTCGCGACGCCGGTCGACCTGGACAAGGGGCCGCTGTTCTCGCACACCCTGCTCACCCTCGCCCCCGACCGGCACCTCTGGCTGCTGCGGGCCCACCACATCCTGCTCGACGGCTACAGCTACAAGCTCATCGGCCGCCGTCTCGCCGACACCTACAACGCGCTGGCCGAGGGACGCGAGCCCGCCCCCGGCGTCTTCGCGCCCGTGAGCCGGCTCCAGACGGAGGAGGCGGCCTACCTCGCCTCCGAGCGCCGCGTCCGCGACCGGGAACACTGGTCGCGGCGGCTGGCCGGAGCCCCGGAGCCCGCACGGCTCACCCGCCGCAGTGCCGCGCCCGTCGCCCCGTTCCTGCGGCGCACCGCCGAACTGGAGGGCGCCGACGCCCGCGCCCTGACGGACGCGGCCGCCCGGCTCGACGTCACGCGCACCGATCTGCTGACCGCCGCCGTCGCCGTCTACCTGCACCGCATGACCGGCGCCGACGACCTGGTGCTGGGCATGGCCACGATGAGCCGGCTGGGCAGCGCCGCCCTGCGGACCCCGGGCACCGCTTCCGACGTGCTGCCGCTGCGCGTGGCCGCCGGCTCCGCGACGACGGTCGCCGACCTGGTCCGGGCGGTCGCCGGGGAGGTGCGGCAGCTGCGCCGGCACCAGCAGTACCGCGGCGAGTCCATCCGCCGGGACCTGAACCTGCTGGGCACCGGGCGCCGGCTGTACGGGCCGGTGCTGAACATCGTCCCGTTCACCGAGTCCCTCGACTTCGGCGGCCACCCGGCCATCTGGCACCACCTGTCCGGCGGCGCCGTCGACGACCTCCAGATCAACGTCCGGCCCGGCACCCGGCCCGGCGACCTCTGGCTGGCCTTCGACGCCAACCCGGCCCTGTACGACGAGGACGAACTCACCCTGCACCGCGACCGGTTCCTCACCCTGCTGCGGCGGCTGGCGGACGCCGGGCCCACGACACCGGTGGGGGACCTGGACCTGCTGCTGCCCGGCGAGCATCCGCGCGACCTCCCGGTGCGGGACTTCCCGGTCACCGCGACCCTCACCGACCTGTTCGAGCGGCAGGCGAGGGCCTGGCCGGAGCGCGTCGCGGTGTCGTACGAGGGCGAACGGCTCACCTACGCCGAACTCGACGCCCGGGCCAACCGCCTGGCCCGGCTGCTGGCCGAGCGCGGGGCGGGTCCGGGCCGGGTGGTGGCGCTGGCCCTGCACCGGGGCCTCGGGCTGCTGCCCGCCCTGCTGGCCGTCCTCAAGACCGGCGCCGCCTACCTCCCCCTGGACCCCGGCCACCCGGCACAGCGGCTGCGGCTGGTCATGGACGACGCCGACCCCGTCCTCCTCGTCACCGAGACCGCTCTCGCCCCGCGCTTCACCGGCGGTGTCCCCGCCGTCGTCCTGGACGACCCCGCCGTCGGGGCGGACCTCGCCACGCGGCCGGCCGGCGGGCTCACCGACGCCGACCGCCGGGGCCCGACCGGCCCGTCGGACACCGCGTACATCATCCACACCTCCGGCTCCACCGGCCGGCCCAAGGGCGTGCCCGTGGCGCACGCCAACGTCGTCCGCCTCTTCGCCGCCGCGGCCGAGCACTTCGACCTCGGCGAGGACGACGTGTGGACGCTGTTCCACTCCTACGCCTTCGACTTCTCGGTGTGGGAGATCTGGGGCGCCCTGCTGCACGGCGGCCGGCTCGTCGTCGTCCCCTACGCAGTCAGCCGTTCGCCCCGCGACTTCCTGCGGCTGCTGCACCAGGAGGGCGTGACCGTCCTCAGCCAGACGCCGTCCGCCTTCGAACAGCTCATGGACGCGGACGCCGAACGGGCGACGGGCAGCGCCCCGGAACCGGCGGGCGCCTTGCGCTACGTCGTCTTCGGAGGCGAGGCGCTGCACCCCGCCCGGCTGCGGCCGTGGGCCGACCGGCACGGGCTGGAGAGCCCCGCGCTGGTGAACATGTACGGCATCACCGAGACCACCGTGCACGTCACCCACCACCGCGTCGTCCCGGCCGACCTGAGCGACCCCCGCCGCACGAGCGTCATCGGCAGACCCCTGGCGGACCTGCGGGTGCACCTGCTGGACGCCGCGGGCCGGCCGGTGCCGCCGGGCGCCGTCGGGGAGATGCACGTGGCCGGCGCGGGCGTGACCGGCGGATACCTCGGCCGGCCGGAGCTGACCGCCGAACGCTTCCTCGACGACCCCTACGGCCCGCCCGGCAGCCGGATGTACCGCTCCGGCGACCTGGCGCGCCGCCGCGCGGACGGCACCCTGGAGTACCTGGGCCGCGCCGACCAGCAGGTGCAGCTGCGTGGCTTCCGCGTCGAACCCGGCGAGATCGAGGCCGTCCTCGCCGCCCACCCGGACGTCGCCCGGGCCGCCGTCGTCGTCCGCCGCGCCGACAACGGCGCCCGGCAGCTCGTCGCCTACACGGTGCCCGCCGGGCCGAAGCCGCCGGCCCCGGCGGAGCTGCGCGCCCACGCCGCCGCGCACCTGCCCGAGCACATGGTCCCGGCGGCCTGCGTGAGCGTCGACGCGCTCCCGCTGACCGCCAACGGCAAGCTGGACACCGCCGCCCTGCCCGCACCCGACTTCACCGCCGCCGCGGCCGGCACCCGCCCCCGCACCCCCGAGGAGGCACTGCTGTGCCGCCTGTTCGAGGACGTGCTGCGGCTGCCCCGCGACACCGTCGGTGCCGACGCCAACTTCTTCGACCTGGGCGGCGACTCCCTGCTCGCCACCCGTCTGCTGGCCCGCCTGCGGCACGAGAACGGCGCCGAGGTGCCCATCACCGCCCTGTTCGACGGCCCCACCCCGGCCGCGCTCGCCCGGCGGCTCCCCACCGGGCCCGCCGCCGCTCCCGCCCGCCCCGCCCTCGGGGCCGCCGGCCGCCCGGAGCGCGTCCCGCTGTCGTACGCCCAGGAACGCATGTGGTTCCTCAACCGGCTCGACGGCTCGGCGGCCACCTACAACATCCCCCTGGTGGTGCCGATCGGCTCCGCCGTGGACGCCGAGGCGCTGCGCGCGGCGCTCGGCGACCTCGCCGGCCGGCACGAGAGCCTGCGGACGGTGTTCGCCGAGCGGGACGGCGCACCCCACCAGCGGATCCTGCCACCGGGGGAACTGCGCCCCCGGCTGCGCACGGTGGACTGCCCGGCCGACGAGGTCGCCGCGCACGTCGCCGCGGCCTGCCGGCACCGCTTCGACCTGACCGGTGAAAGCCCCCTCGCCGCCTGGCTGTTCGGGACCGGGGAGGAGCGGACGCTGCTGCTGGTGCTGCACCACGGCGCGGCCGACGGCTGGTCGCTGCGCCCCCTCGCCGACGACCTGACCACCGCCTACGCGGCCCGCCGGGCGGGCCGCGCCCCGGCCTGGGAACCGCTGCCGGCGCAGTACGCCGACTACGCCGTCTGGCAACGCGCCCTGCTCGCCCCCGGACCCGACGGTCCGGGACGCCTCGAACGGCTGACCGCGCACTGGCGCGAGGCACTGGCCGGACTGCCCGAGGAGTGCACACCGCCCGGCGACCGGCCCCGCCCCCGGACACCGCGCGGCGCCGGCGCCCATGCCACCCGGACCGTGGACGCCGCCCTCCACCGGGACCTGCTCGGCCTGGCCGACCGGGAGGGCACCAGCCTGTTCATGGTGCTGCACGCCGTGGTGAGCGCCCTGCTGACCCGCTGCGGCGCCGGCGAGGACATCGTCGTCGGCACCCCCGTCGCGGGACGCTCCGAACCCGCCCTGGACGACCTGATCGGCCTGTTCACCAACACGGTCGTCCTGCGCGCCGACACCTCCGGCGACCCCGCCTTCCGGGAACTGCTCGCCCGGGTGCGCCCGCGCGACCTGGCGGCCCTGGACCACCAGGACCTGCCCTTCGACCGGCTCGTGGACGAACTCAACCCGCCCCGCCGCCCCGGCCGCCATCCCCTGTTCCAGGTCATGCTCGCCCTGCAGAACAACGAGCCCGCCGTCCTGCGGCTCGACGGCCGCGAGGTGCCGCTGCGGCCCACCGCCACCGGCACCGCCAAGTTCGACCTCTTCGTCGACGTCCTCGAACGGCACGGCGCCGACGGCACGCCCGACGGGCTCGACCTGCACCTCGAGTACGCCACGGACCTGTACGACGCCGCCACCGCCGAAGGCTTCGCCGGCGCCCTGCGGGAAGCACTGCGCGCGGTGAGCGCGGACCCGGACCGCAGGATCGGCGACCTGCCCGCGCCGCCCCGGCGCACCCCGGCCGCGCCCCGCGAGGCCGGCGCCGCCGAGCTGGCCGACGCGGCCCTGTCCGTGCCCGGCATCCGCGACGCGGCCGTCCTGCCCGGCTCCGACGGCACGCCGCCGCACCTGTACGTGGTGCCCGGCCGCGCGGACGCCGCCGAGCGCGTCGAACAGGTCCTCGACGAGGCCGGTCACGGGACCGTCCACGTCACGGCGGTCAACGCCCTGCCCCGCACCGGCGACGGCGCGCTCGACACCGACGCGCTGCGCGCCCTGCCCCTGGCCGACCGCGCCGCCGCCGAGTCCTGGCGGCAGCACCTCGCCCGGGTTCCCGGCGTGCGCACGGCCGAGGCCGTGGCGGAGGCCGTCCCCGGGGAACTGGGCCGCCGGCACGCCGGACTCCCGCGCCGCACCGCCGAGCCGCAGGCGGCCGGCGGCCCCCGCACGGCGGCCGGGACCGTCCCGGCGCTGAGTGAAGGCCCGGAACTGGCCGAACCGGCCGTGTCCGGCTGGGCGCAGGCCCTCGTCCGCGCCGCCGAGCGGGACCACGGCGACATCGTGCACGTGCACGCCGACGGCGGCGAGACGCGGCGCAGCTACGCCTCCCTGGTCACGGAGGCCTCCCGGGTGCTCGCCGGACTGCGGCGGGCCGGGCTGCGCCCCGGTGACCAGGTGATCCTCCAGTGCGACGCCACCGAGGACTTCCTCGCCGTACTGTGGGGCTGCCTCCTCGGCGGTTTCGTCGCGGTCCCGCTGACCGTCCCCTCCTCCTACGCCACCTCCTCGGCGGCGCTGACCAAGCTGGAGGGCATCTGGCGGATGCTCGGCCGGCCCTGGATGGTGTGCTCGGCGGGGCTGGAATCCGGACTGCGCGACCTGGCGGCCCGCCAGGCCTGGCCCGGGCTGCGGCTGACGACCGCCGACGCGCTGCGTGACGCGCCCGAGGACCGCGACTGGTACGCCGCCCGGCCCGACGACCTCGTCCTGATGCTGATGACGTCCGGCAGCACCGGCCTGCCCAAGTCCGTGCGCCTGACCCACCGCAACGTGCTGACCCGGTCCGCCGCCACCGCGGCCATGAACCGGCTCGGCGAGCGGGACGTCTCCCTGAACTGGATCCCGCTCGACCACGTCACCGGCGTGGTGATGTTCCATCTGCGCGACGTGTACCTGGGGTGCCGGCAGATCCACGCGCCCACCTCCTGGATCCTCGCGGATCCGCCGCGCTGGATGGACCTCGCCCACCGGCACCGGGTCACCGTCACCTGGGCGCCCAACTTCGCCTTCGGACTCCTGGCCGGGCAGGCCGACCGCTTCCGGGACCGCGAGTGGGACCTGACCCCGATGCGGCTGGTGATGAACGCGGGCGAGGTCGTGGTGGCCTCGGCCGCCCGCCGGTTCCTGCACACGCTGGAGCCGTTCGGACTGCCGCAGGACGTGATGCACCCCGGCTGGGGCATGTCGGAGACCTGCTCGGTGGTCACCGACGCCGTGCTGCCCGCCGAACCGCCGGGCACCGACGAGACCTTCGTCAGCTGCGGCCGGCCCTACCCCGGCTTCGCCATGCGGATCGTCGACGAGCAGCACACCGTGCTCGCCGAAGGCGAGGTCGGCCGGCTCCAGGTCCGCGGCACCTCCGTGACCGGCGGCTACCACGACAACCCGGCCGCCAACGCCGAGGCGTTCACCGACGACGGCTGGTTCGACACCGGCGACCTGGCCTTCCTGCGCGACGGCGAGCTGTACATCACCGGCCGCGCCAAGGACGTCATCATCGTCAACGGCGTCAACCACTACAGCCACGAGATCGAGGCCTGCGTCGAGGAACTGCCCTACGCCGTCCGCAGTTTCACCGCCGCCTGCGCGGTGCGCTCCGACCCCTCGGCGACGACCGACGAACTCGCCCTCTTCGTCCACCTCGCACCCGGGCACGACCCCGCCACCGCGCTGCGGGAGATCGCCGGCAAGGTGACCCGGGAGACCGGCGTCACCCCCGCCTTCCTCGTCCCGGTCGACGCCGGCGCCATCCCGAAGACCGAGATCGGCAAGATCCAGCGGACCAGGCTGCGCAAGAGCTTCGAGGCGGGCGCCTTCGACGACGCGGTCCGCGAGGCCCAGCTGCTGCTGGGCTCCGCCGCCACCCTGCCCGACTGGTTCCTGCGGCCGGTGTGGCAGCGGGCCGACCGCCACCGCCCGCATCCGGGGGCAGCCGGCCGGCACGTGCTCGTCCTCGCGGGCGGCGACCCGCGGGCCCATGACCTCGCCCGGCGCCTGGCGCGGTCGGTGCGCGCCGGCGGCGGACTGTGCACCGAGGTCACCGAGGGTGAGTCGTACGCCCGTACCGACGCCGCCCACTACCTGGTCCGGTCCGCGGCCGAGGCCGACCACACGGCGCTGCTGCGGGCCCTGGCCGACGACGGGCGACCGGTCGACGCCCTCGTGCACCTCGGCGCGCTGCACACCGGCGAGGCCGCCGACCCGGCGTCCGCCCACGCCCGCACCGCGCCGCTGCTCGCGCTCGCCCGGGCCCTCGCCGCCCGGCCCGGCGAGCAGCGCCCCCTGGACCTGCTGTACGTGACGGCGGGCGCCCAGGCGGTCACCGCCGAGGACCGGCCCGCACCGGCGCACGCCCTGGCCGGAGCCATACTGAAGTCCCTGCGGGAGGAGACCGGCGGCCTGCGGTGCGTCCACCTCGACCTCGACCCGCACGGCGACGAGGACCCCGTACCCCTGCTGCTCGCCGAAGTGACCGGCACCCCCGCCGACACCGAGGTCGCCCGCCGCGGCGGACGGCGCCTCGTACGGCGGCTGGCCCCGCTGCCCGAGCCGGCACCCCGCGCCGAACCGTCCCACGCCGACGGCTTCCACCTGGTCAGCGGGGGACTGGGCGGGGTCGGCACCGAAGTCGCCGCCCACCTGCTGCGGACGCCCGGCACCCGGCTCCTCGTCCTCGGCCGGACCCCGCTGCCCGCGGAGGACACCTGGCCGCGGCACCTGGCCGCCTCCGGACCCCTGGCCGCCCGCATCGAGGCGTACCGGCGGCTGCGCGAACTCGGGGAGATCCGGTACGCGTGCGCCGACGTCACCGACGAGCGGCAGGTGCGGGACGCCGTCCAGGCGGCCGGCGAACACTGGGGCGCGCCCCTGGTGTCGGTGTTCCACCTGGCCGGGACGTTCGACGAACGCCCCGTCGGCGAACTGGACGCCGCCGCCTGGGCCGGGGCCCTGGACGCCAAGGTGCGCGGCGCCTGGACCCTGCACCGCGTCAGCGCGGACCACCCGGTCGGCACCTTCGTCACCTTCTCCTCGGTGAACGGCTACTTCGGCGGCGCCTTGAACACCGCCTACGCCGCCGCCAACGCCTACCTCGACGCGCTCGCCCTGCACCGCCGCGCCCAGGGGCTGCCCGCGCAGAGCCTGGCCTGGAGCATGTGGCGCGAACGCGGCATGAGCAGCGGCTACCGGCTCACCGCGCTCACCGAGGCCCGCGGCTACCGGGTCCTGGACACCACCGCCGCGCTGCGCTCCTTCGACCTGGCCCGCACCCTGGACGAACCCCACCTGCTGATCGGCGCCGACCGCAGCGCTCCCTGGGTCCGCAGCCACGTCCTCGAAGCCGCCCGGCAGGTGCGGCGACTTGCCGGACGCGTCGCCCTGGAGGAGGGCGCCGACCTCGGCGCGCTCCACCGGGCCGCCGCCGACGCCGCCGGCGGGGACCACTGGGTGCTGCGCGCGGCCGGCGGCACCGAGCAGCCGACGACCGCCTCCCGCACGGAGGAGCGGCTGCGCGACCTGGAGAACCGGCTCGCCGGCCTGTGGTGCGACGTCCTGGGCCGCGACCGGGTCGGCCGGGACGAGAACTTCTTCGACCTGGGCGGCAACTCGCTGCTCCTGGTCGCCGCCCAGAACGCCGTCAACCGGACCTTCGGCTGCGAGCTGACGGTCGTCGACCTCTTCGCCCACCCCACCGTGCGCGACCTGGCCCGCCACCTGTCGGCGCGGACCGGACCCGAGCCCGGTCACGCCCCGGCGCCGCCGGCCCCGCGGACGCCACCGGAGCCCCCCGCGACCGGGCCGAACGACCTGGACCGCGCCAAGGAACGAGCCCAGCGGCAGCGTGCGGCCCGCGCCCGCCGCTCCGCCCGGCACGGGAAGGACCAAGGCCATGCCTGAGACCACCGGACCGCAGGACGAACAGATACCGGCCGTCGCCGTGATCGGCATGGCGGCACGCCTGCCCGGCGCGGACGACCTGGACGCGTTCTGGGACAACCTGGCCGCCGGACGCGAGTCGGTACGGCCCATCACCGACGCGGAATTCCTGGCCGCGGGCGGAACCGAGCGCGACCTCACGGACCCCACGCTGGTGCGCATGGTGTCCGTGGTCGAGGGCATCGACCGCTTCGACTCCGGGTTCTTCGGCTACAGCCCCGCCGAGGCCGCCGTCGTCGACCCCCAGCAGCGGCTGCTGCTGGAGACGGCCTACCACGCCCTGGAGGACGCCGGGTGCCTCGGCCCCGGCTCCGGGACCGGCGCGTTCGGCGTGTACGCGGGCAGCGGTGACAGCCGCTACTACCCGTCCCACGTGTACCCGCGCTACGCCGGGCGGCCCGGGTCGGTGGAACTCGTGCACGCGGCCACCGCCAACTCCCTGGGCACGCTCGCCACCCGCGTCTCCTACGAACTGGGGCTGACCGGCCCCAGCGTGTCCCTGCAGACGGCCTGCTCCACCGCGCTCGTCGCGGTGCACACCGCCTGCCAGGACCTGCTCGACTACCGGTGTGACACCGCGCTCGCCGCAGCCGTCTCCCTCAACCCCTCCGCGTTCCTCGGCTACCGGCACGTGCCCGGCGGCCCCTTCTCACCCGACGGCCACTGCCGCGCGTTCGACGCGGACGCGGCCGGCACCTCCTCCGGCGACGGCGTCGGCGCCGTCGTCCTCAAACGGCTGGAGGACGCCCTCGCGGACGGCGACCGCATCCGCGCCGTCATCCGGGGCAGCGCCGTCAACAACGACGGGCGTCGCAAGGTCGGCTTCAGCGCGCCCAGCGCCGCCGGACAGACCGAGGTCATCCTCGCGGCGCAGGCCCAGGCGATGACCGACCCCGCCACCATCGGCCTGGTCGAGGCACACGGCACCGCCACGCGCCTGGGCGACCCCATCGAGGTGGCCGCGCTGACCGAGGCGTTCCGCCAGTCCACGCGGCGCCGCGGCTACTGCGCCCTGGGCTCGGTGAAGACCAACATCGGCCACCTGGGGGCGGCCGCCGGCATCGCCGGGCTCATCAAGGCCGTCCTGGCCCTGGAACACCGGCAGATCCCGCCGAACCTGCACTTCGAACGGCCCAACCCGCACATCGACTTCGCCTCCGGACCGTTCCGGGTGCCCACCATCCTTGAGGACTGGCACGCGGACGGACACCCCAGGCGGGCCGCCGTCAGCGCCTTCGGCATCGGCGGCACCAACGCCCACGTCATCCTGGAGGAGGCGCCGTCCGCCCCGTCCGCCCCGCCCCGGGAGCCCGCGGACGGCCGCCGTCTGGTGCTGCCGCTGTCGGCGCGCACGGCCGACGCCCTGCGCGGCCAGGCCGAGGCACTCGCCCGCCACCTGGAGAAGCGACCGGACCTGCGCCTGGACGACACGGCGCACTCCCTGCGCGCCGACCGGCCCGCGCTGCGCCACCGCCTGACCGTGACCGCCGCCTCCCGGGAGGAGGCCCTGTCCGCCCTGCGCACCGCCGTGCCCGGCACCCCGCCGGTGACGGACGAGCCGGCCCGGGTGGCGTTCCTCCTGCCGGGCGGCGGCACCCAGTACCCGGGCATGGGCGCGGGCCTGTACCGCGAGTACGACGTCTACCGCGACACCGTCGACACGTGCGCGCGCATCCTGCGCCCCGCCCTCGGCGGCGACGTCCGCGAGGCCCTGCTGGAGCGCCGTGAGGCCGACGGCACGACCATGTTCCTCGCCCTGGTGGTCACCGAGTACGCCCTCGCCCGCACCCTCATGGCGGCGGGGGTGCGCCCGGACGCGCTCATCGGCCACTCCCTGGGCGAGTACACGGCCGCCTGCCTGGCCGGGGTCCTCGACCTGGAGGAGATGCTGCCCCTGGTCACCGAGCGGGCCCGGCTCATCACCTCCGCCGGAGGAGCGACCGTCGGGGTCGCGGCACCCGCCGAGGAAGTGCTGCCCCTGCTCGGCGCCGACCTGTCCCTCACCGCGGTGAACGGGCCCGCCGCCTGCACCGTCGCCGGACACGAGGACGCCGTCGCGCGCTTCGAGGCGGAACTCGGCCGCCGGGGCGTCCCGTTCCGCCGGCTGCGCATACCGGTGGCCGCCCACTCCCACGTCCTGGACCCCGTACTGGAGACGTACGAGACGCACCTGCGCGGTGTCACCCTGCGCCCGCCGCGCATCCCGTTCGTCACCAACGTCACCGGCACCTGGATCACCGACGCGCAGGCGACCTCGGTCCGGCACTGGATCGACCACACCCGCGACACCGTGCGCTTCGCCGACGGCATCACCGCGCTGTGGGACACGCGGCCCGTCCTGGTCGAGATCGGGCCCGGGGACACGCTGACCAGGCTGGCCGCCGCCCAGCTCGCCCAGGAGGCGCCGGTGACGGTCACCACCATGCGGCACGCCAAGGCCGAAGCGGACGACGGGTTCGTCCTCGCCGAGGCGCTGGGCCGGCTGTGGAGCGCGGGCGTGGACACCGCGCTGCCCCCGGTGCCGGGCACGCCCCGGCGCGTCCCGCTGCACCCCTACGCCTTCGCGCGGCACCGGCACTGGATCGACGCCCCGGGCGCCCGCACGGGCCCCGGCACGCCGGACACCGGGGCCGCGGCGCAGGCCGGTCCGGCCCTCGGCCCCCGGCCGCGCCTGACGACCGAGCACGTGCCCCCGCGCACCGGGCGCGAGCAGGCGGTGACCCGGGTGTGGGAGGAGACCCTCGGCATCGGCGGCATCGGCGTCCACGACAACTTCTTCGACCTGGGCGGCGACTCCATGCGCGCCGTCGTGCTCGTGGGCCGGCTGCGGCAGGCCGACGTGCTCGACGTGCCCGCCGCCGCGTTGCTGGCCGCGCCCACCGTGTCCGGCCTCCTCGCGGCGGCCGACGACACCTCGGCGCGGGCGTCCGGTGGCGGCTCGAACGCGCTGGCTCCGCTCCTGCCGCTGCGGGCGCGGGGCGGCGCCGCCCCGCTGTTCTGCGTCCACCCCGGGGCGGGCGTGTCCTGGCGGTACACGGGGCTGCTGCCCCATCTCGGCGGTGACCAGCCGGTCTACGGCATCCAGGCCGCCGGCCTCGACGGCACCCGCCCGCCCGCCCCGGACGCGGCAGCCATGGTCGCCTCCTACGTCGACCTGGTGCGCGAGGTGCAGCCGCGCGGCCCCTACCGGCTCCTGGGCTGGTCCTACGGAGGTTTCGTGGCGCACGCGATGGCCTGCGCCCTCCAGGAACGCGGGGAGCGGGTGGAGCTGCTGGCCATGCTGGACGCCCCGCAGCCGCACGGCATGCGGTACGACGAGCCGGCGGTGGAGCGGCAGGTGGCCTCCCTGCTGATGCGGGTGACCGGCCCGGCCGGGGCACCGGGCGCGGCCGAGGCGCCGGACGTGGCGGCCGTCCTCGCCCGCATCGACGCCGGCCTGGCGGCCGACCCGACGAGTTCGCCGGTCACCCGGGCCGAGGCCGAGGCCATCGCCGCGGTCATGCGCAACAACCTGCGCCTCGCGCACCAGTTCACGCCCGGTGTCTTCCGCGGGGACGTGCTGTTCTTCAGCGCCGCGCGGGAGGAGGCCACCGGCTTCCCCGGCGACCTGGCCGTGCTGCCCGGCAAGGCCGACAGCTGGCGGCCCCACGTCCAGGGGACCCTGCACGACCACCGGGTGCCCTGCGGCCACTACGAGATGACCGAGCCCGAGCCCATCGCGCTGATCGGCGCCGCGGTCGCCAAGGCGCTGCGCGGGCCGGCCGGCTGACGGCCCGCTCCCCGTCCCGGGGGACGCGGCCGTCCGCGAACCCCCGGGACCGCTCGACGTGATGCACCGCCCGGCGGAAGGCCGGCGCCACCGAGGAGTCACGCCTCGATGGCGCCGGCCTTCCGGGTGTGGCACGGGTAGGGGGCAGAGGTGCGAGACGTCCGGCCGGGCGGGAAGCACACCCGAGCCGGCATGGACGTTCCAGCGGGGGCGGCGGAGGAGGCGGCGGTGCCTCGGTCCTCGTCTCCCACCCGTCGGCCCCCGCCGTGCGCGCGCACCCGCGGCGGGCGGACCCCGCACGGAGGCGGCGGCGAAGAGCGGGCGCGCCCCCGTGGCGCACCGGCATACGCCGACGGCCCCCGTCCCGCGCGTCGACGCGCGGGACGGGGGCCGTGAGGGCCGCCGGTCAGCGGCCGGCCCAGCCGAGGACCGTACTGAAGACGCCCGCGCCCACCGCCACCACCTCGACGCGCACGGCGAGCGCCGGGCCGCGCCGGGTCGCGATCCGCAGTCCGCGGGCGAGGGGGCGCGCCCGCAGGTCGCGCAGGTTGGTGAGCACCCCGGCGGGCAGCGCCTCCGGCCCGGTGTGCAGGGCCTTCCACGCCGCTTCCTTCGCCGAGAACAGCGAGGTCACCGACCACGGCACCGCGTCCGGTCCGGGAACGCGCAGCAGGTCCGCCTCGTCCTCGCACAGGACCAGCCGCGCCGCCGCGGCCGGCAGTCCGCGCAGCTCCAGATCACAGCCGAGCGGGAGGTCACGGTCCGGGGCCCGGGCCACGGCCACCGCGACCCCCGCACTGTGCGTGATCGAGGCCGCCCGTCCGGGAGGGAACCGCGGCAGCCGGCCCTCCCGCGGGATCTGCCCGCAGTCCAGTCCCACCGCGCGCAGCGCGCGCCGTGCGGCGAGCCGGCCGGCCAGGAACTCAAGCCGCCGCCGCTCCGGCATGGCAGCGGCGGCGGCCTCCTCGGCGGGCCCCGCGGCGACTGCCCGCGGGTCCGAGACGACGGCGATGCCCAGCCCGAGCCCGGCCGCCGCCCACGCGGGCCGCAGCGGGCGGAGCCGGGCGGCCACCACGGCACCGGGCTCGGCCGCCGCGCGGGGGAGCGTGCCCACGGGGCGGCGGCCGGCCGGCGCCGGGCGGTCGGACGGGCGCACCGGTCAGGCCCGCAACAGTTTCTTGACGATCTTCCCGGCGGGGTTGCGGGGCACCTGCTCGATGAACTCCACCCGCCGCGGACGCTTGTACGGCGCGAGCAGCCGTCCCACATGGGCGAGCAGCTCCGTGGCCCCGGTGCCCGGCTCGGCGGCGACGTACGCCAGCGGTACCTCGCCGTAGTCCTCGTCGGGCATGCCGACGACCGCGGCGTCCCGGACCGCCGGATGGGACATCAGGGCCCGCTCGATCTCCGAGGGGTACACGTTCTGCCCCGCCCGGATGATGACGTCCTTGGTGCGGTCCACCAGGTGGATACGGCCCTCGTCGTCGACGAACCCCAGGTCACCGGTGCTGATCCAGCCGTCGCGGCTGATCTCCCGCGTGGCCTCCGGGTCGTTCCAGTACCCCTGCATGACACCCGGTCCGCGCACCACGATCTCACCGATCGCACCGCGGGGGACCTCCCGTCCGGCCTCGTCGACCGCGCGGGCGGACATGCCCGGGATCACCCGTCCGCAGGGGATGCGGGCGGTGACGTCCCCGGGGGCCGGGTGCTCGTCGGGACCGAGGGTGACGAAGGGACCGCCGACCTCCGTCATGCCGTAGACCTGCCGGAAACCGCAGCCCAGGCGCTCCACGGCCGCGGCGTACACGTCCAGGGGCATGGGCGCGGCGCCGTAGAGGATCTCCCGCAGCGACGACAGGCCGGCGCGCTCGGCGCCCTTGGCCTGGAGCAGGAAACGGAGCATCTGCGGGACCAGCCACATGTGGGTGGCACGGTGCTCCTCCACCGCCGCCAGGGCGCGCTGCGGGGTGAACCCGGGCATGAGCACGAGGGTGGCGCCGGCGGCCAGGTAGGTCAGGGACACCACCATGCTGCCGTGGTAGAGGGGGCAGCAGTTGACCATGACGATGTCGTCGGTGGGGCGTGCCATGACCAGCCAGCCCAGGGCGATGGCACGGAACGACGCGCTGTCGACCGTGACGCCCTTGGCCTGCCCGGTCGTCGCCGAGGTGTGCAGCACGGCGATCGGGTCGGTGTCGGCGACCTCGGGCAGGTCGCGTTCGGCGGCCAGGGTGCCCAGGGCCTCGAACGCCGGCTTGTCCAGGGCCATCCTGATCCGCACCGACGCCGGCAGCTCGCGATGGCGGTCCAGCAGCTCCGACTCGCCGAGGACGGCCACCGCCCCGACGCGTTCGATGATGCCGGTGACCTCCGGCGCGGCCAGACTGTGGTTCAGCGGGACGAACAGCGCGCCGAGCCGGGCGAGCGCGAAGTAGGCCTCCAGGACCTCGACGCGGTCCTTGGACAGCACCGCGACCCGGTCCCCGCGCTCGATGCCCAGCTCGGCCAGCCCGAGGGCGAGTTCACGCGTGCGGTCGTACAGCTGCGACCACGTGAGCCGGCGCCGCTCGTCGACCAGCGCCGGCCGGTCGGGCCGGCACTGGCGGTTGCGCTCCAGCAGCTGTGTCAGCCACATCACGCACCGCCGGCGCCGACGGCGGACCGCTCCGCCGTGAACCGCTCGTAGTCGGCGATCGAACGCAGCCCCTCCATGTCGTCGGCGGTGATCTCCACCCCGAGCCGCTGTTCGACGAGCAGGACCAGACGCACCAGGTCGCCGGAGTCGATGCCGCTCGCGGCGAGGTCGACGTCGTCACCGATCCGCTCGGCGTCGGCGAACTCCTCGGTCCCGGTGAGTTCGACCAGCAACTGCCTGATGGTGCTCATGTTCTCCCCTTCCGCCGCAGCCGGTGGCCGCCGGGCGCTCTTCGTGGGTGCGGTGTCACCCGAACAAGAGGCCCGCCCCGCGCACGGCGATCCCCACGGCCCGGCGTGAGCTTTGTCACGCGCCCGCACCGGTCGGTGCGGGGATAGCCGGGCCCGTGCGGGACCTCTTTCCGAGACGGAGACCGCGCCCCCCGGCCCGCCCGGCGCAACGGGCGCCACCACCCGCCGGGTGTGCCGCACCCCGGGAATCGCCGAAGGAGTGATGCCAGTGCCCAGGCCAGACGTCCGGTCCACAGGCCGGTACGTGACCGCCGTGGCGGAGACCGGCCGCGGAGGCGCCGCGTGAGCGCACAGCCGGCCGCCCCCGCGCCCGCCGCGTCCGACGAACTGCTCGCGCACTTCGACGGCCTCATCGCCGCGGGGGAGACGATCGAGCCCCGGGACTGGATGCCCGACGGCTACCGCCGCATGGTGATCCGTCAGATCGCGCAGCACGCCCACTCCGAGATCATCGGCATGCAGCCGGAGGGCGCCTGGCTCACCCGGGCGCCCTCCCTGCACCGCAAGTCGGTGCTCATCGCCAAGGTCCAGGACGAGGCCGGGCACGGGCTGTACCTGTACTCCGCCGCCGAGACCCTGGGCGTGGACCGGGCCGACCTGCTCGACGCCCTGCACCGGGGCCGGCAGCGGGCCTCGGCGACGTTCAACCACCCCGCGCTGACGTGGGCGGACACCGGCGCCATCGCCTGGCTGACGGACGGCGCCGCCGTCATCAACCAGGCCCCCCTGTGCCGTACGTCCTACGGGCCGTACGCACGGGCGATGCGCCGCGTCTGCCAGGAGGAGGCCTTCCACGTGCGGCAGGGCTACGACCTCCTGCGCGCCCTGTGCGAGGGCACGCCGGAACAGAAGGCGATGGCCCAGGACGCGGTGAACCGCTGGTGGCTGCCGGCCGTGGCGCTGATGTTCGGCCCGCCCGACACCGAGGCGGGCGGCGCCGACGCCCGCACCGTGGCACTCGGCGCCGCGGTCTCCCGCCGCGCCATGGCCTGGGGCATCAAGCGGCACACCAACGACGAGCTGCGCCAGCGCTTCGTCGACGTCTGCGCCCCGCAGGCCGAACGCCTCGGGCTCACCCTCCCGGACCCGGCCGTCCGCTGGAACGAGGAGCGCGGTCACTACGACTTCACGCCGGTCGACTGGGACGTCTACCGCGCGGCGCTCGGCGACGACACGCACTGGTCCCGGCAGCGCGTCGCACACCGGCGCGCGGCGCACGACGACGGCGCGTGGGTACGGGAGGCGTCCGCGGCGTACGCCGCGCGCTTCGGCACCGACGGCGCGCCCCCGCCCCCGGACGCGGGCACGGACCCGGAGACCGGCACGGACCCGGAGACCGGCACGGACGCGGGCACGGACCCGCGTGCGGACGCGGCCCGCGGGGTGCGGGCAGGGGCGGGTGAGCGCGGATGAGCCGGCAGCGGGAAGGCGCCCCGGCGTCCTGGGAGGTCTTCCTCAGGCCCCGCCGGGGCCTCGCCCACCAGCACGCGGGGTCCGTGCGCGCCGCCGACGCGGACACCGCCCTGCTGCGGGCCCGGGATCTGTACACCCGGCGCGGCGATCCGCTGTCGCTGTGGGTGGTCCGCTCGGACGCCGTGCACGCGGCCTCCCCGGACGAACGCGACCCGTTCTTCGCGGGCGCCCGCCACAAGCCCTACCGGTACCCGGAGCAGTTCGCGCCACTGACCGAGGAAGGCCCCGACGGTGACCCTCTCGACTGACCTCGCCCCGGCCACCGGAGCCGGCCGGGCCGACGCCCATCTCGCCGTGCACCTGCTGCGCCTCGGCGACGACGCCCTCGTCCTCGGGCAGCGGCTGTGCCAGTGGATCACGCGGGCGCCGGCCATCGAGGAGGACATGGCGCTGTCCAACATCGCCCTCGACCTGATCGGCCACGCCCGCACGCTGCTCACCCTGAGCGGACAGGTCGACGGAACCGGCCGCGGCGAGGACGACTTCGCCTTCACCCGCGGCGACCGCGAGTTCACCAACGCCCTGCTGACCGAACTGCCCAACGGGGACTTCGCGGCGACCGTCGCCCGGCAGCTCGCCTACACCCACTACGCCGTCCTGTACTACGAGGCCCTGGCCGGCTGCGCCGACGCGCGGCTGGCCGGGTTCGCAGAACGCGCCGCCAGGGAGGTGGCCTTCCACCGGATGCACGCCGACACCTGGACGCTGCGGCTGGGACTCGGCACCCCGGAGAGTTCCGGCCGTATGCAGCGGGGCCTGGAGCGGGTGTGGCCCTACACCGCCGAGCTGTTCGACGAGGACGAGGTACTGCGCCACCTGGTCGCGGCGGGCACGGTGCCCTCGCCGGCCCCGCTGCGCCCGGAGTGGGAACGGCGGGTCGGCGCGGTCGTGACCCGGGCCGGCCTGACCCCGCCGGTCCCGCACTGGCAGGCCCGGGGCGGCCGGGCGGGGCTGCACACCGAGGAGTTCGGACCGCTGATCGCCGAGATGCAGTCGGTGTACCGCCAGTTCCCGGGGGGCCGCTGGTGACCGCCCGGAACCTCCCCGCGGCGCCTGTGGCACCGCCCCGTGCGGTACCGGAGGCCTCCGGGTCCGGCGTACCCCTGCGTCCCGTCGGCGCGGTGGCGCGGGTCCGGGACCTGGTGGAGGCACTGCCCGATCCGGAGCTGCCGATGGTGAGCCTCGGCGACCTCGGCATCATCCGCTCGGTCGGCCCGGCCGCCGACGGAGTGCTCGAAGTGGAGATCACCCCGACCTACCTGGGCTGCCCGGCACTGCCCGCCATCGTCTCCGCCATCCGGGAGGTGCTGGCCGCGAACGGCCACCCCGGTGGACGGGTACGGCAGGTGCTGTCCCCGCCGTGGACGACGGAGCGCGTCACCGTGGCCGGCCGGGAGAAACTCGCCGCCCACGGCATCGCCCCGCCCGCACCCGCCCCGGCCGGCGGCCCGGTCCCCGTCGCACTGGCCCGGGTGCCCTGCCCGCACTGCGGCTCCCGGGCCACCCGGCCGCACAGCGCCTTCGGACCGACCCGCTGCCAGTCGGTACTGCGCTGCACGGCATGCCAAGAGCTGTTCCCCCACCTGAGCGCGCTGTGAGGCGGACCGTGAACACCATCGACTCCTCGGGCACCTCCGCCCCCGCAGCCTCCTCGCGCCCCCTGCGCACCGGCTGGTACCGGCTCAGGGCCACCGAGGTCCGGCACCTGCCCGGGGACGCCGTCGCGGTCACCCTGGAGGTGCCCGGGACCCTGCGCGAGGTCTTCGCCCACCGGCCCGGCGAGCACGTCGTGATCCGGCACCGCGTCGCCGGCGCGGAACTGCGCCGCAGCTACTCGGTGTGCCCCCCGCCCGGCGACCCGGACGCGCTGCGCCTGGTGATCAAACGCGGCGCACCCGGCGGCTTCGGCGCCCATGCCGCCACCGCTCTGGCACCGGGCGACGTCCTCGAACTCTCGCCGCCCACGGGCGCGTTCGCGCTGCCCGAGCTGCCCGGCGGCCATCACGTCCTGATCGGCGGCGGCTCCGGCATCACCCCGCTCGCCGCCATGGCCGCCACCGCCCTGCGCGAGGACCCCGCCTGCCGCGTCTCCCTTGTCCACTCGGTCCCGATGTCCGCCGACGCCCTGCTCGCCGACGAACTGGCCGAACTCAAGGACGCGTTCGTCGACCGCCTCACCGTCCTGTACGTCCTGACCCGCGAGGAGCACGGCAGCGGGCTGCCGGGCCGGCGGATCGACGGCGCGACGCTGCCGCGCCTGCTCGGCGCGGTCGACGCCCGCCCCGGCCCCGGCACCACGTTCGCCCTGTGCGGCCCGGCCGGTCTGGTCGTCGCGGTGCGCCGGGCGCTCACGGCCCGGGGCGCCGACGCGGCCCTGACCCGCTGGGAGACGTTCACTCCCGCCGGCACCCGGCCGCACGGCGCGCCGCCCGACCCGCCGGAGACCGCCGTGCAGGAGACCCGGACCCGCGTCACCGCGCTGCTCGGCGGCCGCCGCCGCCCGGCGACCGCCGGACCCGAGGACGACACGGTCCTCGACGCCCTGCTGCGCACCCACCCCGACGTGCCCTACGCCTGCCGTGAGGGCGTGTGCGGCAGTTGCCGTGCCCGCGTCCTGTCCGGCCGGGTGACGACGGGACCCCAGTACGCCCTCGACGCCGAGGACATCGCCGCGGGCTACACGCTCGTGTGCAGGGCCCGGCCGCTCGGCACCGAACTCACCCTCGACTTCGACGCCTGACCCGGCGCACATCCCGTGCGCCCAGGCTCCCCGCCCACTCGCCCGAAGGAGACGACGTTGACCACCACCCTGCGGCACGAGGGCAGAACCGCCCTGGTCACCGGAGGCAGCCGCGGAATCGGCCGGGCCATCAGCCGGCGCCTGGCCCGGGAGGGCGCCCTCGTGGCCGTCCACTACGGGCACGACGAGGCGGCGGCCGAGCGCACGGTCGAGGAGATCCAGGACGACGGCGGCCGCGCCTTCGCCGTCCACGCCGAACTCGGCGTCCCCGGGGACGCCGACACGCTCTGGGAGGCGTTCGACCGGGCCCTGGCCGGCCAGGACGCGCACCCCGGCGTGGACATCCTCGTCAACAACGCCGGCATCACCCTCCCGCGCCGGATCGCCGACGTGACCGAGGCGGACTACGACCGGGTGTTCGCCATCAACTCCAAGGCACCGTTCTTCATCGTCCAGCGCGCACTGGACCGGCTGCGCGACGGCGGCAGGATCGTGAACGTCTCCTCGGTGGCCACCCGCGTCGCCTTCCCCGCGATCGTCGCCTACACCATGACCAAGGCCGCCCTGGACTACCTCACCCTCTCCCTCGCGCAGGAACTCGGCCCCCGGGGCATCACCGTGAACAGCGTCGCCCCCGGCTACACCGAGACGGAGATCAACCCCACGCTGAGCATCCCGGAGATCCGGCAGAGGTACTCGGACGCCTCCGTGTTCGGGCGGCTCGGCCGGCCTGTGGACATCGCCGACGTCGTGTCCTTCGTGGCGAGCGACGACGCCCGCTGGGTGACCGGCCAGTGGATCGACGCCTCCGGCGGCGTCCACCTCGGCGTATGAGACAGCCGCCCGGCCACCCCGCCCCCTCTCCCGTTCCCCACGGCCGGCGGCCCGCCCCGGCCGCACGACCCTGCTCCCGGCCCATGGCAGCACCAGGAGACGCCGTGAACGACAGCACGTCCGCCGCCCCGCCCCTCGCGGACGACCCCGACCCGCTGACCCAGCCCTTCCCCGGCGCGAGCCCCTACGACACCTACGTGCGCGCGTCCGTCCTCAACACACTCCAGCACCCCCTCACCGAGGCCCCCGACGAGATGGGCTTCCTGGTCACCACCCAGGTGATGGAGCTGTGGTTCACCCTGACCGTCCACGAGTGGCGCACCGCCGCAAACGCCTTCGCCAAGGACGACCTGCACCCGGCCATGGACGCCCTGGTGCGTAGCCGCCGCGTCCTGACCGCCCTCAACGCCGCCTGGGCGCCGATCGCCGCCCTGACACCCGCCCAGTTCAACGGGTTCCGCGCCGCGTTCGGCCGCGCGTCCGGCTTCCAGTCGGCCATGTACCGGCACATGGAGTTCCTCCTCGGCGACAAGTCCGCCGGGATGCTGCGCCTCCACCAGGGCGACGCCGCGGTCCACGAGGGACTCGCACGGACCTACCGTGAACCGTCCCTCTACGACGAGGTGCTGCGCTTCCTGCACCGGGAGGGCCTGCCCGTCCCCGGGCACGTCCTGGACCGGGACGTCACCGCCCCGTACACCCCGGACCCGGGCGTGGCCGAGGCGTGGCGGCGGGTGTACGCCGGCCCGCAGTACCACCCGCTGCTCGCCTTGGGCGAACTGCTCACCGACATCGCCGAACTCGTCGCACGCTGGCGCTTCGACCACGTCATGGTCGTACGCCGCGCCATGGGCACGAAGTCCGGCAGCGCCGGTTCCACCGGACTGGCCTGGCTGGAGCGGCGCGCCGGCCGCCCCGTCTTCCCCGAGCTGTGGGAGGTGCGCGGTGGTCTCTAGGACCGTCTCCGCCTTCGCGGCCGAGGAAGAGAAGCGGGTGCTGAGCCTGAAGCCGGTCCTGGCACCGTTGCACGGCTCCTACGGCGACCACCCCCACCAGGTCTACGACGCCTGGCCCGCCCGGGACCCCGGCGCCCCGCTGGTGATCCTGCTGCACGGCGGCTACTGGCGCTACGACCGGATGCACCTGACCCCCTTCGCGGCCTACCTCCGGGAGCAGGGCTTCGACGTCCTGCTGCCGGGCTTCCGCCGGTCCGGGGGCGCCGGCGGCTACCCCGAGACGTTCGACGACGTCGCCCGGATCGTGGACACCCTGTCCCAGGGACGGCCGTACCTCCTGGCGGGGCACTGTTCGGGCGGCCACCTCGCCCTGTGGTGCGCGGCCCGCGGCCTGCTGCCGCCCGGCTCGCGCTGGCACACCACCGGCCTGCCGGCCGGCGTCCTGGCGCTCGCCCCGCTCACCGACCTCGCCGCCACCCGCCGCGACGGCCTCAGCAACGGCGCAGCCCTGCAACTCCTCGGCGGCGAGGACGTGTTCGAGGAACGGCTGCCCTCGGTCGACCCCCTCACCCTGCTGCGCGAGGCGGGCACGACCGGCGTGCCCACCGTGCTGCTGCACGGCGCCGTCGACGAGGAGGTCCCGCTCACCCAGTTCGCCGACTACGCCGCCGTACACCGTGACCTGAAAACCATCGTGCTGCCCGGCACGGGCCACTACACACTCATCGAACCGGGCGCGCCCGGTGCCCGGGCGGTCGCCGACACCCTGGGGGAGATGTCGGCTGCCTTCGGCGCACGGCGCCCGCACCACGACAGCCGGAAGGCCCCCCAGACGTGACGACCACCCTCGCCGCACTCGACGAACAGGCCGCCCGGCTCGACGCCGACGACCACCTGGCCCCTCTCCGGGAGCGGTTCCTGCTCCCGGACGACCTCGTCTACCTCGACGGCAACTCCCTGGGCCCCCTGCCCGCCGCCGTCCCCCAGGCCCTGGGCGACGCCGTGTCCCGGCAGTGGGGCACCGACCTGATCCGCTCCTGGAACACCAACGGCTGGTGGGACGCCCCCCTGCGGGTGGGCGACGCCGTCGGCCGCCTCCTCGGCGCGGCGCCGGGGCAGACCCTGGCGGGGGACTCCACCAGCGTGCAGCTGTTCACCGCGCTCAGCGCCGCCGCCGCGCTGCGCCCCGGCCGGACCCTGCTCGTCACCGACCCCGGCCACTTCCCCACCGACCGGTACCTGGCCCAGTCGGTGGCCGACCGCCAGGGCCTCGACGTACGGCGGATCGCCCCGGCCGACCTGGCACCGTTCCTCGCCGCCGAAGGCGAGCGCGTCGCCGTGGTCAGCTACTCGCCCGTCGACTTCCGCACGGGGGAGCTGTACGACATGCGGGCGCTGACCGACGCCACGCACCGCGCCGGCGCGCTGGCCCTGTGGGACCTGTGCCACGCGGCGGGCGCGCTGCCCCTGCACCTCGACGCCCTCGGCGTGGACTTCGCCGTCGGCTGCGGCTACAAGTTCCTCAACGGCGGCCCGGGCGCACCGGCGTACCTGTACGCGGCCCGCCGCCACCACGAGGCGCTCCGGACCCCCCTGGCCGGCTGGACCGGCCACGCCGACCCCTTCGGGCTGAACCGCGACTACACACCCGCACCGGGCATCGCCCGCGCCCGCATCGGCACCCCGCCGATCCTGTCCCTGCTCGCCCTCGAAGCCGCGCTCACCGTCTTCGACGGCGTCGACCTGGCCCAGGTCCGGGCCAAAAGCCTGTCACTGACGGACTTCTTCCTGCACTGCGCCACCGAACTCCTCACCCCCCTCGGCTTCGAACCCGTCACCCCGTCCGATCCCGCACGCCGCGGCAGCCACGTCGCCCTGCGCCACCCCCACGCCCACGGCCTGACCCAGGCGCTGGCGGACCGCGGTGTGATCATCGACATGCGCGCCCCGGACCTGCTGCGCTTCGGCGTGAACGCCCTCTACACCACCCACCGGCACCTGCTCGCCGCCGCCCGTCACCTGCACACCATCGCCCGGACAAGCGCCTACGACCCGCAGCCCGCCCGGCCCGGCCCGGTCACCTGAGACCCACCGCCCGTGCGGGGTGAACAGGTGCTCCGCGGGCTGGTGCCGCCGGTGTCCGCCACCCGCGTCCGGTGGCGGACACCGGCACCGGGGAAGGCGTCGCCTTCTCGCTCACCTCGCGTCCTGTCGCCGCGCGCTCCGCGGTCCCGGTCTCAGCCGAGGAGGGTCTCACCGATGGCGGAGCCGGGCGCGACACCGTAGTCCTCGGGGCCGAAGACACGGACGCCGCTCGTACTCACTCCGGCGCCGGTGCCCCGGAACTGCCAGAGGCCGCCGCTGCCCTGATTGCGGTAGACGTCCTCGCCGGGGGCGGTGACGGCGAGGTCAGCTCTGCCGTCGCGGTCGAAGTCGGCGAGGCGGACCCGGGAGCCGAAGACGTCGTTGTGCTCGGCGCTGCCGGGGACACCGGCGGTGTCCTGCGAGTAGCGGGCGGCGCCGGTGGTGGTGAGCCCGCCGGCGCCGCCGCGCAGCACCAGCACGTCACCGGCCCTGCTGTGGCGGCCGAGGGACTCGTAGGGGACGCCGACGGCGAGTTCGGCGCGGTGGTCACCGGTGATGTCGGCGATGGACAGCGCCGCGCCGAACTCGTCGTCCTTCTCGTCGGTGCCGGGGACGCCGGCGGTGTCCTGGTGGTAGACGCGGCCCGCGGGGGCGAGGCCGCCGGAGAGGGAGCGATTGCCGTAGCGGACGGTGACGTAGCCGGAGCCGTGGCTGGGGTCGGCCAGTCCGTTGGGATTGAGGCGGGGGTCGGACACGGCAACGGCGAGGTCGTCGCGGCCGTCGCCGTCGAGGTCTCCGGCCGCGACGGTGTCTCCGCCGGCCAGGCGGGCCTCGGCGGTGAAGGAGCCGGCGTCGCCGGTGCCCGGGGCCTGGCCGAAGACGAAGGTGTCCTTCTGCTGGACGACGGCCAGTTCGTCCTTGCCGTCGCCGGTGAAGTCCCCGGCCGCGAGGTGCCCGCCGGAGGTGGGGCCGGGGCCGGTCACCTCACGGCCGGCCGGGGCCTTGGCGCGGGTGAACGTGCCGGAGTAGAGCCGCAGCGAGGACTGACCGCTCACGGCGACGTCCGGCGCGGAGTCGCCCGTGAAGTCGCCCACGGCGAGGGAGGCACCGAACATGCGCGAGGGGTACGCCGGCCCCGGGGGCAGGGCGAGGCCGCCGCGCAACGGTGAGGGACCGCCCCACAGCACGGTCACCGAGCCGTTGAGCGAGGTGCCGGCGGTCCGGTCTCCCTCGGCGCCGACCAGCAGGTCGGCGTAGCCGTCGCGGTTCAGGTCGCCACTGGCGATGCTGCCGCCGAAATGGTCCTGGTAGCCGGGCGCGCCGGCGACGCCGGGGGAGTTCTGCGTGAGGGTGACGTGCTTGCCGGTCAGGCCGTGCGCCGAGCCGAAGGTGACGAGCACGGCACCGGCCTCCGTCTTGCCGCCGACCGTCTTCGACGGCATGCCGACGGCCAGGTCCCGGTATCCGTCGCCGTTGAAGTCATCGGCCGGCCGGGCCGGAGCGGCGACGGCACGGTCCGCCGAGACGGCCGGCAGGCCGCCGGTCACGGAAGCCACTACGGCCGCTGCCAGGACGAACCGGACCAAGTTACGCACGAAAGCCTCCTGCACCCGCGGGCGCCGGCCGGCACCCGCGAAGTCGAAACACGATCCGCACCGGTCTCCCGCGGACTGCCCGCCGGATCACCCGATGCATGGTGAAGAAGAGACTCCTCACCGGCCCCGATGGTTGCGCGTCAGAACGGGCGCACGGTGTCCCGCGCTCTCCGCAGGCATGCGCTCTCGTGCAAGCATCCGTGCGCTCGCGGACTCCTGCCGCCGGTCCGGGGCCTTAGCCTCGGCAGGCGTCGACGCATGGCGGACGGGCTGGACGAGGAGCGGTGATGAGTGTGACGGTACGTCCCTTCCGGAGGGCACGACGCCCGGCCGGGCCGCCCCGGGAGACGGCCGGAGCGGTCGCGGGGGCTCTCCGTTGAGCCGCGGGGGTCTTCCCGGGACGGTCCTCGCCTCGCGCCGACGGCACACCATGACGGGCCGGGATCCGGGGGAGGCGCACCGGACCGCCACCCCGCTGGAACTCTTCGTCGACCTGTGCTTCGTCGTCGCCGTGGCGCAGGCGTCGAGCAGTCTGCACCACGCGCTGGCGGACGGGCACTACGCCTCGGGCGCCCTGCGCTTCGCCCTGGTCTTCTTCACCGTCTGGTGGGCCTGGATGAACTTCACCTGGTTCGCCTCGGCCTACGACCCCGACGACACCCCCTACCGCCTGACGGTGCTGGTGCAGATCACCGGGTCCCTCGTGCTCGCCGCCGGTGTCGGCCGCGCCTTCGACCACGGGGACCTGCTCGTCATCACGCTCGGCTACGTGGTGCTGCGCACGGCGCTGGCGGCCCTGTGGCTGCGGGCCGGGCTCGCCGACCCCGCCCGGCGCAGGACGACACTCCGCTTCGCCACCGGGGTGACCGTCTGCCAGCTCGGCTGGGTCACACTGCTGTTCCTCCCGGCGCAGGCCCGCCTGCCGGGCATCGGCGTCATGATCCTCGCGGAGGTCCTCGTTCCCGTGTGGGCGCAGTCCGCCGGAATGACGCCCTGGCATCCGCACCACATCGCCGAACGCTACGAGTTGTTCACCCTCATCGTGCTCGGTGAGTCCGTCGCGGCGGCCACGGTCGCCGTACGGGGAGCGTTCGACCGGCACCAGGGCACCGGTGCGCTGTACGCCCTGGCCGGCGGCGGTCTGCTGATGGCCTTCGCGATGTGGTGGCTGTACTTCACCCGACCCGCCCACACGCTGCTCGCCACCACGCACCAGGCGCACCGCAGACGTTTCCCCTGGGCCTACGGCCACTACCTGATCTTCGCCTCGGCCACCGCCGAGGGCGCGGGCCTGGCCGCCTACGCCGATCACCTCACCCGCCGTACGGACATGTCGGCCGTGGGCGCCGCGCTGGCGGTCACCGTCCCGGCCACCGTGTTCCTGGGCACCGTGTGGGCGGTCCACCTCCGGCCGCACCGGAAACGAGCGGCCGAGAGCGTGCCGTTCGTCGTCACCGCCGCCGGCATACTGTCCGCCTCGTGGTCCCCGGCGCCCGCGCTCGTCGCCGGTGTGCTCCTGAGCGGGCTGGTCGCGGTGGTCACCACCTGCCGGCGGACGTGAGAGACGCCCGCGTGACGCGCCGCCCGGCCCGTGCCCGGACACGGCGGTGGCGGGGGAGCGGGCACGGCGGTGGGCCGTCCACGACGGCTACGGCGGAATCCCGGCGCCACGGCGGTCTGTTGACTCCCGTTTGGGGTTCCGTTCCCTGAGCGTTCAGCCGGCGATCCCTGTGGGTGTCGTGTGCGCTGCCTAGGGTCCATGAGGCTTGCGAAAGAAGGGGCTCATGGACTCACAGCTCGCGATCCGGGCTCGCGGCATCACCAAGTGTTTCGGCGAGGTCGTCGCTCTCGACGGCGTCGACCTGGACGTGGGCCGAGGGCGGATCCATGGTCTGGTCGGACCGAACGGCGCCGGCAAGACCACGCTGCTCGGACTGCTGCTGGGCCTCGCCGTGGCCGACAGCGGCAACCTGGACCTCCTCGGCGTTCCGGCCGGCCGGGCGTTCGAAGACGCCGGCGGAGTCTCCGGGTTCGTGGACGGCCCGGGTCTGTACCCCTCGCTCACCGCCCGGCAGAACCTCACCGCGCTCGCCGCCCTGCGCGGCGACGACCCGCGGTCGGCGGGGATCGACGGCGTGCTCGATCAAGTGGGACTCACGGACGTCGCCGACGATCGCGTCCGCGGCTTCTCCCTCGGCATGCGTCAACGGCTCGGCCTCGCCGCGGCCCTGCTCACCAGGCCGCGGCTGCTCGTCCTGGACGAGCCCTCCAACGGGCTGGACCCGGCCGGCAAGACGCACGTCCACGCGGTGCTCACGCGGCTGGCGCGGGAGGGCACCACGGTCGTGCTGTCCAGCCACCGCATGGACGACCTGGAGGCCCTGTGCTCCGAGGTCACCATCCTCACGACCGGCCGGGTCGTCTTCTCCGGACCGCTGGGCGAACTGGCCGCCGGCAACCGGGAACTCGCCTACCGGATCGTCACGTCCGACCCCGCGCGAGCCCGCCGGCTGGCCGTCGGCGCGCCCGGGATCCACCCGGCCGACGACACCGCGGGACGCCGGGGCGGCGAGGCGCTCGTGGTGCGCGCGGAGGTGCCCGCCCTGGACGCCTTCGTGGTCCGGCTCGTCCAGGCGGGCCTCGCACTGCGCGAACTCGCGCCCGCCGTCTCCCCGTTGGAAGCGGCGTTCCTCGCCCTGACCGAGCCGCCGGCGGCCCGCGCCCACGAGGGCCGGTCGCGGCAGGACGATGCCGCCACTCCGCAGCAGACCGACGTCCAGCGGAAGGCCGGCTGATGACCGCACACGAAACGGCGGCCACCGCGCATGAAACGGCGGCCACCGCAGCCCTCGCGCACGAAACCCCGGCCACCGCTCCGGACACCGAGGCTGCCGCCCCGGACACCCCAGCCGTCCCCGCACACCGCGCCGTCCCAGGCCGGGTCTCCGTCGCCCGGGCCTATCGCTTCGAAGTCGTCAAGCTGGTCGCGCAATGGCGGATCCGCCTGCTGCTCCTGGCCTGCTGGACCGCGCCGGCGCTGTTCGTGGCCGGGGTCGGCGAGCAGAGCACGCTGCCCACGGACACCCTCTTCGGCCGGTGGATGCACGCCACCGGCTGGGCCGGGCCGCTGGTGACCCTCGGCTTCGCCGGCAGCTGGGCGCTTCCGCTGCTCACCTCGGTCGTCGCCGGCGACGTGTTCGCCTCCGAGGACCGGCTTGGCACCTGGCGCCACCTCCTCGTCGTCGTCCGCTCGCCCCGGCGGATCTTCGCGGCGAAGGCACTGGCCGCTCTCACCGTCATCCTGCTGCTCGTGGCGGGGCTGGCCGTCTCCGCCACGGCCGGCGGGCTGCTGACCGCCGGCAACCGGCCGCTGACCGGCCTCGACGGCCACCTGCTCGCGCCGGGCGACGCGGCCGGCATGGTCCTCCTCGCCTGGGCCTGCGCGCTCGCCCCGACCCTGGCCCTGGCCGGCATCGGGTTCCTCGGCTCGGTCGCACTGGGGCGCTCCCCGATGGGGCTGCTGCTGCCGGCGCTCGTCGCGCTGGCGATGCAGCCCGCCCAGATGCTCCCGCTCCCCGCCGCCGTGCGTCTCGCCCTGCCCGGGGACGCCTTCATCGACTGGAAGGGACTGTTCACCGGCCCGGCGCAGCTCACCCCGCTCCTGATCGGCGTCGCGGTCAGCCTGCTGTGGGCCGTGACCGCGACAGTGCTCGCCTGTCTCCTGTTCCTGCGGCGGGACTTCACCAACCCCACCGACGACGGATCGGTGCGCCGCGCGTTCACCCTGGGCGTCCTGCCGCTGGCGGGGCTGCTCGGCGCGACGGTCGCCGTGGTGGCGGCGACGACCGGGGCCACGGGCTCCGGCATCGGGCAGACCAAGGTGGAGCACGCGCTCGCCACCGAGTTCGCCCATCTGTACCGCATGCAGACCCGGCAGCTCCACCGCCCTCCCGTCACGGAGGCGCAGTCGAGGACCACGGCGGCGTGCGCCAAGGCCGGTGTCCAGGACGGCGCCGAGGGCCCGGGCAACGACTGGCGGTGCGTCGTCTCCTGGCACCTGCCGGGCGTCAGGGCCACCGGATCGGCCGTCTACCAGCTCGACATCACCGCGGACGGGCGGTTCGTCGCCGACGGGGACGGGCCGAAGGAAGTCAACGGCTACTTCCTGGTCCGGACCCCGGCCGGCGACGCACCGAACCCGCTGTGGCAGTTCGACGGCACCGTCGAGCTCCTCTCCACCTCCCCGAAGGGATGACGTCATGCAGATAACGCGCCATCGCCGGCAGGATCGTAAGGACTGTCACGTCCTGCTGGGCAGACGTGTCAGCCGCCGGGCGACCCTGGTCGGGGCCTGCATCACCACGGCCGCCCTGGCCGCCGGCACCGCCCTCGCCGACACCCGCCACTTCGGCACCGAGCAGGTCGGCCAGGTCACCGGCAAGGGCCGGGTCGTCTCCGCCGACCAGTACCTCGCCCCGTACGGCGACCGCCTCGTCATCGACGACGGCAAGATCATGTCCTCGGCGGTCAGCCCGGACGGCAGCCACCTCGCCGCCTCGGTCGCCGACGGCGACGCCTCGCTGGTCGTGGTGGACCTCGCCACCAGGCGGGTGCAGCAGCGCGTGGGCACCTCCGCCGCGGACGACCTGCGGATCGCCGCCGGCTCCGTCGGCCAGGAAGGCCCCGCGTACTCACCCGACGGCACCCAGCTGTGGCTCGGCCAGACCGACGGATACACCAAGTTCACGGTCACCGCGGACGGCACCCTCGCCGACCCGGTGACCGTGAAGATCCCCGCCGAGGGCGGCAAGCACGCCCTGGCCGCCGCGGCCGTGTTCTCGGCCGACGGCTCCACCGTGTACGCGGCCGTCAACGGCCAGAACCGGGTCGTCGCCCTCGACGCCGCGACCGGGGCCGTCCAGCGGAGCTGGCGGGTGGGCAACGCCCCGCGCGGCCTGGCCCGGGTCGGCGGCACACTCTATGTCGGCAACGAGGGCGGACGGCCCGCGCGGAGCGGTGACTCCACCCTCAACTCCTACGGCACCCAGGTGCCGGCCGACCCGCACACCGGTGCCACCACCACGGGCACGGTCAGCGTCATCGACCTGGCCGACCCCGCCGCCGCCGTCCGGACCATCGACGTCGGACTGCATCCGACCGCGGTCTACGCACGGCACGGCGCGGTGTTCGTCACCAACACCGCCGACAACAGCGTGTCGGTCATCGACACCGCCAAGGACGAGGTCGTGCAGACCATCTCCACCCAGCCGTGGCCGGAGGCGACGGTCGGCTACGAACCCGATGCCGTGACGCTCACCGACGACGGCCACCTGCTGGTGACGCTCGGCCGTGCCAACGCCGTCGCCGTCTACCGCTACTCCTCCCCGCAGGAGCCGGTCGGTTACGTCGGCTTGCTCCCGACGGACTACTTCCCCGCCGAGATCGCCACCGCGGGGCACGAGGTGATCGTCTCCCACACCCGCGGCATCGACGCCCGCCGGCCCGGCGGCACCGGCCACGGCACCCACGACACGACCTCCAGCCTGACCCGGTTCACCCTGCCCCGTGACGGCGTCATCCGCTCCCGGACCGCCGAGGTCTTCCGCCAGAACGGCTGGAAGGCCGGCTCGGTCTCGCTGGCCAAGGGCGGGGGCCACGCGAAGCCGCAGCCGGTCCCGGCACGCATCGGCGACCCGTCGACCATCAAGCACGTCTTCCTCATCGTCAAGGAGAACCGCACCTACGACCAGGTCTTCGGCGACCTGCCCCAGGGCGACGGCGACCCTTCGCTGACCCAGTTCGGCGAGAACGTGACGCCGAACCAGCACGCGCTGGCGCAGCAGTTCGGGCTGTACGACAACACCTACGACATCGGCACCAACTCGGCCGAGGGCCACAACTGGCTGATGCAGGCCGACAATCCGGAGTACACGGAGTCCTCGGCCGGCGCGTACGCGCGCAGTTACGACACCGAGGACGACGCCCTCGGCCACCAGAAGACCGGCTTCCTGTGGACGGGCGCGCAGGCGGCCGGCAAGACCGTGCGGAACTTCGGCGAGTTCCAGCAGTTCCTGGCCAAGCCCGCCGGGGCGAGCTGGCAGAACCTGTACTGCGACGCCGAGAACATGGACGCGACCGGGCAGGGCACCGCCTACCCCTTGAACTCCTCGTCACCGATCCCGTCGCTCAACAGCGTGTCGGTGCCCGGCTTCCCGAAGTTCGACACCAGCGTCCCGGACGTCTACCGCCAGCAGATCTGGAAGCAGGACTTCGAGAAGAACGGCCCGGCGAACCTGAACATGTTCTGGCTCTCCAGCGACCACACGGGTGGCCCGGCGAGTCCGGCGGCCCAGGTCGCCGACAACGACCTCGCCACCGGCAGGATCGTCGACGAGATCTCCCACAGCCCGTACTGGAAGGACTCGGCGATCTTCGTCGTCGAGGACGACTCCCAGGCGGGCCTGGACCACGTCGACGGCCACCGCGCCCCGGTCCAGATCATCAGCCCCTGGGCCCGGCACGGTGTCGTGGACGACCACTACTACACGCAGATCACGATGATCCGCACCATCGAGCAGATCCTCGGGATCCACCCGATGAACCAGAAGGACAGCGCGGCGACTCCCATGCGGGGCGTGTTCACCCGCCACCCGGACTACACGCCCTTCAGCGCGCTGCCCAACCGGACCCCGCTGACCGACGGCCTGAAGACCCCGCCGCCCTGCGGCCCGGACACCCCCGCGGCGCAGAACCCCGGGGCCGCGGCAGTGCCGTCGGCGAAGGTGCCGGCGGCACGGAAGTCGCTCGCGGCCGAGTGGGACACCTGGAAGGCGAAGCAGCGCCTGACCGGACCCCACGCCGTGCCCGACTTCGCCAACCCGGCACAGATGGACCACCTCACCTGGTACCAGACGCACAACTGGACACGGCCGTACCCCGGTGAGAAGAAGATCTACGCACCGCGCGACGTGCCCGGTGCCTACCTCCCGTCGCCGGAGTCCGACGGCTGAGGCGACCGGACCCCGGCCGGACAGGGTCGCCACCGCCCCGGCGCCCATGCTGTAATGCCTACAGCCGACCAGCGCTTATTACCATCCGGGGAGGGGTCGTGCCGTTCAAGAGCACAGCCGAGGCGGTGCGGACGTGGGTCGAGGGCTGGGCCGTGTCGCGGGGCGCGGCCCGGCCGACGCCCCGGCCCTGGGGGTTCACCGTGGACGTGGGCCTGGCCGGCGAAGTGGCCCGGCACGTCGTGACCGCCGCCGACGAGGCGACCGTGCGCAAGCTGGCCGAGAACACCACCGCCCCCCGCATCCCCCTCAAGGCGTTCGTGCCGGCGCGGACCCTGGCGGCGTGGCTCCCGCCGGGCTGGGCCCTGCTGGACGGCCACGCCGTGCTCATGGCCGCCGGGCTGGACGGCGTCGAGGCCCCGCCGCGCCTCCCCGACGGCTACCGGCTGCTCGGCTGGGACCGGGCCGACGTCACGCGCGTGGTGGTGCGCGCCGCCGACGGCTCCTTCGCCGCACGCGGGCAGCTCGCGGTCACCGGCCGGGCCGCCGTGGTCGACCAGGTGGAGACGCACCCGGCCCATCGGCGCCGGGGTCTGGGGCGCGTGGTGATGGGGACGCTCGCCGAGGCCGGGGCCCGCCAGGGCGCGCGAGCGGCCGTGCTGGGCGCCACCGACGAAGGCCGGGCGCTGTACGAGACCGTGGGCTGGCAGGTGGTGGCGCCGCTGAGCGCCGCCGCCCGGGACACGGGGGACGGCACGGTGTAGGCGTGCCGTCCGGACAGGCGGGTGACGCGGCCGGCTGCCGGCCGGCCGCGCCCGGTCGCCGGGCACGCCCCGGTACGACGCGGGCGGCGGAGGCGGCCGTGCCGCCGGTGGCGGCGGTCAGGCGACGACACCGAGCCGCGGACCGCCCCGGTCGTGCAGGCGCCGGAAGAAGGCCAGCACGCCCGCGGAGCCGCCGGCCCAGCCGGCACCCGGCCCGGCGAGCCCGGTGTCCGGGAACACGGGCCGGGACCAGGTGCCGCCGCTGCGGCTCAGGATGAGCTGGGCGACGGTCCCGGCCGCGTCCCAGAACTCCTCGGAGCCGGACGCCCGCGCGACGTCCACCATCAGGTCGCCCACTCCGGCCAGTCCGCAGCACTGCGTGACCAGCGGCATCCGCGGCGCCAGTGCGGCGCAGGCACGCGCGGCCCGCTGGGCGAGGCCGAGGTACCCGGGCTCCTCCAGGCGTTCGGCGGCCTCGACCAGGACGGTCCCGATGCCGGCCAGGCCCCGGCACCACGAGCCGTAGCGGCGGGTCGCCCCCGGCTCGGCGGCCGCCGCGATGATGCCGGGTGTCACGGCGGCCAGGCGCGCGGCGGCCTTCTCCGAGCGGCTGATCACCTCCGGGTCCCCGGTCTCGCCGCCGTAGGCGAGCAGGAAGCGGACGACGCCCGCCTCGCCGTGCGCGAGGCCCTCGCGGAGCGCGGCGCTGCCGGCCGTGTCCGGACCGGCCGGGGCCGGCCGGGCGGTGCCCGAGGCCAGCATCCGGTCGCAGTCGGCGGCTACGGCGAGGTGCCGGTCCGCTGCGCCCCGGTCACCGGAGCGGAGGGCGTGCCGGGCGAGCAGCAGCCGGCCGATACCGATGCCGGCGACGCCCGCGATCAGGTCCGCCTCCGGCGGCCCGCCGTCCGGGGCGCTCTCCGGCAGCACCGGGTACGCCTCCGGCCCCGCCGCGCACCCCGCCTCCGCGAGGAAGAGCGCGACACCGGTGCGCCCCGTGTAGAAGCCGGCCGGGAGGTTCCGGGACTGTGCCGCCGTCCACCGGGCCAACGCGTCGACGGCCGGACGCACGTGCGGCCGGTGCGCGTGGTGGAGAAGTTCCAGTCCGAGTCCCGCACTGCCGCCGTAGACGTCGACCGAGGTGGGCACGTGCAGTCGCGCGGCCCGTACCGGGTCCACGATCGCCTGCGCCTCACCGACGCAGAACGCGGTCGTGTGCTCGATGATCCCGGCCAGCAGGTCGCCGTCGATCCGGGGGCGCGCGGGCCGGCGCGCGGTGCCGGCCGTGCCGGTGCGCAGCCGGCCGGCGGCGGCGGTCCGTACGGCCGGGTCGAAGCTCAGCAGGCCGGCGACCGCCGCCCGGATCTCCCGGTGGGCGCGGCCGGGCAACGCCCACGCCAGGCAGGCCAGGGTCCGGTCCCGGTTGACCTCGTGGTCGGTGTCGACGATCACCGGGTCCAGGCCGGTGGCGGCGAAGAAGAGGGTCACGCCGAGGGCGTAGTGGTCGTCGGCGGGGGTGGCCGGCCCGGTCGCGCGCAGGACCGGCTCGCTGTAGCCGGGGGTCGCCCCTCCCGGTCCGGTGCCGTCCCGCTCGCTGATCCCGAAGTCGATCACGTGGCAGTGGCCGGGGCCGGAGTCGTCGAGCACGACGTTGTCCGGCTTGAGGTCGCGGACGACCACGTTCCGGTCGTGGATGGCGTCCAGGACGCGCAGGAGCCGTAAGGCGAGGACCGACAGGGCGCGCGCCGGCCGGGGGTCGTCGTCCCGGAAGGGGCCGTTGCGCAGGACCTCCTTGCGCAGGTCGCGGTCGCCGCAACTGCTCATCACCAGGTACTCGTCCGACTGGTGGGCGAAGTAGTCCAGTACGCGGGGCACGCCCGTGACGCCGTCGAGCGCGGTGAGGACGGCGCGCTCGTTGCGCAGCCGGTGGCGGGCGTCCGAACCGGAGGCGTCCTCGCCCACGAAGGCCCTCGCCTGTTTGACCACCACCGGCCGTCCGAGCGTCTGGTCGACGGCGCGGTAGACGTTGCCCCGCGGTGTGCGCGCGATGCCGGCGCTGACCGTGTAGCGTCCGCCGCCGAGGCCGGGCGCGGACGGCCCGGCACCGGCTCCGGAGCCGGTCGCGAAGGGGTCCTCGGCCCAGGGCGGACACCGGTAGCGGCCGACGGCCAGCCCGTCGAAGACCCGGCCGTCCGGCCCGGTCATGACGGATTCGAGGCGCCCGCTGCGGCCGGTCCGGTAGTCGCCCGTGAAGGGGCCGTAGCGGTAGTAGACCGGGGCCCTCGGATCGACCCGCCGGTCGCTGACGACCCGCGGTCCCTCCCGGTCGCGCAGGACGGCGGCGAGTTCCCGGGCGACCTCGGCCACGGTGCCGGGCAGGGGGTAGACGGTGATCGCCTTGCCGACGGCTCCGGCGCCCACCTCGCCGGAGTTGAGCCGGCGCAGCGTCTGCGGGTCACGGGCGAACTTCGCGTGGCAGACGTGCCGGGACAGCACCGGCAGGACGAGCCGGGTCACGGCGTCCAGTTCGCCGGGACGCGTGGAGACGTGCAGTTTCCAGCCGTGTTCCACCGCCGGCATCCGCGGATCGTTCAGGTACGACCAGGTGTCGTCGGACCAGCCGCTGCGGCCGGCGATGGAAACGGCCACCGCTACGAGTTCAGATCACAGGAGAAGCGGGTGGTGGCGGTCACCCAGGGGTCCGAGAGACACGCCGTGGGCTCGCGGTCGCCTCGGTCGTCGTCCTCGAACACGATCGTCTCGTCGTCGATCTCCAGCGGACCCGCGTCGCGGAATCCTTCGGTTTCCAGCAGATCCGGCACGGCAGTGGGCATGTGACGCCTCCATGGTCGGTCGTGCGCTGAGGAGCGGGCAGAAGCCGGCGCCGGCCGGTGTACCCGCCGGTCCGACGACTCGCTGCACAAACGTAAGGAGGGGCGCACCCGGTGACAAGAGAAGAGCCGGCACCGCTTCCGGCAGAGCTGACCGCGGACCGTACCGCCTCCGCCCCCGGCGACAGCCCTCGGCGGCGGGGGGACAGCGGGGCGGCCCTTCGTCGTACGGCGCGCGGGGGCCGGTGGAGAGCCGGCCCGGGTCTTCCGGACGGACCGGAAGACCACGGACCTCGACGGCCACGGGGAACCACCGGCGTCGTCCGTCGCCGTGACCGCCGCGCGCCGCGTTCCGGCACGGTCACGGGGACGGACCGCCACACGCCCGCGCCCCGCCCCGGCGGTGCCGGGACGGGGCGCGGGGAACGGCGGCAGGGCCTCAGTGCGCGGCGGCCGCACCCGCCGGCGCGCCGCCCCGGCCGTGGCCGGAAGGCCGGGCGACGACCAGGATGCCGGAGGCCACCGCGGCGAGCAGCATCGCGGCCACGCCCCACCAGATCGCCTGGGTGTAGCCGTGCACGATGCCCTCGCGCAGCACCTGGGCCTTCTGCGCCGGGTTGGTCAGGTGCCCGCCGACGTAGGTGCTCGTCGCCGAGGTGGCGATGGTGTTCAGCAGCGCCGTACCGAGCGAACCGCCCACCTGCTGCGAGGTGTTGACCATCGCGGAGGTCACGCCGGCGTCCTGCGGCCGCACCCCGTGGGTCGCGGTGGAGAAGACGGGCATGAAGGTCAGGCCCATGCCCAGACCGAGCAGCAGCTCGGCGGGCAGCACATGGGTGGTGTAGGCGGAGTCCACGCCGAGCTGGGTGAGCACCAGCAGGCCCGACGCGGCGAGCAGCATGCCCGGCACCATCAACAGGCGCGGGGGCGTACGGGGCAGCAGCCGGGCGGAGATCTGGGTGGAGCCCAGGATGATCATCGCGGACATCGGCAGGAACGCCAGACCGCTCCTGACCGGGCTGTATCCGAGAATGCCCTGGAAGTAGTAGGTCATGAACAGGAACAGACCGAACATGCCGATCGTGGCGAGCCCCATGGTCAGGAAGCAGCCCGCGCGGTTGCGGTCGGCGAGGATGCGCAGCGGCAGCAGCGGGTGCTTGGCCTTGCTCTGCCAGAAGACGAACGCCGCCAGCAGGACCGCGCCGCCGATCAGCAGGCCGACCACCAGGCCGTCGCTCCACCCGCGCGGCTCGGCCTCCGAGAAGCCGTAGACGACGGCGACCAGTCCGCCGCAGCCCAGGACCACGCCGGGGATGTCCAGCCTGGCCTCGCGGTGGCCCGGCCGGTCGTGCAGCAGCACCAGGGCGCCGATCACCGCGACGGCCGCGATCGGGATGTTCACGTACAGGCACCAGCGCCAGTTCGCGTACGACGTGAGGACGCCGCCCAGCAGCAGGCCGATCGCGGCACCCGCACCGGCGATGGCGCCGTAGATGCCGAACGCCTTCCCGCGCTCGCGGGGGTCGGTGAACGTGGTGGTCATCAGGGAGAGCGCGGATGGCGCGAGGACGGCGCCGAACACGCCCTGGAGGGCGCGCGCCCCGAAGAGCATGCCGGGGCTCCCGGCCGCGCCGCCGATCGCGGAGGCGACCGCGAAGCCGACCAGACCGATGACGAAGGTGCGCTTGCGGCCGACCAGGTCGGCGACGCGGCCGCCGAGCAGCAGCAGGCCGCCGAAGGCCAGGGTGTAGGCCGTGATGACCCACTGGCGGTTGCCGTCGGACATGCCGAGGGCCTTCTGGGCGGACGGCAGTGCGATGTTCACGATGGTCGCGTCGAGGACCACCATCAACTGCGCCAGCGCGATGACGACCAGGCCCCACCAGCGGCGGGGGTCGGGAGCGTCGGCGCCGCCGTGCGCGGCGGGGGCCGAAGCCGTGCGTATGGTCTCGGCCGGGGGCGAGTCACTCATGACGTGAACGTCACTTCCTTGATCGTGCTGGTGGCGTGCGTGGTTCCGCGGGCTCGCCGTACCGGGTGTCCCGTCAGCGGTAGCCCGAATGGAGCAATGGTCGATCATTTACGCGGATCGTCCGTAGGGCTGACGATCAGGGAAGTGTACGCTGTCCGCATGAACGACGAGGCCCTCCCGGACGCGCTCTCCCGCCGGCTGGGATTCCTCCTGAAGCACGCCTATGTGGCGCTGGCCGCGGAACTGGACGCGGCACTCGCGCCTTTCCGTCTCATCCCGCGGGAACTGGGCGTCCTGGCGGTGATCGCCGCCTCGCCGGAGCAGCCGTCCCAGCTGGAGATCGCCGCCCTGATCGGGGTCGACCGCACCACGATGGTCGCCGTCGTCGACTCGCTGGAGGCCAAGGGGTACGTGGAGCGCCACCGCAGCGACCGCGACCGGCGCCGGAACGTGGTGACGCTCACACCGGCCGGCCGGATCTGCCTGGAGGAGGCGGAAGAGGCCCGGGAACGCGTGGAACGCGACTTCCTCGCCCCGCTGGACGAGCCCTCCGCCGCCGCCCTGACCGAGGCCCTGCTCACCCTGCACGTGGCACGCGGCCGGTCCTCCCGGGCCACGGCCCCGGCGGACTCCGCCTGCACGGCATCCTCGGACCCGGGAGCGTAGCCGCCGCCCGGCACCACGGCGCTGACGGGCAGCCGGCCGCGTCCCGGAGCACGGAGAGGGGCGGGCAGTCGGCCGCGTCCCGGAGCACGGGGAGGACGGCTAGCCGGCCGTCCGTGCGGGCCGCGGACGGGAGACGAAGACTCCGCCCGCGGCGCGCGTGGAGGCGCGGCCCTCGTGCCGTAGGCCGCCCGCTGCCTGCCGTGCTACCCGGCGGTCAGGACGGTCTCGTGCACGGTCCGCAGCGTCTCGTCGGTCCTGCTGCGCTCCAGCCGCAGGCGGGCCGAACGGCCGTGCAGGGTGAGGGTCATGAGCTGGTTGCCGAACCACGGCCCGCCCTGCTTGCGCCACCTCACCGGCGGCCGGGGGCAGCGGCCGTGCCGGGCCAGGAGCCGCCCCAGGAGGCGGGCCGGCGTGCTCCAGCCGAAGCGGAAGCCGATCCGCATCGTCAGGGGCACGGAGTTGTGCACGGGGGAGCAGGTGAGCTGGACGACCGGGATGTCCGGGCCGCCGGACGGCCAGGAGGCCCGCGCGATGTAGCCGTGGTGCACGTCTCCGGACAGCACGCACACGCTCGCCGGGGCGCCCGGCGCGGCCGCGGCTTCGCCGATCAGGCGGGCGAGGCCGGCGAAGGACCGGGGAAAGGCCGCCCAGTGCTCCAGGTCGGCGCCGCGGCGCAGCCACTCCCCGAAGCGGGCCCAGCGCTCGCCGCGTTCCCCGGCGCACAGGGCCGCGTCCCAGCTCTCGGCGTCGTGCACCAGGTGCGGCAGCAGCCAGGGCAGGGAGGTGCCGATCAGCAGGTGGTCGTACGCCCCCTCGTCGGCGAGGACCTGCTCGCGCAGCCAGCCGGCCTCACCCGGGTCGAGCATGGCGCGGTGGTGCTCGTCCAGGACGCGCGCGGCCCGGGAGTCGACCATCACCACCCGGACCCGGCCGAAGTCCCGCCGGTAGCTGAAGCGGACCGAGGCGGGCTCGGCGTCGGCCTGTTCGGCCAGGGCCCGCAGGGCGTCCGTACCGTCCGGCGTGGCGCGCACGGCGGCCCAGGCCGGGTCGGCGGCGAGTTCGGCCGGGGAGAGGTTGCCCAGGTGCTGGTGGACCCAGTAGGACATCAGGCCGCTGATCAGCCGCTTCTGCCACCAGTCGGTGGAGCGCATGTCGGCGAGCCAGGCGGCGGAGGTGTTCCAGTCGTCCACGATGTCGTGGTCGTCGAAGATCATGAAGCTGGGCACGGTCGACAGCAGCCAGCGGATCTCCGGGTCGAGCCAGGACTCGTGGTAGAGGTGGCAGTACTCCTCGTAGTCGGCGACCTGACTGCCGGGCGACTTGTCGAGGTCACGGCGGCGGGCCAGCCGGCGCCGGGTGTCCTCGGAGACCTCGTCGGCGTAGACCTGGTCTCCCAGGAGCAGCAGGACGTCGGGGCGGTGCCCGTCGGGGTCGGCCGCCAGCCGCTTGGCGAGGGTGTCGAGGGCGTCGGGGCCGACCGGGTCCTTGCCGTCGGCCGGGGGAGCGGCCCAGCGGCACGATCCGAAGGTGACCCGGACGGCGTCCCCGGCGCCGGGGGACCGTAGGACGGAGGGCGGGAAACGGGAGTCGGGCAGCGGCCACACGGGCGCGTCGTCCAGGAACACCTCGTACGACGGCGAGGTGCCCGGTCGCAGCCCGGTGACCGTGACGAGCGCGTAGTGGTGCCCGGCCACCCGGAAGGTGGGGGCCGCGCCGCCCGCGCCGTCCGAGCAGCGCACCCGCGCCGTGCACGGCGCGTCCGTCTCGACCCACACGGTCGCGCACGAACCGTCGGTGTACCTCAGCAGTGGTCCCAGGCGCAGTTCGGCCACGTGACCGCCTTCCTGTCTCGCACGGTACGGAAAGAAACGACCGTAGCGACGGTACAGGCGTTCGGGTGACCCCCGTGTGGGCACGTGGGAGGGGACCGGGGGGCGGCCCCGGCGAACGGCGAGGCGGAAAGGCGGTGTCGTGGCCGAGCACGAGCAGGCGACCACCACACGGGAGACCCGGGACACGGTGCGGGAGGACGATCTGCTGCGGGGGCTGGAGGTGGACGACCGGCAGCCGGAGCGGCCGGTGCTCCTGGACTCCGGCGGCCGGCCGATCGAGACCTGGCGGGAGAATTACCCCTACGACCGCAGGATCGGGCGGCGCGAGTACGACCGGACGAAGCGGATCCTGCAGATAGAACTGCTGAAGTTCCAGCGCTGGGTGAAGGAGACCGGGCAGCGGGTCGTCGTGGTCTGCGAGGGGCGGGACGCGGCCGGCAAGGGCGGCACCATCAAGCGTTTCACCGAGCGGCTCAACCCCCGCGGGGCCCGCGTGGTGGCGCTGGCGAAGCCGACCGAGCGCGAGGCGGGCCAGTGGTACTTCCAGCGGTACGTGACCCACCTGCCGGCGCGCGGCGAGATCGTCTTCTTCGACCGTTCCTGGTACAACCGCGCGGGCGTCGAACGGGTCATGGGGTTCTGCACGGAGGACGAGTACCGGCAGTTCCTCCGGCAGGCGCCGAGTTTCGAGCACCTGCTCACCGACGACGGCATCCTGCTGGTGAAGTTCTGGTTCTCGGTGTCCCGGGCCGAGCAGCGCACCCGGTTCGCGATCCGCCAGGTCGATCCGGTGCGCCGGTGGAAGCTCTCGCCCACCGATCTGGCCTCGCTCGACCGCTGGGACGACTACACCAGGGCCAAGGTCGACATGTTCCGGGCCACCGACACCCCGCACGCCCCCTGGACGGTCGTGAAGAACAACGACAAGCGCCGGGGCCGGCTGGAGGCGATGCGCAGTCTCCTCGGCCGCTTCGACTATCCGGCCAAGGACCATGAGGCGGTCGGCACCCCCGACCCGCTGATCGTCGGTGCGGCCGAGACCCTGCTCGAACCGGGCGAGGAGCCCGCGACCCTGTCACCGACACCGCTGGCCGGCCCGGGCGGCGAGCCCGGCAACCACCCCGACCCGGACTGACGGACCGGCCCCCGTGCGCGGCGGCGGGAACGCGGACGCTGTTTCAGCCGGTCGCGGTCGCACCCCTGGCCGGCGTGGAGCCCGGCTGGGTGCCGACAGCGCCGGACCGGCGTGGTTGCCCGGACACCGGAGCACCGCCGCTGCGGTGCCGCGGCGCCCGGAAGATGGCCGGTCTCGCACGGGACGCCGGCGGCGCCCGGCTCTATCCTCACAAGTCGGGGGGATGGCCCATGGCGGGATCGACGGGACGGCATGCCGGGCGCGGGGCGGCGGTGTGCGCGGCCTTGCTGGTACTCGTGGCCTGCGGTCACACGGACAGCAGTACCTCGCACCCCGTCCCGGGGCCCGCCGGCACCCCGTACTCCGCGCCGCCGTCGAGCGACGGCCCGGACGCGGGCGCCCACAGCCGGACGGGTGAGCCTTCCGGCAGGAGCGACCACCGTGGTACGGGGCAGTCCGGCTCTCCCGGCGGAGGGGCCGGCCACGGTTCCGGCGGACGGACGGGTGACCGGCCCGGTGACTCCTCGGCGGGCGGTGCGACGGCCGCCCCGTCGTACGGCGGCGACCCCGTGCCTCCCGTCCCGCCGCCCCCGAGCGCCGGCGGGCAGGAGGCCGACTCCGGCGGAGGCGCCTTGGACCCCACCGGTGGCGGCGACGGCGGCGGCGGTGACACCGGAGGCGGGTCCGCCGACGGCGGAATCGGCACGCCGTCACCCGGCTGCCCTTCCGTGACCGGCGTGTCCCCCGGGCCGTCCGGGCCGGGCAGCCCCGCCCCCGCGCCTTCCGGCAGCTCACCGGGCTCGCCGGCACCGGGCCTGTCGAATCCGCCCTGCCCCGGCTCCGGCGAGATCCCGGGCACGGACGGAAGGGACGGCACGCAGGGCCGATGACCCGTCGTCCGACGAGGCGTCACCTACGCGCCGGTGTCCTCCGTCCCTCCCGCGTCCGCCTCGGGCCGACCCGGCGTGCCCGTGCCGCCGCGGCCCGCCGGACCGGCCTCCGCCCCGCTGCGGAGGCCTCCGCACCGGCCGAGCGCTCCACGACCGCGCTCCTCGCCACGGTGGCCGCGCAGGCGTCCCTCATCACCGCCGTCATGTTCTACCTCGGCGCGGTCTACCTGACCGCCTTCTACCACTACTTCCGGCTCGACCTCTTCGCCCTCGGCATCGGCTTTCCCGAACTGGCCGTGCAGGCACTGAACTTGGTGCGCAGACCCCTCCTCATGGCCGTCACCGTCACGGCCTACGCGGTCCTCCGTCCCGGCCTCGTGACCGGTCTGCCCTGGCCCGAGCCCGTCGCCCGGCTCCTGCGCCGCACCGGAGCCCGGGCCCGCCACGCCGACCTGCTGCTGATGCCCGCCGGCCTGGCCACCCTCGCCCTGTGGCGGTGGACCCACCCCTACGGCTGGGCGGCGGCGCTCGCCCTGGCGCTGGGCCTCGCCCTCGCGCACCGGCGCACCACCGGCGGTCCGGACGGCCGTGCCCCCCGTGCCCCGGGCAGGACGGCGGCCACGTCGGTGACCGGTCTGCTGGCCATGTGGGCGGTGACTCTGGCCGCCAACGACCTGGGGGTGGCCGAAGCGGACCTGACGGGCCGCGACATCGTGCGCCGGACCGCCGTCGTCCTGCTCACCACCGAACGCCTGAGCCTCGCGGGCCCGGGCATACACGTCGAAGACCTCGGCAAGGGCGCTCACTTCCGCTACCGCTACACCGGTCTGCGGCGGCTCATCGAACGGGACGGCCGGTACTACCTGCTGCCGCTGGGCTGGACACCGGCCACCGGTACGACGTACGTGATCGACATCGGCGACGACATCCGGGTGGAACTGATGCCGGGCGCCCGGTGAGGCCGAGGGCGGCTTCCCTGGGGCAGCTCCGACCAGCGAGCGCCGCGGACGACCCCGGGCCGGGGCGCTTTCCGTGGGGCCGCTCAGTCTCCCGCGCGGCGGACGACTGCCGGGCCGGGGCGCTCCCCTGGGGCAGCTCCGCCTTGCACGCGCGCCGCGGACGACCGCCCGGCCGGCGCCGTCCGCTGTATCTCCCGGCCCGGCCGCGGGCCAGACCGCCACCGGACGGCCGCCCGGGTGCGGTGCCGCGCCTCGGACGACCGCCCGGGGCGCGGCGCCGCGTCTACCGGAAGCCGAGCTGCGGGTCGGTACCGGCCAGTTCCCGGCTGGCGTCCCACAGACGAGCGGCGACGGCCGGATCGGCCATGTGCGCGGGCACGGGCTCACACCGCGGCCTGCCCCGCAGGCCGAAGACCCGCGGCCCCCACAGCTGCCCGCCGCGCACCCCGGGGTCGAGGACGGCACGGACGATGGGCCATGCCCCGGCGTCCTTGCCCTGCACCACCAGCGCGGCGGGCAGGGCGCGCAGCCGTTCGCCGGGGGCGGTCACGGCTACCGGCGGGCGGGACGGGGTGAGGGAGTCCAGCGCGCCGCCGGGGTGGGCCACCACACTGAGCACCGTGCTGCCCGCGGCACGCAGGCGGCGGTCGAGTTCGAAGCCGAAGCTCATCTGCGCCAGCTTCGACCGGCCGTAGGCGCGCTTGGGCCGGTAGTCCCGGGCCGACTGCAGATCGCCGAAGTCGAGCCGCTCGGACCGGGCCGCGAAACTCCCCACCGTCACGACGCGGCCCGCCGGCGCCGCGGACAGCAGCGGGGCCAGCCACCGGGTCAGCGCGAAGTGGCCGAGGTGGTTGGTGCCGAACATCAGCTCGTGGCCGTCCCCGGTCTCCCGGCGCGGCGGGTCGTCGAGCGCGACCCCCGCGTTGTGGACCACCGCGTCGAGACGACCGAGGTCCAGGCTGTCCACGGCGGTCTTCAGGGACGACAGGTCGGCGAGGTCCAGACGAAGGTGCCGCACCCGTGCGCCGGGGACCCGCGCGCGGATCGAGGCCAGGGCGGCGTCGGCCCTCGCACGGTCCCGGCTGCCGAGTACGACGACGGCGCCGGTGGCGGCGAGCTGCTCCGCGGCGAAGTAGCCGATCCCGGCGTTGCCCCCGGTGACCAGGAAGGTGCTGCCCTCGGCAGACGGCAGCCGGTGCACGTCCCACGGCCGGTTCGGGGATGCGGAAGACACGATGACGGGCTCCTTGCTCTGGGCAGTGTGCTCGTGACGAGCACCAACCCGTCCAAGGTCGCAACCCGCGCCGACAGACGGCCGACAGATCACGCCCACCGCCGACGGATGTCCGACACCCCCGCACGGGAACCGCCGCCGGGCCGGACGGGGCGGGACGCCCGGGACCGCTGCCCGGCCCGGCCGGGCACCAGCGACGCGGGAGACCGTCGGGCTGCCACGGCCACCACGAGCGGGACACCGGTGGATCCACCGATGGCCGCCCGCCGCGGTTCACCGAGACTGCGGTCGACCCATTGGGACGCGCATTCACGGAGGCAACCCGTGCGCATGCTTGCCCGACCATTACGGCGGTTCCTCACCGCCACCGCGCTGGGAGTGCTGTTCTGCGGCCTCCTCGGCACCCCGCAGGCCACCCCGGCCGCGGCCTTGCCCGGCGTGGCCGCGAGCCCCGCGGTCACCGTCCCGCCCGCCGGCAGTCACGGCTTCCCCTTCCTCGCCGCGGCGGAGGACCTCGGCTCCTTCGGCTACACCGAGAGCGAGTACTTCTTCTCGGGCACCGCCACGTCGTACGCCAAGTCCGGCCTGTGGACCCCGGACGGCCGGTGGAACGTCCGCGCGTCCGGCACCGCCGCCTACAAGAGCCGCCTGCTGGTGCGCCGCCCCGCCGACCCGGCGAAGTTCAACGGCACGGTGGTCGTGGAGTGGCTCAACGTCAGCGGCCAGCTCGACCTCTCCCCGGACTACTGGTTCGAGCGGGACGAACTGCTGCGCCAGGGCTATGCCTGGGTCGGCGTCTCGGCACAGGCCGTCGGCGTCAACGGCGGGCTGGGCGAGATCAAGGGCCTGAAAGGCTGGGACCCGGCACGGTACGGCAGCCTGGTCCACCCCGGTGACGCCTTCGCCTACGACATCTTCTCCCAGGCCGGCCAGGCGCTGCGCACCCCGGACGGGCCCGACCCGCTCGGCGGGCTCCCGGTCCGGACGCTGCTGGCCGACGGCGAGTCGCAGTCGGCGGGCTTCATGACGACGTACGTCAACGCCGTCCAGCCGGTGTCCCGGGTCTACGACGGCTTCATGGTGCACAGCAACAGCGCGGTCGCGGCGCCGATCAGCGGCGTGCTCGGCGACACCCTGCTGATGCCGAACCCGTCCCGGATCCGGACCGATCTGCCGGTGCCGACGTTCGTCGTGCTCACCGAGACCGACGTGCCGGGCGCCGCGACCGCGCGGCAGCCGGACACCGACAGCGTCGTGCACTGGGAGCTGGCCGGCACCGCGCACGGCGACCAGTGGGCCTTCGACCTCGGCGAGTCGACCGTGCGGAAGTCGGCGGGCCAGGCCGCGCCGTCACCGGACTGCGCCGCCGGTTCGGCGCCCTTCAACGACGGGCCCGGCCACTGGGCGATGAACGCGGCGCTGCGCCACCTGGCCGGCTGGGCGCGGGGCGGTGCCCGGCCGCCGAGCGGCCGGCCGCTGAGCACCGTGCTGCGCGACCCGGCCACCGGGCTGGCCACCGGCGGGGTCCGCCTGCCGGACGTCACGGTGCCCACCCGGACGCTCACCGGTCTGCGCGACACCACCGGCAGCGGTGTCTTCTGCGGCCTGTACGGCGCCCGTGACCCGTGGAACGGCGACGCCGACGCCTGGGACCGGCACCACGACGGCGACCCGTCCGACCCGTCCTTCCCGGTCACCGCCGAACCGGTGCTCAGCCGGCTCTACCCGACCCACGCCGACTACGTGGGCAAGGTGAGCACGGCCGCGCAGGCGTCCGTCGACGCCGGGTACCTGCTGCCGGAGGACGCGACGGCGATCGTCGCGGCCGCGCGGGACTCCGGCATCGGCGGCTGACCCACCGGCCGTCCGGCCACGGCCCCACGCCCGGGACCACCGCGGCGCGGGGCCGTGACCGGCGGATCGGACACCGCCGACCCGGACGGCACCGCCTCGTGCGCGCGGGGCGTTGAAGCCGACCGGGCCCGGAGGGCCCTGGCACCTGGCAGCACCTCGCGCCCGCGGGCCGTCGACGGCGCCACCGCGGTCGTCAACTCCGGCCGTGGCAGCGCCTCGTACGCGACGGGCCGGCTCCGGCTTCACCGGCCGTGGCGTCGACGGGTTCCGGTGAACGCCTACGACCAGAGGTGGGTGGCGGAGCGGGCCCGCTCCCACATGCCGGGGACCTGCTCGACCGGGCGCTGTTGTTCGCCGTGCAGGGCGTTGAGGACCACCAGGCAGCCGGTCAGTGCCGGGACCGCCCACTGCACGCAGGCCAACTGCCGCCGTGCCTTGTCCAGATCGACGGGATGCTGCCGCGCCTCCTCCGCGTCGGCGGGGTCGGAGGAGGAGGCCAGCTCGACCTTCTTGCCCAGGACGCGGGCGTAGGCGGTGGCGGCCAGGGCCGCGCCGGTGACGGCGGCCTTGGCCGCGGTGGACGCGGCCACGCCCTGCTGGGTGGCGACACGGTGCGCGTTCACGGCGAGCAGCCCGCCGCCGCCGAACAGGTGCGCGCCGATCGCGACGGCGTTGACCGGCGTCCATTTCGCCCAGCCGGACGCGGAGATCCGGTCCTTGGCCGTTTCCGGTCCGCCTTCGTCCCGGGCGGCGCCGTTGAGGCCGACGGCGCCCATCAGGGAACCGCCGAACCAGGCGGCCAGGCCCAGGTCGTGCAGGCTGCGGATGAGAGTGCTGCGTTCGGGCATGGCGGAGCTCCATCAGGAGGGGGAACGGGGCCGGTCGACAAGGATGCCGAGTACACCCCAGCCTCACCGAGCCCGCCCGGCTCTGCCAGCACGGCTGAGCCGAACGAGCGTCCCGCGCCGCCGGCCGGCCGGGCGGGCTTCCCGTGCCTCCGGCCGGCCGACGGCAGCCCCGCCACGCGCGGCCGGGACCGCCCCGCTGGTGGTGCTCGTGGGAACCGAGCCGTGGCTCAGAAGAGGGTCTCGCTGATCTGCTGTCCCTGAACGGTCCAGTGCTGGCCGGCGACGGAGGAGTTGCAGCCCTTGACGGACACGATGTAGGTGCTGGGGTAGTTGGACTCCAGGCACATGTTGGGGTACTGCGTCTGGTAGAGCGCTTCGCCGTTGAGGGCCCAGTGCTGGCCGGCGACGGAGGAGTTGCAGCCCTTGACGGACACGATGTAGGTGCTGGGGTAGTTGGACTCCAGGCACATGTTGGGGTACTGCGTCTGGTAGAGCGCTTCGCCGTTGAGGGCCCAGTGCTGGCCGGCGACGGAGGAGTTGCAGCCCTTGACGGACACGATGTAGGTGCTCGGGTAGTTGGACTCCAGACACATCTTGCCGACGGCCGGGAGCGTGCCGGGAGGCGCGGGGGCCGCCACGGCGACCGCCGGCAGGGCGGAGGACGTCAGCGCGAGAAGGCCGGGTATCAACAGCTTGCGCAGCACATGGGCCATGAGGTGGAACCCTTCACGTCGGCGGATCCGCAGCGGCCGGGACGCGGTGCTGTTCCGGGTCGGGGGATCCGGGTGAGCGCGGGTCCTGAGAGGTTCCCCTCATCCCAGGCGTCGTATGCGTCGCCCGCGTCACCTGATTCCCCGAGACGCGGGCGCGGCTCCCGAGGCGGGGCCCCGGCGGTCGTCAGCCGTCCGGAAGCCGGCGGGCCGGACCGGACGTGCGGGCCGCGCTCAGTGACCCCACGCCGCGAGGGCGTCGTCGACAGTGGGATGGAAGGTGAACACCTGGTCGAGGCCCACGGTGCGGAAGACGCGGGCGAGGTCGTCGCTGAGCCCGGTCAGGCTGAAGGGACAGCCGGCGGCCTGGCAGCGGTGGTACGCGGTCACGAGCACGGTGATGCCCGTGGAGTCGCAGTACTCGACCCCGGAAAGATCGATCACCAGGGGCGTGCCCGGGGCGAGGGGAGCGCTCTCCAGCGCCCGGGTGAGCCGGGGCGCGGTGTGGTGGTCGAGTTCGCCGGCCACCTGGAGCAGGACGGGGCCGGCCTCGTGGAGCTGCTGGACGACGGTCAGGGTGGGCTCGGTCACCGGTTCTCCTGAAGGGGTGGTGCAGGCGGTACGGGTACGGACAGGGCGAGCAGGGCCGTGTCGTCGCCGACTCCCGGGCCCAGACTGCCGAGGAGACCGTCCACAGTGTGCAGCACGTGGTCGGCCGACGGCGCGCCGGCGGCCGCGAGATGCCGGGCGAGCCGCTCCTGCCCGAGCATGTCACCCTCGGGTGTGCGCGCCTCGACGAGGCCGTCGGTGTACAGCAGCAGGGACTCGCCCGGATCGAGACGGGTGGTGGTCTGGACGAAACGCGGCTCGTGCAACAGGCCGATGAGCTGCCCGCCGGTCGTGGCGACCGGCTCCACGGTCCCGTCCGCACGGAGGGCGAGGGCCGGGGGATGGCCGCCGCCGGCCAGCGTGACGGCGAAGGAACCGCCGGCGACCGGTTCCAGGATCCCGAAGAGAGCGGTGCAGTGCCGCGGAGCGCCGCCCTGCTGCTCTCCCTTGAGTACCGTGTCCAGGTTGCTCAGCACCGCGCACGGGCTGGGGTCGTAGATGGCGGCGGCGCGCAGCGTGTAGCGGGTGAGCGAGGTGAGGGCCGCGGCGGCGGCGCCCTTGCCGCACACATCGCCGATGAACAGCCCCCAGCGGCCGTCGTTCAGCGGGAACAGGTCGTAGAAATCGCCGCCGACCTCGTCCGGGGAGGCGGTGTGGTAGGCGGCGGCCGCGTGCAGGCCGGGCACCGTGGGCAGGGCAGGGGGCAGGAGGGTCCGCTGCAGGGTGCGGGCCAGGCGCTCGGCGTCCGCGCGCCGCGCGCGTTCGGCGGCGACCGTGTGCAGGGCGGACAGCCGCAGGTCGAGTTCTTCCATGACCAGCGCCGCCAGGTCCCGCAGGGCGTCGAGCTGGTCGTCGGCGGGCCGACGAGGGCGGGTGTCCAGCACGCTGACCGCGCCCAGGTGCTTCCCGTCGGCGGTGGTGATCGGCGCGGCGGCGTAGAACCGGACGGCGAGGCCGCCGCGGACCAGGGGGTGGTCCGCCGTACGCGGATCGGCGGCGGCATCGGTGACCACGTACGGTTCGCCCTGCGGGACGGCGGAGGCCGGCAGCCCCGGCAGGCCGGCCGTCTCGGTGTCCTCGGCCAGGCCGTGGGACGCGATGAGCCTGGCCTGGTCACCGTCCACGATGACGACGCCGGCCATCGGGGCGTCGAAGATCCGGGCCGCGAGGGAGGCGATCCGGCCGAGAGCGCGGCCGGACGGGATGCCCGGGACGGGGTGCTTGCCGGCCGTGGTGCGTCTGTCCTCGTCCGGTGCCGGGGCGAGGACGCGTGCCGGCGCACTCGAAGTCATGGCCTGCGGCCTCCCGCGTGAGTGGTCGTCGTCACCAGCCGGGTGCCGGGTGCCCCGAATGGTGGGCCTATCCTACGAAGTGATCCGCTTCGCGGGGACAGGACGGTCACCCTACCAAGCGGAAGATCGTCCCCGGCGGGCGTTTCCGCGCCGGCGACCTGCGAGGGAACACCGCATCGTGCCGGACGCGGGGGGCGGGTCGGCCGACGGCGCGGCCGGCCCGGTGGTTAGGCTGAATGGCGTCTAGGAAAGGGTGTGCTGTGGCGGATTCCGTAGATGCCGGACAGCGGCCGTCGCCCGTGGCGGCCGACGTGTTCGCCGCCGACGCGGAGGTCGGCGAGGATCTTGCCGCGGTGGACTGGGCCGTGACCCCGCTCGGGCCGCCCGAAGCCTGGCCGCAGAGCCTGCAGACCGCGGTCAGCATCCTGCTGTCGTCGCGGTTTCCCATGTGGATGGCCTGGGGACCCGATCTGACGTTCTTCTGCAACGCCGCCTACCGCCGGGACACCCTGGGGCAGAAGTACCCCTGGGCGCTGGGCCGCCCGGCGAACGAGGTGTGGGCGGAGATCTGGGACGACATCGGCCCGCGTGTCGACGCCGTGCTGACCACCGGCGAGGCCACCTGGGACGAGGCGCTGCTGCTGTTCGTGGAGCGCTCGGGCTACCCCGAGGAGTCGTACCACACGTTCTCGTACAGCCCGCTGCGGGACGACTCCGGCGCGGTGGTCGGGATGCTCTGCGTGGTGAGCGAGGAGACCGAGCGGATCATCGGCGAGCGGCGGATGGCGACGCTGCGGGACCTGGGTTCCGACCCGAGCGTCGTGCGGACCGAAGAGGAGATGCTGGCCTTCACCGGGCAGCAGCTCCGCCACAACCCGCGTGACCTGCCGTTCACGCTGACGTACCTCTTCCAGCCCGACGGCACCGCGCGACTGGCGGAAGCCACCGGGCTGGCCGCGGGGCACTCCGCGGCCCCGGCCCTCCTGCCGGCCGGTACCGAGGACGTGTGGCCGGCCGCCGCCCTGGTCGGCGGGGAGTCCGCCGTGATCGACCTCGACGGGGCCCCCTACACCGGGCTGCCCGCCGGGCCGTGGCCCGAGCCGCCCGCCCGGGCGCTGGCCGTGCCCCTGCTGCAACAGGGCAGCGCCCCCTACGGGTTCCTGGTGGCCGGACTCAACCGCTACCGCCCGCTGGACGCGGGCTACCGCGGCTTCGTCGAACTGGTCGCCGGACACATCGCGGCGGGTGTCTCCAGCGCGCGCAGCTACCAGGCCCAGCAGCGGCGGGCCGAGGAGCTGGCGGAGCTGGACCGGGCGAAGACCACCTTCTTCTCCAACATCAGCCACGAGTTCCGCACCCCGCTCACGCTGATCATGGGGCCGGTGGAGGAACTGAGGACGCAGTTCGACGGGGGCGATCCTCGGGTGCGTGACGAACTCGAGGCCATCCACCGCAACAGTCTGCGGCTGGGCAAACTCGTCAACAGCCTGCTGGACTTCTCCCGCATCGAGGCGGGACGGATGCGGGCCAGGTACGAGCCCGTCGACCTCGCCGCGGTCACCGCCGAGCTGGCCAGCGTCTTCCGCTCGGCGGTGGACAAGGCCGGCCTCGGCTTCGAGGTCGACTGCCCCGCGCTGGAGGAGCCGGTGCACATCGACCGGGGCATGTGGGAGAAGGTGGTCCTCAACCTGCTCAGCAACGCGCTGAAGTTCACCTTCGAGGGCTCCATCCGCGTGTCGGTCCGGGCCGAGGACGGCCGGGCCGTGGTCACGGTCGCCGACACGGGCATCGGCGTGCCGGCCGAGGAGATGCCCAGGCTCTTCGAGCGTTTCCACCGCATCGAGACCGCCCGCTCGCGCTCCAACGAGGGCAGCGGCATCGGCCTCGCCCTGGTCAGGGAGCTCGTCGGCCTGCACGGTGGCACGATCACCGCGGACAGCACGCTGGGCCGGGGCACCCGCTTCACGGTCCGCCTGCCCTTCGGCACCGAGCACCTGCCGGCCGACGCCCTGGCGCCGGCCGCCTCCATCGCCGCCCCCTCGGCCACCGCCGAGCCGTACGTCCTGGAGGCGCTGCGCTGGCTTCCCGCGGACACCTCCGGCCCGGGAACCCCCGTGGCGCCGGTGGCCAGCGACACCGCCTACACCTCGGGTCCCGCGGTGCCGGCGCGGGTGCTGATCGCGGACGACAACGCCGACATGCGGGAGTACCTCACCCGTATCCTGCGCGGCGCCGGTTACCACGTGGAGGCGGTCACCGACGGGCACGAGGCCCTGTGGGCGGTCCGCGCGGACGCTCCCGACCTGATGGTCAGCGACGTCATGATGCCCCGGCTGGACGGACTGTCCCTGGTCAGGGAGTTGCGCGCCGACCCGCGCACCGCCGCGGTGCCCGTGCTGCTGCTGTCCGCGCGGGCCGGGCAGGAAGCCTCCATCGAGGGCCTCCAGGCCGGCGCCGACGACTACCTCGTCAAGCCCTTCGCGGCAGCCGAACTGCTGGCCCGGGTCCGGGCCAACGTGGAGCTGTCCCGCCTGCGCACCCATCACGCCCGCTGGCGCACCGCACTGATCGACTCGCTGCAGGAGGCGTTCTTCGTCTGCGACGAGGACGGCGCGGTCGTCGAGATCAACGCGGCGTTCACCGACATCCTCGGCTACGGCCCCGACGCGCTGCCCTACGAGCCGATCCACCCCTGGTGGCCGACGGCCGGCAGCGACCCCGAGGGCCACGAGCAGGTCGCCCGCGCCTTCGGCGAACTGGTGGCGAACGGACACGGCCGCTACACGATCCCCGTCACCCATCGCGACGGGCACCGGCTCTGGGTCGACGTCGCCTTCAACCAGGCCCAGGACCCGGACACCGGGCGCCGCGTGGTCGTCGGCACCCTCCGGGACGTCACCGCCGAGCACTACGCCATCCAGCGCGAGAGCGCGCTGGCGGCGCTCAGTCTGCGTGTCTCCCAGGCCACCAGCCTGCCCGAGGCCCTGACCGGCGCCCTGGCCGAGCTGAAGGACCTGTGGCGGGCCCGGCGCGTGCTCGCCGTGGTCTTCGGCCACCACGAGGAGCCGGCCCTGACCGCCACGGAGCCCGCGCTGGACTGGCGGCAGCTGCCCGCCGACCGCCGCGAGGCGCTCAGCGCCCTGCGCGAGTGCCCGCTGCTGACCCCGGTCACCGACCACACCAGTGCCGGCATCACCGTGGAGCACCCCGACGGCCCCATGGCGCTGTGGGTGGACCTGGGCTCCAGCCGGCCCTTCACCGACGAGGACCAGCTCCTGCTGTCGCTGCTGGCCGGGCACCTGGCCCAGGGCCTGGTCCGCGTGCACCAGATCGACCAGCAGCGCGAGACGGCCATCGCCCTGCAACGCGCCATCCTCGGCCCCTCCCACCTCCCCGACGGCTTCGCCGTCCGCTACGAACCGGCCACCCAGCCCCTGGAAGTCGGCGGAGACTGGTACGACACCGTGGCGCTGCCCGACGGACGGATCGGCATCGTCGTCGGTGACTGCGTCGGCCGGGGACTGGAAGCGGCCACCGTCATGGGGCAGCTGCGCAGCGCCTGCCGCGCCCTGCTGCTCCAGGACGCCAGCCCCGCCCAGACCCTCATGGCCCTGGACCGCTTCGCCGCCGGCATCCCCGGCGCGCTGTGCACCACCGTCTTCTGCGGCGTCCTCGACCCGGAGACCGGCCGGTTGAGCTACTCCAGCGCCGGACACCCGCCGGGCATCCTCGCCCAGCACGACGGCACCACCCGCCTGCTGGAGGACGGACGGTCCCTGCCGCTGGCGGTGCGGCCCGGCAGGACGCGTCCCGAGGGGGAGTGCACGATCCCGGCGCGTGCCACGCTGCTGCTGTACACCGACGGTCTCGTCGAGCGCCGGCGGCGCCCGTTGAGCGCGGGCATCCACCAGGCCGGCGAAGCCGTCCAGGACGGCCGGGACGCGGCCGTCGACGATCTCGCCACCCAGGTCATGACGCGGCTGGCCCCGGAGAACGGCTACGACGACGACGTCGCCCTGCTCCTGTACCGGCACCCCGCGCCGCTGGAGATGACCTTCCCCGCCGAGTCCTCGCAGCTCGCACCGGTCCGCCAGGCCCTGCGCAACTGGCTCGAACGGTGCCAGCTTCCCCCGCAGACCGCGCAGAACGTCCTGGTCGCGGTCGGTGAGGCCTGCGCCAACGCCATCGAGCACGGCCATCGCCACGCCCCGGGCGAGCCCGTACGGCTGCGGGCCGAGGCGTCCGTGGACGACCTGCGCCTGGTCATCGCCGACACCGGACAGTGGAAGACCCCGCAACCCGAGGCCAACGCCCACCGCGGCCGCGGCATGACCTTGATGAAAGCCATGATGCAGCACGTCACCGTCACCTCCGGCGCCGCCGGCACCACTGTCCAGATGCACACGAGGATCGCGTGATGACCACCCCGCTCACCCTGACCCCGGGCCGACGGGCCGACGGTACCGCGCTGCTGACCGCCGTCGGCGAGATCGACATGACCAACACCGACGCCCTCTGCGAGGCCCTGGACACCACGCACGGCCCGGTCGTCCTCGACCTCACCGGCGTCGGCTACCTGGACAGCGCCGGCCTCAACGTCCTGTTCGCCCGCGCCGACCGGGTCGAGCTCGTGGCCACGCCGCTGCTCGCCCCCGTACTGGAGATCTCGGGGCTGACCGGCCTCACGACGGTCCACGGGTTGTAGCGAGGCCGGAGGGGAACGTGTCCGTGGGCGGGGGCCTCTCCGCATCGACCCCGACATTCGATAGCATGTTCTGACTTTGCATGATCGTTCGGTCCGGCCGCACGAGGAAAGAGACCCGATGCACGGCACACCCCCCGCCGCGACCGGCGCAGCCGCGGCGGACCGGCATGTGGCCGTGGAGTACTCCGGCCACGACGAATGGGCGGAGCATCTCGTCGCCTTCGTCCGGGCGGGCTTCGACCGCGGTGAGCAGGTGCGGTACTTCGCCGACGTCACCGACCCCGGCCTGGTGGCGCGCACGCTCGCCGACCACGGCCTGGACGCCGAGGACGCCGGCCGGCGCGGACAGCTCGTCGTGGCCACGGCGGACGAGACGTATCTGGCCGGGGCCCGGTTCGATCCCGACGCGATGACGGGACTGTGGCAGGAGGCCGTGGACACCGCCGCCGCACAGGGGTTCCGCGGTCTGCGGGCGATCGGCGAGATGTCCTGGGGCGCCCGGGACATACCGGGTGCCGAACGCCTGCTGGAGTACGAACTGCGCATCCACCACGAGGTGTTCGCACGGCTCCCGCTGACGGCCTGGTGCTTCTACGACCGGCGCCTGCTGCCCCGCGACGACCTGCGCGTGCTGGCGGGAGCACACCTGTCCCGCTCCGGTACGGCCGCGTACGACGGCACACCGGGGCTGACGGTCACCCCCCTGAAGGACTGTCCCGGCTTCCGGGTGACCGGATCGGCGGGCTACGAGTCCCGCCGGGTCGCGGCCTCGGCGGCGGACGCGCTCGCCGCGTCGCCGGCCGGGTCCGTCACCCTCGACCTGTCGGTCCTCGACCACCTCGGCATCGCGGCGCTGGCCGGCATCGCCGCCGCGTCGCGCCGCCGGCCGCCGGCCTCACCCGTGCGACTCCAGGGAGCTCCGCCCGCTCTCCACCGCATGCTGGAACTCTTCCCCGAACTGGGCGAGGGCCTGGAGGTGGCCGGCCGGTGACCACGTACACCCGTCCTGTCCCCGGAGCCGCCGAAGAGGGCAGGGCCTTCCACCACCCCGCGCTCTTCTACACCACGCAAGAGGACTATCTGAGGGAGGTCGGGGGCCTCATCCGTACCGAGGCGGCCCGCGGGCGCCCCGTGCTGGTGGCCGTACCCGGTGACCGCCTGACGTCCCTCAGGGAGACCCTCGGAGCGGAGGCCGGGGACTGCACCTGGACCGACATGCGGCAGGCCGGACGCAACCCGGGGCGCGTGCTGTCGCTGCTCCACGAGTTCGCCGACCGGCACGCGGACCGGTTCCCGGTCATCGTCGGGGAGACGATCTGGGTGGGACGCACACCCGCCGAGGCGCGCGAGGCCACCCGCCACGAGGCGCTGACCAACCTGGCTTTCGCCGACCGGCCCGCCACGCTCGTGTGTCCCTACGACACCGCCCTGCCCGAACAGGTGCTCGCCCTGGCCCACCGTACGCACCCCGTGATCACCCGTCCCGGCGACGTCCGGCCCAGCCCGGGCTACACGGACCCGCACGCCGTCTGCCAGGACTGCGACGCGCCCCTGCCCGAACCCGCGGACCCCCTCGTCCTGCACTTCCAGGAGCGGGACCTCTCAGCCGTGCGCGACACCGCCGGGAAGTGGGCCCAGGACGCGGGCCTGTCACCGCGCCGCCACACGGACTGGCTGCTCGCCGTCAACGAGGCCACCGGCAACTCGGTGCGCCACGGCGGCGGACACGGCACCCTGCGGCTGTGGCGCACGGCCGACGCCGTCGTGGCCGAGATTCGCGACCGCGGGCGGCTCACGGATCCGCTCGTGGGCCGGCGCCGTCCCGATCCGCTGTCCCCGGCCGGCGGCCGGGGCGTATGGATGATGCACCAGCTCTGCGACCTGGTGGAGGTCCGCACACCGTCGTCCGGCTTGATCGTGCGTTTGCAGGTGACGCTGGCATGAGCGGAGGGCCCGGCGGGACGGCCGCCCTGCGCGAGGCGCCCTCCGGTGAGGGGGCGAGATGACGGCCGAGCGCGAGCAGTGGCCGACGAGCCGGATCCACCGGTCCCGGGCCGGGCGCGAGGAGGACGAGAACCTGGCGCTGCTGTTCGGGACCTCACCCGCGCTGTTCGCGTCCATGGCGGGACCCGCGCACGTACTGGAGGCCGCGAACCCGGCCTTCTTCGCCGCCATCGGCGGCGGACGCCGGGAGCGCACCGGTCTGCCTCTGGGCGAACTGATGCCCGAGCTGGCGGGCCAGGGCTTCATCGGGCTGCTGGACCAGGTGTACCGGTCGGGGGAGCGCCACGTGGGCCGCGACGCCCGGGTCGTCATCGGCGTCGGCGAGGAAGCCCGTGAGGCGTACTTCGACTTCACCTACGAGGCCCGGCGCGACACCGACGGCAACGTCATCGGCGTACGGATGATCGGCGTGGAGACCACGCAGGTCAAGCAGGCCCGGCGGCTGGCCGCCGAGCAGCGCGCGCTGCTGGAGCAGATCGCCCGCCAGGCGGCCCTGCCGGACGTGCTGGACGGCATGTGCCGGGCGATCGAGGAACTGTCCCCCGACGTCATCGTCTCCGTCCTGCTGGCCGACGAGGACGGCCGGCACCTGCGCCACGGCGCGGCCCCCAGCCTGCCCGGCTTCTACAACCGGGCCATCGACGGCATCGCCACGGGCGAGGGCGTCGGCTCCTGCGGCACCGCCGCCCACCGGCGCCGCACCGTGATCGTCAGCGACATCGCCGCCGATCCGCTGTGGGACGACTTCCGCGACCTGGCCGGTCAGGCGCGGCTCGCCGCGTGCTGGTCCACACCGATCCTCGCCCGCGACGGCCGGCTGCTGGGCACGTTCGCGATGTACCACCGCGCGCCGCGCGCGCCGCAGGACACCGACCTGGCCCTGGCCCGCGTCTTCGCCGACACGGCCGCCCTCGCCATCGAACGGCATCAGGCGGAGCAGGCCCGGCTGGCCGCCGACGCGCGGGAGAAGGCGGCCCGCGACGACCTCGCCTTCCTGCTGACCGCCAGTACCGCCCTGGCCGGCCGGCTGGACGAGACGGAGACGTACCAGCGTCTCGTCGGGCTGTCCTGCCCGGCGCTGGCGCCCCTGGCCGCGGTCGACATCCTGGACGCCGGAGGCGTGCGGCGCATCGCGGCCGCCGCCCCGACCGAGGAAGCCCACCGGCTGCTCGCCGCCCACGTCCCCGCCCGCGACGGCGAAGCCGACCCGGTCGCCCGCGTCCTGGCCTACGGCTTGACCGAGGTGGCCCGCCGCACCCCGACCGGCCCCGGGCCCTGGCAGGACCTCGGCGTCACCGGTTACGCCTGCGTCCCCCTCCTGGACCGCGGGCGGCCCTTCGGCGCCCTGACCCTGCTGTCCACGGACGGGCACTCCTTCGACGGCCACCGCATCGCCCTGGCGGAGGAACTCGCCCGCCGGGCCTCCTCGGCCGCCCGCAGCGCGCGCCAGTACGAGCAGCGCGCGTCCCTGGCCCGCGACCTCCAGACCGGGCTGCTCCTCCCCGAACTGCCCGACATCCCCGGCGCCCGGCTCGCCGCGTTCTACCACCCGGCCGGCGAGGGACTGGAGATCGGCGGCGACTTCTACGACGTCTTCCCGCGCGGTGACGGAAGCTGGGCGTTCATCCTCGGGGACGTGTGCGGCCGTGGCGCCAAGGCCGCGACCACGACCGCGCTGGTCCGGCACACCGCCCGCGCCGTCGCCCCGCTGCTCGACGACCCCGTCGACGTCGTCAAGGCCGTGGACAAGGCGCTGAACGACCGCAACGCACACCAGAACAACGGTTTCGTGACCCTCGTCTACGGCCACCTCACGCCCGCGGCCGACGCAGTCGCGGTCCACCTCGTCCGGGCCGGCCATACGCCGCCCCTGCTGCTGGCCGCCGACCACGCGGTGGAGACGGTCGAGGCGCCCGGCGGTCTGCTCGGCATCGGCATCCCGCCGCGGCTCGCCTGCCGCCGCCTCGCCCTGCGTCCCGGCGAGAGCCTGTTCCTCTACACGGACGGGATCACCGAATGCCGGACCGGCACCGCCGGACAGTACGGCGACGCGCGCCTGGCCAAGGCCCTGGCCTCCGCGCCGCTCCGGTCGGCCGCGGCGGACATCGTCCGGGCGGTCGCCGAGGACGTCCGCGGCTTCGTGGACGGGGGGGACGTGGAGGACGACCAGGCGGCACTGATCATCACCGCCGGCGAGCCGGCGCCGGACCGGGACTGACCGGCCGCACGAAGCCGTCAAGTCGCGGCCCGGTGGTTTCCGGCCTCGGCGACCGGGGCGGACCGGCCGCCGGAAACGCGCTCACCGCTTCCGGTGCCTGCCGTCGCACAGCGGGTATGCGCAGGGCCGAGGACCTTCCTCGGCCCAGGCGCCGACATCGTCGCTAGGGTGTTGCGTCGCAAGAGAAAGGAGGGCGGATGACGTTCCAGCTCATCGAACACGACGCGAACCTGTCGGTGGTGGCCCTGCCCGATGCCGTCGATCTCTACACCGGCGCCGGCGTCCGGGCCGCGGGCGAGGCGCTGCTGGACAGCGGCTGCCGCTACCTCGTCCTGGACACCTCCGCCGTCACCTGCCTCGATTCGACCGGCATCACGGTCTTCCTGGCCTTCTGGCAACGCCTCGCCGGCACGGGCGGCGCGCTGGTGCTGGCCGTGCCCGACGCACACCTGCTCCGGCGCCTGACCCTCCTCGGCCTGGACACCGTCTTCAGCATCACGCCGACGCTCGAAGAAGCCGTCGTCCAGGCGCGTCGGCTCCGTGCCCACCCCGTCGGCCGGCCCGCCGCGCCTCCCGGGACGCGTACCGAAATCGCCTGATGCGCCCGGCCCGCCGCCCCGCCCGGGGGCACGTCACAGCGGGCTGTCGCTGTCCGGGCGCGGGGTGACGGTCAGGGCGGTGTCCAGTCCCATGCGGGTCAGCAGGTGGTGAATGTCACTGCTGACGCCGGTGAGGGCGGAGGCGCCACCCAGCGCGGTGAGGCGTCGGTACCAGATGATGAGCGCGGTCAGGCCGGTGGAGTCCAGATGAACTGTCTGTGAAGCGTCCAGCGTCAGATCCCGGCAGCCTTCGTCGATGATGCGGTCCACCACGGCGCGCAGCGCGGGAGCGAAGTGCAGGTCGAAGTCTTCGGGGAGGACGACGGTGACGCGGTTGCCGGTGCGTCGGATGATGGGTAGCACCGCTGTCCCTTTCGTATCACCGGCCACTCACCGCGCTGGTGCGAACACCTCGGCGGCATTTCACTGGGCCGGGTGGCCAGGGTACCCCGCGCCGGCGTGCCGAATATGGCGTTTACGTATGGCTTTCCCGGGCGGGTTGCAACTGGGGGCCCGATGGGGGACGGTTGCCGGACGACATCTTTTTCCTGCGTCAGGAAGGTGGTGAGGTGCGCACGACGCGTGCCTTCCAATTGTGACTGCTTCCCGCGGCTCTGCCGCCCGGCCCCCCGACGCCGCCGTGACGATCGGCGCGACCTGGGCCGACGCCCCCTATCCGGTGCTGGTCGTCGACCGGCACGGCGGCCTGGTACGGATCAACGAGGCCGCCCGACTGCTTCTGCACGATGCCGAGTGCGGTGACCGGCTCGACGAGCGGGCGCCCTCCTGGCTCTCGGACGCCCACCGGCAGATGTCCGACGACCTGCCGCGCACCGCCGGGGCCGGTCCCCTCACCGGACGCATCAACGGCCGGTTCTTCGAGGCGCACCCCACCTCGGCGGGGGACGGGGAGGTGGTGTGGTGGCTCATCGACGACACCGACCGCAGGCTGGCCGAGACCGCGCTGAACGACACGCAGACCCGCTCCGCCGTCCTCGCGGAGGTCTCCGACGCGCTGCTGTCCACGCTGAACGTACCGCGATGCATGGAAGTGGCCGCCTCCATGGCCGCACGGCACCTCGCCGAAGCGGCGGTGCTCGTCGCCCCGCCCCGGGGCAGCCGCCATCTGGTGACCTACGCCCGCCCGGGTGGTCCGGTCGACCAGACCACCCGGAAGATCGATGTCCGGGACGTGCCGGGACTGAGCGAGGCGTTGCAGGGCTTCCCACCGGTACCGGCCCGGTGGATAGACCCCGCCGGCCTTCCGGACTGGGTGATCCCGGACGGCTTCGCCGGGCCGGTCGGCTCGGTGATCGTCACCCCGCTGCCCGGACACGGCGTACCGGCCGGCGCGCTGATTCTGCTGCGCTCCAGCACCGACTGCGCCTTCAGCGAGGGCGAGGAGGTCTTCGCCCGCCTGTTCGCCGCCCGGGCCGGCGCCGCCCTGTCCGCGGCCCGCCTGTACGCCGAGCAGGCGACCATCACCGCCACCCTGATGAACGACCTGCTCCCGCCGACGCTGACCACCGTGCACGGCGTGGACTACGCCGGCGGCTACCGGTCCGCGGAAGACCACGAACGGGTCGGCGGCGACTTCTACGACGTCCACCCCGGCGCCGATCCGTCCGCGGAGACGCTGGTCGTACTCGGCGACGTCGCCGGCAAGGGCCTGGACGCGGCCGTCCTCACCGGCAAGATCCGCAACACGCTGCACGCCCTGCAACCGCTGGCCGGGGACCACCAGCACGTCCTCAACCTGCTCAACGGCGCGCTGCTGTCGTCCCGCCACACGCGGTTCGCCACCCTGGTGCTCGCCTCCGTCCGCCGCCGGGGCGGCCGGGCACTGCTGCGGCTGACCAGTGCCGGACACCTGCCGCCCCTGATCGTCCGCGCCGACGGCACGGTCGAGGAAGCCGCCACCCGCGGCACCCTGGTGGGCGCTCTGCCGAGCGTCACCGCACACACGGTGACGGCGGTGCTGGCCCCGGGCGACACGTGCCTGCTGTACACCGACGGCATCACCGAGGCCCGCGGCGGCCCGCTGGGCGACGAACTCTTCGGTGAACTCCGCCTCAAGCGCGTCCTCGCCGAATGCGCGGGTCTGCCGGCGGAGGCCGTCGTGGAGCGGGTGCAGATGGTGGCCGCCCAGTGGCTGGCGGGCAAACGGCACGACGACATGGCCACGGTCGCCATCGGCGCCCCCAAGTACGGCCCGCTGACCCTCGTCAACGGCCGCGCCGACGGCCCGGACACCAGGAGGAAGCAGTGAGTCATGCCGGCGCGACGGCCGATTGCGCCGAGCGCTTGTGGCTGGCCGTGGCCGACGGGGACGAACACGCGGCCATGCAGGTCGTCCACGCGGCGCTGACCGACGGGGTGGACGAGGAGCGGCTGCTCCTCGACGTGATCGCACCGGTGCAGGAGAGGGTCGGCGCCGAATGGGCCGCCGACCGCATCACCGTGGCCCAGGAGCACGCCGCCACCGCCATCAACGAGCGGATCATCGCCGCCCTCGCCCACCGGCGCGACGGGCGCGGCGCACCGTACCGGGGCCGGGTCACCGTCAGCTGCGTCGACGGCGAATGGCACGCCTTCCCCGCCAGGCTCGTCGCCGAGATGCTGTCCCTGCACGGCTGGCGGGTCGACTACCTCGGCGCCCGGACGCCCACCCCGCACCTGGTCGCCCACCTGCACCGCACCAACCCCGAGGCCGTCCTGCTGTCCGGCTCGATCCCCACGCATCTGCCGGCCGCCCACATCGCCGTCACCGCCTGCCAGGCGGTCGGCATCCCCGTGCTGACCGGCGGCCGCGCCTTCGGTCCCGACGGCCGCTACGCCGACGCCCTGGGCGCCGACCGGTGGGCGCCCGACGCGCGCGGCGCCCTCGCCGTCCTGGCCGAAGGGCTGAAGCGGCCGGACCCCTCGGCGATCCGGCAGACCGTGGACGACCTGCCGCACCTGGCCGACCAGGAATACACCCTCGTCGTCCAGTCCCGGCACCAGCTCGTCAAACAGACGCTGAGCGTCCTGGAGGACCGCTTCCCTCCGCTGCGCGGTTACAGCGAAGCCCAGCGCGAACGCACCGTGGAGGACCTCGCCCACATCGTCGACTTCCTGGCCGCCTCGCTCTACATCGACGACGCCGACTTGTTCACCGCGTTCCTGACGTGGACCGCCGACATCCTCACCGCCCGGCACGTCCCCGCCCGCTCCCTCCTGGCGGGGCTGGACATCCTGGCCGGGCAGCTGCGTGAGTATCCGCGCGCCGTCCACCTGCTCCGCGAGGGCGCCACGGCCCTGCGCCGGCACCCCATCAGCCCCGTCCCCGGATCCCCCCTCTGCGCATGACCAACCCGCCCACCGAATTCAGCGCCCCCAGCTACCGCGAGCACGCCACGCTGACCGTGCACATGGCCGGCGAACTCGACTACCACACCAGCGACGGCCTGGCCGAGACCGTGGCCGCCCAGCTGGACGCCCAGCAGCCGCCGCCCCGAGATGTCCGTCTCGACTCCGGGAAGCTGGGTGGATCGACTCCTCCGGGCTGTCCGCCCTGCTGATGATCCACCGCCACGCCGGTGCGCTCGGCGCGACCCTGCACCTCGACAACCGGCCGGACTTCCTCCAGCGCCTGCTCGAACTCACCCACACGCTCCACCACCTCACCGCCCCGCCGAACCGTGCCGAGCACGCACAGGGCGAGGGCGACGGCCTCACCGGGGCGGGCGTCACCTGAGGCACGCCACCACTCCTGTGCGGGGTGATGTGATTGGTGCCAGTGGTGCGGGATGCCACGTGAAGGAAATATTCCGCTACTTCACAGATGTGACGGACGTCACTGCGGTCGGCTCTCGGCCAGGGGTGCCCGGAAATCGCCCCTGATCCCGCGCGGGTGTGAATGGGGGTCC
>NZ_JBIROU010000024.1:0-72294 GCF_044332325.1 Streptomyces sp. NPDC017095
GACCAGGTACGAAAAGACCGCCACTTCCTATGAAGCAGCGGTCAATCTCGCGTCGTTCCTGCTCTGGGCAAGATCCGTTTGAAGACGGACCCTAGTGGTCCCCGCGCACGCGGGGGTGGTCCCGGCGCGAGGTTCCCGCCGGCCGCCGTCTTCAGGTGGTCCCCGCGCACGCGGGGGTGGTCCCGTCTCACTCATGAGAGTGAGGTCCATGTGTGAGTGGTCCCCGCGCCACCTGCTCACACCGCGCCCGCATGAGCTGCATAGAGCCTAAAGAGTGGCTGCGGACCGTGGGAGTGCCCTGGGAATTTTCTGGGACTTCCGGCTGCATCAACGGGCACGAGCGGGAAACAACTGAAAGACCGTTCGTGCAGGTCAGTGGTCCATTATGGACCATCACTGCAGTTCACACCACTGGGTGGTCTCTTCCGGGACATCTGATCAGCATGACTCAGTAGGTCTGCGCTCAGCGTCGCCTGCCCTCGGCGCCCCATCGACGCTCACCGCCTCGACAGGGTCTGACCTGCCCGACAAGGCGTCTGACATTCCATCAGAACGAGCGTCAAATGAGCGTCACGAGCGTCAATTCAGCGTCAAGATATCGCCCATAACGCCCACACCACACATAATGCGGACCGGCAAAAGCTCAGGTCAGGACCCCTTCGCGGCCGGTTCGAGAATCGCGACGCACTCCACATGATGCGTCATCGGAATCGCGTCGACTCCGAGGGGCAACCTGATACGCGCGCAGTCCGACTTCCCCACCGCTGAGCGTGTCACCGGACGTGGATGCCGCGGCTGCCAGACGGTCCGGCACGAGCAGTGGACGGAGGTGATGCGGAGCCGCTACGGCGACGCATGACGGTGCCGTGCGAATACTGGGCCGCCAGCACACGAGCCCCGCCGCCACAAAAACGCCAATCCTTTCCAACGCGCCTCCGCCGACACCCAACGCATCCGCGCTCCGTACTGCATCCACGTCCCCGCCCCTCCATACCCGCGCCGCACTCCTCGCACCGTGAACGAGCCCGAAGCCGACTTACCGGGCCTGCCCAACGAATGGACACCCGCCGCAGTCACAACGGACGCACTCACCAAAGAGATAGGCCGGAGAAGCGGGCTCATCGGCATCGACGCGTCAGCCTTGGGCGCCCACCGCGCTGCTGATTGATGGTCAGCTAACTCAGCAACGGGTCAGCATGAGTACTGCCAAACGTGGTTACAGATGACTACAGACGCACGTGGACCCAATCCCGCAATCCGCGCGCTGACCTGCGAAAACCCTGGTCATCAGCAGACCTGCTAGAGTGAAGGGCGAGCCGTGTTCTACTACATGCTCAAGTACGTGCTGCTGGGGCCCTTGCTGAGAGTGGTGTTCCGGCCCCGGATCGAGGGCCTGGGGCATGTGCCCGCGTCGGGTCCGGCGATCGTCGCCGGCAACCATCTGTCCTTCGCCGACCACTTCCTGATGCCGGCGATCCTCAGACGCCGCATCACCTTCCTCGCCAAGGCCGAGTACTTCACCGGTCCCGGGCTGAAGGGCCGGCTCACCGCGTCCTTCTTCCGCGGCGCCGGGCAGATCCCGGTGGACCGCTCCGGGAAGGAGGCCGGGCAGGCGGCGATCCGCGAGGGTCTCGGGGTGCTGCGCCGGGGTGAACTGCTCGGCGTCTATCCGGAGGGCACGCGATCGCACGACGGCCGGCTGTACAAGGGCAAGGTCGGGGTCGCCGTGATGGCGCTGACCGCGGGCGTCCCGGTGGTGCCGTGCGCGATGATCGGCACGTTCGAGGCACAGCCGCCCGGCCGGGCCCTGCCCAGGGTCCGCCCGGTGACGATCCGCTTCGGCGAACCGCTCGACTTCTCCCGCTACGCCGGGATGGAGCGGGAGAAGGCGGTGCTGCGGGCCGTCACCGACGAGATCATGTACGCCGTCCTGCGCCTGTCCGGGCAGGAGTACGTCGACGAGTACGCGGCCGTGGTCAAGGAGCGGCAGACGGCACGGCCGGGCGCCAGGGAGCGCAGGTTCCCCCGGGCACCGCTCGGCTGACCCGCGCGTCCGGCACGGAGACCGTCACAAAGACCGGCACAGGGACCGGCGTAGGAGCCGGCGTAGGAGCCGGATACGGCACAGGGGCGGCCGGAGGTCCGGCCGCCCCTGTCACCGTCGCGGTGCGGTTACGGCTTGGGCGTGGCGTGCGGGGCGCAGGTCACGTCCTTGCCGTCCAGTGCGCCCTTGAGCAGGTAGGCGTCGACACGCTGGTTGATGCAGGGGTTGACCAGGCCGGTCACGCCGTGGGAGCCCGCGTTCTTCTCGGTGATCAGGCGGGAGCCCTTGAAGCGCTTGTGCAGCTCGACGGCACCGCCGTACGGAGTGGCGGCGTCCCGGGTGGACTGCACGATGAGGACCTTCGGCAGGCCCTTGTGCGTCGTGACCTCGACCGGGGTGTGCTGCTTGGCCGGCCAGGTGGCGCACGGCAGGTTCATCCAGGCGTTGGACCAGGTGAGGAACGGGTAGTTCTTGTTCAGCCGGGTGTTGTCCCGGTCCCACCGCTGCCAGCTCGTGGGCCACTTGGCGTCGGCGCACTCGACGGCCGTGTAGACGGCGTTGGAGTTCTCCGAGGCGATGTTGCCCGCGGTGTCCGACAGGTCCGGGGCCGCCGCGTCGACCAGCGCCTGGGTGTCACCGGCGACGTACTTGCTGAAGACCGAGGCGACCGGCACCCACGAGGAGTCGTAGTACGGCGCGCTCTGGAAGAGAGCGATCAGCTCGGCGGGACCGACGACTCCGCCGATCGGGTGCTTCTTCGCGGTGGCGCGCAGCTTGAGCCACTTGGCCTGGACGGCGGCGCGGGTGGTGCCGAGGTGGAAGGCGGCGTCGTTGGCGGCGACCCAGTTCTGCCAGTCCTTCCAGCGGCCCTCGAAGGCGACGTCCTGGTCCAGGTTGGCCTGGTACCAGATCTTCTCGCGGGCGGGGTCGACGACGCTGTCCACGACCATGCGGCGCAGGTGGCCCGGGAAGAGCGTGCCGTAGACGGCGCCCAGGTAGGTGCCGTAGGAGACGCCGAGGTAGTTGAGCTTCTTCTCGCCCAGCGCGGCGCGGATGACGTCCAGGTCGCGCGCGGTGTTCGGCGTGGTCATGTGCGGCAGCATGCGGCCGCTGCGCTCGCCGCAGCCCTCGGCGTACTCGCGGGCCAGCTTGCGCTGCGCGTTCTTGTCGGCCTGGCTGTCCGGCACCGGGTCGGCCTTGGGCGCCTTGACGAACTCCTGCGGGTCGATGCAGGAGATGGGGGCCGAGTGGCCGACACCGCGCGGGTCGAAGCCGACGAAGTCGTAGGCCTTGGCGACGTTCGCCCAGATCGGGTTCTTGTTGGTGATCCGGGTCGGGAAGCGCAGTCCGGAGCCGCCGGGGCCGCCCGGGTTGTAGACGAGCGCGCCCTGACGCTCCTGCGCGGTGCCGGTGTTGCGCGCGCGGTCCACGGCCAGCTTGATCTGCTTGCCGTAGGGGTGGGCGTAGTCGAGCGGCACGCTGACCCAGCCGCACTGGATGGGCTTGGCCAGTCCCCAGTCGGCCGGGCAGTCCTGCCAGTGGACACCGGCCTTGGCGGCCCGGGCCGCGGCGACCTGGGCGCCCTTGGCCTCCCGGTCCGGGGCGGGCCGGGAGACGGCGCCGGCCGCGGGCGCCGAGACGGCGCCTGCGATCAGGGTGGCGGTGACGAGTGCTCCGGCGGAACCGAGTGCCAGCAGGCGGCTCTTCGGTCTGTTCTCCCTCAAGTGGGCCCCTCCCCGTACGTCGCTGCAAGTGTTCAGGCGGGGATCCTCTCGGCTGTGAGGGCGCTGAGAACAGGGTTTGCGGGGCATCTTTACCAATCCGATAACCGGATGATCATGTCCCGTTGAGCGAAGTGTTGCCCGTGCGGGGCCCCGGAGGTGCCGCCGGCGCTTCAGCCCAGCTCCGTCACGATCCCGTCCAGGGTCCGCCGCAGAGCCAGCGCGTCCGGGGCCACGGCGCTGACGAGTACGGCGGGACCGGCCAGCGGTACCAGGGCCGCGTGCCCGCCGAGCATCCGCGCCGACGGCGGGTCCGCCGCGAACTCCGGCCGTACGACGACGAGCTGGCCCACCGCCCGGTGGCCGGCCAGGACCGCCGGGCCGTCCCAGCCGCCGGGCGCGCCGGGGCCGCAGGACAGCTCCTGGTCCAGCACCGTGCGGCCCGCGACCCGGACGGTCAGCCGGCTGGTGAGCCGTCCGGGCCGCTCCCCGGCCCGGCCCAGCACCTGTTCCTCGCGCAGCACGAGCCGGGCGCCGGCGCCGAGTTCGGCGCGGGTGGCGACCCGCAGGTCGCTGCCCTCGGCGGAGATCAGCTGCTCGGGCAGCCAGTGCAGTTCGCCGCCGTCGGCCACGTCGAGCCGTACGTCGTAACGGGCTTCGCCCGGGGCCTGGCCCGGCAGGGCGAGGGTGGCGGCGGCCGACCCGACGTGCAGCCGGGCGCCCTCCTCCACCCGGGCGGAGAGGGTGAAGCGGTCGCCGCCGAGCGGCCCGCTCATCGCGCCGACGAGCATGACCTTCGCCCCGGGCCCGGTCGCCCGGGTGCGGCGCGGCGCGAGCGGGCCCTCGCCGTCCAGGACGGGCAGGGCCGTACCGCCGCGCCCGTCGGCGCGGGCGACGATCCGGGCGGTCGCCCGGACCCCGGTGACGGTCACGCCGTCCACGCGGCGAGCCGCTCGCGCACCCACGCGGCCACGTCGGCGACCCCGGCCGTGCCGCGCAGCGACTGGAAGACGACCGGGAGCGCGGCCCGCTGCGCCTTGGCGTCCGCGGCCATCCGGGCGAGGTCGGAGCCGACGTACGGGGCGAGGTCGGTCTTGTTGACGACGAGCAGGTCGGCGGTGGAGACGCCGGGGCCGCCCTTGCGCGGGATGTCGTCGCCGCCGGCCACGTCGATCACGAAGATCTGGGCGTCCACAAGTCCCTTGGAGAAGGTCGCGGTGAGGTTGTCGCCGCCGGACTCGACGAGGATCAGGTCCAGCGGGCCGACCGCGTCCTCCAGGTCCTCCACCGCTTCGAGGTTGGCGGAGATGTCGTCGCGGATCGCGGTGTGCGGGCAGGCGCCCGTCTCGACGGCGGTGATCCGCTCGGGCGGCAGCACGGCCTCCCGGAGCAGGAACTCGGCGTCCTCGCGGGTGTAGATGTCGTTGGTGACGACCGCGAGCGACAACTCCTCGCGCAGCGTCCGGCACAGGGCGGCGACGGTGGCGGTCTTGCCGGACCCGACGGGCCCGCCGAGCCCGATGCGCAGGGCGCGGCGGGTCCCGTCGGGGCGGTGGGCGTCCGCGCTGACGGCGGCGGGGGCGGGGTGGGTGTGGTCGAGGTGCATGTACGGCTCCTTACGCGCGGGGCCCGCGCCGGGGCGGGCCGCCGCGCGTCCAGACGGCGGGGTGAGCGGGTGGGCGGTGTCAGGACGCGAACAGGCGTACCGGCCAGGCGGCGTGGGCCTCGGCCATGACCTCCAGCAGGGGCGCGGAGGCCGCGGGCAGCGCGTCGGTGCCGTCGGCGGCCACCGCCCGCGCCGCGTCCACCGCGGCGTCCGCGACCCGGTCCAGTTCGGGGGCGAGCCGGGCGAGGACGCCCGTGGCGTGGAACGGGTCGAGGCTCAGCAGCCGCACGGTGGCCGTCGCCGGTCCGCTGACGCTCTCGTAGAGCGCGCAGTGGGCGGCGTCCGCGGGCGTGAGGTCGGCCGCGCGGGCGGCGAGCCCGAGCACGACCGGCTGGTGGGCGCCCTTCGGGAACCTTTGGGCGAGCGCGTCGAGTTCGGCGGAGGGCCAGGTCGCCCGCGCGGCCCGCAGCAGTTGCCGGCCCAGGCGCCGGGCGGCGGCCCGCAGGGCCGGGGACGGGGTGCGGGCGTCGGCCGCCGCGTCCAGTGCGGCCGGGTCGGCGCCGAGGACGGCCGCCGCCGCCAGCGCGCCCGCGACCAGCCCGGCGGTGTGCAGCCGGCCCCGGCAGAACTCCTCCAGGCTCGCGGGGTCGGTGATGTGACCGTCCTTGACGGCGGCCTCCGCCCCGCCGGAGTGCGCGTGCCCTCCGGCGGGAAAGCGGCCGTCGGCCAGGACGAGCAGTGCTGCCCGTGACATCAGGACACCTGTCAGAAGAGGAAGTAGCGCTGGGCCATGGGCAGTTCGGCGGCCGGGGTGGCCTCGACCAGGTCGCCGTCGATGTGCACGGCGAAGCTGTCGGGGTCGATCCGGACGTCCGGCCGGGCGTCGTTCTCCCGCATGTCGGCCTTGGTGATCGCGCGGGTGGACTCGATCGCCACGAACCGCTTGCCGAGTCCCAGCCGCTGTGGCAGCCCGTCCTCGATCGCCAGGCCGGACACGAAGTTCACGGAGTTGGCGGCGGGCGCCCGGCCGATCGCGCCGTACATCGGGCGGGGCAGGATCGGCTGCGGGGTCGGGATGGAGGCGTTGGCGTCGCCCATCTGCGCGTAGGCGATCTGTCCGCCCTTGAGGACGAGCAGCGGCTTGACGCCGAAGAACGCGGGCTCCCACAGCACCAGGTCGGCCAGCTTGCCGGTCTCCACGGAGCCGGTCTCCGCGGCGAGGCCCTGGGCGAGCGCCGGGTTGATCGTGTACTTGGCGACATAGCGCCGTACCCGGTGGTTGTCGGCGCGGCCGTCGCCGGGCAGCGCGCCCCGGCGGCGCTTCATGACGTGCGCGGTCTGCCAGGTGCGCAGGATCACCTCGCCGACCCGGCCCATGGCCTGGGAGTCGGAGGAGATGATCGAGATCGCGCCGAGGTCGTGGAGGATGTCCTCGGCGCCGATGGTGGACGGCCGGATCCGGGACTCGGCGAACGCCAGGTCCTCCGGCACCGCCGGGTTGAGGTGGTGGCACACCATCAGCATGTCGAGGTGTTCCTCGGTCGTGTTGACGGTGAAGGGCCGGGTCGGATTGGTGGAGCTGGGCAGGATGTTGGCCTGCGAGACCACGGTCATGATGTCGGGCGCGTGCCCGCCGCCGGCACCCTCGGTGTGGTACGAGTGGATGCCCCGGCCGGCGATCGCGGCGAGGGTGTCGCCGACGAAGCCCGCCTCGTTCAGGGTGTCGGTGTGGATGGCGACCTGGATGCCGGTCCGGTCGGCGACCGTGAGCGCGGCGTCGATGACGGCGGGCGTGGAGCCCCAGTCCTCGTGCAGCTTCAGGCCGACGGCGCCGCCGCGGATCTGGGAGAGCATCGCCTCGTGGCTGACGGTGTTGCCCTTGCCGAGGAAGCCGACGTTGACCGGGTAGGCCTCCATCGCCTCCAGCATCCGGGCCAGGTGCCAGGGGCCGGGGGTGACGGTGGTGGCCTTGGAGCCCTCGGCGGGGCCGGTGCCGCCGCCGACCAGGGTGGTGATGCCGGAGGCCAGTGCCTCGTCGGCGACCTGGGGGCAGATGAAGTGGACGTGGGCGTCGATGGCGCCGGCGGTCAGGATGCGGCCGTTGCCCGCGATGATCTCGGTCTCGGGGCCGATGACCAGGTCGGGGTGGACGCCGTCCATGGTGTCGGGGTTGCCGGCCTTGCCGAGGGCGGTGATCCGGCCGTCGCGGATGCCGATGTCGGCCTTGACGATGCCCCAGTGGTCGACGATCACGGCGCCGGTGATCACCGTGTCCGGCGTGCCCTCGGCGCGGGTGGCGCGGGACTGGCCCATGGACTCGCGGATGACCTTGCCGCCGCCGAAGACCGCCTCGTCGCCGGAGGCGCCGGGGCCGCCGGAGCGGTCCTCCTCGATCTCGATCAGCAGGTCGGTGTCGGCGAGCCGGATGCGGTCGCCGGTGGTGGGGCCGAACAGGTCGGCGTAGGCGTCACGGGTGATCTCAGGCATCGAGGGCACCCCGGATCTCCCCGCGCAGTCCGGCCACGATCCGGGCGCCGGTGAGCGGCACCAGCTCGACCTCGGCCGGGATGCCGGGCTCGAAGCGGACGGCGGTGCCGGCGGCGACGTTCAGCCGCTTGCCGCGGGCGGCGGCGCGGTCGAACTCCAGGCCGGGGTTGGCCTCGGCGAAGTGGTAGTGGGAGCCGACCTGGACGGGTCGGTCGGCGACGTTGAGCACGGTCAGCCGGGTCACGTCACGGCCGGTGTTGAAGGGGACGGGACCGTCCGCGAACAGGATCTCTCCGGGAATCATCGCGGCCCCCTCAGATGATCGGCTCGTGGACGGTGACCAGCTTGGTGCCGTCCGGGAAGGTGGCCTCGACCTGCACGTCGTGGATCATCTCGGCGATGCCGTCCATGACGTCGTCCCGGGTGAGGATCTTGCGTCCGGAGGACATCAGCTCGGCGACCGTACGGCCGTCCCGGGCGCCTTCCAGGATGTGCGAGGTGATGAGCGCGACCGCTTCCGGGTGGTTCAGCTTCAGGCCACGGGCCCTGCGCTTCTCGGCCACGTCGGCCGCCACATGGATCAGCAGCCTCTCTTGCTCATGCGGGGTCAGTTGCACGTCCCACCTCACCGTCCTTGCTCCGGACCGTGCGGGGTCCGGTTGCCGCAGCCACCGCGACGGGGATAGGTGTAGCACGCAGACAAATCCCCGGATCGTCGTCAATCCCGGGCAAGAAAACCCCTGGTGGCGTGGTTCGGCAGGCTAGAGCGCCAGAGTTTCACCTACGTTAACCAGCCTTTGGCCGATGCATGACTCCGCTATGGGCTGCCACAGAGACGAGGCGAAGCTGAGCGGGTGACCGGGCCCGGCGGTGCCGGGTGACCGGGCCCGGCGACGGTGGACGGCCAGGCGGCACGGGCGGCGGTCGGCCGGGACACGGATACGGATACGGCGGAGGCGATGGACGGGTGCGCCCGAGCCTGGAGGGCTCGGGCGGCGGGTTCAGGAGGCGTCCGGACGGCGGTGCTCCGCCGCGAGGCCGAAGCGCCGCTGTTCGCGCGGCGCGGGAGCGGGCTCGCGGACCGTGGACAGCGAGCTGGCGATCCGCTCCGCGCCCGGCTCGCCGAGTGCGTCGAGCCGCTCCAGATCGGCGGCCGAGACCAGCGCGACCAGCGGCTTTCCATGCCGGGTCACGACGACGCGCTCGCCGCCGTACACCACCCGGTTGATCAGGTCGGCGAGTTCAGCTCTCGCTTGCGTCACCGGAATCTCGTAGGCCATGCCCCATTCTAACGTGACGTACGTACTGTACATTTTTTACAGAAGTCGAGCCCATCGGGGCCTCGTCATGAGGAGGGGTATGTCCATGACCCGACCGTCCGCGACCCGGTCGGCCGCCCGGCACGTCCTGCCCGAGTTCACCGAGCGCGCCGGGACCGCCGTACGCACCCTGGATCCGTACGCACGGCTCTTCGAGGACCGGATCGTCTTCCTCGGCACACCGGTCGACGACGCGGCGGCGAGCGAGGTGACGGCCCGGCTCATCCACCTGGAACACGCGGCCCCGGACCGGGACATCACGCTGTACGTCAACTCGCCGGGTGGTTCCTTCGAGGCCGTGGCGGCGGTCTACGACACGATGCGGTACGTCGGCTGCGACGTGGCGACCTACTGCCTGGGGCAGGCCGCCGGCCCCTCCGCGGTGCTGGTGGCGGCCGGCACCCCGGGCAAGCGGTTCGCGCTGCCCGGCGCCCGGATCACGCTCCGGCAGCCCGCTCCGGCCGCACCGCTGCACGGCCGGCCCGCCGACCTGACGGCGCGGGCCGAGGAGCTGGTCCGGACGCGCAGCGCTCTGGAGGAGATGCTCGCCCGGCACACCGGGCGCACGGCCGGGCAGGTGCACCGGGACCTGGAGCGGGACCTGATCCTCGACGCCCCGGGGGCGCTCGCGTACGGCCTGGTGGACGGCATCGTGCCCCGCCACCGGCGCACGCCCGGCGCACCGGACGGGAGGTGAGCCGCCCGTGCTGCCCGACCTCCCGCCGCTGCCCGCCCTGACCCGGGCCGAGGGCGAGCTGATCGACAGTTACCTGGCGGCCGTGGATCTGCTCGGCCGCGTCAATCCGGCCCGGCCCGGGGACACCTACCGCGGGCTGCGTGCCGCCCAGGCGCTGGTGCGCAAGGCGACAGAGCTGCGGGACGCGCTCGCGCTGATGCACCAGCGGGGCGAGACGGAGCTGCACGCGGACACGCTGGCACGCGCGCTGCGGGTGCTGGACGGCGAGCGCCGGGCCGCTCGCGTCGCGCTCCCGCCGGACGACGGCGGCTGAGGCGGACTCCCGTCCGGAGTGCGGACCCCCGCGTGTCGACACGCTTGGTCCGGACGGGAGTTGAAACGGCCCGAACGACGTACCGCCGTCCGGTGTACTTCCCGCTCGTTTTCCGGGGCCCCCGAGTTGCGCGGGGGCCCGGTACACGGCTCACCGGGAAGTACATCGCCCCAGGTCCGGGGCTACGGCCGGGATCTGACGGCCACTCGAACAGAGCAGCGCTCACCCGAACGGGTGAGTGGTGAGTAACACCACAAATCCCCGATTCCGTTGGGATTTTCGGACTGCTGTGAGCCAAGATCCCTGTCTGACGACAAGCCCCCGCCACCGCGGCGGGGCGGTCCGGGCGGACGCCGAGTCCTGCCGCCGCCCGGATGACCGGTCGACAGGAGTGGATCGGCAGGAGTGGAGGACCCAGGCAAGGCGGGTCGCCGGAACGGATGTCCAGCAGTTCGGCACGGATGGCCGAACGGACGGACACAGGCTCCGGGTGACCCTTGGGGTGAAGCCGCGGCAACGCGGCCGGGCAACTTCGCCAGCCCGAATCCGACAGGTCATCCTTCACAGGCGGCTGACGAAGGGTTGCGCATGACTGCGCTCAATCGTGTCCCGTCGCTGATGGCCCGGGCCGGCACGGCCTCGGCGCTCACCCTCGCCGCCGTGGGCGGTTCGATCGTGGTGCCCGGTCTCGCCGGCGACGCCTCCGCCGCGACCATCGCGTCGAAGGCGCTCAAGGTCGCGGCCTCCAAGAAGGGCGCCCCGTACCGGTGGGGGGCCACGGGACCGCGCAGGTTCGACTGCTCGGGACTGACGCTGTACTCGTTCAAGAAGGCCGGCAAGAAGCTGCCCCGCACCGCCGCCCAGCAGTACAACAAGACCCACCACGTCTCCGCCGGCCACCGCAAGGCCGGCGACCTGGTGTTCTTCCACTCGGGTTCCAGCGTCTACCACGTCGGCATCTACGCCGGCCACGGCAAGATCTGGCACGCCCCGAGGACCGGGGACGTGGTGCGGCTGCAGAAGATCTGGACCAGGAGCGTCTGGTACGGCCGGGTCGGCTGACCCGCGCCCGGGCCGGGGCGGCTCCGGCGGCAGGGCCGCGCCGCCACCGGCCCCCGTGCCCGCCTGAGGCCCACGGGTGGGCACTGCGGCGCCGTCCCCGGCCCGTGGCCGCGTACGGCCTGCACAGCGGCCGTGGCGCGCGTTGCGGGGCCCCCTGGCCCCTCGGGTCTCCGCGGCACTCTGTGGGCCCTCGCGGTCCTTCGGGCCCGCCCGGTCCGCCGGACCGCGCGCCCGGAGCCCGCAGGCCCGTGCCCGGCCCGTGCACGCCCGGCGGGCGGCGAGCCGGACGCCCCTCGCCCCCCGTACGCCCCCGTACGCCCGCCGGGCACCTCCGGTGGGCGTGTGGGCGCCGGGCGCCCCTCGGTCCCTCGTCCTCTGGGGGGGCAGGCGCCGGACGCCCCTCGATCCGTTCCCAGCGCCCGCCGGGCACCTCCGGTGGGCGTTCAGGTGCCGGGCGGCCCTCGGTCCGTGCCCACCGCCCGCCGGGCCCCCTTGGCGGCCTTTCAGGCGCTGGACGCCCCCCAGCCCCTCGAACCAGCCGGGCACCTCCGGCGGACGTACGAGCGCCTGGCGCCCCTCGGCCTCCTCGTACCGCCCGCCTGCACCCTTGGCGGGCGTTCAGGCGCCGGGCGCCCTTCGGCCCCGCTCACCGCCCCCCTTCACCTCCGGCAGACGTTCGGGCGCCGGGCGCTCCTCGGTCCCTCCCACCGGCCGCCGAGCGCCTCCGGCGGACTTACGGGCGCCGGACGCCCCCGGACTCCTCTACCGCCCGCCGGGCACCGCCGCCGGGCGGCTCAAGCCACCGGACGCCCCTCGGTCCCCTCCTCACGCCGCCGACGGGTGTTCAGGAGTCCCGTGGGACCGCCGGGACCGGGGCGGCCGGGAGGGTCCAGGGCAGGTCGATGGAGACCGTCTTGCCGCCCTCCCGGGTGGGGCGGATGTGGAGCCTGCCGCCGCACTCCGCGGTGAGCCAGCGGATGATGACCATGCCGCGCCCGTTGTCCTGCTGCACGGCGGCGGGCAGTCTCTTCGGGAGGCGGGGATGGCTGTCCGTGACACCGATGCTCAGCTGCGCGTCGCGGCGCAGCGCGATGTCGACCGTGAAGGTGGGTGACTGGCCGAGGGTGTGCTGAACGGCGTTGGTGGCGAGTTCGGAGACGATGAGGCGCACGGTGTCGGCCACTTCCGTGTCGGACGGCAGGCCCCACTCCGCGAGGGTGCCCACGACGTAGGAGCGGGCGGCGGACACCGAGGCGGGATCGCTCGGCAGAGTGACGGAGGCTTCCAGATGGTCTGCCATGGCGGCGTCGTCCCTTCCCACGGGACCGCGGTCCGACATACAGCGGTGGGTTCGAGTACGGTCCCGGACTGGTGCTTGTCCGTCAGACTGCCATCGCCGGACCGGTCACGGGGGCGATCCCCCAAGATATGCATATATCTGTCGCTCGAAGCGGTGAACTCTGCGACGCGAGCCCGTATCGGGACGGCTCGGACCGAGTGAGGAGGAGCCCATGCAGAACGGCCCCGCGGTGCGCCGTCGCAAACTGGGCGCCGAACTGCGCACGCTGCGTACCGGCGCCGGACTCACGAGCGGTGAGGCGGCCCGGCTGGTCGGGTGGCACCAGTCGAAGGTGAGCCGCATCGAGACCGGGTCCAGCGGAGTGAAACCGGCCGATCTGCGGCTGCTGCTGGACGCCTACGGGGTGCGCGACAGGCAGTTGCGGGAGTTGCTGCTGATACTGGCGGGCTCGGAGGACACGGGCGGCCGGCACGGCTGGTGGCACGCCTACCGCGGGGTCCTGCCGCCCACGTACCGGGACTTCATCAGCCTGGAGTCACAGGCGAGCGTGATGCGCACCCTGGAGACCACCGTGGTGCCCGGGCTGCTGCAGACCGCCGAGTACGCCCGCGCGGTGACCCGGGCGGCCGTGAAGGACCTGGACGAAGACCGCCTGGACACCCTGGTGGAGGTGCGGCTCGCCCGGCAGGACGTACTGCGTTCGGATCCGCCGCTGGTGCTGAGCGCCGTCCTGGACGAGGCGGTGCTGCGCCGCGAGGTCGGCGGTCCCGGGGTGATGGCCCGGCAGCGGGAGCGGCTGATGGACGCCGCCCGGCTGCCGCAGGTACGGCTCCAAGTGCTGCCCTACTCGGCGGGGGCGCATATCGGCCTCACCGGGCCTTTCGTTATCTTCTCATTTCCGAGCACTTCCGATTTGGATGTAGTTGTTCTCGACCAGTTGACGAGTAGCCTCTATCTGGAACGGAAAGAAGACCTGGAGGCCTACTCCGAGGCCTTCAGCACCCTTCAGTTCCACGCCCTTTCCCCCGAGGACTCGTTGGACTACATCGCCGGGATAGGTGACGGCGTGTAAGGAGGCACCATGTCAGCTCTGCCTCGGAACGTCCCTGCCAGTACCGATCTGCACGACGTGCGCTGGCTGCGCAGCAGCTACAGCACGGGCGCGAACAACTGCGTGGAGGCGGCACGGCCGCGCTCCGGCCCCGCGGCCGGACTGCTCGCCGTACGCGACTCGAAGGACCCGGCCGGACCCGCACTGCTCTTCTCCGCCGCGAGCTGGACCGGATTCGTCACCACGCTCTGATCCGGACACCGGCTCGCATAACCAGTCCGGATTCGATCGGTTCCTTATTCCTTTCGCGCGCAACTCGGCCGTGTCCGCCGACTCACGGTCGCGTGTCGCCGATGACTCGTACAGCGCGTTCGATCTCGGCCCCGGAGAGGTCGGCGCGGGCGGTCAGCCTCAGCCGTGAGATGCCGTCGGGCACGGAGGGAGGACGGAAACAGCCCACGGACAGGCCCGCCGTCCGGCAGCCGGCCGCCCAGCGCACCGCCTCCTCCGGGGACGGGGCCCGCACGGAGACCACCGCGGCGTCCGGACGCACCGCCTCCAGACCCGCGGCGGTCAGCCGCTCGTGCAGCTCCGCGGCCACCTCGCGGGCCCGCGCCGCCCGGCCGGGCTCGCGCCGCAGCAGCCGCAGCGCCGCCAGCGCGGCGCCGGCGGCGGCCGGTGCCAGGCCCGTGTCGAAGATGAACGTCCGGGCCGCGTTCACCAGATGGTCGGTCACCCGGGCGGGCCCGAGCACCACCCCGCCTTGGGAGCCCAGCGACTTGGACAGGGTGGCCGTGGCGACCACGTCCTCGGCGCCCGCCAGTCCGGCCGCGTACGGCGCGCCCCGGCCGCCTTCACCCAGCACGCCGAGGCCGTGGGCGTCGTCCACCACCAGCCCCGCGCCGTACTCCCGGCACGCCTCGGCCAGCGCGCCGAGCGGTGCCCGGTCGCCGTCGACCGAGAACACCGTGTCGGAGACGACGATCGCCGGGCCCGGGTGCGTGGCCAGGGCCTTGCGCACGGCCTCCGGATCGGCGTGCCCGACGACCTGCCGGCCGCCCCGGGCCAGCCGGCAGCCGTCGATGAGCGAGGCGTGGTTGCCCGCGTCGGAGACGATCAGCGAGCCGTGCGGGCCGAGCGCGGTGACCGCGGCCAGGTTCGCGGCGTACCCGGAGGAGAACACCAGGGCCGCCTCGAACCCGCAGAACGCGGCCAGCTCGCGCTCCAGCTCGGTGTGCAGCGCGGTGGTGCCGGTGACCAGCCGGGAGCCGGTGGCGCCGCCGCCCCAGACGCGGGCGGCCTCGGCCGCGCCCGCGACGACCTCGGGATGGCGGGCCAGACCCAGGTAGTCGTTGCTCGCCAGGTCCAGCAGCGGCGAGTCGGCGGGGCGCGGACGCAGGGTGCGGACGAGACCGGCGCGGCGGCGCGCCCGGGCCTGCTCGTCGATCCAGCCGAACGCCATGGCTCCTCCGGTGCTTTTGTAGGTAGCGGACAGACCATAGCGGCCCGGCCGCCCGCCCACTGTGTGGCAATACCCACACGGTGAAGCGTCCGTGTTGTGTGAAGTCTCCTTGGCCCGGGGCGGTCCCGTAGGACAGGATCGGGCCTCATGGACCTGCTGAACACGCTGGTGGACAAGGGGCTTCGGCGCGAGTTGCCGACGCGCGGGGAAGCGCTCGCCGTGCTGGCCACCTCCGATGACGACCTGCTCGACGTGGTGGCCGCGGCCGGAAAGGTGCGCCGGCACTGGTTCGGGCGACGGGTGAAACTCAACTATCTGGTCAACCTCAAGTCCGGTCTGTGCCCCGAGGACTGCTCGTACTGCTCCCAGCGGCTCGGCTCGAAGGCCGACATCCTGAAGTACACCTGGCTCAAGCCGGACGAGGCGTCCGAGGCCGCCGCCGCCGGGCTCGCGGGCGGCGCCAAGCGGGTCTGTCTGGTGGCCAGCGGGCGCGGTCCGACGGACCGTGACGTGGACCGGGTCTCGCAGACCATCAAGGCGATCAAGGACCAGAACGAGGGCGTCGAGGTGTGCGCCTGCCTCGGCCTGCTCTCCGACGGCCAGGCCGAACGGCTGCGCGCGGCGGGCGCGGACGCCTACAACCACAACCTGAACACCTCGGAGTCCACCTACGGGGACATCACCACCACCCACACCTACGCCGACCGGGTGGACACGGTGCGGAAGGCGCACGCGGCCGGCCTGTCCGCCTGCTCCGGGCTCATCGCGGGCATGGGCGAGACCGACGAGGACCTCGTGGACGTGGTGTTCTCGCTGCGCGCGCTGGACCCGGACTCGGTGCCGGTGAACTTCCTGATCCCGTTCGAGGGCACCCCGCTGGCCAAGGAGTGGAACCTCACCCCGCAGCGCTGTCTGCGGATCCTCGCGATGGTGCGGTTCGTCTGCCCGGACGCGGAGGTGCGCATCGCGGGCGGCCGCGAGGTCCACCTGCGCTCGATGCAGCCGCTCGCGCTGCACCTGGCCAACTCCATCTTCCTCGGCGACTACCTGACCAGCGAGGGCCAGGCCGGCAAGGCCGATCTGGAGATGATCGCGGACGCCGGTTTCGAGGTGGAGGGCGCCGACGAGGTGACGCTGCCGGAACACCGGGCCGCGGCGGCGGGCGGGTGCGGGTCGCACGAGGGTGCCGGGTGCGCCTCGCACGAGGGTGCCGGGTGCGGGTCGCACGCCGGCGCGGGCTGCGGCGCGCACGAGGACGGCGGCGTCTGCGGTACGGCGGGCGTCGCGACGGCCGCCGAGCCGCGCACCGACCTCGTCGCCGTACGCCGCCGGGGCGCCGGCACCGACCTCGCGCCCAATGCCTGAGATCGGCGTACCGGAGCTGCTGGAGCTGGACCGGCGGCACGTGTGGCATCCCTACGGCCCGATGCCCGGGCGGGCGCGGCCGCTCGTCGTGGAGTCGGCGAGCGGGGTCCGGCTGCGGCTGGCGGACGGCTCCGGCGAACTGGTCGACGGCATGTCGTCGTGGTGGTCGGCCATCCACGGCTACCGCCATCCGGTCCTCGACGAGGCGGCGCGCGGGCAGCTGGACCGGATGAGCCATGTGATGTTCGGCGGGCTCACGCACGAGCCCGCCGTCCGGCTCGCCAAGCTGCTCGTCGACGTGTCGCCGGACGGCCTGGAACACGTCTTCCTGGCCGACTCGGGGTCCGTGTCGGTCGAGGTCGCCGTGAAGATGTGCCTGCAGTACTGGCGTTCGCTCGGCCGGCCGGCCAAGCAGCGGCTGCTGACCTGGCGCGGCGGCTACCACGGGGACACCTGGCAGCCGATGTCGGTGTGCGACCCGGAGGGCGGGATGCACGGGCTGTGGGCCGGGGTGCTGCCGCGGCAGGTGTTCGCGGACCCGCCGCCCGCCGCGTACGAGGAGTCCTACGCCACGCACCTGCGCGAGCTGATCGCCCGGCACGCGGACGAGCTGGCCGCGGTGATCGTGGAGCCGGTGGTGCAGGGCGCGGGCGGGATGCGCTTCCACTCCCCCGCGTACCTGCGGGTGCTGCGGGAGGCGTGCGACGCGCACGACGTGCTGCTGGTGTTCGACGAGATCGCCACCGGCTTCGGCCGTACCGGCGCGCTGTTCGCGGCCGGCCACGCCGCGGTCGCCCCCGATGTGATGTGTGTGGGCAAGGCGCTGACCGGCGGTTATCTGACCCTGGCGGCCACCTTGTGCAACGGCCGGGTGGCCGACGGCATCTCGCGGGGCGAGGTGCCGGTGCTCGCGCACGGGCCGACGTTCATGGGCAATCCGCTGGCGGCGGCCGTCGCCTGCGCCTCCGTCGAGCTGCTGCTCGGGCAGGACTGGCTCGCGGAGGTCAAGCGGATCGAGGCGGGCCTGTGGGAGGGCCTGGCGCCGGCGCGGGAGCTGCCCGGGGTGCGGGACGTCCGCGTCCTCGGGGCCATCGGAGTGGTCCAGCTCGACCACGAGGTCGACATGCGGGCCGCGACCGAGGCGGCGGTACGGGCGGGCGTGTGGCTGCGCCCGTTCCGGGACCTGATCTACACGATGCCGCCCTACGTCACCTCGGACGAGGACGTGGCACGGATCGCGCGCGCGGTGTGCGCCGCGGCGCGGGAGGGATGACATGCCGGTACTGGTGATCACGGGAACGGGCACGGAGGTCGGCAAGACCGTCACCACCGCGGCCGTCGCCGCCACGGCGCTCGCGGCCGGGCGTTCGGTGGCCGTGCTCAAGGCCGCCCAGACGGGCGTGGGCCCGGACGAGCGCGGGGACGCGGACGAGGTGGCGCGGCTCGCCGGGCCGGTCACGGCCGCCGAAGTCGCCCGTTACCCGGAGCCGTTGGCGCCGGGCACGGCGGCCCGGCGGGCCCGGCGGGCGCCGGTGCACCCGCAGGAGGTGGCCGAGCGGGCCGCCAAGCTGGCCACCGAGCACGATCTGGTGCTGGTCGAGGGGGCGGGCGGGCTGCTCGTGCGGTTCGACGCGGCCGGCGGCACGCTGGCCGACGTGGCCCGGCTGCTGGAGGCGCCGGTGCTGCTCGTCGCGCAGGCCGGGCTCGGCACGCTCAACACCACCGAGCTGACGGCACGCGAGCTGCGGCGCCGGGAGCTGGAGCTGACCGGCGTGGTGATCGGCAGCTGGCCCGACGCCCCGGACCTGGCCGCCCGCTGCAATGTGGCCGACCTGCCGGAGGTCGCCGGCGCCCCGCTGCTCGGCGCCCTGCCCGCCGGCGCCGGCACACTGCCGCCCACGGCGTTCCGCCTGGCCGCCCCGAGCTGGCTGGCCCCCCACCTGGACGGAACCTGGGACACGGAGGCGTTCCGGACCCGGGAGGCGCCGTAACCCCGGCGGAGGCCTGGGGTGATCCGGCGCGACGCCGTCCCCGGCCCGGGACGCACAAGCGTTCCGGGTCGGGGAGGACGCCGTTACCCCGGCGGGAACCTGAGGTTCCCCGACGCGACGCCGCTTACGGCCGCCCGACGCCGCCGTACCCACCGGAGGCGCACGGCGACACCGGAGCGGACCCGGAGCGGCACGGGCGTTCTGGGGCCGGGAGGCCCCGCAACCCCGGCAGAGACGCGGGGTGACCCGGCGAGGCACCGTCCACGGCCCGGTGCGCCGCAGCCACCGATCATGCGCGGCGGCATCAGTCGCCGTACCGGTGCGGCTGTGCACGGGGCCGGCGGGCCGGGCCCGTGCCGCCCCGTGCGCGTCAGGCGCTCCAGCGGCGCAGTTCCCGTGTGATGTCGTCGACGCCCGCCGCGCCGTCCTTGACCAGCCGGGCGAGGTCGCGGACCTGCTCGGGCGTGGTGGTGACCTTCTCGCCGCTGGCGACCAGATAGGCGTAGGCGACCGCGGAGGCGAACAGCGCGTTGGCGCGTTCCAGGGCCGGTACGTGGATCAGCAACTGGAGCAGGGAGGCGGCGCGGGCGTACGGGTCGGGGTAGACGGGCACGCCGAATATCTCGGCCCGGTGCCGGGCGACCGCGGCGACCAGGGCGCCCCAGTCGGTGACCTGCGGGTCGCCCGGGGTCTTCTGTTCGGCCAGCATGAGCAGCCAGGCGAGGTCGATGCTGAGATCGTTCAAGGGATCTGCTTCACCGGACCGGCGGGGCGGCCGTCACCGGGTCCCGGTGCCGTGTGCCTCGGGGGACTCCTCGGCGAACACGGACTCGTACCGCCGCATGAAGTCGGCGGCGGCCTCCACGAAGGTACGGCCCGCCTCGCCGGCGTCCTGTCTGACCAGCTCTTCTATATAGCGGTTGACACTCATGCCGCGGGCCAGGGCGCGTTCGCGGGCCGCGCGGACGGTGCCCTCGTCCACGCGCACGTTCAGCTGGGTCTTCGCCATGTCTCGACGCTAGCGCCACCGCGCTAGCAGCGCCAAGGGCGCACGGTCGCACCGCGCCGGGTCCGGGTGCGCCCCGCGCTCGTCCCGCCACGAGTGGTGCCGGCGGCGGGGCGGCGGGCCCGGCGGACGCCGCGCGCCCCTCGCCCGGCCGCACGGCCGGTGGGTGAGCGGGCGGGCGCGGGCATGATGCAATCGGTGGGACCAAGTCCGCTCGTCCGAGGGAGAGTTCATGTCGCGACCGTTCCGCTTCGGAGTCAATCTGCTGACGCCGGCGCCCGCCGCCGAGTGGCGGGCCAAGTGCCGGCGCGCCGAGGAGCTGGGCTACGACGTGATCCTCGTCCCGGACCACCTCGGGACGGTGGCGCCGTTCCCGGCCCTGGTCGCGGCGGCCGCGGCGACCGAGCGGCCCCGGGTCGGCACCTTCGTGCTGAACGCGGGTTTCTGGAACCCGGCGCTGCTGGCCCGCGAGGTGGCGACCACGGACGCGCTGACCGGCGGCCGGCTCGAGATCGGCCTCGGCACCGGGTACGTCCCGGCGGAGCACGAGGCAGCCGGACTGCCGTACGGCTCGCCGCGCGAGCGGGTGGACCACCTGGAGCGCACGGTGACGGAGCTGACGCGGCTGCTCGGCTCCGAGGAGCACCAGCCGCGGCCCGTGCAGTCCCGGGTGCCTGTGCTGATCGGCGCCAACGGTGACCGGATGCTGCGGCTGACCGCCGCGCACGCGGACATCGCCGCGTTCACCGGCGCCCGGCCGGGCGAGACGGCCGGCGCGCTGGACCCGCTGAGCGCCGGGGAACTGGACGAGCGGCTGGCCCGCTACCACGCGGCGGCGGACCGGGCGGAGCCCGCCGAGCTGAACCTGCTGATCCAGGTCGCGGCCGTCACCGACGACCCGGAGCCCGTGCTGCGGCCCCTGCTGGAGTACAAGCCCGGGCTGACCCTGGACCGGGCGCTGGACCTGCCGATCGTGCTGGCCGGCCCGCTGGAGGACGTGGTGGCGAAGGTGCGGGCGCAGCGGGAGCGGTACGGGTTCTCGTACCTGACCGTGCTGGAGCCGTACATGGAGGCGTTCGCGCCGATGCTGGCGCGGCTGCGCGAGGAGTCCGCGTGACGGACGGCGGACGGGCCGCCGGGCCGTGCCGACCATGATGAGGACATGACCGAACTGCGGATACGCGCCGCCCTTCCCGACGACCTAGACGCCGTCCTCGCCTTCTGGAGGACGGCGGCCGAGGGCACCAGCATCAGCGACGACCGCGCCGGTGTGGAGCGGCTGACCGGCCGTGATCCCGGGGCGCTGCTGCTCGCCGAGCTGGACGGCGAGCTGGTGGGCACGGTGATCGCCGGCTTCGACGGCTGGCGGTGCCACCTGTACCGGCTCGCGGTGTCTCCCGGGCGGCGCCGGCAGGGCATCGGCTCGGCGCTGCTGGCCGCCGCCGAGGAGCGTTTCGTACGGCTCGGCGGGCGGCGGGCGGACGCCATGGTGCTGGTCCGCAACGCGTCCGCGCACCACGCCTGGAAGGCGGCCGGGTACGGGCCGCAGGAGCAGTGGCGGCGCTGGGTGAAGCCGCTCACGGACTGAGAGAAGGACCGGGCGACGGCCTTTTTTGCCCATCCTTTACTCTGGAGGGAGCACTCGGCCCTCTATGAAAGGTTGTGAGCGTCCGCCCATGGGCGAGCCTCCCAGTCCGCGACACCGCGCGTTCTCCCCTGCCCTGTCCGATCCTGGCAAGGGGGTGACCCGATGACCGAAGTGCTCCTCCTCCTGCTGGCGGTGCTGCTGTCGCTGGCCTGCGGCGCCTTCGTGGCGGCGGAGTTCTCGCTGACCACGGTGGACCGCGGCGAGCTGGAACGGGCCGCCGCGCGCGGCGAGCGCGGTGCCGCGGGCGCCCTGAAGGCCGTACGGACCCTGACGTTCCAGCTGTCCGGCGCGCAGCTCGGCATCACCGTCACCAACCTGGTGGTCGGCATGCTCGCCGAGCCGTCGATCGCCAAGCTGCTGTCCGGACCGTTCACGGCGCTGGGGCTGTCCCGGGGCACGGCGGGTTCGGTGGCGCTGGTGCTCGGCACGGCCCTGTCGACGGTGTTCCTGATGGTCGTCGGCGAGCTGGTGCCCAAGAACTGGGCGATCTCCCAGCCGCTGGCCATGGCCAAGCGGGTGGGCAGCGCGCAGCGCGTGTTCAGCGCGGCCTTCCGGCCCTTCATCGCCCACCTGAACAACACGGCCAACCGCTTCGTGCGCCGGCTCGGCGTCGAACCGGCCGAGGAACTGGCCTCCGCGCGCGGCCCGCAGGAGCTGGCCGCCCTCGCCCGGCACTCCGCCAAGGAGGGCGCCCTGGAGGCGGACACCGCGGAGCTGTTCGTGCGGACCCTGAACCTGGCCGACCTCACCGCCGAGAACGTGATGACCCCGCGCGTCCAGGTGGTCGCCCTCGACACGCAGGCGACCTGCGAGGACGTGGCCAACGCCACCCGGGCCACCGGCCTGTCCCGGTTCCCGGTATACCGGGGCAGCCTGGACTCCGTCGTGGGCACCGCCCACATCAAGGACGTGCTGGCCGTCCCCGCGGGCCAGCGGCGCCATCGCACGGTGGCGCAGATTATGCGGGACCCGCTGCTGGTGCCCGAGTCGCTGACCGTGGACCGGCTGCTGGACCGGCTCGGCGGCCGGCGCACCATGGCCGTCGTCATCGACGAGTACGGCGGTACGGCCGGGGTGGCCACCCTGGAGGACATCGTGGAGGAGGTCGTCGGCGAGGTGCGGGACGAGCACGACCCGCACGAGACGTCCGACCTCGCCGCGGCCGGCGCCGACGAGGAGGGCCGGGCCCTGTACGCGGCGGACGGCGCCGCCCGCACCGACCAGCTCGCGCGCGTCGGACTGCGCGCGCCCGAGGGGCCGTACGAGACGCTGGCCGGCCTGGTCGCCGCGGAGCTGGGCCGGATACCGGCCGCGGGCGACAGCGTCGAGGTGGCCGGCTGGCGGCTGGAGGTGGTCGACGCCTCGGGCCGCCGGGCCGCCCGGCTGCTGCTGCACGCGCCGCTGGACGACGAACGGGCCGACGGGACCGCGGGGAGCCGCGGTGCCGGGCGGGGCGAGCGGGCCGGCCGGAGCACCGGGGCCCGGCGGACGCGGGAGGGGACGCGATGAGCGCCGTGCAGTTGCTGATCGGTCTGGCGACCCTCGTCGTCAACGCCTTCTTCGTGGGCGCGGAGTTCGCGCTGATCTCGGTGCGCCGCTCCCAGGTGGAGCCGCTGGCCCAGGAGGGCGACCGGCGCGCGCGGAGCGTGCTGTGGGGTCTGGAGCACGTCTCCGCGCTGCTGGCCGCCGCCCAGCTCGGCATCACGCTGTGCACGCTGGTGCTCGGTGTGGTGGCCGAGCCGGCGATCGCGCATCTGCTGGAGCCGGTGTTCCACGCGGTGGGTCTGCCGGTGAGCGCGGGGCACGCCGTGTCCTTCGTGATCGCGCTGGCCCTCGCCACGTACCTGCACATGCTGCTGGGCGAGATGGTGCCGAAGAACATCGCCCTGGCCGAACCGGTGCGCACCGCGCTGCTGCTCGGCCCGCCTCTGGTCGCGCTGTCCCGGGCGCTGCGCCCGGTGATCTTCGCGGTCAACGCCTTCGCGAACGGGCTGCTGAAGCTGTTGCGGGTGGAGGCGAAGGACGAGGTCGCGGCGACCTTCACGGACACCGAGCTCGCCGAGATCGTCAAGGACGCCAGCGAGGCCGGCCTGATCGACGGCCGGGCGCAGGAGCGGCTGCACGACGCCCTGGAGCTGGGCAGCCGCCCGGTGCGGGACGTGGTCGTACCGCTGCGGGGGGTGGTCTACGCGCGCGTGGGCGTCACCCCGGAGCAGTTGGAGCGGCTGTCGGCCGAGTCGGGCTTCTCCCGGTTCCCGGTGGTCGACAACGGCCGCCGGATCGTGGGGTATCTGCACATCAAGGACGCGCTGGACGCCTCGCCGCCGGACGTGCCGTTCCGGCTGCGGGACATGCGGCCGATCGCCCGCGTGCGCGAGGCCACCCCGCTGGACGACGTGCTCACCGCGATGCGGGGCAGCCGTACGCACGTCGCGGCCGTGCTCGGCGACGACGGCCGGCTGGCGGGCCTGGTGACCATGGAGGACGTGTTGCGGGAGCTGTTCGGCCAGCCGGCCCCGGGGTGACGGGGCGGAGGCGGCACGGCGCACCGCGCACCGCGAACACGGCCGGTCGGCTGCGGTGGGTGCGGGGGCGGCCGCGGGATGTGCCGGGGAGGTAGTCGGCAGGCCGCGGACGGTGCGGTGGGGGCCCGGCCGGCCGCGGGATGTGCCGGGGTGGCGGGCTGCCACGGGGTGACCGACCGGCGGGTATGGCGCCGGGATACGATCGCTGTCGCCATGCAGACGAATACCCCCTCTCCCCCGTACTCCAGCCTCGTCGCGGTCGGCGACTCCTTCACCGAGGGCATGTCGGACCTGCTGCCCGACGGTTCCTACCGGGGCTGGGCCGATGTGCTCGCCGCGCGGATGGCCGCCCGCACACCCGGGTTCCGGTACGCCAACCTGGCCGTGCGCGGGAAGCTGATCCAGCAGATCGTCGACGAGCAGGTGCCGGTGGCGGCGGCCATGAACGCCGACGTGGTCACCCTGGTCGGCGGGCTCAACGACACCCTGCGCCCCAAGTGCGACATGGGCCGGGTCCGGGACCTGCTCACCGAGGCCGTGGAGCGGCTGGCGCCCTCCTGCAAGCAGCTCGTGCTCATGCGCAGCCCCGGCCGCCAGGGCCCGGTCCTGGAGCGGTTCCGGCCGCGCATGGAGGAGCTGTTTGCCTGCGTGGAGGAGCTGGCCGGCAAGCACGGCGCCCTGGTGGCCGACCTGTACGGGGCGCCCGCGCTGGCCGACCCCCGGCTGTGGGACGTGGACCGGCTGCACCTGACGGCGGAGGGGCATCGCCGGGTCGCCGAGGCGGTGTGGCAGACGCTCGGGTACGAGCCGGAGGACACGGGGTGGCACGTGCCGATGGCGGCGACGGCCCCGCCGGCCTGGGTGGCGCGGCGGATCGCCGACGCCCGGTTCGCCCGGCGGCATCTGCTGCCGTGGATAGGCCGCCGCCTCACCGGCCGCTCCTCGGGCGACGGCCGCCCCCCGAAGCGCCCGGACCTGCTGCCGTACGAGACACAGGCGTAGCCGTACCGGGACCGGCCGGGCGCAGCACCACCAGGACCGGTCGGCTGGCACCAGCGGGACCGGCCAGGCGTAGCACCACCGGCACGGGCGGGCGCAGCATCACCGGGACCGGCCGGGCGCGGGGGGCCGGTCGGCGCGTCCCGAGTGGCGCGCGTCTCGTAGGTTCCGCCGAGCGGGGGCCTGGCGCCGGCCTGCACGAACCGCCAGTAGAATCTGGACACGTGACTTCTGCGCCCGCCAAGCCCCGCATCCCGAACGTCCTCGCCGGACGCTACGCCTCCGCCCAGCTCGCCACGCTCTGGTCCCCCGAGCAGAAGGTGAGGCTGGAGCGGCAGCTCTGGCTCGCCGTGCTGCGCGCCCAGAAGGACCTCGGCATCGAGGTGCCGGACGAGGCGATCGCCGACTACGAGCGTGTTCTCGACACCGTCGACCTGGCCTCGATCGCCGAGCGCGAGAAGGTCACGCGGCACGATGTGAAGGCGCGGATCGAGGAGTTCAACGACCTCGCCGGCCACGAGCACGTGCACAAGGGCATGACCTCGCGCGACCTCACGGAGAACGTCGAGCAGTTGCAGATCCGGCTCTCCCTGGAGCTGATGCGCGACCGCACGGTGGCCGTGCTGGCCCGGCTGGGCAAGCTGGCCGGCGAGTACGCCGAGCTGGTCATGGCCGGCCGTTCGCACAACGTGGCCGCGCAGGCGACGACGCTGGGCAAGCGTTTCGCGACCGCCGCCGACGAACTGCTGGTCGCCTACGGCCGGGTCGAGGAGCTGCTCGCCCGCTACCCGCTGCGCGGCATCAAGGGCCCGGTCGGCACCGCGCAGGACATGCTGGACCTGCTGGGCGGCGACGCCGCCAAGCTGGCCGACCTGGAGGACCGGATCGCGCGCCACCTGGGCTTCGGCCAGGCGTTCACCTCGGTCGGCCAGGTCTACCCGCGCTCGCTGGACTACGAGGTCGTCACCGCGTTGGTGCAGCTTGCGGCGGCGCCGTCCTCGCTGGCCAAGACGATCCGGCTGATGGCCGGGCACGAGCTGGTCACCGAAGGGTTCAAGCCGGGCCAGGTCGGCTCCTCGGCGATGCCGCACAAGATGAACACCCGCTCCTGCGAGCGCGTCAACGGCCTGATGGTCATCCTGCGCGGCTACGCCTCGATGACCGGCGAGCTGGCGGGCGACCAGTGGAACGAGGGCGACGTGTCCTGCTCGGTGGTGCGCCGGGTCGCGCTGCCGGACGCCTTCTTCGCCCTGGACGGCCTGCTGGAGACCTTCCTGACCGTCCTGGACGAGTTCGGTGCCTTCCCCGCCATCGTCGCCCGCGAGCTGGACCGCTACCTGCCGTTCCTGGCCACCACCAAGGTGCTGATGGGCGCGGTGCGGGGCGGTGTCGGCCGTGAGGTCGCGCACGAGGCGATCAAGGAGAACGCGGTCGCCACCGCCCTGGCGATGCGCGAGCAGGGTGCCGAGCGCAACGACCTGCTCGACAAGCTGGCCGCCGACGAGCGCCTGCCGCTCGACCGTGAGCAGCTCACCGCGCTGATGGCCGACAAGCTGTCCTTCACCGGTGCCGCCGCCGGCCAGGTCGCGGTGGTCGTCGGCCGGATCGAGGAGATCGTCAAGCGGCATCCGGAGGCGGCCGGCTACACCCCCGGGGCGATCCTCTGACTCCCGGACCCCGTTCGCCGCGCTTCACCCAGGCGGAGCTGGAGGCCGCCCGCGACCGTCTCGTCCCGGACGTGGCCGCGGCCGGCCTGCGGGTGCTGTTCTGCGGGATCAACCCGGGGCTGATGTCGGCCGCGACCGGCCACCACTTCGCCCGGCCCGGCAACCGCTTCTGGCCGGTTCTGCACCTGTCCGGCTTCACGCCCCGGCTGCTGCGGCCGGCCGAGCAGCGGGAGCTGCTGTCGTACGGGCTCGGCATCACCAACGTGGTGGCCCGGGCGACCGCGCGGGCGGACGAACTGACCGCCGCGGAGTACGCCGAGGGCGGGCGGCTGCTCACCGAGAAGGTGACGCGGCTCGGGCCGAAGTGGCTGGCCGTCGTCGGCGTGACCGCCTACCGCGCGGCCTTCGACGACCGCACCGCCAAGGTCGGCCCGCAGGAGCGGACCCTCGGCGGCACCCGGATCTGGGTCCTGCCCAATCCCAGTGGCCTGAACGCGCACTGGACCACGGCCACCATGGCGGAGGAATTCCGCCTGCTCCGCCAGGCCGCCACCACCACCGACCCGACGGCCGGCCCACTCCCCGGATGACGCACGGCCTCCCCGGGTGACCGCAATCCCACGGCCTCCCCGGGTGGCCACACGGGCCTCCCCGGGTGGCCGGAGGGCGGCCCTCCGGGCGACCGGCCGACCCTACGGGCGACGGGGCCGAACCTGCGGGTGACGGCCCGGCCCTACGGGTGACGGCAGGCCCTCCGGGCGACCGGACGGCCCTCCGAGTGACCGCCCGGCCCCGGGGCCGGGCGGTGCCTACCGTGCGGGGCCGCCTCTGAGCAGCGGCCGGTCATGGCCGCCTCATCGTTCACGGTCGCATGTCTGTACGCGCCGCGATCCACCGGTGTACGGTCTCGGGCCGATGGGTTTTGGGAGCGCTCCCATCCTGCTGTTCCCGGTTCACCCGAGGAGGAACGCACGTGAAACGCATAGCGGCCCTGCTGGCGACCTGTGCCACGGTCCTGGGCCTCACCGCACTGCTCAGTCCCCAGACGGCGATGGCCGCCACCGGCTGCAAGGTCGACTACACCGTCACCAGCCAGTGGCAGGGCGGCTTCCAGGCCGGCGTGAAGGTCACCAACCTGGGCGCCCCCGTCACCGGCTGGACGCTCAAGTTCGCCCTGCCCGACGCGGGGCAGAAGTTCGTCCAGGGCTGGAACGCCACCTGGGCGCAGTCCGGCTCCACGGTCAGCGCGACCGGTGTCGACTGGAACCGGACGCTGGCCACCGGCGCGTCGGCCGACCTCGGATTCATGGGCTCCTTCACCGGCGCCAACCCCAAGCCCTCGGCGTTCACGCTCAACGGCGTCGCCTGCACCGGCTCCACCGACGAGCCCCCGACCGACCCCGGCCAGGGCAACGGCACCCCGGTCGGCGTCAACGGCCAGCTGCACGTCTGCGGTGTGAACCTGTGCAACCAGTACAACCGCCCCATCCAGCTCCGGGGCATGAGCACGCACGGCATCCAGTGGTTCGGCAAGTGCTACAACAGCGCGTCCCTGGACGCGCTGGCGAAGGACTGGAAGGCCGACCTGCTGCGTATCGCCATGTACGTCCAGGAGGGCGGTTACGAGACCGACCCGGCGGGCTTCACCAGCCGGGTGAACGGCCTCGTCGACCAGGCGGAGGCCCGGGGCATGTACGCCCTGATCGACTTCCACACCCTCACGCCGGGTGACCCGAACTACAACCTGGACCGGGCCAAGACGTTCTTCGCCTCCGTCGCCGCCCGCAACGCCGCCAAGAAGAACGTCATCTACGAGATCGCCAACGAGCCCAACGGCGTGAGCTGGTCGGCCATCAAGACCTACGCCGAGCAGGTCATCCCGGTGATCCGGGCCGCCGACCCGGACGCGGTGATCATCGTCGGCACCCGGGGCTGGTCCTCGCTGGGCGTCTCGGACGGCTCCAACGAGACCGAGGTCGTCAACAACCCGGTCAACGCCACCAACATCATGTACACGTTCCACTTCTACGCCGCGAGCCACAAGGACGCCTACCGCTCCGCGGTGAGCCGGGCGGCCTCGAAACTGCCGCTGTTCGTGACCGAGTTCGGCACGGTGAGCGCCACCGGCGGCGGGGCGATGGACCAGGCGAGCACCACGGCCTGGCTGGACCTGCTCGACCAGCTGAAGATCAGCTACGCGAACTGGACCTACTCCGACGCCGACGAGTCCAGCGCCGCGTTCAAGCCCGGCACCTGCGACGGCGGCGACTACAGCGGCAGCGGTGTGCTGACCCCGTCCGGAGCGCTGGTCAAGAGCCGCATCAGCACTCCCGACAGCTTCCCCACCAGCTGACCCCGGCGGGGCCCCGGCCGGACCGGAGCCCTGGCCCGGCCAACGGGAGCGCTCCCAGTCCCCGCGCCGCGCGCCACGGCCGGACCCGCCCTCACGGCGGGTCCGTCTGCGTCACTATGCCCAGCAGTTGGAAGGGCAGCTCCTTGTCCCACTGGGAGACGCCGAGGGCGACCCAGCGGCCCCGGTCCGCCACCCGCCACAGCTGGACGTCCGGGACGTGACCGCTGAGCCCGGCCCAGGGTTCGGCGATCTCCTCGCCCGCCAGGGTCCGGTCCAGGACACTGTAGAGGCTGAAGTGCCGGGGCCCTCCCCAGCGCTCGCCGAGCCGCTCGGCCAGGCCGTCCCGGTCGGCCTCGTACTGCGCCGCCGTCTCCTCCCGTGCGCTGCCGTCGCCCTCCCAGAACTCCTCGCTCGTCTGTAAGGCGGCTATGTGATAGCCGGGCCCGCTCTCGCCGTGCTCCGTCCTGCCGGGCGCCGCCGGGAACTCCCGGGCGCACAGCAGGTCGAGGAGGGCCAGGCACTTCGCGATGTCCATGCGGTCCAGTAAAGCGGGCGCCACTGACAAGTGGCGCTCTGTCAGGCGTCCCTGCGGATCAGGCCCGTCGCGCCCGCCGCCAGGGCCGCCGCCGCCCACAGCGCGGTCACGGCGAGTCCGCTCCACGGACCGAGGACGCCGTCCCAGGTGCCGTGCAGGGCGACTTCGCCGGCCTGGTCGGGCAGGAAGTCGGCGACCGAACCGGCCAGGTCGCCGACGACGAACGACACGATCAGCAGGAACGGGACGAGCACGGACAGCGTCGCCACCCCGCTGCGCAGCACGGCCGCCACTCCGGCCGCGAACAAGGCCATCAGCGTCAGGTGCAGGCCGCAGCCGACCGCGCCGCGCACCCCTTCGGCCCAGCCGGGCGCGGACGGGCCGAGGGCCGCCCGGCCCACCAGGAGCGCGCCGAACCCGGTGCACAGCCCGACGGCCAGCGCGGGCAGGGCGATCGCCGCGGCCTTCGCGGCGAACCAGCGCCCCCGGCCGGGCACCGCCGCCAGCGTCAGCCGCAGCGCGCCGCCCCGGAACTCCGAGGCGACGGCCGTCGTACCGAAGGCGACCGCGGCGATCTGGCCGAAACTGACGCCGAAGAACACCGAGAACAGCGGATCGGAGTCGTCGGCGTCGACCGCGGCGAGCGTGGCGAACCCGACGGTGACGACGAACATCGCGGCGAGACTGCCCGGCAGCGAGCGCAGGGTGCGGATTTTGATCCACTCGGCGTGGAGCACGGGTACGAAGGGCATGGTCAGGCCTCCTGGCGCGGTACGGTGAACTCGGCCTCGGCGGCCGTCAGATCGAGGTAGGCCTCCTCCAGGGTGGCCTCCCGGGCGGCGAGTTCCAGGACGGGCACACCCGCCTCGGCCAGCAGCCGGCCCAGGTCCTCCACACGCGCACGGCGCACGGTCCAGGTGCCGTCCGCGTCCCGGGTCGCGTCGTGGCCGTGCCGGGCGAGGAGGTCGGCCAGGGCGGCGGGGTCGCTGCTGCGCACGCGGACGTGCGGCCGTACCCGCGCCTGGATGAACTCCCGCACCGGTGTGTCGGCGAGCAGCCGGCCCCGGCCGAGGATCAGCAGGTGGTCGGCGAACACGGCGGTCTCGGCCATGAGATGGCTGGAGACCAGGACCGTACGGCCGTCCGCCGCGAGCCGGCGCAGCAGCGTGCGGATCCACACGATGCCCTCCGGGTCGAGGCCGTTGGCCGGTTCGTCGAGCAGGACGACCTCGGGGTCGCCGAGCAGGGCGGCGGCGATGCCGAGCCGCTGGCGCATGCCGAGGGAGTACGTCCGCACCCGGCGCCGGGCCACGGCGGCGAGGCCGGTCTCCTCCAGCACGGTGTCCACCCGGCGGGCCGGGAGGCGGTTGCTCGCGGCCAGGGCCAGCAGATGGTCGCGGGCGGTGCGGGAGCCGTGGGCGGCGCCCGCGTCGAGCAGGGCGCCCACCCGGCGCAGGGGGTCGCGGAGCGCGGCGTAGGGCCGGCCGCCGACCGTGGCGGTGCCGGCGGTGGGCCGGTCGAGGCCGAGGACGAGGCGGAAGGTGGTGGACTTGCCGGCGCCGTTGGGGCCGAGGAAGCCGGTGACACGGCCGGGCCGGACGGTGAAGGTGAGGCCGTCCACGGCCCGCCGGCCGCCGTACTCCTTGGTGAGGTCGCGTACGTCGATGCTGGTCATGGCAGCAGCCTGGCCGAGCGGGGCCGCCGGGTCCTCCCCCGGCGGCGGGGACCGGCTCCCCCGGGCGGGGGAGGCTCGTTGTCAGTGCCGCCTGCGACGATGACGGCATGGCTCGCTTTCTGCGCCCGCTGCTGCGCGGGACGACGTACACGCGCCTGCTCCACCTGTGGGTGCCGATGCTGGTGGTCAGCGTCTGGCTGTTCGTCGCCCCGTCGGCGCCCTGGGTGCCCGCGCTGCTGCTCGTCCCGCTCGGTCTGGTGCCCGCGGTGCGCCGCGGCGAGGGTGTGCAGGCGCGGCTGCTGCTCACTCCGGGCGAGCCGGAGCCGGGCATCTCCCAGGCACCGGCGGCCACCTGGCGGGACCGGCTGCGCACGGTGCTGTGGCTGGAGCTGCGCATGCTGCTGGGCGGCGCGGCCGTGTTCGCCTCGGTGTGGCTGCCCGTCGCCTGCTTCGAGCTGACGCGTTGCGCGTGGGGCGCGGCACCGGCCGGGCCGCCGCTGCTGGACCGGCTGCCGCCGCATCCCGCCTGGGCGCTGCTGGCGCCGCTGCCGCTGCTCGTCCTGTACGGCGTCGTCGTCGGGCTGGGCGCGCTGATCACGGCCGGTGCGCGCCGGCTGCTGGGGCCGTCCGCGGCCGAGCGGCTGGCGGCGCTGGAGGAGCGTACCGAGCAGTTGCTGGAACGCACCCGGATCGCGCGGGAGTTGCACGACTCGATCGGGCACGCCCTGACGGTGGCGGTGGTGCAGGCGGGTGCGGCGCGGGCGGCGGGCGACCCGGCGTTCACCGACCGGGCGCTGGGCGCCATCGAGGAGACCGGCCGGGCGGCGCTGGAGGACCTGGAGCGGGTGCTCGGCGTCCTGCGGGAGGCGGAGCGGCCGGCCGGCGGGCGGCCCACGCTGGCCGACGCGGGCCGGCTGCTGGAGTCGGCGCGGGCCTCCGGTGCGCAGGTCGACGCGGAGGTGACGGGTCCGGTCGCGTCCGTGCCGGGGCCGGTGTCCCGCGAGGGCTACCGCATCCTCCAGGAGGCGCTGACCAATGTGCTGCGGCACGCGGGTGCGGTGCCCGTGCGGGTCCGGGTCGCGGTGGCCGGTGGCACGCTCGCCCTGGAGGTCCGCAATCCGCTGCCGGGAGCGATACCCGGCCCGGGCCGGGGCAGCGGTCTGCGCGGCATACGGGAGCGGGCGGCGCTGCTCGGCGGCACCGCCCGGACCGGACCGGACGAGGGCGACTGGCAGGTGCGGGCGGAGCTGCCGGTGGGATGATCCGAACGCCAGGCCCTAGGGTGGCCGGATGCCGGTGACCGTACTCCTCGTCGACGACGAACCCCTGGTCCGCGCGGGTCTGCGGGCCGTGCTGGAGGCGCAGCCCGACCTCGAAGTGGTCGGCGAGGCGGCCGACGGCGCGGCCGTCATCCCGCTGGTGCGGCAACTGCGCCCCGATGTGGTCGCCATGGACGTGCGAATGCCGTTGATGGACGGCATCGAGGCCACGCGCGCGGTGCTGCGCACGGTGGCCGCGCCGCCGAAGATCCTCGTGGTGACCACCTTCGAGGACGACGAGTACGTGTACGAGGCGCTGCGCGCGGGCGCCGACGGGTTCCTGCTGAAGCGGGCCCGCCCGGCCGAGATCGTGCACGCGGTACGGCTGGTCGCGGAGGGTGAGTCGCTGCTGTTCCCGGCCACGGTGCGGCGGCTCGCCGCCCGGTACGGCGACGGCGGCCGGCCCGCGCGGGCCGCACTGGAGCGGGCCCGGCTGACGGAGCGGGAGGCGGAGGTGCTGCGGCTGATGGCGCGGGGCCTGTCGAACGCGGAGATCGCCGCCCGGCTGACCGTGGGCACGGAGACGGTCAAGTCCCATGTGAGCGCCGTGCTGGCCAAGTTGGGCGCGCGCGACCGCACCCAGGCGGTGATCGCCGCCTATGAGTCGGGGTTCGTGCAGCCGGGTTGAGCGGGCCCCGGCCCCGGGCGGTGCCGTATCGCACTCGCCGGGGTGCCCCGGGACGAGTACGATCCGGCCAACACGCCTGCGAGCTGGGAGGACGGACGGTGGGGCAGCTGACCGGCGGCGATCCCTCGCTGCTGCGGAGGATCAATTCGGCGGTGGTGCTGCACGCGCTGCGTGCCACGGACTGCGCGACGTTCACCGAGATCACCCGGGTCACCGGACTGTCCCGGCCGACCGTCGAGGGCGTGGTGGAGGGTCTGGTCGAGGGCGGCCTCGTGGTGGAGGCGGCGGCCGACGAGGGCGGCGCCCGGCGGCAGGGGCGGCCCGCCCGCCGGTTCCGGTTCCGGGCCGAGGCGGGGCACCTGCTGGGCCTGGAGATCGGGCCGCACCGGGTGGCCGCGCTCCTGTCCGACCTGGACGGGCGGGTGCTCGGCGCGCAGGCCAAGGAGGTGGACGCGGCGGCCCCGGCGGACGAGCGGCTCGACCGGCTGCGCGGCGCGGTCGCCGAGCTGCTGCGCCGGGCCGGGGTCGCGCGGGGTTCGCTGCGGGCGGTGGGCGTGGGCACGCCGGGCATCGTGGAGGCGGACGGCACGGTCCGGCTGAGCACGGCCCTGCCGCAGTGGACGGGGCTGCGGCTCGGGGAGCGGCTGAGCCGCTCCTTCCGCTGTCCGGTGCTGGTGGAGAACGACGCCAACGCGGCGGCGGTCGCCGAGCACTGGAAGGGCGCGGCGGCCGGGACGGACGACGTGGTGTTCGTGCTGGCGGGACTCAGCCCGGGGGCCGGCTCGCTGATCGGCGGGCGGCTGCACCGGGGGTACGGCGGGGCGGCCGGAGAGATCGGCGCGCTGCATCTGCTGGGCCGGGAGGCGACGCCGGAGGCGCTGCTGTCCACCACCGACGAGCCGCTGCACCCGCTGGACGAGCAGGCGGTCGCCGAGGTGTTCGCGCTGGCGCGCGAGGGTGACCGGCGGGCCCGGGCGGCCGTGGAGCGGTTCATCCAGCGGCTCGTGCACGATGTGGCCGCGCTGGTGCTGGCGCTCGATCCGGAGCTGGTCGTGGTGGGCGGCTGGGCGGCCGGTCTGGACGGTGTCCTGGAGCCGCTGCGCCGCGAGCTGGCCCGCTACTGCCTGCGGCCGCCCCGGGTCGCGCTGTCGCTACTGGGCGAGGCGGCCGTCGCCTCGGGCGCGCTGCGCCTGGCACTGGACCATGTGGAGGAGCAGCTGTTCGCGGTGGACGGCACGGTGACGCGCCGCTGACGGTCCCGCCGAGCACGGCCAGCACCGGCGCGGGCCGATCCACCGGGGCGCGTCGCCCCGGCTGACCGCCCGCCGGGGTGCGACCGCCGCCCGGTTGGCTGGCTGGCCGGCCCACCGGGATACGTTCGTCACCACCGCTGACCGGCCCGCCGGGGTGCGTTCGTCGCCCCCGCTGACCAAGACCCGAGTCTGATCGCCGCCCGCGCGTCGGGCGACCGGCCCAGCATGTTCGCAGTCTCACGCCAACCGGCCCCTCCGGACGCGATTGTCGCCCCCCGCTGACCAAGACCCGAGTCTGATCGCCGCCCGCGCATCGAGCGGCCGGCCGAGCGTGGTCACAATCTCGCGCCGACCGGCCCGCCGGGACGCGATCGTCGCCCCCGCTGACCAACACCCGAGTCTGATCGCCGCCCGCGCATCGAGCGGTCGGCCCAGCTCGGCCGCAGCCTCGCGCCGACCAGCCCGCCGGGACGCGATCTCGCCCCAGCGCTGACCGGTCACGGGGGCACGATCGGTGTCCTGTGCCGGCCGGCCGCGGTTGGCGGACCCGCCCAGCGGGCACGGCTGTCACCCTCGTACCGACCCGCCACCGGGTACGGGCCGTCTACTGGCCCACCTGGCACGGCCCGCCGCCCCCACGTCTACCGGCCCATCGAACGGCCGTCTAGCGGCCCGTCAGGCGCGGCCCGCCGCCCTCGCGCCTGCCGGCCCGCCGGGCACGGCCGCCTGCCGGTCCGCCCGGCGCCTGGCCGGTGCGGCCCTCTGGTGACGGGTGAACCCGGGTCGCCGAGGTGCGTTGCCCGGGGCCAGGCGTGCGGCTTGTGTCAGGAAGCGCGGCATTCCGGGTCGTGGCGTATTTCCACGTCCGGTCTGTCGCCGAAGGTCAGCCGGCAGGTGTCGGCGCGGTACGTCGCCACCGAGAGGGCGGCGGTGCGGCCCTGGGCGAGGAAACGCGTGGTGACGACGAGGACGGGCGAGCCGGGGAGCCGGTCGAGCGCCCTGGCGTCGTCCGCGCGCGCGGAGCCCAGTTCGACGGCGCGGTCCTCGCCCTCCAGCGGCAGGTGCTGAAGCTCCCGCAGCACCGCACGCGCGCGTGCCGCGCCGGACGGGGCGTCGATCGCGGTGAGGCCGGGCACCGAGGCCACCGGGATGTACAGCAGTTCGGTGGCGACCTGCTGGCCGTGGGAGGTCCGGGAGCGGCGGACGGTGTGGACGGCCTCGTCCGCGCCGGTCTCCAGCGCGGCGGCGACCGCGGCGGGCGGTGTCTCCTGCGCGCTGTCGACGGGCTGCCAGGCGTCCCCGGCGGCGCCGGGCCACTCGTGCTGCCGGGTGTCGACGGCCACGCCCACGCGCGGCGGCGCGACGGTCGTGCCGACCCCGCGACGGCGCTGGAGCCGGCCCTCCAGCTCCAGTTGTTCCAGGGCCTGGCGGAGCGTGGCGCGGGCCACGCCGAAGCGGGCGGCCAGCTCCCGCTCGTTGGGCAGGATCTCGCCGACCGAGAACTCCGAGTCCAGTGCCTCGCTGAGCACGGTCCTGAGATGCCAGTACTTCGGTTCCGGTACCGATTCCAGCTGCGTCGTCCCCACCCTGTCCTCCGCGAGAGCCGTGGTCCGGCGGTTTTTGGCGCCCTTGTTTATTAAAGGTTGTTGCACTTCTCTGCGACCATAGGGCGGCCGTCACCCTTGGTCAAGACCAATCCTCGGTCGCCTGGCCGGTACCTGGCCGGTCGGCAGCAAAGCGTTCACGAAGGGTTCGCGCGCGATCATGTGGCTGACATCGCGGCACCACCCTCACGGTGGAGGCGGCCCGGAGCGCACGTGAGCCCCCGCGGGACGGCGGGGACTCACGCGGAGCGGTGGCTCAGCGGCCTTGTAGGTGCCGGAGCTTGTCGGGGTTGCGGATGATGTAGACGGCGGTGACGCGGCCGTCGGCGACGTCGGCCTGGAACAGGCTGTCGGGCTTCCCGCCGGACAGGAGCAGCAGCGCGGGGCCGCCGTTGACCTCCAGGGCGCGGAAGGACAGGTCGGCCGGGGCGGTGCGCGCGACGCCGACGAGGAAGCGGCCGACCTTCTCGGCGGTGTGCAGGACGCGCAGCGGCGCCTTGGCCTTGCCGCCGCTGTCGCCGACCAGCCGGACGTCCGGCGCGAGCAGGGACATCAGCGCCTTGAGGTCGCCCCCGGCCGCCGCGGCCAGGAAACGCTCGGTGAGGTCGCGGCGCCGGGCGGGGTCGACGTCGTAGCGAGGGCGCCGTTCGGCCACGTGCCGGCGGGCCCGGCCGGCTAGCTGCCGTACCGCGGGCTCGGTCCGCTCCAGCAGGGCGGCGATCTCGGCGTACGGGTAGCCGAACGCCTCGCGGAGCACGAAGACCGCGCGCTCCAGCGGGGACAGCGACTCCAGGACGACCAGGACGGCCAGCGAGACCGTGTCGGCGAGCACGGCGCGCTCGGCCGAGTCCGGCGCGGTGCCGGTGTACTCGGTGGGACAGGGTTCGGGCAGCCACGGCCCGACGTACGCCTCGGCGCGCGTCTGCGCCTGGCGCAGCCGGTCGATGGCCAGCCGGGTGGTGACGCGCACCAGATAGGCGCGCGGTTCGCGGACCTGCGCGCGGTCGGCGTGGTACCAGCGCAGCCACGCCTCCTGGACCACGTCCTCCGCGTCGGCGACCCGGCCGAGCATGCGGTACGCGACACCCGTGAGCAGGGACCGGTGTTCTTCGAAGACGTCGGTGAACTGTGCGGTCACGGCACCCATCCCAGCCGACGCGCCTGCCAGTGTCCACCCGGAACCCCCGGCTCCGCAAGCGGTCCCGATCACACCGGGCCGGGTGCGGCCGTTACGCCGGACCAGCGGCCCGACTGCCGGTCACGATGGGCCGCGGATGCCTGGACCCCCGGGGGCTACCCGCTGGTAGTAATTGCTGACAAGCTGTCTACGGCGTCCGTCAGCAGCCCAGACGAGGAGCACCCATGTCCGCCACCGTCTCCTTCAAGGTCCCCACCCCGCACGGCCCGCGCGACGCGACCGTGTCCTACGCGCGCGTCGGCCGCGGCGAGCCGCTGGTCCTGCTGCACGGCATCGGCCACCATCTCCAGGCCTGGGACCCGGTCGTGGACATCCTGGCCACCGAACGCGAGGTCGTCGCCGTCGACCTGCCCGGGTTCGGCGCGTCGCCCGCGCTGCCGGACGGTCTGGCCTACGACCTGTCCACCACCAACTCCGTGCTCGCGGCCCTGTTCGAGGCGCTGGAGCTGGACCGCCCGCATGTCGCCGGGAACTCGCTGGGCGGCCTGCTCGCACTGGAGCTGGGCCGCGAGAAACTCGTACGGTCCGTCACCGCCCTGTCCCCCGGAGGGTTCTGGTCCGACGCGGAGCGGCGCTACGCCTTCGCGGTGCTGCTCGCGATGCGCGGCGCCGCCCGGCGGATGCCGCTGCCGCTGGTGACGCGGCTGTCCCGGACCGCCGCCGGCCGTACCGCGCTGACCAGCACCATCTACGCCCGGCCCGCACGCCGTTCGCCGGACGCGGTGGTCGCCGAGACGCTGGCGCTCGCCACGGCCACCGGTTTCGAGGCGACCCTGCGGGCGGGCGGCACCGTCCGGTTCACCGACGCCCTGCCCGGCGTGCCGGTCACGGTGGCCTGGGGCACCCGGGACCGGGTCCTGCTGCGCCGCCAGGGCATCCGCGCCAAGCGGCTCATCCCGCACGCGCGGCTGGTGCGGCTGCCCGGCTGCGGCCACGTCCCCATGAACGACGACCCGGCGCTGGTCGCCCGGGTGATCCTGGACGGCAGCCGCTGAGAGGGACCTGAACGCCGTCCGTCCGGCGGGAGTTCACCTCCGGTTCGCGTGCGCGCCGTGGCGCACCCGTAGGTGTGGCTGTGCACATTGGCCGGATCCCGTCCCTGGAGGCACAGCCATGTCCCACCTTCCGTTCCCCGGCCGCCGCAGCGTGCTGCGCGGCTCCCTCGCCGCGTCGGCGGCCCTGGCCCTGCCCGCCGGCCTCGGCGCGGCCCCGGCGTTCGCCCGCTCCGGCCGCCCCGGGGCGGGCTGGGGCGTACAGGCCGGCGACGTGACCCCCGACTCCGGGCTGGTCTGGGTGCGGTCGGACCGGCCCGCCCGGATGATCGTGGAGACCTCGCCCACCGAGTCGTTCCGCGACCCGCGCCGCTGGCACGGCCCGCTGCTGGGCGCCGGCACGGACTTCACCGGCACGACCCGGCTGCACGGCCTGCCGTCCGGCGAGCAGATCCACTACCGCGTCCTGCTCGCCGACCCGGACGACCCGCGCCGCACCGGCGAGCCCGTGACCGGCACCTTCCGCACGGCCTCCCGGCGCCGCCGGGACGGGGTGCGCTTCCTGTGGTCGGGCGACCTGGCCGGCCAGGGCTGGGGCATCAACCCCGACCTCGGCGGCTACCGCATCTACGACGCCATGGCGCGGCTGGACCCGGACTTCTTCCTGTACAGCGGCGACGCCGTCTACGCCGACGGGCCGGTCTCCGCCACCCAGGCGCTGCCCGACGGCGGCACCTGGCGCAACATCACCACCGAGGAGAAGTCCAAGGTCGCCGAGACACTCGCCGAGTACCGGGGCAACTTCCGGTACAACCTGCTAGATGAGAACCTGCGCCGGTTCAACGCCCAGGTGCCCTCGGTCGTCCAGTGGGACGACCACGAGGTGCGCAACAACTGGTACCCGGGCGAGGTGATCGCCACGACCGACACCCGGTACACCGAGAAGAGCGTCGACGTCCTCGTGGCGCGTGCCCGGCGGGCGTTCGGCGAGTACTTCCCGATCCCCACCCTGCGGCCGGGCGCGAAGGAGGGCCGTGTCTACCGGGTGCTGCGCCACGGCCCGCTGCTGGACGTGTTCGTGCTCGACATGCGCACCTACCGCAACCCCAACTCCCCCGACGACCAGACCACCGATCCGCAGGGCATCCTCGGCCGGGAGCAGCTGGAGTGGCTCAAGCGGGAGCTGGCCCGGTCGCGCGCGGTGTGGAAGGTGATAGCCGCCGACATGCCGCTCGGTCTGGTCGTACCGGACGCGACGGAGAACCGGCCGAACTTCGAGGCGGTGGCCCAGGGCGACCCGGGCGCGCCGCTCGGGCGCGAACTGCAGATCGCCGAGCTGCTGCGGTTCGTCAAGCACCGGCGGATCACCGGCACGCTGTGGCTGACGGCGGACGTGCACCACACCTCGGCCCAGCACTACCAGCCGTCGCGGGCCGCGTTCACCGACTTCGAGCCGTTCTGGGAGTTCGTCTCCGGGCCGCTGAACGCCGGCGCCTTCCCGGCCAGCGCGCTGGACACCACCTTCGGTCCGGAGCGGGTGTTCGTGAAGGCGCCCACCGCCTCGAACGTCTCGCCTGCGGGCGGATACCAGTTCTTCGGTGAGGTCGACATCGACGGGGACAGCGGCGAGCTGACGGTGCGGCTGCGGGAGCAGGACGGCACCGTGCTGTTCACGCGGACGCTCCAGCCGGGCCGGGTCGGCCAGTAGGGGGAACGGGGCGAAAGGAGGGCGACCGGAACAAGGAGGACGACCGGTCGGCCGTAGAAAAAGCAATAAATGGGGCGGAGCATACTTTACCCATCGGTCACAATCAGTTCGTGATCACGCAACACCTCTCCTGCACAGTGGCGGCATGACTCCAGACATGCCTGACGTGACCCGGGCCAAGCACGGGCGGCCCGTCCACCACTGGCGGCGGGACGTCGTCGAACTCGCCGCGCTGTTCACGGCGGTGGCGGTCGCGGACGCCGTGGCCAACCTGATCGGGCACGGGCCGGACGGCCCGGCCCTGCTCGTGCTGTCGGCGATCGTGCTGGCCGCGACGGCGGGCTTCCACGTGTGGTGGGCACGCCGCCACGGACACGCGCCGCCGGTGAGCGATACCGGTGCCCGGCCGGCCGCCACGGCGCGGCCGGCCGGGCGGTCCGAGCGGTCCGGCGACCCCGCGGACGGCCTGGCCGGCCCGGGCACGCTGTGGCGGATGCGGACGACGGTCAAGGACGAGCCGGGCTCCCTGGCCGCGCTGTGCACGGCGCTCGCCGGACAGCGGGTGGACATCCTCAGCCTCCAGACCCACCCGCTGGCCGACGGCACGGTGGACGAGTTCCTGCTGCGGGCGCCGGGCGCGCTGGCGGCGGCCGGGATCACCCGCGCGGTCGCGCTGGCCGGCGGCAGCTCCACCTGGATCGAGCGGGCCGACGCGCACGATCTGGTCGACGCGCCCACCCGGGTCCTCGGGCTGGCCGCCCGCACCGCCCTGGACGCCTCCGAACTTCCGCTGGCGCTCCGCCAGTTGCTGGGCCGCTGCACGATCCGGTCGCTGCCCGCCGCCCCGGCCGGCGGGGGTCCGTCGCCGGTGCCGGCCGAAGGCGTCCTGGAGGACACCGTGCTGCGGCTGCCGACGCCCGAGGGCGGTGTGCTCACCGTGGAGCGGCCGTATCTGCCGTTCACCCCGACGGAGTTCGCGCGCGCCCGGGCGCTGGTGGAGCTGGACGGCCGGCTCGGACCGCGCATGCCGCGTGACCAGGACGACGTGCTGACGCTGCCGGAGGGCGCCGACATCACGGTGCGCCGGATCGACACCGGGGCCCTGGCCGCGGCCCGGGCGATGCACGAGCGGTGTTCGCCGCACACCCTGGGCCTGCGCTACCACGGCCCGGTCGGTGACGCGGACCGCTATCTGAACCACCTGCTCAGCCCCCGCTTCGGCCGGACGCTGGCCGCGCAGACCGCCGCCGGCCGGATCGTCGGCCTCGGCCATCTGCTGTGGGACGGCGACGAGACGGAGGTCGCGCTGCTGGTCGAGGACGAGTGGCAGCAGCGGGGGGTCGGCGGCGAACTGCTCGGCCGCCTGGTGGCGATGGCGGCGGAGGCCGGCTGCGCGAGCGTGTACGCCGTGACCAAGGCGGCCAACACCGGCATGGTCGCCGCGATGCGCGGCCTCGGACTGCCGCTGGACTACCAGGTCGAGGAGGGCACACTGGTCATCACAGCCCGCCTGGACACAGCCCCGGCGGCCCTGCCCAGCCCGCCCCACCTCGGCTGAGCGCCGTAGCAGGGCCGGCCGACGGTGTTGCCGGCGGGTCCGGGGCCCAGCGCGGCGAGCCCTCGGGACCGGCGCCGCGGTGTCCAGGGTCCGGCTTGGCAGTCCCCGGGGCCCGGCCCCGCAGTGTCCGGGGCCGGGCCCGGCAGTGCGGGACCCCGGCGCGGTGGTTCTCCAGACTCCGGCATGGCGATCCCCGGGGCCCGGCCCCGCAGTACTCGAGACCCACCCCCGCAGGGCCCGACTCCCGGCGCGGCGGTGTCCGGGCCCCGGGCCGGCAGAATCCGGACCTCTGCCCGGAGATCACGCGGGCCCCGGCCCGGCGGTCTCCTGACCCCAGCCCCGCACTACCCGGACCCGGCCCCACGGTCACGCGAGCCCCGACCCGGAAGCCACGCCGGGCCCGCAGAAAACGGACCCCGCCCAGCGGTCACACAGACCCCGACCCGCACGTCACGCGGGCCCCGGCCCGGCGATATCCGAGCTTCCGCGCGGAGATCTCCGGACCCAGCCCGGCGATCTCCGGACCCCGGCCCCAACCGGGACCCGGACCCGCGGTCACGCGGACCCCGGCGCGGCACTGCCCGGCGGGCACGTCGGCCCCCGATGCCGGTCGTTCAGCGCACCGCCTCCCGCAGGGGTATCGAGCGGTGTTGGTGTGGGGTGCCCAGGGCCTGGTCCAGGTCTGTCCAGAGGTCGTCCACGTCCTCCAGGCCCACCGACAGCCGCAGCAGCCGGTCGCTCACCCCGGCCCCGCGCCGGTCGGCGGCGTCCACGATGCGGTGGCTGATGGACGCGGGATGCTGGATCAGCGTGTCGACGCTGCCCAGGCTCACCGCCGGGGTGACGAGCCGGACCCGGGAGATCACCTCGTGCGGGTCGCCGTGCACCTCGAAGGCGATCATCGCGCCGCCGAGCCGGGGATAGCGCACCCGGGCCACGCGCGGGTCGCCGGCGAGCCGGCGGGCCAGCTCGGCGGCGTTCGCGGAGGCGGCCCGCACCCGCACCGGAAGCGTGGACAGCCCGCGCAGCAGCAGATAGCCGGCCAGCGGATGCAGGACCCCGCCGGTGGCGAACCGAATCCGCCGCAGCAGGCCCGCGAACTCCTCGTCGCAGGCGACCACTCCGGCCAGCACGTCACCATGGCCGCCGAGGTACTTGGTGGCGCTGTGCAGCACCAGCCGCGCGCCCTGCCCGGCCGGCCGCTGGAGCACGGGCGTGGCGAAGGTGTTGTCGGCGAGCAGCGGGACCGAGCCGCAGGCGTGGGCGACGGCCCGCAGGTCGAGTTCGGCGAGGGTGGGATTGGCCGGGGACTCCACCAGCACCAGCCCGGTGTCCGGGCGCAGCGCCTCGGCGATGCCGGCCGGGTCGGTCCAGGTGACCTCCGTGCCGAGGAGACCGGCGGTCAGCAGATGGTCGCTGCACCCGTACAGCGGCCGGACCGCCACGACATGGCGCAGCCCCGCGGCGGACCGGGCGAGGAGCACGGCGCTGAGCGCGGCCATGCCGCTGGCGAAGGCGACCGCGGACTCGGTGCCCTCCAGCCGGGCGAGGGCGGTCTCGAAGCGGGCGACGGTCGGGTTGCCCAGGCGGCCGTAGACGGGCGGCCCGGCCGGGTCCGCGCCGTCGGCGGCGAAGGCGTCGATGCGGGCGGCCTCGGCCCGGCTGTCGTAGGAGGGGTAGGTGGTGGACAGGTCGATGGGCGGGGCGTGCAGGCCCTGGCGGGCGAGGTCGTCGCGGCCGGCGTGCACGGCCTCGGTGGCCAGGGCTCGGGTCGTGGTGCGTACGCCGTCGTAGGCACCGGTGCTCGCTGTGTCCATGAGCGGAAGGGTGAACATCCAACGGTTCACCGGGGCCGAACACCGTGTTACGTTCGGCACATGGCCGAGTCCGTCGTACTGGATCCGGTGGACCTGCGTCTGCTGCGGCTGTTGCAGAACGACGCCCGGACCACTTACCGCGATCTCGCCGCACAGGTGGGCGTGGCACCGTCGACCTGTCTGGACCGGGTGGCCCGGCTGCGCCGCTCGGGCGTGATCCTCGGCTACGAGCTGCGGCTCGATCCGGCCAAACTGGGCCGCGGCCTCCAGGCGTTGCTGTCGGTGCAGGTGAGGCCGCACCGGCGGGAGCTGGTGGGCCCGTTCGTGGAGCGGATCCGGGCGTTGCCGGAGGCACGGACGGTGTTCCATCTGACCGGGCCCGACGACTATCTGGTGCACGTGGCGGTCGCGGACATGGCCGACCTCCAGCGGCTGGTGCTGGACGAGTTCACGGCGCGGCGCGAGGTGGCCCGGGTGGAGACCCGGCTGATCTTCCAGCAGTGGGAGTGCGGGCCGATGCTGCCGCCCGGCCACGCCGAGAGCTGAATCCCCCCGTACGTGGGTGACGCGGAGATCGCCGCCGTACCAGGATGGGCGGCATGTCTGAGACTCCGAACCCGCTGCCCCGTCAGGTCGCCGACGCCTATGTGGACCGGCTTCTCGCCCTCGACCCGGTGACCGGGACCTACCTCGGTGTGCGGGAGAGTTCGAGCAGGCTGCCCGACTACTCGCCCGCGGGCGCCGAGGCGCGGGCGGAGCTGGCCCGGGCCACGCTCGCGGAACTGGCCGAGGCGGAGCGGCGGCCCGGCGCGGACAGCGACGTGGAGCGGCGCTGCGGGCGGCTGCTGCGGGAGCGGCTGACGGCCGGACTCGCGATGCACGAGGCGGGCGAACACCTGCGTGAGGTCGGCAACATGCACACGCCCGGCCACGCGGTCCGGGACGTCTTCACGGTCACCCCGGCGCGGACGGAGGAGGACTGGGCGGCGATCGCCGAGCGGCTCCGGGCGGTCCCGGACGCGTACGCCGGCTACCGGGAGTCGCTGCTACTCGGCCTGGAGCGCGGTCTGTTCGCGGCGCCGCGGCCGACGGACGCCTTCATCGGCCAGCTCACCGAGTGGGCGGGCCCGGACGGCGCGGACCGCGGCTGGTTCGAGGAGTTCGCCGCCGCGGGCCCCGAGGCGCTGCGCGCCGAACTGGCCGAGGCGGCGCGGGCCGCGACCGGCGCCGTGGCGGGACTGCGGGACTGGCTGCGGGAGGTGTACGCGCCGGCGGTCGAGGGCGCCCCGGACGTGGTCGGCCGGGAGCGGTACGCGCGCTGGGCCCGCTACTTCAACGGCACGGAGCTGGACCTGGACGAGGCGTACGCCTACGGCTGGGCGGAGTTCCACCGGCTCCTCGGCGAGATGACGCAGGAGGCGGAGAAGGTCCTGCCGGGTGCCGCGTCACCGTGGGCGGCGCTCGCGCACCTGGACGCGCACGGCCGGCACGTGGAGGGCGTGGACGAGGTCCGGGAGTGGCTCCAGGGGCTGATGGACCAGGCGATCGAGGAGCTGGACGGCACCCACTTCGATCTCGCCGAGCGGGTGCGCAGGGTGGAGTCGCGCATCGCGCCGGCCGGCGGCGCGGCGGCGCCCTACTACACCTCGCCGTCGGAGGACTTCTCCCGGCCCGGCCGCACCTGGCTGCCCACGATGGGCCTCACCCGGTTCCCGGTCTACGACCTGGTGTCGACCTGGTACCACGAGGGCGTGCCCGGCCATCACCTCCAGCTCGCGCAGTGGACGCACGTCGCCGAGGACCTCTCCCGCTACCAGGCGTCGGTCGGCATGGTCAGCGCCAACGTCGAGGGCTGGGCGCTGTACGCGGAGCGGCTGATGGACGAGCTGGGCTATCTGCGCGACCCGGAGGAGCGGCTCGGCTATCTGGACGCGCAGATGATGCGGGCGATCCGGGTGATCGTCGACATCGGCATGCACCTGGAGCTGGAGATCCCGGCCGACTCGCCGTTCCATCCGGGCGAGCGCTGGACGCCCCGGCTGGCACAGGAGTTCTTCGCGGCACGCAGCAGCCGCCCGGCCGACTTCGTGGACAGCGAGGTGACCCGGTACCTGACCATGCCGGGCCAGGCGATCGGCTACAAGCTGGGCGAGCGGGCCTGGCTGCTGGGCCGGGAGCGGGCGAGCGCGCGGCACGGTGCCGCGTTCGACCTCAAGGCCTGGCACATGGCGGCGCTCTCGCAGGGCTCCCTGGGTTTGGACGACCTGCTGGACGAACTGTCCCGCCTCTGACGGCCGGGCGGCGAGGGCCCGCCGGGCCGCCTCGGGTGGCACGGGCGACTGCACTCGGCGCGACGGGCCCGCTCGGCCATCCGGCGATCTCCCGGTAGCGCGGGCGAGCGCGCTCGACCCGGCAGGCCCACTCGGCCGCCCGGGCCATCTCCCGGTGGCCGGGCGACTGCGTTCGGCGCGACGGGTCCGCTGGGCCATCCGGCGATCTCCCGGTAGTGCGGGCGAGCGCGCTCGACCCGGCAGGCCCACTCGGCCGCCCGGGCCATCTCCCGGTAGCGCGGGCGACTGCGTTCGGCGCGACGGGCCCGCTCGGCCATCCGGCGATCTCCCGGTAGTGCGGGCGAGCGCGCTCGGCCCGGCAGGCCCACTCGGCCGCCCGGGCCATCTCCCGGTGGCACGGGCGACTGCACTCAGCCCAGCGGGCCCACTCGGCAATCCGGCCGCTTTCGGTAGCGCGGACGACTGCACTCAGCCCGACAGGCCAAGCCGTCCGGCCGTCCCCCGATGGCGTGTGTGACCGCGCTCAGTCCGGCGGGCCCAGTCGGCCGTCCGGCCGTCTCCCCTGAGGCGGACGCGGCACGGGCGACTGCGCCCGGCCCGGCGGCCCCGCTCGGCCGACCGGCCGTCTCCCCTGACGCGGACGCGGCACGGGCGACTGGGCCCGGCGCGACGGGCCACTCAGCCGTCCGACCGCCTCCCTTGACAGGGACGCGACGCGGGCGACCGTGCTCAGCCCGGCCGCCCCACTCGGCCATCCGGCCCTCTCCCCCGAACGCGCACGCAGCACCGGCGACCGCGCTCAGCCCAGCACCCCCGCTCCGCCGTCCGGCCGTCCCCCGGTGGCGCGGACGCGGCGCGGGCGGCTGGCTGGTAGCCGGGGGCCGACGCGGGAAGGCGGGCCGGGCATGGGAAGCAGCGGGTCGGGGCAGGACGCGCTGCGCGCGCCGCGCGCCGCGGGGCTCGCCGGAGTCGTTTTCGCGCTGCTCCTGGCGGCGGCGATCGTGCTGCTCAGGCTGGGTCTTCCGGAAGGGGCCGACACGGCCGTGCCGGGGCCCGCGGACTCCGGGCGCCGCACGGCGCTGCGTGCGGCCCTGGCGCTCGTGCCGTTCGCCGGGATCTTCTTCCTGTGGTTCACCGGCGCGGTGCGCGCGCACGTCGGCGCGGCCGAGGACAAGTTCCTCGCCACCGTCTTCCTGGGCAGCGCCCTGGTCTTCACCGCCACGATGTTCGGCGCCGCGGCGGCGGCCGGCGCGGTGCTCGCGGTGTCCCACCCGGTGGGCCCACCACCGCCGGCGGCGGCCTGGGAGTTCGGCCGGCACTTCGCGTACACGCTGATGACGGGTTACGCCATGCGGATGGCGGCCGTGTTCGTGTCCTCACTTTCGGTCATGGGCCACCGCCTCGGCGTGCTGCCGCGCCCGCTCACCGTCGCGGGTGCGCTCACCGCGCCGACGCTGCTGTTCGTGTCGTCGAACGTGCCGTGGGCGGAGCTGATCTTCCCCGCGTGGTCGCTGCTGATCAGCGGGTACCTCCTCGCGGTCGGCCGCCGGGAGGGTCCGCGCCCGGACGCCGCGTAGGGCGCCGGCCGCTCACTCGATCGGCGTGCCCGGCGCGCGGGCACCCGGCGCGTCCTCGCATGCTGGCGAGCGGGGAAGACCGCCGTCCGGATGCCGCCCGCGCGAGCCGTGGGCGTGCGCCGGACCTCGCCACCGACAGAGCGGAGCGTCGATGAGGCTCGTCGTCGATCTCAACAAGTGTCAGGGGTACGCGCAGTGCGCGTTCCTCGCGCCCGACGTCTTCGCCATGCACGGCGAGGAGTCGCTGATCTACAACCCGCGCGCGGAGGAGGAGCAGCGGGAGGAGCTGGCGCGGGCCGTCGCAGCCTGCCCGGTGCAGGCGATCACCGCCGACGGCCTGGCCCGCACGGGCCGGGCCGGGGAGGCGTCCGATGGCCGCTGACTACGTGGAGTGGCTCCGGCGGGAGGGCCGGATCGTGATCGTCGGCGCCTCGCTGGCGGGACTGCGGGCCGCCGAGACGCTGCGCGCCGAGGGCTTCGCCGGCGAGCTGACGCTGATCGGTGACGAGCCGCACGAGCCGTACGACCGGCCGCCGCTGTCCAAGGCCGTGCTGCTCGGGATGGCCTCCCCGCACCACACCGAGCTGCCGCACCGCTGGGACACGGACGCCAAGTGGCGCCTCGGGGTCGCGGCGACCGGGCTGGACCTGGCGGCCAAGCGGGTCCGGCTGGCCGACGGGGACGAGGTGGAGTACGACCGGCTGCTCATCGCCACCGGGGTGCGCGCCCGGCCGTGGTCGAAGGAGGAGGAGGCCCGGCTGGACGGCGTGTGCGTGCTGCGCACCCGGGAGGACGCGGCCGGCCTGTTGCGGCGGCTGAAGGCGGGGCCGCGCCGGGTGTTCGTCATCGGCGCCGGGTTCGCCGGTTCGGAGGTCGCCTCGGCGTGCCGGGAGATGGGCCTGCCGGTGACCGTGGCGGAGCGGGCGGGCGCGCCGCTGGTGGGCGCGCTCGGCGGGGTCGTGGGCGCGGTCGCGGCCGACCTCGCCGTCGAGAACGGCGTGGACCTGCGCACCCATGTCACGGTGACCGCCCTGGAGGGCGACACGGTCGGCAGGGTGCGGGCCGTGCACCTGTCCGACGAGAGCGTCGTCGAGGCGGACGTGGTCGTGGTGTCGCTGGGCTCGCAGCGCAACACCGAGTGGCTGACCGGGTCGGGGCTGGGCGCCGGGCCCCGGGGCATCGCCTGTGACGCGGGCTGCCGTGCCTTCGACTTCCGGGGCATCGTCACGGACGACGTCTTCGTGGCGGGTGACGTGGCGCGCTCCCCGCACGCGCTGTTCGGTTACCAGTTCCTGTCGCTGGAGCACTGGGGCAACGCCGTCGCCCAGGCGGAGACGGCCGCGCACAACATGATCTGCCACGGCACGGACCGGCGGCCGCACCTGTGGATGCCGGCCTTCTGGTCGTCGATGTTCGGGGTCAACATCAAGTCGGTCGGGGTGCCGCCGATGGGCGAGCAGATCATGATCACGCAGGGTTCGGCGGCCGAGCGCCGGTTCGTCGGCGTCTACGGCCACCAGGGCCGGGTCGTGGCCGCCGTCAGCTTCGACCACACGCGGTGGCTGGAGTTCTACCAGCGGCAGATCGAGCGGGGCGCGCCGTTCCCGGTGGAGTTCCCGACGATGGACCGGCGTCCCGAGGGCCGGCAGCCGGTGCCGGCCGGCTTCCCGGACCCGTCGCTGCCGACCCACGGCCCGATGGTGACCCTCAGCGGCTACTCGCCGGCCGACCAGCAGCTGGTCTTCCACCCCTCCCGCCACTGACCCACGGCCCCGACGCCGTAAGGAACCGCCATGCCGCACGCCTCGATGGCCCACCGGATCACCGACTTCGACAACCGCGCCGATCCCTACCCGCTGTACGCGGAACTCCGCGAGACCCCGGTCCTGCACGAGGAGGAGGGCGGACCGTACCTCATCAGTTCCTACTACGACATCGAGGCGCTGCTGCACGATCCCCGGGTCAGCTCCGACGCCGCCAACCTGGCCGCCGCCGGGGAGGACGAGCTGGGCCAGCGGGAGGAGACGGGCGGGCTGCCGCCGTCGTTCCTGCGGCTGGACCCGCCCGAGCACGACCGGCTGCGGCGCATCGCCAACAGCGCCTTCGGGCCGCCGCACCGGCCGCGACGGATCGAGGGCATGCGAGGCCAGATGCGGGAGATCGTCACCGAGCTGATCGACGGTTTCGGGGACGCGCGCCGGATCGACCTGGTCGACCAGTTCGCCTATCCCTTCCCGGTGACGGTGATCTGCCGGCTGCTCGGCGTGCCCCGGGAGGACGAACCGCAGTTCCGCACCTGGGTGGACCCGCTGGTGGCGAGCCTCGACCCCGTCGCCCGGCAGGGCTCGGAGGCGGAGGCCCAGCGGGCGGCGCAGGAGGCGCGGATGCGGCTCGGCATGTATCTGGCCGGGCTGGTCGAGCAGCGCACCAAGGAGCCGCGGGACGACCTGTTGTCCGACCTGGTCGACAGCGAGGGCCCGGAGGGCTCGATGACGATGATGGAGGTGCTCAGCACCTCGGTGCTGCTGCTGATCGCCGGTCACGAGACGACGGTCAACCTGATCACCAACGGCATGCTGACCCTGCTGCGCCACCCGGAGATCCTCGGGCGCCTGCGGGACGATCCGGGGCTGTCGGTCAACATCGTGGAGGAGCTGCTGCGGTACGAGCCGCCGGTGCAGCTCGTACCGCAGCGCACCTGCATCACCGACATCGAGGTGCGCGGGGTCACGATCCCGAAGGGGTCGCGGATCTGGCTGGTGCTCGCCGCGGGCAACCGGGACCCGGAGCGGTTCAAGGACCCGGAGCGGTTCGACCCGGACCGCGGGGACATCCGGCACCTGGGGTTCGGCAGCGGCATCCACAGCTGTTTCGGCGCCCCGCTGGCCCGGCTGGAGACGCAGATCGCGCTGTCCGAGCTGGCCCGGCGGCTGGAGAACCCGCGCCTGGTCGAGGACCCGCCGCCGTACCGCCCGAACGCGGTGCTGCGCGGCCCCCGCCATCTGAACATCGCGTTCGACGGGCTGCGCTGAGCGGGGCGCCGGCCCGCGCGCCCGCGGGTCAGCAGCCGCACGCCCCGTCGACGGGTGCGGTCAGCGGGTCGGCGTCCCGGCGCGCCGGGCCCCGCCAGGTGTCGTAGCCGAAGCCCTCGCGCGCCCAGTACTCGAAGCCGCCGAGCATCTCCTTGACCTGGTAGCCGAGTTCGGCGAGGGCGAGCGCGGCACGGGCGGCGCCGTTGCAGCCGGGTCCCCAGCAGTACGTCACGACCGGCACGGCGGGGTCGAGGAGCCGTCCGGCCTGCCCGGGGATGAGCGCGGTCGGCAGGTGGACGGCGCCGGGGACGTGGCCCTGGTCCCAGGACGCGGTGGAGCGGCAGTCCACGACGGCGAAGCCGGGGTCGCCGCCGGCCGCGAGCGCGGCGGCCACGTCGGCGACGTCGGCGTGGAAGGCGAGGCTCGCCCGGAAGTAGGCGGCGGCCTCGGCGGGGGCGGCGGGGGCGACACGCAGGACGGGGTTCTCGGTCACGGGGTTGATCATGACGGGAAATCTACGGTCCGCGGTCCGCTCCCTGAAGGGACGATCCACGGCCCTGCCCTTGTCCTGCCGGGGTTTTCCCTGCTATCCATCCGGGATGACCGCGTATTCCCCGGACGCCACCGACTGGCGCATACTCGAAGTCCTCCAGCGCGAGGGACGGGTCAGCTACGCCGAGCTGGCGCGGGCCGTGTCCATGTCGCCGAGCGCCGTCACCGAGCGGGTGCGGCGGCTGGAGGAGGCGGGCGTCATCCAGGGATACGCGGCGGTGGTCGACCCCGAGCGGCTGGGGCTGCCGATCCTGGCGTTCGTGCGGCTGCGCTATCCGAACGGCAACTACAAGCCGTTCCACGACCTGGTCGCCGCGACGCCCGAGGTCCTGGAGGCGCACCACGTCACGGGCGACGACTGCTTCGTCATCAAGGTCGCCGCGCGGTCGATGTCCCACCTGGAGCAGGTGGCGGGCCGGATCGGCGCGCTCGGTTCGGTGACCACGAGTGTCGTGTACTCCTCCCCGCTGACCCGGCGGCCGCTGGGCCGCTGACCACGGCACCGGGGGCGCGGGCCCCCGGTGCCGGCGCGGTCAGGCGGACGGGTTGACGACGACCTGGGCCGTGTTGTTCCCGCTGTCCGGGTCGAAGGCGAAGGACGTGCCGAACTCGGGCCGGGCGACGACGCGGCCGGTCGCGTCGGGGACGACCCGGTCGATACGGAGCCGGAACGGGAAGCCGGCCGTCAGGTCCGGCTTGGCCCACATCGGCAGGGTGCAGGCGTAGTGGCCGGCGGACGGCCCGGGGTGGCAGGTGTCGGGCACGGAGAGGGCGGTGGTGCCCTCCGGCAGGGCGAAGTCGAGCACGGCGACCGGGTCCCCGGAGCTGACGTTGCCGACCCAGGCCGGGCCGTGGTTGGCGAACTCGAAGGCGGCGGTGACGGTGTCGCCGGCCGCGCCGCTCACCCCGGTGCCGCGCACGGCGAAGTCGGCGGTGTTGGCGGCACGGATGCTCCAGGAGTTGCCGTTGTCCGAGCCGTCGAGGTCGGTGGCGCCGCCGCCGGGCTGGACCTCGTAGTCGAACCGCTCGTACAGCGCGTGGCCGGTGACGGCGAGCCGCAGCGGCTGCGGCAGCTCCACGGTGGCGCCGGGCGCCACCTCGGTGTCGAAGGAGCACGTCACATAGGTCATGGGCGTGTACTCGTCGTCGGTGTCGTCCGGCCCGGTGGAGGAGCACTGCGGGTAGCGGGTCGCGACGTCGAGGCCGTAGGTGGCCCACATCTTGACGCTGAAGCCGTGGGCGGTCTCGTCGCCGGTGTTGGTGACGGTGAACGGCACGGCGAGGCTGGTGCCGGGGGCGACGCCGGACACGCTCCGCAACGCGCCGACACCGAGGTTCGGGCCGGAGCCGACGGTGACGACGGTCTCGGCGCCCTCCGGGGCGACGAGCCGGCCGTCGGGTCCCCCGGTGGCCTCGGCGGAGTACGCGATGGTGCCCCGCGCGCCCACGGCGGCGCCGGCGGCGGCGCGCACCTCCAGCCGCACCTGGGCGCCGGAGCCGGTCGGCACGTCGCCGGTGTCGCACACGGCGACGGTGCCGGCGTCGTCCGGTGCGCACGTGCCGGGCCAGGCGACCTCGGCGACCCCGGCGAGCCCGGAGACGTCGACGGTCAGCCGGCCGCCGGTGACGGTGAAGTTGTCGTTGTCGTGGTAGAGGCCGAGCGCCAGCGACCGGTACTCCGCCGTGCCGCCGTCCGGGGCGGCGGTGACCGGCTGCTCGGACGGGGCCTGGATCCACAACTGGTCGCTCTGCGCGTCGTCGGCGAAGGCGACCCCGCTGCCGAGACCGGCGGCCAGCAGCGCCCCGGCGGCCGTGGCACACGCCCCGTGGCGCAGCACGCGCCGGACGGAGACAGAACTCATGACATCCCCCAACTGGACGGACGAGAACCGGTACTCCTTGATCGGTACCGGGCGCGGGTTGGACGGCCCGCCGAGCCGGAAGGTTGTGCGAAGCAGCCGCGGAGCCGGTGAACCTTACCGTTTCGTGATCAAGGTCGGGGCCGGTGCGTTCAGTGCGTGCCGCGCTGGCGCAGCGACGAGCCCGTCCTGTCCTTGACGACCTCGAGCTGGGCGTGCACGCGCCGGCGCAGATCGGGGACGTGGCTGACGATGCCGACGCTGCGGTCGCGTTCGCGCAGGGAGTCCAGGACGTCCAGGACCTCGTCCAGGGTCTGGTCGTCCAGGGTGCCGAAGCCCTCGTCGATGAAGAGGGTGTCCAGGCGGACGCCGCCCGCCTCCTCGGTGACGACGTCGGCGAGGCCGAGGGCGAGCGCGAGGGAGGCGAAGAAGGTCTCGCCGCCGGACAGGGTCGCGGTGTCCCGTTCCCGTCCGGTCCAGGCGTCGACGACGTGCAGCCCGAGCCCGCTGCGGCCGCGCCCGCTGCGGTCGGCGGAGTGGACGAGGGTGTAGCGGCCGGACGACATGCGCTGCAGGCGGGCGGTCGCGGCGGCGGCGACCTGTTCCAGCCGGGCCGCCAGGACGTACGACTCCAGGCGCATCCTGCGTTCGTTGTCGGCCGAGGTGCCCGCGGTGAGGGCGGCGAGCCGGGCCACCCGGTCGTACTCCTCGCGCAGCGGGCCGAGCCGGCGCACCGCCTCGGCGGCGCGGGCGGAGAGGCGGTCGAGTTCGGCGCAGCAGCGGGCGGCGGCGTCGCGCGCGGAGCCCGCCTCGCGCAGCCGCCGCTCGGCGGCGGCCGCCGTCCGCTCGGCCGCGGCCGGGTCGGCGGCCGGCTGCCGGGCGGCCGCCGCGGTGGCGGTCTCGGCGAGGACCGCGCGTACGGCGGCCTCCTCCTGCTGCCAGGCGTCCAGGCGGTGCTGGAGCGCGCGGTGGGCGGCGGGGTCGAGCAGGGCCGCCGCCGCGGCCTGCGGGGTGTCGAAGCCGGCCCGGTAGGCGGCGTCGGCGAGGCGGGCGTCGGCTTCCTTCAGCCGCTCGGCGGCGCCCTCGGCGGCCCGTACGGCGTCGGCGGCCTCGGTGAGCCGGGCCGCGAGCCGCTCCAGCTCGGCGGCGCGCGCCGCCACACTGTCCGCGCTGCCGCGGGCCTGCGCCAACTCCGCTTCCAGCCGGGACTGTTCGCGCTCCAGCGCGTCGCGGCGGGTGAGCCGGGAGGCGGCCCGTACGGCGGCCTGCTGGCGGTCGGCGAGCCGCTGCTCGCGCTCCCGCTCGGCGCGCCGCAGTTCCTCCTGGGCGGCGTGCAGGGCGGAGGCGTCGCGGCGGGCGCGGGCGTACTCCCGCTCCAGTAGCTCGGCCTCGGCGGCGAGGTCGGCGGTGGCGGTGTCGCCCGCCTCGGCGCCCGCGGCGGCCAGGGTCTCACGGAGCCGGCCGGCGTGCCGCTCGTCCTCGGCGTGCTGTTCCTCGGCCCGGCGGGAGGCGGCGAGGGCGCGGTCCTCGGTCTCGCGGTCGACGTGGCCGGCGACCTTGCGCGCGGGCGCGGGGTGCGCGGTGGCTCCGCAGACCGCGCACGGCTCGCCGTCGGTGAGGCGGGCGGCCAGCTCGGCGGCGATGCCGGCCAGCCGCTGTTCCTTGAGGTCGAGCCAGTGGGCGCGGGCCGCCAGGGCGCGCTGCTCCGACTCACGCGCGCGCTGCGCCGCCCGTTCCAGCTCGGTGGTCTGGGCGTCCCGGGTGCGGGCGGCCTGGAGCCGGCGCCGCATCGGGTCGCGCTGGACGGCGAGCTGTTCGGCGCGGGTGGCGGCTTCCCGGGCGGTGTCGACGCGCGTCTGGAGGGCGGCGCGGGTGGACTCCCAGCCGTCGAGCCAGGCGTCGGCCTCGCGCAGCACGTCCTCGTCGGCGCGTTCCTGCCGGTCGAGTCCGGTGTATTCGGCGGCGAGTTCGGCGAGCCGGCGTTCGGCGCGCCGGGCCGCGTCCAGGCCGCCCAGTTCCTCGGCGGTGCGGCGGGCGGCGGCGGCGAGTCCGCCCGCGTCCGCGCCGGCGTGGGCGGCGGGGAGCAGGGCACGCGCGCGGGTCTCGGTTTCCGCTGCCCGGCGGTGGGCGGCGTCGGCCTCCTCCCGCAGTTCCAGCGCGGGCGCGACCGCCTCCGCCTTGCGGGCCCGCGCCATGCGCTCCTCGTCCTCGCCGTGGGCGCCGGCCCGTTCCCGGAGGGCTTCGGCGCGCTGCCGGGCCTCGGCGTACCGGGCCTGGAGGCGGGCGCGTTCGCGTATCTCCTCCAGCGCGGTCCGGGCCGCGGCATGGGCGGACTCGGCGGCGGCCAGGCGGCACCGGGCGACGGCGAGGCGTTCCCGGGCGGTGCTGCGGGCGACGGCGGCGGCGCCGAGGACGGTGTCGGCGAGGCCGGGGTCGCCGGGGGCCAGCTCGGGCAGCTCCATGGCGTCACCGGCCGCCTGCTGCATGCGGTGGGCGTCGGCGAGCAGCGCCGTGTCGCCCTCGCGCACCCGTGCCTCGGTGGTGCGCCGGCGTTCGGCGAGCCGTTTCTCGACGTCGGCGAAGCGCTGGGTATCGAAGAGCCGGCCGAGGAGCCGGGCGCGGGTCTCGGCGTCGGCGCGCAGGAAGCGCGCGAAGTCGCCCTGGGGCAGCAGGACGACCTGGCAGAACTGCTCGCGGCTCATGCCGAGCAGTTGCTCCACCTCGGTGCCGACCTCCTGGTGGGAGCGGCTGAGGTCCTTCCAGGTGCCGGAGCGGGCGTCGTGCTCGCGCAACCAGGTCTGGGCCTTGTCGACCGTCGTGCCGGTGCCCCGCAGCTTGGGCCGCTCCCACGGGGGCTGCCGGGTGATCTCCAGCCGGCGTCCGGCGACGGTCAGTTCGAGGCGGACCTCGGTGCGGGTGCCGGGCGGGGCGTGGTCGCTGCGCAGCCCGGCACCCTGGCTGCTCTGCCGGGCGCCGGGGACGGAGCCGTAGAGCGCGTAGCAGACGGCGTCCAGGACGGAGGTCTTGCCCGCGCCGGTCGGGCCGTGCAGCAGGAACAGCCCGGCGGCGGACAGTGCGTCGAAGTCGACGCGCTGGGCGTTGCCGAAGGGCCCGAAGGCGGTGACGTCGAGCCGGTGCAGCCTCACCGGGCCACCTCCCGCACGGCGTGGTCGGCGCGCACGGCGTCGATCGTCTCGCGCAGCACGGCCGCCTCGTGCTCGTCGGGGCCGGCGCCGCGCACATGGGCGACGAAGTCCTGGGCGATCTGCTGGTCGCTGCGGCCCGCGAGGCGCCGGGCGTAGGACACCCGGGGGTCGTCGGGGGCCCTGTCGGGGGCGAAGACCAGGCTGAGGGTGTGCGGGAAGCGCTCGGTGAGCCGGGCCATGGGGTCGGCCGGGCGGACCGGGTCGGTGAGGGTGGCCTCGACCCAGGCGTCCTCGTGGCCGCTCAGCGCGGGGTCGGCGAGCAGGTCCTCCAGGGTTCCGCGGAGCCGGGCGAGCGGGCGCGGCACCGGGCAGTCGACGCGTTCGGCGGTGACCGAGCCGTCCGCGTCCAGGTCGACCAGCCACATGCTCTTGCGGTGCCCGGCCTCGGAGAAGGAGTAGGCGAGCGGCGAGCCGGAGTAGCGCACGCGCTCGGTGAGGGTCTGGCAGCCGTGCAGATGACCGAGGGCCGCGTAGTCGACGCCGTCGAAGACCGCGGCCGGTACGGCGGCCACCCCGCCGACGGTGATGTCCCGCTCGCTGTCGCTGGCCTGGCCGCCGGTGACGAAGGCGTGGGCGAGGACGACGGAGCGCGTGCCCGGCGCGCGGCCGGCGAGGTCGGCGCGGACGCGGTCCATCGCGGCGCCGAGCACGGCTTCGTGGCCGGCCTTGTCGACGCCGAACTCGTCCTTCACCAGGGCCGGTTCGAGGTACGGCAGGCCGTAGAACGCCACTTCGCCGTGGGCATCCTGGAGGATCACCGGAGTGCCGGCGGCGGAGGGTTCGGTGCGCAGGTGGATGCCCGCGCGGTCGATGAGTCCGGCGCCGACGCCGAGGCGGCGGGCCGAGTCGTGGTTGCCGGAGATCATCACCGTGGGCACGCCGAGGTCCGCGAGCCGGTGCAGGGCGGTGTCGAACAGCTCGACCGCGGCGAGCGGGGGCACCGCGCGGTCGTACACGTCGCCCGACACGACCACCGCGTCGACCTCGCGCTCACGCACGGTGGTGACGAGGTGACCGATGAACTCGGCCTGGGCCCCGAGCAGGTTCACCCGGTGGAAGGCCCGGCCGAGGTGCCAGTCCGACGTGTGCAGCAGTCTCATGGGCCCCGAGACTAACCGCCGGGTCTGACATCACGGGCGGTTACTCCCGTACCGGCCCGTCACGACCGCCCACCCCCAGGGGCGTTATGCCCGATTGGCGCCGATTGTCAGGCATCTCCGTAGGCTTCGCCGCCCAGTTCGAAGCCGGCCGTGCCCGCCGTCACATCCGCGAGCCAGGCCCGGAAGGCGTCCACGTCGGCGTCCGGCAGACCGATCTCCAGGGTGACGGCCTCGCCGTAGCGGACGTCGCGCACCTCGCGTCCGGTGGCGCGCAGATCGTTCTGGACCTTGCCCGCGCGCTGGTGGTCGACGGTCACCGTGGCCAGCCGGAAGCGGCGCCGGGTGAGCGTGCCGAGCGCGTCCAGGGCCTCGCCGACCGAGCCGCCGTAGGCCCGGATGAGCCCGCCCGCGCCCAGCTTGACACCGCCGTAGTAGCGGGTGACCACGGCCACCACGTACCGCATGTCGCGGCGCAGCAGCATCTGGAGCATGGGCACGCCGGCGGTGCCGCCCGGTTCGCCGTCGTCGCTGGCCTTCTGCACGGAGGCGTCGGCGCCGATGACGTACGCCCAGCAGTTGTGGGTGGCGTCGGCGTGCTTCTTGCGCACGGCGGCGATGAACTCCTGGGCCTCCCGCTCGGTGGCGGCCGGGGCGAGGGCGCACAGGAAGCGGGAGCGGTTGATCTCGGTCTCGTGCACGCCCGCGCGGGCCACTGTGCGGTACTCGTCCTGCATCCCGCCAGCCTATGCGAGCGCCGGGTGCCCGCCCGGTCAGCGCTTCTTCCCGCGCGGGACCGTGAAGGAGGTGAGCAGGGCCGAGCCCGGGGTGAGCGCCGGCCAGCCGCTGCCGTGCCAGGAGAGGACGGCGACCGCGCAGGTCGGGAACTTCGTCCGCACCCGCTCCAGCGCGTCGTCGAGGCCGTCGGCGGCCAGCTCCGTCACCAGCTCCGCGAGGCCGGGGTTGTGCCCGATCAGCAGCAGCGTACGCACCTCGGCCGGCACCTCGCGCACCACCTGGAGCAGCTCCGGCACACCGGCCGCGTACAGCCGCCGGTCGTGGCGCACGGGCGGCGGGGTGGCCCACTCGGCGGCGACCAGCTCCCAGGTACGGCGGGCGCGTACGGCGGTGGAGCACAGGGCGAGATCGGGCAGGGAGCCGGCCGCGAGCGCGCGGCCGGCCGCCGGGGCGTCGCGCAGCCCGCGCGGGGCGAGCGGTCTGAGGCGGTCCTCGACGCCCTCGGGCCAGGCAGACTTGGCGTGGCGCAGCACCACCAGCCGGCGCAGCGGACCCCCGCCCGCCGGCCGGTTCACGCGGGTCCGCCGATGTCACGCGTGAGGTCGAGGGCGAGCAGGCGGTCGGCGTAGGCGTACGTCTCGAAGCGGGCGCCGTCCGGGATGCCGGACGCGTTCGCCACCTCGGCGAGGACGTCGAGCACGGCGGGCAGGTCGAGGTCGTCCTCCCAGGCGGCGCGCAGCCGCTCGCGGACCTCGCCGGGGACCGGCCGCGAGGGCCGCCGCGCCCAGCCGGCGACGGCCCGCCGCCAGCGGGCGAGGCGGTCCGCGGCGGCGTCCAGCGCGGCCCGGTCCAGCCGCACGGGTTCGCCGCGCGGGACGGCGAGCAGGGCGAGGCGGAGGGCGGCGGGATCGGCGAGAAGGGTGCCGAGCGGACCGGGGGCGCCAGAGCCGCTGGGTCCGCCGGTGGGCCACCCTTTGGTGCCCCCGCCGGCGTTCTCAGCGTTCTCGGCGTTCTCGGTGTTCCCGGCGTTCCCCGGTCCCGGTGTCCACTCGGCCCCGCCCACCGACACCAGCGGCCCCTCCCCCGGCGTGCTGGTGACGTCCGGGCACATCACGTGGATGGCCTGGGCCTCGCCGAGGCCCGAGGCGAGGTCGCGGCCGTCCTCGAAGGGGCGGATGGCGAGGCGGGTCGCGGCGGTGCGCAGCTCCGCCTGGTGGCGCGGGGCGCTCAGGGCCGTCCAGACCGGGGTGCCGCCCACTTCCAGGGCACGGACGAGCAGGTCGGCGGTGAGCAGGACCCGCAGGGCCGTGGGATCCAGGCCGGAGGCATGGGCTTCGATACGGGTCAGACCGCGGCGGGCGGGCGCGGCGGGGACGGGTTCACCGGTTCGGGCGTCGAGGATGCGCAGCACGGGGCGAGCGTAGGCGGGCGCGCGGCCGTATGCAGCGGCTTGCGCCGATTCCGGACAGCGTGGCGGGGTACGGAGGGAATCCGCACCGCCGGTCCGGCGTTGCCCCGGCACACAGTTCCCGCAGTGACGAGGAGGCGGCCGATGTACGGCGACGAAGCGACGATCCGCAGGGTCCTGACCGAGGCGGGCGACACCTGGGCGGTGGTCGGCCTGTCCGCGAACCAGCGGCGGGCCGCGTACGGCGTGGCGCAGGTGCTCCAGCGGTTCGGCAAGCGGATCGTGCCGGTGCACCCCAAGGCCGAGACGGTGCACGGCGAGCCGGGTTACGCCTCCCTCGCGGACATCCCGTTCGACGTGGACGTGGTCGACGTGTTCGTGAACAGCGAGCTGGCCGGCCCGGTGGCCGACGAGGCCGTGGCGAAGGGCGCGCGGGCGGTGTGGTTCCAGCTCGGTGTCGTCGACGAGGCCGCGTACGAGCGGACCCGGGCGGCGGGTCTGGAGATGGTGATGGACCGCTGCCCGGCGATCGAGATCCCGCGGCTGGCCTAACCCCTTCCGTCCCTCGTGCCCCCGGTGTCCCGTCGGTCCGTCTGACGGGACACCGTCATAATGCTCGCGTGACGTCTGCTTCCCCCCACACCGGTTCCCCTTCCGCCACCCGTGTCCCGGTCGTCGTCGTGGGCGCCGGGCCCGCCGGCCTGACCGTCGGTGCCATCCTGCGGGCCGCCGGTGTGGACTGCCTCGTCCTGGAGAGCGAGAGCCGGGAGTTCATCGAACAGCGGCCGCGCGCCGGGATCATCGAGGAGTGGGCCGTACGCGGGCTGGAGCGGCGCGGGCTGGCGGGGCGGCTGCCGGAACGGGCGGAGCGTCACTCGGAGTGCGAGTTCCGCTTCGGAGGACGCGCTTACCGCTTCGACTACACGGAACTGACGGGACGTCACCACTGGGTGTACCCGCAGCCGCTGCTCGTGACCGATCTCGTGCGCGAGTACGCCGACGTGCGCGGCGGGGCGATCCGCTTCGGCGTGCGCGACGTGCGCCTGCACGACCTGGACTCGGACCGGCCCGCCGTCTCCTACACCGACCCGGACACCGGTGAACGGCTGCTCGTGCACTGCGATTTCGTGGCCGGCTGTGACGGGGCGCGCGGCGCGAGCCGGGCCGCGCTGCCGCCGTCGGCGCGGACCGTCCGGCACGACTACGGCATCGGCTGGCTGGCACTGCTGGCCGAGGCGCCGCCGTCCGCCGACCGGGTGCTGTTCGGCATGCACGCCGACGGGTTCGCCGGGCACATGCCCCGCAGTGCGCAGCTGACCCGCTACTACCTCCAGTGCCCGCCCGGCGACGACCCCGCCGCCTGGCCCGACGACCGGGTCTGGGCGGAACTCCGGCGGCGGCTGCACGCGGCGGACCGACCGCCGCTGACGGAGGGGCGGCTGCTGGAGAAGCGGGTGCTGGACATGCACAACTACGTCGTGGAGCCGATGGTGTCCGGCCGGCTCTTCCTGGCCGGCGACGCCGCGCACCTCGTCGCGCCGATCGCCGCGAAGGGCATGAACCTCGCCCTGCACGACGCGTTCCTGCTCGGCGACGCACTCGTGGCGTACCTGACGAAGGAGGATCGCACGGGCCTGGACGGCTACTCGGCGGCGTGCCTGCGCCGGGTCTGGGACTACCAGGAGTTCTCGCAGTGGCTCTCCGACGTCTACCACGGCGTCTCCCACCCAGACCCCTACCGCGCCGGCACCACCCTGGCCCGCCTGCGCCGGCTGTTCTCCTCCCCAGCCGCGGCAACAGCCTTCGCCGAGCAGTACCTCGGCACGGCCGACACATACTGACGCCCGACCGGACCGGGGCCGACGACTCGTGGCCGACGGCCCGGGGTCCCGTAAGGTCGTGGTCGGCGACGGTCGTCGCGCCGTGGTGGGTCAGGCGATGCCCAGGTCCTCCAGCACGACGGCGCCCGGGAGTTCTGCGAGTGCCTTGCCCGGTACGAGCAGCTTGCCGCGGCGGCGTCCGCTGCCGACCAGGACGTAGGGCAGGTCGGCGACGGCCGCGTCCACCAGCACGGGCCAGCCGGCGGGCAGTCCGAGCGGGGTGATGCCGCCGTACTCCATGCCGCTCTCGCCGGTCGCCGTCTCCATCGGGGCGAAGGACGCCTTGCGGGCACCGAGCTGACGGCGGACGACGCCGTTGACGTCGGCCCGGGTGGTGGACAGGACCACACAGGCGGCGAGCCGGGTCTCGCCGGCCCGCTTGCCCGCGACCACCACGCAGTTCGCCGAGCGCTCCAGCAGGTCGCGGCCGTAGTGCTCCACGAAGACGGCGGTGTCCGCCCAGCGCGGGTCGGTGTCGACGTAGAGGATGCGGTCGGCCGGGACCGTGCCCTGCCAGTCGCGTACGGCGTCGGCGACGGGAGCGGTCAGCTCCTCCAGGCAGTCCGGGGCGGGAGTGGCGGTGTCGAAGTCTCCGATGGGTGCGCGCATGGCCGCACGCTAGCAAGGCCGGCCCGCCCGCCGGACCGGCGTCTCACGGCACGGGCGGCACGGACACGGCCATCATCATCTCCATCGGTACGTCGCCCTGATTGCCGTACCAGTGCGGGACGTTGGCCTCGAAGGAGGCGCTCGCGCCCGCCGGGACGCGGTACTCCGTGCCGTCCACGGTGAGCGTCAGCTCGCCCGCGGTGACATGGACGAGTTCGACCGTGCCGCCGGGGTGCGGCTCGGAGGGGCTGCTCTCGCCCGGCATCAGCCGCCAGTCCCACAGTTCCAGCGGTCCGGGCGCCTCCGTGCCGGCGAGCAGCCGGCTGTAGCTGCCGTCCTCGGTGTGCCAGAGCCGTACGGCCCGGTCGGCGGGGACGACACGGACCTTCGGGCCCTGTTCGTAGTCGAGCAGCGTGGTGACGCTGACGCCGAGCGCGTCACCGATCTTGACGACCGTGCCGATGCTGGGGTTGGTGCGGGCCTGCTCGATCTGGATGAGCACGCCGCGGCTGACACCGGCCCGGGCGGCGAGCACGTCCAGCGTGAAGCCGCGCACCGAGCGCCAGTGCCTGACGTTCCGTGCCAGGGACTGGGTCAGGAGTTCGAGGTCCGACACGTTGCGTCCAAATATCCCGGGGGTCCAGTGGTGTGGTGAGCGACGTCCAGCCGACTGGACTACGGTGCGGTGCACCCGGTCGTTCACCAAACTGTACTGCGCGGCCCGGACCGCGGAGCCTGCGTGCCGCAGACGCCGTCAGCCGTCGGCGTCCAGCGCGGCCAGCCGGGCGACCGCGTCCTCGTCCAGGTCCGCCAGCGCCCGCAGCTGGCCCGGTGTGACCCCGTCCGGCAGCGGCACGGGCGCGGGCGTCCGCAGCGGCGGCTGCCAGCCGGCGCCGGGCGTCCAGCGCCGTACGACCCGGGCCGGGGCGCCCGCCACCACCGCGTGGTCGGGCACCGTGCCCCGGACCACCGCGCCGGCCGCCACCACCACGTTCCGGCCGATCCGCGCGCCCGGCAGGATCACCGCGCCGGTGCCGATCCAGCAGCCCGGCCCGATCTCCACCGGCTCCATCCGCGGCCACTGCTTGCCGATGGGCTGGTGCGGGTCGTCGTAGGAGTGGTTGGTGGAGGTGACGTAGACGTACGGACCGAAGTAGCAGTCGTCGCCGATGGTGACCGTCGTGTCCGCGATGACATGGCTGCCGCGGCCGAGGACCACGCCGTCGCCGATGCGCAGGATCGGGTCCGGACCGAGGTCCAGGTCGGGCATCAGGCCCGCGGTGAGGGTGACCTGCTCGCCGATGATGCAGTAGGAGCCGAGCCGGATCCAGGGTTCGCCGAAGACCGTGCCGAGCGGGAAGGCCAGCCGGGTGGCCTCGCCGATCGCGCCGAAGCGGAAGCGGCCGGGGTGCTCGGCCGTCACCGAGCCCCTGCGCTGCACCCACGCCCAGCCCGCGTGGACGGCGCGCTGGGCCAGGCGGTGTCGCCAGGATGAGAACGTGTTCTTGCGCTTCGGCACGGGCTCACGTTACTCACCGGTCGCCTCCGCGGAGACGGCGGGCTGCTGTGATCTGTGCCCCACCCCGTGTCGTACGGTTCGGTGACACCCCGGACACGAGGAGACGGTGATGACGCAGAAGGCGCTGGTCGTGGGCATCGCGGGCAAGGAGCCCCGGGTCGACCCGGAGGCGTTCGTCGCGCCCACGGCGGCCGTGATCGGAGACGTCACGCTGCACGCGGGAGCCAGTGTCTGGTACGGCGCCGTGGTGCGCGGGGACGTCGAGCGGATCAGCGTCGGCGCGCAGGCCAATGTGCAGGACAACGTCACGCTGCACGCCGACCCCGGGTTCCCGGTGACGGTCGGCGAGCGGGTGTCGATCGGGCACAACGCGGTGGTGCACGGGGCGACCGTGGAGGACGACTGCCTGATCGGGATGGGCGCGACCGTGCTCAACGGGGCGGTGATCGGGGCCGGGTCGCTCGTCGCGGCCCAGGCTCTGGTGCCGCAGGGGATGGTGGTGCCGCCCGGGTCGCTGGTGGCGGGCGTGCCGGCGAGGGTGCGGCGGAGCCTGACCGAGGAGGAGCGGGACGGGGTGACCCTCAACGGCACGCTCTACGCCGATCTGGCGAAGGAGCATCGCGGGGTGCACGAGTAGGCACCCGCGGCCGGACCGGCGGCGCCGTCAGTCCCCGGCGCCATCAGTCCCCGGCGCCGTCAGTCCCCGGCGCCGTCAGTCCCCGGCGCCGTCAGTCCCCGGCGCCGTCAGTCCCCGGCGCCGTCAGTCCCCGGCGCCGACCGGTTCCGCTTCCGCTTCCCGCTGTTCCGGCCGGGCCTTCTTCGTCTTGCGCTTCAGGATCAGCATCGAGGCCAGGCCGATCAGGACGGCGATGGCCAGGCCCAGGTAGGAGAAGCGCTTGAGCCAGTCCTCGGCGACGACGCCGACGTAGTAGATGACGGCCGTGGTGCCGCCGGCCCAGCAGATGCCGCCGAGGACGTTGGCGATCAGGAACTTCCAGTACGGCATGTGCAGCACGCCCGCGAGCGGACCGGCGAAGATGCGCAGCAGGGCGACGAAACGGCCGAAGAAGACCGCCCACATGCCCCACTTCTGGAAGGACTGCTCGGCGGTGGCCACATGGCCCGCGCCGAAGTGGCGCGGGAACTTCCGGCCGAGCCAGGCCAGCAGCGGGCGTCCGCCCTTGCGGCCGATGGCGTATCCGATGGAGTCGCCGATCACCGCTCCCGCGGTGGCGCAGGCGCCGAGCACGACCGGGTTGACGCCGGTGTGCTGGGAGGACATCAGGGCCGCCGAGACGAGGATGATCTCACCCGGCAACGGGATGCCCAGGCTCTCCAGACCGATCACCAGGCCCACCACGGCGTAGACCACGGCGGCGGGCACCGAGTCGAGCCATTCCTGGACGTGCACCGCCGGTTCCTCCCCTTCGCTGACCTCGCCGTTCCGGCCTTCGGGGCACCGCATGCACAGCGCGTCCCAAGGGAAGGCTACCTGGTCGGCGGTGAACGGCCGCGGGTCCGCCCGCCCGCGCCACCGCCGCGCCGGCACGGCTTACGTTTCCGGACATCCCCGTGTCACCCGGGAGGGGGAGGCTCCCACGCGGTTTCGCCCGGCCCGCTTCTCCCAGGCCCCCGGGGCCCGCCGCGGAAGGACGACCTCCTCGTGATCCCACCCTCCCCGCCCCGCCCATTGCCGCAGCCGCGCCCCGGTGCGGGGACCGCCGCCGAGGGGTTCGGACCGAGGACCGTCGCCGACGGGCCCGGAGCGGGGACCGTCGTCGCGGAGACCGGTGCGGGGACCGCCGTCGCGGACACCGGCCAGGGGACCGCCGTCAAGGGGTCCGTCTCGGTCGTCGAGCCGTCCGTCCCCGGGGCCGGGTGCCCGGCTCCGCAGCACCCGGGCGCGGAGCCCGCGACTCCGGAACGCCCGGTCCCGGAAGGTCGGGTCCGGGAAGGCCGGGTCCGGGAAGGCCGGGTTCGCGAAGGCCGGATCTTGGAAGCCCGGACCCCGGAAAGCCGGACCCCGGAAAGCCGAATCCCGGAAAGCCCGGACCCGGAAAGCCCGGACCCGGATGGCCCGGACCCGGAAAGCCGGGCCCCGGAAGGCCCGGTCTCGCGGCGTCCGGGGTCCCGCCGGGCGGGCCGGGTCGCGCGGCTGGCCCTGTGCCTGGCTCCCGTGCTGTTCGCGGTCGGCTGGGCCCTGGTCCACCGGTCCGTCATGGACGAGGGAGTGCGGCGGCTGGTCGCGGCCGACCCGGGGTGGCTGCTGGCGGCGGCCGGGTTCACCTGTCTGACCTGGGTGGCCGCCGCCTGCGCCCGGCAGGGTGCGCTGCCCGACCGGGTGCCGGCGCGGCTGCTGCTCGCCTCGCAGTTCGCCGCCGGCGCCGCCAACCACGCGCTGCCCGGCGGGCTCGGCGCGCACGCCGTCACCCTGCGCTTCCTGCGCGGCCAGGGCGTGCCGCCGGCCCGGGCGACCGCGTCCATCGGGCTGTACTCGCTGGCCAAACCCACCGCCAAGACACTGGTGTTACTGGCGCTGCTCGCGGTGTCACCGGCCCGGGACCGCTTCGGGGACCTGGTACCGGACGGGCGGCTGCTGGTCCCGGTCGCCGTGGCCGTGGGCGGGGCGGCCGCGGTGGCGGGGTCGCTGCTGCTGGTCGGGCCGTTGCGGCGGCCGGTGACCAGGCTGCTGCGCTCGGCCCTGACCGACGCGCGCCTGGTGCACACCCGGCCGCGCCGGGTGCTCGCCCTGTGGGGCGGGGCCGCCGCGCTGCCGCTGGCCCAGGCCGGCGCGCTGGCCTGCGTCGGGACCTCGCTCGGACTGCGGCTGCCCTGGGAGCAGGTGGTGCTCGCCCACTTGGCGGCGGGCACGGCCGGCGGGGCGGTGCCCGCGCCGGGCGGACTCGCGGTCGACGCGGCCATGGTGTGGACGCTGGTCGCCCTCGGCGCCGAGCCCGCGATGGCCACGGCGACCGTCATCGGCTACCGGGTGCTCACGGACTGGGTGCCGCTGCTGCCGGGCGCGCTGGTGCTGTCGGCGCTGATCCGCGCGAAGGTGCTGTGAACCGGCCTTGGCCGAGCCGCGGAGCACCCGCGAGGGCCGGCGGGCCGCCTTAAGAGGTGGCCGGTGCCAAGGCCGTCCACGGCGTGGTCGTCCAGTGAGTGCGCCCCGAGGCGACCGCGCCCCCGTCCCGCCGTCGGGGCGGAAACGGGGGCACGACACCGGCGAGACGAAACGGGGCCCGGCGCCGGCGGAACGGAATCCGGCGCCGGGCGGAACGAGGCCCGGCGCCGCTCATGTCAGGCGGCGCGTCCGCCCGCCGGCCGGCTCACTCGCCCCGGTCGGTCGGCCGGAGCGTCCACAGGACGGTCATCTCGCCCGTCACCGCGCCGTCCGCGCGCCTGATCTCGATCGACACGGGGAACTCGGGGCGCTGCCCCGCGTCGAGTTCGGCGACGACCTCGGCGGCCGGGCGGCCCAGCGTCGCGGTGGCGGTGACGGCGCCCATCGCCAGCTTCTTGTAGGCGATCTCGGCCCGCACGGCGAGCGGAACGGCGCGCGAGAGCTGGTCCCCGAAGGCGGCCAGCACGATGGCGCCGCTGGCCGACTCCCCGAGGGTGAACATCGCACCGGCGTGCGGGCCGCCCACGTGGTTGTGGTACGCGCTCTGGTCCGGCAGGGACACCACGGCCTTGTCCGCCGAGGTCTCGAGGAATTCCAGGTTCAGGGTCCGGGCCATGGGCACGGTGGCGGCGAGCATCTCGCCGATCGACATCTGGTCTGCGCTCATGACCGTCATGTTACTCACGAGTAGGGAAGCCTGGCCAGAGAAGCGCACTAGGGTCTAGGGCCATGTGGCCAGATCAGCAGCCGCCAGGGGGCGCGCAGAACCCGCAGCACGATCCACGGCAGAACCCGTACCAGCAGCCGGGTCAGCAGCAGCCGAACCCGTACCAGCAGCCCGGTTACCAGCAGTTTCCGCAGGCCGCCCCGTACGGGCAGCAGGGGCCGGGCGCGCAGCCGCAGGCCGGCCCCTACGGACAGCAGCCCCCGGCCGGCCCGTACGGACAGCCGCCGCAGGGCCCTTACGGGCAGCCGACGCGGTACGACCAGCCCGCCACGCCGGAGCCCCCGTCCGGCGGCGGCCGTACGAAACTGATCGCGATCGTCGCGGCCACGGCCGTCGTGGTCACCGCCGCCGTCACCGGTTTCCTGGTGCTGGGCGGCGGCGCGAAGGACGACGAGGCGGACAACGGCAAGGACGGTCGGCACACGAGCCCGTCGCCGACGGACACCGCGCCCGCCTCGCCCACGTCGTCCGCGGCCGACAACCCGCGTGCCGGCGGGACGGAGAAGCCGACCGTCCCGGGCTGGAAGGTCGTCGTCAACCCCAAGTACGGCACGGCCTTCGACGTGCCCGCCGACTGGGAGGTGCAACGGCCCGGCGTCTTCTCCTTCTTCGAGGACGAGGAGAAGGGCGACGGCTCGGCGTACATCGGCTTCTCCGGGGCCTCGTTCCTCAAGCCCGACTACTGCACCTCCGAGCAGAGCGGCACCAAGGAGTCGCACGCGCTCGCGGGCAGCGGCACGAAGGGCGAGAACGGCGCCAAGGACACCGCGAGCATCGCCCGCGGCGACTCGGCCACCTTCGCCTTCGGCGGGTACACCAACCAGTCGGAGGCGGCCAAGAAGTACCTGCACATCGGCAAGGCGAAGTCCTTCACGACAGCGTCGGGCCTCACCGGCAGCGTCGCGACGTCGTACGTCGCCGGCATGCCGAAGAAGGACAAGTGCGACACCGACGGCAAGGCGGTCACGTTCGCCTTCAAGAACTCCACGGGCAGCTTCGTCTCGTGGACGCTGTACGGCGCGAAGGGCGTCAAGGACGAACTGCCCGACACGACCGTGGAGAAGGTCCTGGCGACGGTACGGCTGCACGGCGACCCGGTCGTGGAGTGATCGGTCCCGGTGGCGGGGGCAGCCACGGCCCCCGCCGGCTCAGCCGATGCCGAAGGAGCCGCCGGGAGGCACGGGTGACGGTACGGCGTCGGCCTCCGTCACCGGCCGCGCCGGCCCGGTGAACTCCCGTACCGCCGCGCCGTGTTCGACCCGCGCCGGGAAGGCGTCCGCCGCGGTGCGCCGGGCCAGCGCGGCGGTGTCGAACGGCCGGTGCGAGGCCACGACCACCGCGTTGCCGAACCGCCGCCCGCGCAGCACCGCCGGCTCGGCGATCAGCGCCACCTCCTCGAACACCGCTGACACCGTGGCCAGTTGGGAACGGAGAAAACCGAACGGCGCCGCATCGGCGAGGTTGGCGAGATAGACCCCGTCCGGCCGCAGCACCCGCCCGGCCGTGCGGACGTAGTCCAGCGTGGTCAGGTGGGCGGGCACCCGGGAGCCGCCGAACACGTCGGCGATCAGCACGTCGGCACGGTCGTCGGGCGCGGCCTCCAGCCAGGCCCGGGCGTCGGCCGCGTGCAACGAGACACCCGAGTCCGCCGGCAGCGGCAGCCACTCGGTGACCAGCTCCAGCAGGCCCCGGTCGGCGTCCACGACGTCCTGCCGGGAGCCCGGGCGGGTGGCGGCCACGTACCGGGGCAGCGTCAGCGCGCCCCCGCCGAGGTGCACCACGTCCAGCGCCCGGCCGGCCTCGGCCACGGTGTCCAGCGCATGGCCCAGCCGCCGCGCGTACTCGAACTCCAGATAGGCGGGCTCGTCCAGGTCCACGTACGACTGCGGGGCCCCGTCGACCGTGAGCAGCCAGGCCCGCTCCCGGTCGACGTCGGGCATCAGCCGGGCGGTGCCGTGGTCGGTGGCGCGGGTGACGGGTATCGATGCGTTCACCCGGCCATTGTCGGCCCCTCCCCCGCCAGGCCGGCACCGGACACCGCCCCGGTCGTCGCCGGCACCTCCCCCGGGCACCACCGGCTCCGCCCGCTCCACCGCTGTCCGGCCCGTTCACCCGGGCGCGGCGGTGTCCGTGGTCGCCCTTCACCGCAGGCCAGTTCGGTCCATACGGCGATCACACATGTCCGTCGGTTACTGTCGTCGGATGCTCGATGCCAACCGCTCTGGCACCGCCACGGTCTCTCCCCGGGCCGCCGCTCTGGCCGCCGCCTCCGTCCCCGCCTCTGCCTCCGCCTCCGGCGCCCTCGCCGTGCCCGCGCCTCCGCGCGCCGGGTTCGCCGCCCGGTGCACGCGGACGCTGCTGTCTCCCTACGCCCGGCTGTCCCTGCTGTTCGCGCTGCTGGCGGGCGCGGCGGCGGGCGTGCTGCTGTTCGAGCCGCAGCGGCTGCTGACGCACGGCTGGCCTCCACAGCTCGGCGGGGCCGCGGCGGCCGCCGTGTTCACGGTGGCGTACGGGCTGTGCACGGTCGCGTTCGTGCCACGGCCCCTGCTGAACCTGGCCGCGGGCGCGCTGTTCGGCTCGCAGCTGGGGCTGGCGACCGCGCTCGCGGGCACGGTGCTCGGAGCCGGGGTGGCGTTCGGGCTGGGCCGGATGCTCGGGCAGGACGCGCTGCGCCCGCTGCTGCGGGGCCGCTGGCTGAAGGCGGCCGACGGGCAGCTCAGCCGGCACGGGTTCCGGTCGATGCTGGCCCTCCGGCTCTTCCCGGGCGTGCCGTTCTGGGCCGCGAACTACTGCGCGGCCGTCTCCCGGATGGGCTGGCTGCCCTTCCTCCTGGCCACCGGCCTCGGTTCGATCCCGAACACCGCCGCCTACGCGGTCGCCGGCGCCCGCGCCTCCGCGCCGACCTCTCCCGCCTTCCTGATCGCCATGGCCTGCATCGCCGTACCGGCGCTGGTCGGCACGGTGGTGGCGTGGCGCAAGCGGGATCGGCTGCGCGCCCGGTAGCCGTCGCGTCCGTCCGCCGGGAAGAGGCATCCGATGTGGTCCAGCGTCATCGCCGTGGCCGGCACCCTGCTCGGCGGCGCGCTCACCGGGCTGCTCCAGCTCCGGCGCGAGCGGTCCGCCCGCGAGGAGCGGCGGGCGGAGGCGCTGCGCGTGGCGCTGGGCGAACTGGTGGCGGCCCTCGGTGACCACCGGCGGGCCCTGTGGCACCGCGAGGACCTCGTCCTGAATGGCGCGAGCCAGGAGGCCGTGGCGGCGGCGCGGGCGGCCTCGCACGCCACCCGCTCCGCGGTGACCGCCCCGCTGGTCGCCGTCTCCGTCCTCGAACCGGCGCTCGCCCAGCCGGCCCGCGAGGCCGCCCTGGCCGCGTTCGCCCTGCGCGGGTCCGCCGACCACACGGTCCTGGCCACCCGCCGCGAGGCCGCCATCGCCGCGACCGACGCGGTGGTGGGGGCGGCCGGGCGCATCCTGGGCCGGTGACCGGGCGCGGCACTCGCATCAGGTTGGAAAACCCAACCCTGTCCTAGACTGGGGCCATGGCCGCCACGAAGGATCCGCGTCCCTGCTCCATCGCCGACGCCCTCGCGCTGGTCGGCGAGAAGTACTCCCTGCTCGTCCTGCGGGAGGTCTGCCTGGGCAACGGCCGCTTCGACCAGCTCGTGCGCAACATCGGCGCCCCGCGCGACATCCTGGCCGCCCGGCTGCGCCGGCTCGTGGAGGCCGGCATCCTCGCCAAGCACGCGTACAGCGAGCGCCCGCAGCGCTTCGAGTACCGCCCGACGCAGGCCGGGCTGGAGCTGGAGCCGGTGCTGATGACCCTCAAGGAGTGGGGCGACCGGCACCTGCGCGGGGGAACCGACCTGCCGATGGTCGTGGAGCACGTCTGCGGCGACGCGCTGGTGCCCGTGGTGACGTGCCAGGCATGCGGCGACCCGGTGCGGCACGAGGACCTGACGGCCCGTCCACAGGCCCCGGGCTGGACCGTCTCGGGCCCGACGGCCGCGTAGGACCGAGGACGACGGCGTGACCGCCGACGGCCGCTCGGGGCCGACGACGACGGCGCGAGGCCGACAGCCGCACGCACCCGCCGACAAGCCGCCCACCCGTCGACGGCCGCCCGGGTCCGCCGACAACCGAGCGGCGTGACGCCGACAGCTGTGCGGGGCTGTCGACTTGGCGTCCCCAGCTGCCCGGTGCGCGAACCGCGCGCCCCTCTTGCCGCCCCGCCGGCCGGGCCCGCTACGCTTCCTCCGTCACATGATCACCTCATCTCCTTTCAGCACTTGGACGCTCTGCCTTCATGTCTTGGTTTGAATCCCTCGTCCTCGGACTCGTCCAGGGGCTGACCGAGTTCCTGCCCGTCTCCTCCAGCGCGCATCTGCGGCTCACGGCCGCGTTCTCCGGCTGGGAGGACCCGGGAGCGGCCTTCACGGCGATCACCCAGATCGGCACCGAGGCCGCGGTGCTCATCTACTTCCGCAAGGACATCGGCCGGATCATCGTGTCCTGGTTCCGCTCGCTGTTCGACAAGTCGATGCGCGGCGACCACGACGCGCAGATGGGCTGGCTGGTGATCGTCGGCTCGATCCCGATCGGCGTGCTGGGCGTGACGCTGAAGGACCAGATCGAGGGGCCGTTCCGGGATCTGCGGGTCACCGCGACCATGCTCATCGTCGTCGGCGTGGTCATCGGCATCGCCGACCGGCTGGCGGCCCGGGACGAGACCGGCCGCCGGCACCGGGCGCCCAAGCAGCGCAAGACGCTGGAGAACCTCGGCGTCAAGGACGGCCTGGTCTTCGGACTCTGCCAGGCGTGCGCGCTGATCCCGGGCGTCTCCCGCTCGGGCGCGACCATCAGCGGCGGTCTGTTCATGGGCTACAAGCGGGAGGCGGCGGCCCGCTACTCGTTCCTGCTCGCCATCCCGGCCGTCCTCGCCTCGGGCGCCTTCGAGGTGAAGGACTCGCTGGCCGAGGGCCATGTGGCCTGGGGACCCACCCTGTTCGCGACGGTGATCGCGTTCGCCTCGGGATACGCGGTGATCGCGTGGTTCATGAAGTGGATCTCCAACAAGAGCTTCATGCCGTTCGTCTGGTACCGCGTCGCCCTCGGCATCGTGATCATCGCTCTGGTCAGCCTGGGCCTGCTGAGCCCGCACGCGGCGGAGTCGGCGAGCTGACCGGCGCGGCACCGTTCCGGTTCCGGCCATTTTCCGGGGGCGGGCGCCCGGCTGTGACCTGGGCGGTGCCGGGCGGGGCCCGGGAGTGCGCGGCCACGGACGGGTGATCGCGTGGTGCCGGTGACCAACCCGGTACCTTCTGCGTAGCCGCCCGGTAGCGCACGGTCAGCCTTTAGCCCTAGGCTGTGCGGCATGTCCCCCGATTCCCCGCCCCCTGGTTCCGCGCGCTCCGCCGCCGAGGTGAACGAGCGGATCAGGGCGCTGTGGCTGCGCTCGGGCGGGACCCTGTCGCCCGCAGAGCGCGCGGAGTACGAGCTGTTGGTGGTCGAGTGGGCCGCGGCGATCCGCGACCAGACCGGCCGGGCGGCCCAGGTGGCCGAGGCGGCCTGACCCGCGCCGGACCACGCGCCGGCCCCCGCTCGCAGACCACTCGTCGACCCCAACCGGACCGCGCGCCGCCCCCCGTCCGCAGCACCCGCAGCCCCCGGCCGGACCACGCACCCCCGTTATCTTCTTCGCGGTCCTGCAAGAGGGCCGCTGGCCTCCGGGCCCGGCATGACTGTTGCCCCCTGTCGATCGGATGACCTGGGGGGTGG
>NZ_JBIROU010000025.1:0-69120 GCF_044332325.1 Streptomyces sp. NPDC017095
CACCCCGGAACATCGCGTCCCGCAGCCCGAACACACCGGTCGCGGCGGCCAGTTCCTGGAGCAGACGGAGCGTCTCGTCGGTGACCAGGTGCTTGGAGTAATCGAGGTGGAGGTCGCCCACCTGGAGCGTGTACCGGGTGCCGCGCGCCGGATCGGCGGCGAACAGCTCCCGCAGCCGGGCATCCGCCAGCTCCTCCCGGTGCTTGGCGAGAGCGGTCCACTCGGGCGTCTGGTCGAGCCTGGTACGGCCGTGAGCGTTCATATCCGACTTCAGCCTTCTTTCGTGCCTGTCCCAGGTGTTCCAACCTAATTGATCAGCCGCCCGTGCGAGCGGTCATGACGCCCTCCTCGTGGGCGGCGACGGATCTCTCCGCCCCGCGGACCGGTATCAGCGCGACGACGGCCGCGCCGAACAGGACGGCCGCGAGCAGAGCGGGCGCGTTGAGGCCGGCCAGACCGGCCGCGGCCCCGCCGAGGAAGGCGCCGAGCGGGGCACCGGAGGTCGACGCGGTGCGGAACGCCGAGGAGACCCGGCCCGTCATCGCCTCGGGGCTGCGGTGCTGCATCAGGGTGACCTGGTTGACGTTCCACACCATGGTCATCGCGCCGAGCAGCACCATCCCGGCGACCAGCGCGGACACCTGCCGCACGGAGCCGATGAGCAGCAGCGCGGCCGTCTGGACCGCGCAGCCGAGGAGCAGGGCCCGGACCCGGCCCGTGCGGGCCGCGATCCGCTGGGCGAGGAAGCCGCCCGCCAGCGCGCCGGCCGAGTACGCCGTCATGGCGGCGGCATAGCCGGTGTCGCCCGCGTCCAGCCAGCGGGTCACGTGCAGGGCCAGCGTGGCGATCAGGGCGCCCATGCCGATGTTGCACAGCAGGGTGGCCGCGCAGACCGCGCGCAGCACCCGGTCGCGGCCCAGGACGCGCAGGCCCGCGCCGATCTCGGCGCGCAGGGTGCTGCCGGCCGGGCGTGGCGCCCGCCCGGGCGGCGGTCTGCGCAGGGAGGCCACGAGAGCGGCGGCCACCAGATAGGTGCCCGCGTCGGCCGCGAACGGCAGGAACGCCCCGGCGGCCAGCAGCAGCGGCACGAACGGGCCCGCCAGCAGTCCCCCGGCGACCTGCTGACCGGTCATCAGCCGGGCGTTCGCGCTGCCCAGTGCCGCGCGCTGCACCAAGGACGGCAACAGGGCCGTGGCGGCGTTGTCGAAGAGCGTCTGGAGCGCGGTGAGCGAGAAGGCGAGGGCGATCAGCAGCGGGACACCGGCGTGTCCGAGGCCCACCGCGAGGGCGAAACCGGCGACGAGCAGGCCCCGCACGGTGTCCACCAGCCACATCGCCCGCCGCTGGTCGACGCGGTCAGCGAGGGCGCCGCCGAGCAGCCCGAAGAGCAGCCACGGCACATAGCCGCAGGCGGAGACGGAGGCGACGAGGAACGGATCGTCGGTGAGGCGCACGGCGAGCAACGGCAGCGCGGACGCGCGCAGCGCGTCACCGAACCGGGAGATCACGGCGGCGGTCCACAGCCGCCCGAATCCCCCGCGCCAGGACGGTGCGCTCCTGCTCTCCACCGCGACCACTGCCACCCGTTGCCCCCCGAGATGCGCCGATGCACACACCGTAGAGGGCACCACTGACAATCGACGGGCATCGGCCGGCCGCGGGCGGCGCAGACGGCTCCGGCCGGGCGCCCGTGGGCACCCGGCCGGTGACAAGTCCTAGATCTCGCCTCGGAGTTTGGCGAGCGCCTCGGCGAGGATGGCCTCGCCGTCCGCGTCGCTGCGCCGCTCGCGTACGTACGCGAGGTGCGTCTTGTACGGCTCCGTGCGCGGCGGGGCCGGCGGGTTGTCCCGGTCCTGACCGGCCGGGAAGCCGCAGCGCGGGCAGTCCCAGGTATCGGGGACCTGCGCGTCGCTGGCGAAGCTGGGCTGCGTCTCGTGCCCGTTGGAGCACCAGAAGGAGATGCGCAGACGCGGTGCGGACTCGCCGCGCTCGGCCTCGCCCATCGGCCCCGCCCCGACCCGGCTACCTCGGATCGCGTTGCCACTTGCCACGGTCGTAACTCCCTGCGTGATGGTGCCGCGAAGCTAGTCGGCGTTTCGCTTCGCCGCGAGCGCCTCAGTCTACGTAAGGCCCAACGCGCGTCCAGTGATTGGAGTTACCGGCCCCCCACACCAAGACGCAAGCCCCATGATAGGCCGCGCCCGGGGGCGCGTACCGAACATGGGGCTTTACGTGTGGAATATGCGGCATGTGCCGGACGTTCGGCCGGTTCGCGCCGTGCGCGCCCGCCCGCGTCGGCCGTGCTACTTCATCACCATGCCGAGGACGATGACGCACGCGAACCACAGCAGACCGATCACGATGGTGATCCGGTCGAGGTTGCGCTCGGCGACCGAGGAGCCGCCGACGGAGGACTGCATGCCGCCACCGAACATGTCGGACAGGCCGCCGCCCTTCCCCTTGTGCATCAGCACCAGCAGCATCAGCAGCAGGCTGAAGATGATCAGGGCGATCGAGAACCCCAAAACCACGGCTGGACCAACTTCCTCGGATTCGGATGGACGACGGGGGCACAGCGCTTCGGCTGTGCCCCCGCAAGAGTACGACGTATCGCCGCTACCGCCTACTCACGGCGGGGTCACTGATCGCGGAAGCGCACGATCTTGACGAACTCGTCGGCGTCCAGCGAGGCGCCGCCGATCAGGGCGCCGTCGATGTCGGGCTGGGCCATGATCTCGGCGCAGTTGCCCGACTTCACCGAGCCGCCGTACTGGATGCGGACCTTGTCGGCCACGTCCTGCGTGTACAGCTCGGCCACCTTGGCGCGGATGGCGGCGCAGACCTCCTGGGCGTCCTCGGCGCCGCACACCTTGCCGGTGCCGATGGCCCACACCGGCTCGTAGGCGATCACGACGGTCTCGGCCTGCTCGGCCGGCAGGTCCTTCAGACCGCCCTCGACCTGGGCGAGGGTGTGGGTGACGTGGTTGCCCGCCTCGCGGACGTCCAGCTCCTCGCCCACGCACAGGATCGGGGTGAGGCCGTGCTTGAAGGCGGCCTTGACCTTGGCGTTGACCAGCTCGTCGGTCTCGTGGTGGTACTGACGGCGCTCGGAGTGGCCGATCACCACGTAGGTGCACTTCAGCTTGGCCAGCATCGGCCCGGAGATCTCGCCGGTGTAGGCGCCGGAGTCGTGCTGCGAGATGTCCTGGGCGCCGTACTTGATCTTGAGCTTGTCGCCGTCGACCAGGGTCTGCACGGAGCGCAGGTCGGTGAAGGGCGGCAGTACGGCGACCTCGACGGCCTCGTAGTCCTTGTCGGCCAGCGCGAAGGCCAGCTTCTGGACGTGGGCGATGGCCTCGAGGTGGTTGAGGTTCATCTTCCAGTTGCCCGCCATCAGCGGCGTGCGCCCGGAGAGATTGGATGCTGCCAAGGGTCAGTCCTCCAGTGCGGCGAGGCCGGGGAGCGTCTTGCCCTCGAGGTATTCGAGGGAGGCGCCGCCACCGGTCGAGATGTGGCCGAATGCGTTCTCGTCGAAGCCGAGCGTACGCACGGCCGCGGCGGAGTCGCCGCCGCCGACGACGGTGAAGCCGTCCGACGCGACGAGTGCCTGGGCGACCGCCTTGGTGCCCTCGGCGTAGTCGGGGTGTTCGAAGACGCCCATCGGGCCGTTCCAGAAGACGGTCGCGGCGTCGGCCAGCTTCGCGGCGTACAGCTCGCGGGTCTCCGGGCCGATGTCCAGGCCCTCCTGGTCGGCCGGGATGGCGTTCGCGGCGACCGTGGTGGGGTGGGCCGGGGCCTTGGTCTTCAGGTCCGGGAACTCGGGCGCGACGAGGACGTCGACGGGGAGGACGAACTCCACGCCGCGCTCCTCGGCGCGCTTCAGGTACTCCTTGACCGCCGGGATCTGGTCCTCCTGGAGCAGGGAGATGCCGACCTCGTGGCCCTGGGCCTTGAGGAAGGTGTAGGCCATGCCGCCGCCGACGAGGATGCGGTCGGCCTTCTCCAGGAGGTGGTCGATGACGCCCAGCTTGTCGGAGACCTTGGCACCGCCGAGCACGACCGCGTACGGCCGCTTCACGTCGTCGGTGAGCTTCTTCAGGACGCCGACCTCGGTGGCGATCAGGTAGCCGGCGTAGTGCGGCAGCCGGGCCGGGAGGTCGTACACGGAGGCGTGCTTGCGGTGGACGGCGCCGAAGCCGTCGCCCACGTAGACATCGGCGAGGGCGGCGAGCCGGTCGGCGAACTCCCCGCGCTCCTCGTCGTCCTTGGACGTCTCGCCCGGGTTGAAGCGCAGGTTCTCGATGACCGCGACCTGGCCCGGCTGGAGGCCGTCGACGGCGTCGTGCGCGGCCGGGCCGACGGTGTCCTGTGCGAAGGCGACCGGGGCGCCGAGCAGTTCACCGAGTCGCTCGGCCGCGGGCAGCAGCGAGAAGGTGGGGTCCGGGGCGCCCTTGGGGCGGCCCAGGTGCGAGGCGACGACCACCTTGGCGCCCGCCTCGGCGAGGGCCTTGACGGTGGGCAGGACGGCGCGGATGCGGCCGTCGTCGGTGATCGTCCCGTCGGCCAGCGGCACATTGAGGTCGGCGCGGACGAAAACCCGCTTGCCGCTCACGCCGTCGGCGAGAAGTTCGTCGATCGTCTTCATTGAGTGGACTCCAAAGGAGGGCTCTTGGTGCACCTGATCGTAAAAGGGCGCGCTCGGTACGTGAGAGCAGGGCCCGGGCAGCGCGGCGGTGCGCTGGCCGGGCCCTGCTCTCACTTCGTGGTCCTGCTGTTTGCGATCAGAGCTGGTTGCCGACGAAGACCGTGAGGTCCACAAGGCGGTTGGAGTAGCCCCACTCGTTGTCGTACCAACCGATGACCTTCACGTTCTTGCCCTCCTGGACCATGGTCAGGGAGGAGTCGAAGGTGCAGGACGCCGGGGAGTTGACGATGTCGGAGGAGACGATCGGGTCCTCGGTGTACTCGAGGAGACCCTTCAGCTCGCCCTCGGCGGCCTTCTGGAAGGCGGCGTTGACCTCTTCCTTGGTGACCTCGCGGCCGAGCTCGATGACCAGGTCGGTGACCGAGCCGGTCGGGACCGGGACGCGCATGGCCATGCCGTCCAGCTTGCCCTTGAGCTGCGGCAGGACCAGGGCGGTGGCCTTGGCGGCACCGGTGGTCGTCGGGATGATGTTCTCGGCGGCGGCACGGGCGCGGCGCAGGTCCTTGTGCGGGAAGTCCAGGATGCGCTGGTCGTTCGTGTACGCGTGCACCGTGGTCATCAGACCCTTGACGATGCCGAAGTTCTCGTCGAGGACCTTGGCCATCGGCGCCACACAGTTGGTGGTGCAGGAGGCGTTGGAGATGACGTTGTGCTGCGCCGGGTCGTACTGGTCCTGGTTGACGCCCATCACGATGGTGATGTCCTCGTCCTTGGCCGGAGCCGAGATGAGGACCTTCTTGGCGCCGCCCGCGATGTGCTTGGCGGCGTCCTCGCGCTTGGTGAAGATGCCGGTGGACTCGATGACGATGTCGACACCCAGCTCACCCCACGGGATGTCCGCCGGGTTGCGCTCGGACAGCACCTTGATGGTGTGGCCGTCGACGGTGATCGTGTCGGCGGTGTGGGACACCTCCTGCTTGAGCCGGCCCAGGATGGTGTCGTACTTGAGCAGGTGAGCGGTGGTCGCGGTGTCACCCAGGTCGTTGACAGCCACAACCTCGATGTCCGCACCCTGCTCCAGCAGCGCGCGGAAGTAGTTACGCCCGATGCGGCCGAAGCCGTTGATGCCTACGCGGATCGTCACGAACCGATCTCCTCGTTGGTACGCCGGCCATGCGGTGCCGGCGAGCTGTATTTGGGATGTCCCCGACCACCCCCGACCCTACCTCTCTGAGGGCCCCTGGGTGACATCGAGACGCCCCATACACGGGCAGGCGGTCCGTACCCGTCAGTAGGGGTACGGACCGCCTCGGATCGGCAACGTAATCATCCGCGTTTGTCACGGAATACGGGGCACTCTGGGCGCCATTTTCACTCGTTCGTGAGCGGGTCGGCTCACATGAGGAACGCCTGTTCCGCGCACCGTTGAGAGAGGACTCCGCTCACCTGTCGAGCGCGGCGAACGCCTTCCTCAGCAGAGCCGTCCGGTCGGCCGCCGACGCGAGCTGTTCCAGACCGAAGCCGAGCAGCACGGTGTCGTCCGTGGTGACCGCGCCGTAGGTCCGGAACAGGGTCCCGGTGCGGGTCCAGTCCTTCAGGACCGCCGGGCTGCCCGGGGGCGGTCCCGCCGCCCGCCAGGCGCCCAGCGAGGTCTCGAAGCCCTCGGTCTCCCGCGCCGTGCCGCCCACGACCAGCGAGGCGTCGTCGGCGAGGACACCGTGCCCGCCGCTGCCCGGGTCGGTGATGTAGGCGAGGGAGACCTCGACGGACTTCCCGGCGTACGCGCTCAGGTCGAAGTCCACCCGCTGCCAGCCGGCCGAGCGGCCGGTGAGGCTGTTCCAGAAGCCGGTCGTCCCGCTCGCGGCGCAGGAGTTCCCGGCCAGGGTCAGATAGTGCTTCAGCCACGGGTGCTCGCCGATCAGGAACCCGCCCCCGCACTCGTCCGGCACCGCCGTCCGCGTGGCCCCGCCGCTGTCCGGCAGGGTCGTCCAGTCGTCGGCGCCCACGGTGTGCGCCTCCACCACCGCGTGGTCGTAGCCCGGCTCGGTGTCCCACAGCAGCCGTGCGCTCAGTGCCGGCCTGTCGGCGGCCGTGACACCGGTGAGGTCGAGGGTGCGGGTGAGGCGCTTGTAGGCGTCGTCGGTGTGCACGGCGGCGGCCATGGAGGTGCCCGCGTACGGCCCGTAGGGGTTGACCGTCCCGGCGAACGTCCCCGCGCCCGCGCTCGCGAACTGCGGGTACGCGGCGACCGGCAGTTCGTCGGAGGTGACGCCGTACGTACCGGCCCGGTCCAGCGGGTTGCCGGGCGCGTCGCCGAGGGCGCCGGTGAAGCCGTCGAGCGCGCCGGAGCCGGTGAAACCGGTGGCTCCCTTCGTCGAGGTCCGGCTGTAGGCGCCCAGGTAGTACTGGCTGAAGTCGTCCGACAGGGTGCCGTCGCCGAGGTCGACGCTGCCGCCGGCCAGCTCGCCGGCCTCGATCAGCCTGCCGCCCTCGTTGAGGTAGGCGCGCAGCGCGAGCTGGGTGGCGTTGCCGGGGCCGTCCGCTGCGGAGTAGTGCACGACCGTCCGGAAGTGGCCCAGCACGCCGAGCGGGTCCGGGGCGCCCTGCGCGGCCACGTCCCAGACCAGGGCGCGGTGTCCGGCGGCTCTCAGCGCGTCCGCGTACGTCCGCGCCTGTGTGGCCGCCGCGCCCTCCTCGGCGACCACGAGCGTGTCCGCCCCCGGCCGCTTCGCGACGGTGTACGTGAAGTGGGTGCTGGAGACCTTCCTGCCGCTCCCGGTCTCGCCGGTGAACCACACCTCGACCTTGTCGCCCGGCTCGCCGTCTTGCACCTTGGCGCGGTACTCGTCGAAGTACAGGTTGTCCTCGCCGCCGTAGGTCTCGCCGCCCCGCCAGGGCCGCAGCGCCTGGTCGAGCGTGCGGCCGCCGTTGACGCGGTACTTCAGCTCCTTGTCCCGCAGCGCCTTGCGGACGACGACCGAGACCCGCTGGTCCGCGCCCCGGGAGTACGACGTGGTGAACGCGGCCGGGGTGAAGTCGGCGGCGTCCAGACCGACCGGGGAGGCCGGCCGGTCGGGGTGCGCGGCGGTCTCGGCGACGGCGAGCGCGAACGGGATGTTCTTGGCGAACTCCCGCTGGATCAGCTTCTCGTCGTCGGGGAAGTTGAAGACCGACTGGCAGTCCTGGCTTCGCCAGGCGTCGTCCGGGTCGCTGTCGGACGCGGTCTGACAGGTCGACATCTCCGGAGTGAACATCGCCATGCCGTTGACGTTCGACGCGTGGCCGTCCGCCTCGCCGTTCGTGGTGTACAGCTCCGAGGAGACCTGCGAACGGTAGCCCGGGATGGCCGGGTTGGCGGGCGTGCCGGCCAGCGCCCGGTAGAGGACGTCGTCGGGGGTGGGAGTGGCCACCTGCCAGCCCACCCCGTAGAGGAGGAGTTCGGCGGCGGAGTGGTAGTTGATGCCGTACCGGAAGCCGACGCGCTTTTCGAAGGCGTCCAGGGCCTTGGTCTCGGGTTCGGAGCCGGGGCTCGCGCCGCGGTAGGTCTGGCTGGTGGGGTTGGGGGACGAACCCTCGTCGTCGTAGCCCCATTTGTAGGGGAAGTTGCGGTTGAGGTCGACGCCGTCGCCGGTGCCGATGACGCCGTCGCCGTTGACGTCCCGCAGGTTCTTGCGCCACAGACGGGTGCCGGAGTCCTGGAAGGTGTAGTCGTAGCCGTCCGGGTTGGCCGACAGGACGAACCACAGTTCGGTCGAGTCGACGAGCCTCTTGACGCGCTTGTCGCTCGTGTAGTGGTCCAGGTAGTAGTGCATCAGCCGCCGGGTCATCTCCGGGGTGATCCACTCGCGCGCGTGCTGGTTGGACATGTAGAGCACGGCCGGCCGGGAGCCGTCCTCGGACTTCTTCGCGTTCCGGGTCAGCTTGAGCGCGAGGATGTCCTGGCCCTTGACGGTCCTGCCGATGGACTCGACCTTGGTGAGGTTGGGGTGGACCCGCGCGGTGCGGAGGATCTCCTCCTTCAGCCCGCCGCTCGCGCCGTACGGACGGAACACGCTCTGCGCGGCGTCCTCGGTCCGGGCCTCCGCCTTGGCCGACAGGGTGTGCTCGGTGAGGGCGACGCCCTGCGCGCGCAGATGCGCGGCCTGCCGGTCGGTGAGGTAGACCTCGACCCGGGTCCGGCCGCCTCCGGCCGCCTGCCGGCCGAGTTCGTGGCCGTCCTGGCCGGCCTGGAGCAGCAGGGGTACCTGCTTCTTGGTGACCTCGGCCTGGAAGACCTTGACCTCGTCCGGCCCGGACGGCGCCGGGTTCCCACTCCGCGCCTGGGCCGTGGGTGCGAGGACGGCTCCGCCGATCACCAGCGCGCCGACAGCGAGGATCGATCTCACTCTGTGTCTCATGAACCCCCCTACAGGTGGTCCGCAACAGCGGCGAACAGAGGCCAGGCTCATGTCACTCGGTGACCGAGTCAAGAGTGCCTCGCGGACGGGTGGTGTACGAGTGAGAGGTGGTACCGGTGGGCCGGATTACCAGCCTTTGGCGGCGACCGGGAGGACGGCTGAGGGGACTTGACGGGGGCTCAGTGACGGCTGAGTGGGCAGTAGCCGTCGGTGGCCGCGGGCCGGGGATGCGCCTGGGCACCGGCCGGTGTGCGTGACCGGACGCGCCGGGCCGGATCTGGTGCGCGTGACCGGACTTGCCGGGCAGGGTCTGCTCCCCGTGACCGGGCTTACCGGGCAGCGGCCGGTGTGGGTGGACCGGACTTGCCGGGCGGTGGCGGGGGGCGCGGGCCGGAACCGCCGGGCGGGGCGGCAGTGGCCGGTACTCGTAGACCGGGCTCGCCGGGCAGGGTCTGCTGCGTGTGACCGGACTTGCCGGGCAGCGGCCGGGGCCGGCCGGAGGGGGGTGCCTGGGCGGTGGCCGGTGCCGATGGGCTGGTGGCTGCCTCGGCACCGGCGGGGCGGGCGGGCCGGGTCAGCCGGCGAGGTTGTCCGCCAGCTCCTCGCTGAGGTTGGCCTCCGTACCCGGGATGCCCAGGTCGGCGGCGCGCTTGTCGGCCATCGCCAGCAGCCGGCGGATACGGCCCGCGACCGCGTCCTTCGTCAGCGGCGGGTCCGCGAGCGCGCCCAGTTCCTCCAGGGACGCCTGCTTGTGCTCCATGCGCAGCCGTCCGGCGGCGGCGAGGTGCTCGGGAACCTCGTCGCCCAGGATCTCCAGGGCGCGCTGGACCCGGGCGCCGGCGGCCACGGCGGCACGGGCCGAGCGACGCAGGTTGGCGTCGTCGAAGTTGGCGAGCCGGTTGGCCGTGGCCCGCACCTCGCGGCGCATCCGGCGCTCCTCCCAGGCCAGCACCGACTCGTGCGCGCCCAGCCGGGTGAGCAGCGCGCCGATCGCGTCACCGTCCCGGACGACCACCCGGTCCACGCCGCGCACCTCGCGGGCCTTCGCGGCGATGGAGAGTCTGCGGGCGGCGCCGACCAGCGCGAGCGCCGCCTCCGGGCCGGGGCAGGTCACCTCCAGGGAGGAGGAGCGGCCGGGCTCGGTCAGCGAGCCGTGCGCCAGGAAGGCCCCGCGCCAGGCCGCCTCCGCGTCACAGGTCGCCCCGGAGACCACCTGCGGGGGCAGCCCGCGGATCGGCCGGCCCCGCCCGTCGACCAGGCCGGTCTGCCGGGCGAGCTGGTCGCCGCCCGCGACGACCCGTACGACATACCGCGAACCGCGGCGCAGCCCGCCGGGCGCCATCACGATCAGCTCGGAGCTGTGCCCGAAGATCTCCAGGATGTCCCGCTTGAGCCGGCGCGCCGCCATCGCGGTGTCCAGCTCGGCCTCGATCACGATGCGCCCGCTCACCAGGTGGAGACCGCCGGCGAAGCGCAGGATGGCGGAGACCTCCGCCTTCCTGCAGCAGGTCCGGGTGACGGGGAGCCGGGAGATCTCGTCCTTCACCGCTGCCGTCATCGCCATGGGCCGATCCTTCCATGCATCCGAAAAATACGGTCGTACGCGGCGGCCAACAGCTCCGGGTCGTGCCGGGGTGTTCCGTCGGGCCGGGCCACCGGCGCCAGCTCGACCGCGGCTCCCAGCCGCTTGGCGGCCTCGGTGAGCGAGTCACGGTCGGGCACGGCGGCCTCGTCGGCCAGCACCACGTCCAGGGCGAGTTTAGGGGCGTGTCGCCCCAAAACCTCCAAATGACGCTGCGGTGAGAAGCCCTCGGTTTCTCCCGGCTGCGGCGCCAGGTTCAAGGAGAGCACCCGGCGCGCCTTCGTCTCGGTGAGGGCGTCCAGCAGATCGGGCACCAGCAGGTGCGGGATGACCGAGGAGAACCAGGAGCCGGGGCCCAGCACCACCCAGTCCGCGTCCAGGACCGCCGCGACGGCCTCGGGGACGGCGGGCGGGTCGTTGGGCACGAGGTGCACCGACTGCACCTCGCCGGGCGTCAGGGCGACGGTGGCCTGCCCGCGCACCGTGTCCACGTCGTCCGGGCGCTCCGGGTCATGCCCCTTGACCAGGGCCTGGAGCTCCAGCGGCACGGCGGACATGGGCAGCACGCGGCCGTGCGCGCCGAGCAGCTTGCCGACCAGGTCCAGCGCCTGCACATGATCGCCGAGCTGCTCCCACAGGGCGACGATCAGCAGGTTGCCGACCGCGTGCTCGTGCAGATCACCCTGGGACTGGAAGCGGTGCTGGATGACCCGGGCCCAGGTCTGGCCCCAGTCGTCGTCACCGCACAGCGCAGCGAGCGCCTTGCGCAGGTCGCCGGGCGGCAGCACGCCCAGCTCGTCGCGGAGCCGGCCGCTGGAGCCGCCGTCGTCGGCCACGGTGACGACGGCGGTGAGGTCGCCGGTGATCCGGCGGAGCGCGGCGAGCGACGCGGACAGGCCCATGCCGCCGCCGAGCGCGACCACCTTGGGCTGGGCGCCGCGCCGGCGGGGCCGGCCCCCGCGGGCCTCGACCGGGCGGCCGGAGCGCGCCTCGGGCACCATCCGGCGCAGTCTGCCCAGCCGCGGTGTACGTTCCGTCATTCCCGTCCCATGTCCCGGTGTACGACCACCGTCTCCACGCCCTCGGCCGCGAGACGCGCGGCGAGCTTCTCCGACATCGCGACCGAGCGGTGCTTGCCTCCGGTACAGCCGATGGCGATGGTCACATACCGCTTGCCCTCGCGCCGGTAGCCGGCGGCGATCAGCCGCAGCAGCTCGGCGTACCGGTCGAGGAACTCCTTGGCGCCGGGCTGGTTGAAGACGTAGGCCGCGACCTCCTCGTTGACGCCGGTGTACGGGCGCAGCTCCGGGACCCAGTGCGGGTTGGGCAGGAACCGCATGTCCGCGACCAGGTCGGCGTCGACCGGCAGGCCGTACTTGAAGCCGAAGGACATCACGGTGGCCCGCAGCTCGGGCTCCTCCTCGCCCGCGAACTGGGCGTCCATCTTGGCGCGCAGCTCGTGCACGTTGAGGCTGGAGGTGTCGATCACCAGGTCGGCGTCGCCGCGCAGTTCGCGCAGCAGTTCCCGCTCGGCGGCGATGCCGTCCACGATGCGCCCGTCGCCCTGGAGCGGGTGCGGGCGGCGCACCGACTCGAAGCGGCGGACCAGGGCCTCGTCGGAGGACTCCAGGAAGACGATCCGCCGGGTGACGCCCCGGGTGTCCAGGTCGGCGAGGGATTCGCGCAGGTTGTCGAAGAAGCGCCGGCCGCGCACGTCCACGACGACCGCGATCCGCGCCACGTTGCCCTGCGAGCGGGCGCCCAGCTCCACCATGGTGGGGATGAGGGCGGGCGGGAGGTTGTCCACGACGAACCAGCCGAGGTCCTCCAGACACTTGGCCGCCGTGGACCGGCCGGCTCCGGACATACCGGAGATGATCACCAGCTCGGGAATGGCGGCCTCGCCGGCCCCGGCTGTCTCGCTGCCCGTACTCACCTGTGCTCCGTTGTCCTGGCCCGCGCCCTGACCGGCGTCGGTCCGGGCCGTGTCCTGGCCCGTGTGCGGCCGGGCTGTGTCCTGGCCCGTGTCCTGCCGGGCCGTGTCCTGCCGGGCGGCGGCGCCGCCCGTGGTGCCGTCCGTCTGATCTCGCTGCGCTGTGGGCTGTGCGTCGTGCTCCGTCATGTCTCCTGCCCCCGTCGTTCGTCCGGGACGCCCGCGGTCACGGGCTCCCCCGAGGAACCCCCCGTCGTACCGGGTTCCTCGTCCTCAATGATCTCTCCGGTCGCCGTGTTCACGGCAGGTGCGGCCGGGGCCGCCTGGGCGAGGGCCACGGCGATGGTCTCGGCCGTCTTCCGGCCTATCCCGGGCACTTCCTGGATCTGCTCGATTGTGGCGGACCGCAGCTTCTTCACCGAGCCGAAATGCTTGATGAGCGCCTGTTTGCGCGTCTCGCCGAGGCCGGGGACGTCGTCCAGCGGGCCCGCGCGGAAGCGTTTGGCCCGCTTGGTGCGCTGATAGGTGATCGCGAAGCGGTGTGCCTCGTCGCGGACGCGCTGGAGCAGGTAGAGGCCCTCGCTGGTACGGGGCAGGACCACCGGGTCGTCCTCGCCGGGCACCCAGACCTCCTCCAGGCGCTTGGCGAGACCGCACACGGCGATGTCGTCGATGCCCAGTTCGTCCAGGGCCCGCCGGGCCGCCGCGACCTGCGGCTGACCGCCGTCGACCACCACCAGCTGCGGCGGGTAGGCGAACTTCCTGGGCCGGCCGTCGTCGTCCTTGAGGGAGTCGGTGATCACCTCCGGACCGCCGAGCGCGCCGTCGCCGCCCGCGAGGGCACCCTCGGCACCGGCGAGGACGCCTTCGGCGCCGGAGCCGCCGGCGAGGGCGGCCGACAGGGCGGAGCCGTCCGCTCCGGAACCGTCGGAGCCGTCCACCCCGGAACCGTCGGCCCACTCCCCGGTGCGTTCCTTCTCGGCGAGGTAGCGCCGGAACCGGCGGGTGATCACCTCGTGCATGGACCGGACGTCGTCCTGGCCGGCGAAGCCCTTGATCTGGAAGCGGCGGTACTCGCTCTTGCGCTGCAGCCCGTCCTCGAAGACGACCATGGAGGCCACCACGTCGTCACCCTGGAGGTGGGAGATGTCGTAGCACTCGATCCGCAGCGGGGCGCTGTCCAGGTCCAGGGCCTCGGCGATCTCCTCCAGCGCGCGCGAGCGCGTCGTCAGGTCGGAGGCGCGCTTGGTCTTGTGCAGCGCGAGGGCCTGCTGGGCGTTGCGCTGCACGGTCTCCATGAGGGCCTTCTTGTCGCCACGCTGCGGTATGCGCAGCGACACGTTCGCCCCGCGGCGGGCGGCCAGCCAGTCCTGGACCGGCTCGACCGGCTCGGGCAGGGCCGGGACCAGCACCTCCTTGGGCACCGCGTCCCCGCTCTCCTCGCCGTACAACTGCTGGAGGGCGTGCTCGACCAGGGCGCCGGTGGTGACCTCCTCGACCTTGTCGGTCACCCAGCCGCGCTGACCGCGGACCCGGCCGCCGCGCACGTGGAAAATCTGCAAGGCCGCCTCCAGCTCGTCTTCGGCGACGGCGATGAGGTCGGCGTCGGTCGCGTCGGCGAGCACGACCGCGTTCTTCTCCATGGCCTTCTTCAGGGCCCCGATGTCGTCGCGCAGGCGGGCCGCCCGCTCGTACTCCATCTCCTCGGCCGCCTCCGTCATCTGCTTCTCCAGACGGCGGAGGTAGGTGCCGGTGCGGCCGGCCATGAAGTCGCTGAACTCCTCGGCCAGCTCCCGGTGGTCCTCGGGTGTGACGCGGCCGACACAGGGCGCGGAACACTTGCCGATGTAGCCGAGCAGGCAGGGGCGGCCGGTGCGGGCGGCGTTCTTGAAGACACCGGTGGAGCAGGTGCGCACCGGGAACACCCGCAGCAGCAGGTCGACGGTGTCCCGGATGGCCCACGCGTGGGCGTACGGCCCGAAGTACCGCACGCCCTTCTTCTTGTGACCGCGCATCACCTGCACCCGCGGGAACTGCTCGTTCATCGTGACCGCGAGGTACGGGTAGCTCTTGTCGTCGCGGTACTTGACGTTGAACCGGGGGTCGTACTCCTTGATCCAGGAGTACTCCAGCTGCAGCGCCTCGACCTCCGTGGACACCACGGTCCACTCCACGGACGCGGCGGTGGTCACCATCGTCCGGGTGCGCGGGTGCAGGTTCGCCAGGTCCTGGAAGTAGTTCGCCAGGCGCTGGCGCAGGCTTTTCGCCTTTCCGACGTAGATCACCCGGCGGTGCTCGTCGCGGAACCTGTACACCCCGGGAGAGTCCGGGATCTCACCCGGCCTGGGGCGGTAGCTGGAGGGGTCGGCCATGTCTCACACCCTACTGGCGAGCACCGACACCGCGTCGGGCCTGTGGATAACCCCGGCCCGGTGCTGCGGGCGGCGGTGGCCCGCGGGGGCCGTGGGACGCGCCGCGAGAGTGTCGCCCGGCAGACGTCTCGCGCCGGCCGTCGGGCGCCTCGCACCGGCACGCCGCCCCCTCCAAGGTCCTGGGCCGGTGCCCGCGAAGCCGGCCCCGGACATCCGGTGGACGGGTTCCGGACATGCCGGGGACACCTGGCCCGTCCTCCGCTCCTCGGCGGGATGCGGGAGCAGGCCCGCCACGTCCCACGCCGTCCTGCGCCGGGGGCCGCGTACCGGCGAGGTCCGGCCAGTCCTCCGGAGCGACCGCGCCCAGGGTGTTGTCGGGTTCTGGTCAACACGCTTCAATGCGGGGGAATCGGGGCCGTGCACACAGGCGTGCGGGCGCGGCGGGCCCGGCCACGGGTGCCGGCAGCGCCCACGGGGGTGGCCCCACGACACTCGCGCAGGCGGTACGACCAGCCGTAGCGACACCTCACAGAGAGGCCCCCGGCATGCGGCATGCCACGGAACACGCGGACATCCCCACCGCGGAACTGGCCACGGCCCTGCGGGGCGGTCCCTTCCACGTGGCGCTGCGCGCCGCGATCGCCGCACGCGGGCTGCCGCTCCAGCGGGTGCAGCACCATCTGTCGCGCCACGGGGTCAGGGTGGGCGTCACCAGTCTGAGCTACTGGCAACAGGGCGCCCGCCGCCCGCAGCGCCCGGAGTCGCTGCGCGCCGTACGGGCCCTGGAGGAGATCCTCGAACTGCCCGACGAGTCGCTGATCCGGCTGCTCACCGAGTCCGACGAGCGGGCGGCGGCCGGTCGCCCGGCGGGCCCCTCCTACCGCTCCCTGATCCATGCCTCGGACGTCCGGGACCGGCTCACCGCCGACCTCGGCTGGTCCCTGGACGGCGGGCTGCGCAGCCTGGGCCACCACGAATGCGTCCGGATCGGCGCCCGGCGGCAACTGGCCGGCCGCGAGGCCCACCACATCGTGCGCGCCCACCGCGACGGCGTCGACCGCTTCGTCGCCGTCCACCACGGCGACCCGGGCGGCGACCCCCGCCGCGTCACCGTGCACGCGCTGGAGAACTGCCGCACCGGCCGGGTCCGGTGGGACCGGAGTACCGGTGTCCTGGTGGCCGAGCTGCTTTTCGGCACCCGGCTGGACTCCGGCGACACCTTCCTCTTCCGGTACGCCATCGAGGACGGCACCGCCGGACCGTCCCGCGAGTATCTGCACCGGTGCGGTTTTCCCGGCGGGCAGTACGCGCTCCAGGTGCGCTTCGATCCGGCGGCCCTGCCGGTGCGCTGCCACCGCTTCTCCCAGCATTCGGCGGCGGCCCCGCGCACCGGCCGGCAGGAACTGCCCGTGACCGGCCCGCATCACAGCGCCCATCTGGTCGAGCCGCGGATCCGGCCGGGCATCGTGGGGATCGCCTGGGACTGGGAGTGAGCGGTCAGCCGCCGTCCGCCCGCCCGCCGACCGGGCCGCGGTGCCCGTTCCGGGCGGTTGTCCGGCCGGCCGGCCGTGGCTCCTCGGTCAGTCGGCCGGTCCGGCGATGATCCTGCCGTTCGCGGCCTTGACCGTCAGCTCGGTCAGCGGGGCGGTGGCCGGCGCCTCGATCACCTTGCCGGTCACCGCGTCGAACCGGCTGCCGTGGCAGGGACAGATCAGGGTCGTCCCCTCCAGCTTGTTGATGGGGCACCCGGCGTGCGTGCAGATCGTGCTGTACGCCTTCAGCGTGCCGTCCTTGCCTCGGCTGACGACCACGTTCTGGTCCCGGTAGAGCTTCGCCCCGCCCTCGGCGACCTCGCTGTCCTTGCCGAGGTCGACGGGCGCGGTCGGCGTGGCCGCACCGCTGCCGTCCGGGGCCGCGCAGGCCGCCAGGCCGAGCCCGGCGACCGGGACCACGGCGGCCCCTCGAAGGACGGTACGGCGGCTCGCGGAGGAGCGGGCGGGCATCTGGGACTCCAGGGGTCAAGGGATGTGCGGAGCGCACGATACCGGGACAGAGTGAGCGGCCGGGGAGCGGGGCGGGCAGGAGGCGGCAGGGACGCGGAGCGAGGGGCCACGGTCGGAACGCGGGCACGCAAACGCTTACGTAAGCGTTTACGCGGGGCGGGGGCATGCGATAGCGTCCCGGCCGGAAGGTCGCCGAGGAGAGCGTCCCGGCCAGAGAGCCGCTTGCGGCCGACCAGGACTGACCGGCCGGGTCGGAGGGCGCGGGTCGGTACGGAGGGCGGCCGGGACCGGGCTGGCCGGCGGGTGGGCCGGCTGGGTTCTCGTCGGCTTGTCGGTTGAGAGGCGCGGTGCAGGGCCGGGAGAGGAGCACGATGGCCACGATGGCGGATGTCGCCCGGAGCGCCGGTGTCTCCGTGGCCACCGTCTCCCATGTCCTCAACGGCACCCGCCCGGTGCTCCCCCGCACCCGCCAGGCCGTGCTGGACGCCGTCGACGCCCTCGGCTACACGCCCAACACCCTGGCCCGCTCCCTGGTGACCTCGCGCACCCGTTCCATCGGCCTCGCGGTGTCGGCCATCGGCAACCCGTACTTCACGGAGATCCTGCACGGCGTCGAGACCGCCGCTCTGGAGGCGGGCTACAGCCTGCTCATCGCCGACCCGCACGACGACCCCCGGCACGAACGCAGGGCCGTACAGCTCCTCCATGAGCGCCGGGTGGACGGCGTGATCGTCGCCCCGTCCGCCGACCCCCGCGACCTCGTGGGCTATCTGCGCCGCCACGCCGTACCGGCGGTCTTCCTGGACCGGCTCGTCACCGCGCGCACGACGGAGGGCCTGCCGCCTGGCGACACCAGTGCCGCCCCGTCCGCGAGCGCGTACCGCTTCGACCAGGTCTGTGCCGAGAGCAGCGCGCCGACGGCCCTGCTCGTGACCCACCTCGCCGGACGGGGGCACCGCCGGATCGGTCTGATCGCGGGCCTGCCCGGACTCAGCACCACCGATGAGCGTGTCGCCGGTTACCGGGCGGGCCTCGCCGCCGCCGGTCTGGAGTACGACGAACGGCTTCTGCTGTCCGGCCGCTCCGAGTCGGACGGCGCCGGGCGGGCCACCGCCGCCCTGCTCGGCCTGCCCGAGCCGCCCACGGCTCTCGTCACCGCCAACAACGCGATGACCATCGGCGCCCTGCGCGCGCTGCGCCGCCACGGCCGGTCCGTGCCGGACGACATCGCCCTGTGCTGTTTCGACGACTTCCCCTGGGCCGACCTGTTCTCGCCGCGACTGACCGCCATCGCCCAGCCCAGCCGGGAGCTGGGCGCGCAGGCCGTCCGGGTGCTGCTGGACCGGCTGGCCGAGCCGGACCGGCCGGCCCGGACGGTCCGGCTGCCGTGCGCGTTCGTCCACCGCACGTCCTGCGGCTGCCCGGAGGATCCGGGGCCCGCCGGGGCGGACGGGAGCACCGCATCATCCACGCTGTCCGAGAAGGGAACCGCCTCGTGATCGTCGTCGCCGGTGAGGCACTGATCGACCTGGTACCGCAGGGCGCCGGTGCCCTCGCGGACCTGAAGCCGGCGCTCGGCGGCGGCCCGTACAACACCGCCGTGGCCCTCGGCAGGCTCGGCTCCCCCACCGCCTTCTGTTCGCGGACGTCGGACGACGCGTTCGGCGAGGCCCTGCTCGACGGGCTGCGGCGGGCCGGGGTCGACGTGTCCGGCGTACAGCGGGGGCCGGAGCCGACGACCCTCGCCGTGGCCACGCTCGACGCCGGCGGCTCGGCCGCCTACTCCTTCTATGTCGACGGCACCGCCGACCGCCTGTTCACCGCCCCGGCGGCGCTCCCCGCCGGTACCCGCGCGGTGTCCTTCGGCACCTGTTCGCTCGTCCTGGAGCCCGGGGCGAGCGCCTATGAGGCGCTGCTGCACACCGCCGCCGGGCAGGGGCTGTTCACCGCGCTCGACCCCAATGTCCGGGCGGGGCTGATCCCGGACGCGGACGCCTACCGGGAGCGTTTCCGCGGCTGGCTGCCCTCGGTGACGCTGCTGAAGCTGTCCGCGGAGGACGCGGCGTGGCTCGGCGGCACGCCGCGCGAGTGGCTGGCCGCGGGGCCGGCGGCCGTGGTGGTCACACGGGGCGGTGACGGACTGACCGTGTTCACCCGGGAGGGCGCGGAGGTTTCCGTGCCGGGTGAGAAGGTCGATGTCGTGGACACCATCGGGGCCGGGGACACGGTGAACGCGGCCCTGCTGCACGGGCTGGCCGTCCGGGACACGCTGTCCCGGGAAGCGCTCGCCGTCCTCGGGACGGAGGGCTGGACGCGGCTGCTGCGCTTCGCGGCACGGGCGGCGTCGGTCACCTGCTCGCGGGCGGGCGCCGAGCCGCCGTACGCGGCGGAGCTGGGTGATCCGGCCGCGCTCTGAGCGATCTATCTGTTCTTCTGTGCTGTTGACAAGGTGCGTCCGGGCCCACGGCCTGCGAGGGTCCGTCTGTCAGCACGGACCGGTCCGTGCTGATCGAGGAACGAGCGGCGCCCCGCGGGAAGTTCCCGCAGGGCGCCGGATTTCTCACTGCATGTGCCGGGACGAAGACGGACCGTGTTCCCGTCGCTCTCCGGACCGGCCGTTTCAGGCGGTCCGGGTCCGCGTGGTCTTCTTCGCGGGCGTCGCCTTCTTCGTGGCCGTGGCGGCCTTCCTGGCCGTGGTGCCGTTCGCCTTCGCCTTGGCGGCGGTGCTGTCGACCTTGGCCGTCACCGCCTTCTTGGCCGGTGCCTTGGCGGCGGCCGTCTTCCTCTTGGTGGTGCCACGCTGGGCCTTCACCGGGCCGGCGTCGCTGATGCGGTCGGCGCCCAGGACCTCCCGCAGGAACTTGCCCGTGTGGCTCGCCGGCACCCCGGCGACCTCCTCCGGCGTGCCCTCGGCGACCACCAGGCCACCGCCGGCGCCGCCCTCGGGACCCATGTCCACGATCCAGTCGGCGGTCTTGATCACGTCGAGGTTGTGCTCGATGACGATGACCGTGTTGCCCTTGTCGACGAGTCCGCCGAGCACCGTGAGCAGCTTGCTGATGTCCTCGAAGTGCAGACCGGTGGTCGGCTCGTCCAGGACGTAGACCGTGCGTCCGGTGGACCGCTTCTGCAGCTCGCTGGCCAGCTTGACGCGCTGCGCCTCACCACCGGAGAGGGTGGTGGCGGACTGGCCGAGGCGGACGTACCCGAGACCGACGTCGTTCAGCGTCCGCAGGTGACGGGAGATCGCCGGGACCGCCTCGAAGAAGTGCATGGCCTCCTCGATCGGCATGTTCAGCACCTCGGCGATGGACTTGCCCTTGTAGTGGACCTCCAGGGTCTCCCGGTTGTACCGGGCGCCGTGGCAGACCTCGCACGGGACGTAGACGTCCGGGAGGAAGTTCATCTCGATCTTGATCGTGCCGTCGCCCGCGCAGTTCTCGCAGCGGCCGCCCTTGACGTTGAAGGAGAAGCGGCCGGGCAGGTAACCCCGGACCTTCGCCTCGGTCGTCTCGGCGAACAGCTTGCGGATGTGGTCGAAGACGCCGGTGTACGTCGCCGGGTTGGACCGCGGGGTCCGGCCGATCGGGGACTGGTCGACGTGCACCACCTTGTCGACCAGGTCGTCGCCCTCGACGCGGGTGTGCCGTCCGGGGACGGTCCGGGCGCCGTTCAGCTCGCGGGCCAGGTGCGTGTACAGGATGTCGTTGACCAGGGTCGACTTGCCGGATCCGGAGACGCCGGTGACGGCCGTGAAGACACCCAGCGGGAAGGACACGTCGATGTCCTGCAAGTTGTTCTCGCGGGCGCCGTGCACGGTGAGGTGCCGGGACGGGTCGAGCGGGCGCCGGACGTCCGGGAGCGGGATCGACTTGCGCCCCGAGAGGTATGCGCCGGTCTGCGACTCGGTGTTGTCGAGCAGTTCCTTCACGGAGCCGCTGTGCACGACCTTGCCGCCGTGTTCGCCGGCGCCCGGACCGATGTCCACGATCCAGTCGGCGATCTTGATCGTGTCCTCGTCGTGCTCCACGACGATGAGCGTGTTGCCCATGTCACGCAGCCGGACCAGCGTCTCGATCAGCCGGTGGTTGTCGCGCTGGTGCAGACCGATGGACGGCTCGTCCAGGACGTACAGGACGCCGACGAGACCGGAGCCGATCTGGGTGGCCAGGCGGATGCGCTGGGCCTCGCCGCCGGACAGGGTGCCGGCCGCGCGGTTGAGCGAGAGGTAGTCCAGGCCGACGTCGACCAGGAAGCGCAGGCGTTCGTTGACCTCCTTCAGGACCCGCTCGGCGATCTTCTTGTCACGCGCGCTCAGTTTCAGCTCGCCCAGGAAGTCCGCGCAGTCGCTGATCGACATCGCGGAGACCTCGGCGATCGACTTGCCCATGATCGTGACCGCGAGGACGATCGGCTTCAGCCGCGTGCCCTCGCAGGAGGGGCAGGGCACCTCGCGCATGTACCCCTCGAAGCGCTCGCGGCTGGCGTCGCTCTCGGCCTCGCTGTGCCGGCGCTTGACGAAGGGCACCGCTCCCTCGAAGGGAGTGGTGTAGACGCGCTCCCGGCCGTAGCGGTTGCGGTAGCGCACCTCGATCTGGGTCTTGTGGCCGTACAGCAGGGCCTTCCTGGCGCGCTGCGGCAGGCCCGCGAAGGGGATGTCCGTGCGGAAGCCGAGGGCGTCCGCGAGGGCGCCGGTCAGACGGCTGAAGTAGTCCTTGGTGTGCCCGTGCGACCAGGGGTGGATGGCGCCCTCGTCCAGGGACTTGTCCTCGTCCGGGACGATCAGCTCCGGGTCGACCTCCATGCGCGTGCCGATGCCGGTGCACTCGGGGCAGGCGCCGAAGGGCGAGTTGAAGGAGAAGGAGCGGGGCTCCAGCTCCTCGAAGGACAGGTCGTCGTACGGGCAGTACAGATGCTCGGAGTACATCCGCTCGCGCTCCGGGTCGCCCTCGGGGAGGTCGACGAAGTCGAGCACGACCATGCCGCCGGACAGGCCGAGGGCCGTCTCCACGGAGTCGGTGAGGCGGCGCTTGGCGGAGTCCTTCACCGTGAGGCGGTCGACGACCACCTCGATGGTGTGCTTCTCCTGCTTCTTCAGGGCCGGCGGTTCGGACAGCTGTATGGTCTGGCCGTCCACGCGCGCACGGGAGTAGCCCTTGGTCTGCAGGTCGGCGAAGAGGTCGGCGAACTCGCCCTTGCGCTCGCGCACGAGCGGCGAGAGCACCTGGAAACGGCTTCCCTCCGGCAGCTCCAGCACCTTGTCCACGATGGCCTGCGGCGACTGCCGCGAGATCGGGCGGCCGCACTCGGGACAGTGCGGCTTGCCGATGCGCGCGAAGAGCAGGCGCAGGTAGTCGTAGACCTCGGTGATCGTGCCGACCGTCGAGCGCGGGTTGCGCGAGGTCGACTTCTGGTCGATGGAGACCGCCGGGGAGAGGCCCTCGATGAAGTCGACGTCGGGCTTGTCCATCTGGCCGAGGAACTGCCGCGCGTACGAGGAGAGCGACTCCACGTAACGACGCTGGCCCTCCGCGAAGATCGTGTCGAAGGCCAGGGAGGACTTGCCCGACCCGGACAGGCCCGTGAAGACGATGAGCGAGTCACGCGGCAGGTCGAGCGAGACATTCTTCAGGTTGTGCTCGCGCGCGCCACGGACGATGAGACGGTCGGCCACGCCGGTCCGCACCTTTCTTGAGAGAAGTGACAGGAGCAGGGCCCCTGTGCTTCTTCAGACTAGGGGGAGCCACTGACAACGTCGGGGCGGATTGCCCGGTTGCATAACAACCCCCGGCCCTCCAGCATGCCCGATGCCACCTTCGACCATATAGCACGTACGTTCGATTCACGGTCGGGATGCGCGTCCTTCACCCGAAGGTGTGGCCGGACTAGGGTCGGCGCCATGATTGATCACGCTCATGACCTGGTCCGTGTACGTGAGGCGACCGATCGGCTGCTGACCGCGGTCGCCGCTCTGCACAACGCCTCGCTGGCCGAGCCGTCACGGCTGCCGGGCTGGAGCCGCGGGCATGTCCTCGCCCACCTGGCCCGGAACGCGGACGCCCTCGTGAACGTCCTCTCGGGCCGCCCCATGTACGCGAGCGCCGGGCAGCGGGACGACGACATCGAGCGGGGCGCGGACCGGCCCCTGGAGGAGCAGATCACCGACCTGCGGGAGAGCGCGGCCCGGTTCCGGACGGCCGGGGAGGCGCCCGCGGACTGGTCGCGCACGGTCGAGCTGCGTAACGGCGTCACCGACTCCGCGTCACGGGTGCCGTTCCGCCGGTGGGCGGAGGTGGAGCTGCACCACGTGGACCTGGGCATCGGATACGAGCTGGAGGACCTCCCGGCCGAGTTCCTGGAGCGGGAGACCGACTTCCTCGCGGACCGGTTCTCCGGCCGGCCCGGCATCCCGGCGACCCGTCTCACGGACGGCACGCGCGCGTGGACCACCGGACGGGAGGCCGACGTGCCGCAGATCACGGTCACCGGCCTGCCGGCGGACCTGGTGGGGTGGCTCGCCGGGCGCCGCGACGGCGCGGCGCTGAAGACGGACGGCGGAGAGCTGCCGGAGCTGCCCCCGCTGTAGGCCCGGCGCGGGACGGGGTCTTCCGGCTGTGGGGCCGGGGGCCCTCCCGCTATAGGCTGCGGACATGACGTACTCCGGAGAGGTCAAGGTCGGCGGACCGGCGGATGTGCACGAGCTGAAAGACCTGATGATCACCAAGATCGCGGTCGGCCCGATGGACAACAACGCCTATCTGCTGCGCTGCCGGGCCACCGACGAGCAGCTCCTGATCGACGCGGCCAACGAGGCGGGGACGCTTCTCGGCATGATCGGTGACGACGGCATCGCGTCCGTGGTCACCACGCATCAGCACGGCGATCACTGGCAGGCCCTCGCCGAGGTCGTCGCGGCCACGCGCGCGCGTACGTACGCGGGGCGCGACGACGCCGCCGGCATCCCCGTGCCCACCGATGTCCTCGTCGACGACGGCGACGTCATCCGGGTGGGTCGGGTGGAGCTGACGGCGCGCCATCTGGTCGGGCACACACCCGGTTCGATCGCGCTGGTCTACGACGACCCGCACGGCCACCCGCACGTCTTCACCGGCGACTGCCTCTTCCCCGGCGGGGTCGGCAACACGCGCAAGGACCCGCAGGCGTTCGCCAGCCTGATCCACGACGTGGAGACGAAGCTCTTCGAGGTGCTGCCGGACGAGACGTGGGTCTATCCGGGACACGGCAACGACACGACGCTGGGCGCGGAGCGGCCGCATCTGCCGGAGTGGCACGCGCGCGGGTGGTGAGCGGGGCCGGAGGCCGGACGGGGACGGACGGTCATCGGAAACGGACCCCGGGCGCCCGGACGGCGCCTCGCCCTCCGGACGCGCCTGCGCGCGTGTCGTGGCAGGCTGCGCGGCCTGGCGAGTCCGTGACGACCGGCCGGCGGAGCCGATATGCGCCCGCACACACGCCCGGCGCGCGCCGCCTCCCCACGCGCCCCGTGTGATTCCTTCGCCTGCGGCGGGCCCCCGTGCGCACTCCCGCGGAACGCCTTCGCGCGGTCAACTGGTAGCAGCCCCGCCCGGGACGACGGTTCCCGGGCGGTAGAGGCCGCCGGTCTTCATCCCCGCCCTCGGCCGGCGGCCCAGGCACCGGGCACGCGCGCGTGGCGTGCCGCTTCCGGCCGTGTTCACACCGCCGCAACACCCGCTCCCACTATGCGGACATCTACGGCCGTGACCTGGACAGACGCGGCGTTCACTGCCACTCTCCCGCCATGCGTCCTGCCCCTCGTACTCTGCGCCGCGCGGTCGCCGCCGCCACCGTAGCCCTGCTCGCCACCGCCGTCGGCTGCGCGCCGCAGCCCGAAGGGGAGGCGTCGGCCGCCCCGTCAGGGCCGGCCTCGAAGGCCTGCGCCAAGGGCGCGTCGCCCACGAAGACGTCCGGGAAGCTGACGATCGCGACGGACGAACCGGCGTACGAACCCTGGTTCAAGGACGGCAAGCCCGCGAACGGCGAGGGCTTCGAGTCGGCGGTCGCCTATGCCGTGGCCAAGCGGCTGGGATACGGCAAGAGCGCGGTCGTCTGGCAGAGCGTGCCGTTCAACAAGGCGTTCGCGCCGGGGGTGAAGACCTTCGATTTCGACATCAACCAGGTGTCGATCAGCGCCGAGCGCAAGAAGGCCGTGGACTTCTCCTCCGGTTACTACGACGTGCGCCAGGCCGTCATCGCGCTGAAGGGCGGCAAGGCCGCGAAGGCGACGAGCATCGCGGACCTGAGGAAGCTCAAGCTGGGCGCCCAGGTGGGCACCACGAGCCTCGACTACATCACCGACGTGGTGAAACCGGCCCGGGAGGCGGCCGTCTACGCCAAGAACGACCAGGCCAAGTCCGCCCTGCGGAACGGCCAGGTGGACGCCGTCGTCACCGATCTGCCGACGGCGTTCTACATCACCGCCGCGGAGGTCACGGACGCGAGGATCGTCGGGCAGTTCGAGCACCAGGGCGGCACGCCCGAGCAGTTCGGGCTGGTGCTGGACAAAGGCAGCGCGCTGACCCCGTGCGTGACCGCCGCCGTCGACGCCCTGCGCGAGGACGGCACGCTGGCGGCGATCGAGAAGCGGTGGCTCTCGGACGCCGTCGACGCCCCGGTGCTCAAGTGACGATGACCGAGGGCGAGCCGGCCCGGGAGGAGGCGGACGCCAAGGGTCACATGACCGGCGACGGGTACGCGCCCTCCGAGCGGCGCCTTGCACGCGAGCGCTACCGGCGCGCGCGTGCCCGCCGCGCCACGGCGGTCGCGGCCCTGTCGACCCTCGGCACGGCCGTCGTGCTCTACCTGGTCGTCGTCAGCGCCCCCGGCTGGCCGCGCACCAAGGAGACCTTCTTCAGCGCGCACTACGCACGCGAGGCGTTCCCGAAGGTCCTCGACGGGCTGTGGCTGAACCTCCGGTTGCTGGTGGTCTGCGGGGCCGCCGTCCTGGTGCTCGGCATGCTGATCGCCATCGCCCGGACCCTGCGCGGCCCGGTCTTCTTCCCGCTGCGGGTGCTGGCGGCGGCGTACACCGACTTCTTCCGCGGCCTGCCGCTGATCATCAATCTGATGATCGTCGTTCTGGGCGTGCCGGCGCTGCGGCTGCAGGGCGTGACGGTCGACCCCGTCATGCTCGGCGGTACGGCGCTGACGCTGACGTACTCGGCGTACGTGGCGGAGGTCTTCCGGGCGGGCATCGAGTCCGTCCACCCCTCGCAGCGCGCGGCGGCGCGCTCGCTGGGCCTCACCAACCGGCAGGCCCTGCGCTACGTCGTCCTGCCGCAGGCGGTGCGCCGCCAGGTGCCCCCGTTGCTCAACGACCTGGTGTCGTTGCAGAAGGACACCGGTCTGGTCTCCATCGGGGGCGCGGTGGACGCGGTGCGGGCGGCCGACATCATCGTGGGGCGCAGTCTGAACTACACGCCGTACATCGTCGCGGGACTGGTGTTCGTGGCGCTGACCATCCCGATGACCCGGTTCACCGACTGGGTGACGGCCCGGATGGACCGGCAGCGGGCCCAGGGAGGGTCCCTGTGACCCGGGGAGGATGTCCGTGAGCACGTCCGAGAGCACGTCCGCGGGCGGCGCGCCCGCCTTGCGGATGGAGTCCGTCCGCAAGACCTTCGGCGGTTCGGTGGTCCTGCGGGACATCGATCTGGAGGTCGCCCCGCACACGGTGACCGCGCTGATCGGCGCCTCCGGTTCGGGCAAGTCCACGCTGCTGCGCTGCGCCAATCTGCTGGAGGACATCGACGACGGCGCGATCTGGCTGGACGGGGAGGAGATCACCGATCCGCGGGCGGACCAGGACGCGGTACGGCGCCGGATCGGCGTCGTCTTCCAGGCGTACAACCTGTTCCCGCACATGACCGTGCTCGACAACATCACCCTCGCGCCGCGCCGGGTGCACGGCGTCGCCCGCGCGGAGGCCGAGGAACGGGCCAGGGAGCTGCTGGAGCGCCTCGGTCTCGCCGGGAAGGCCGGCGCCTACCCGGACCGGCTCAGCGGCGGCCAGCAGCAGCGTGTGGCGATCGTACGGGCGCTCGCGGTGCGGCCCCGGCTGTTGCTGCTGGACGAGATCACGGCCGCGCTCGACCCCGAACTGGTGGGCGAGGTGCTGGAGGTGGTCCGCGCCCTGAAGGACGAGGGCATGACCATGGTGCTCGCCACGCACGAGATGGGGTTCGCGCGGGACGTCGCCGACCAGGTGTGTTTCCTGGACGGCGGGGTCGTGCTGGAGCGCGGCACCGCCGAGCAGGTCTTCGGCGATCCGCGGCAGGAGCGCACCCGGCGCTTCCTGCGCCGGATCGTGGAGGCGGGCCGGCTGTAGTCCCGCGCGCGGGATTACGCCTCCGCCCGCGCCGCTCCGAGCAGCGCCGCGACCCGTTCCACGCCGAACACGTAGCCCTGCACTCCGCATCCGGCGATCACGCCGTCGGCGCGCAGGGAGACGTACGAGTGGTGCCGGAACGACTCGCGCCGGTGGATGTTGGAGATGTGGACCTCCAGCACGGGCATGCCGTCGCAGGTGTTGAGCGCGTCCAGGAGGGCGACCGACGTGTGCGAGTAGGCGCCGGGGTTGATGACGATCCCGCAGTGGCCGAGCCGCGCCTCGTGGATCCAGTCGACCAGTTCGCCCTCGTGGTTGGACTGGCGGAGGTCCACCGTGCCGCCGTGCGCCGCCGCCGCCTCGGCGCAGAGCGCCTCCACGTCGGCCAGCGTCTCCCGGCCGTAGATCTCCGGCTGGCGTTGGCCGAGCAGGTTCAGGTTGGGCCCGTTGAGGATCATGATCGGGGCGTTGGCCAGGGTGCGGGGCACGGTTCCTCCGGTCCGTTCGGGGCGGTGCGGCTGCGTCCGCCGGTCGGACCCGGTCTATCACGCCGGCCGGGACGGCCGGCGGCCGTGTGCGCCGGTCGCCAGGGCGCGCACCCCCGTCCCGTGATCACCACCGTACGCCCCCGTAACTCCTGATCACTGTGGGTAGTTGACCCGGCATGCGCGACGCACAGGCTGCACACTCCCCGTCCATGCCACGGCTCGCCGCCGCCTCGCTCGCCGGGACGGCGATCGAGTTCTACGACTTCTTCGTCTACGGCACGGCGGCGGCCCTGGTCCTGGGGCCGCTGTTCTTCCCCACGTTCTCGCCGGTCGCGGGCACGCTGGCGGCGTTCGGCACGTTCGGGGTGGGATTCGTGGCCCGGCCGCTGGGCTCGGTGCTGTTCGGGCATCTCGGGGACCGGCGCGGGCGGCGGCCGGTGCTCGTCGCCTCGCTGCTGCTCACCGGCGCCTCCACGGTCGCGGTGGGCTGTGTGCCCTCCTACGGGACCATCGGCGTGGCCGCGCCCGTGCTGCTGCTCGTCCTGCGCTTCCTGCAAGGGCTCGGGCTCGGCGGGGAGTGGGGCGGAGCGGTACTGCTGACCGCCGAGCACGCGCCCGCCCGGCGGCGCGCTCTGTGGACCAGCTTCCCCCAGGTGGGGCCGGCGGTGGGCTTCGTCCTGGCCAACGCGGTGGTGCTCGCGCTGTCGGCGGCGCTGTCCGACGCGGAGTTCGCGCGCTGGGGCTGGCGGGTGCCGTTCTGGGCGGCCGGCGCGCTCGCCCTGGCGGGGCTGTGGCTGCGCTCGTCCCTCACGGAGAGCCCCAGCTTCCTGGAGATCGACGACCACGCGCGCGTGCCCATCGTCGAGGTCGTACGGCACCACGGGCGGCTGGTGCTGCTGACGGCCGGAGCGCTGGCCGTGGGCTACGCGGTGTTCTACGCGGTGACGACCTGGTCGCTGGCGTACGCCACGGAACGGCTCGGTGTGAGCCGCACGGTCATGCTGATGTGCGTCATGGGCGCGGTGCTCGTGGAGGGCGCGCTCATTCCCGTCGTCGCGCTGGTCGGTGACCGGTACGGGCGCCGGCCGATGTGTCTGACGGGGTGCGCGGCCTCCGTCCTGTGGATGCTCCCGTTGGTCGCGCTGCTGGCGACCGGCGAGCCGCTGCTGATGTTCCTTGGCATCCTGGGTGCCCTGCTCGCCTTCGTCACCATGTTCGCGGTGATCGCCGCCTATCTGCCGGAACTGTACGAGCCCCGGGTGCGCTGCACGGGCGCCGCCGTGGGCTACAACCTGGGCGGGGTCCTCGGCGGCGCCCTCACCCCGATCGTGGCCACGACGCTCGCGGAGCGCGGCGGACGGATCCCGTGGGGCGTGGGCGTGTATCTGACGGGCATCGCGCTGATCAGCCTGGTGTGCTTCGCGCTGCTGCCGGAGACGCGTCCGGTGCCCGCGCCGGCGGCGGAACCGGTCACGGGCTGAGCGGACACGCCGCGCGCCGCTCACCGGCTACGGGTTGACCGCCAGTTCCAGGTACGCCGCGAACAGCACCAGGTGGACGCCGCCCTGGAGCGGTGTGGCCCGGCCGGGGACCACGGTCAGGGAGCTGACCACCACGGTCAGCGCGAGCAGCAGCATATGGGTCGAGCCGAGACCGAGCACGAGGGGTCCGGACAGCCAGACGGAGGCGAGGGCCACGGCCGGGATGGTCAGGCCGATGCTGGCCATGGCGGAGCCGAGGGCGAGGTTGAGGCTGGTCTGCACCCGGTCCCGGCGGGCGGAGCGCAGCGCGGCGATCGTCTCGGGCAGCAGGACGAGCAGCGCGATGATCACACCGACCACCTCGTGCGGCAGGCCCGCCGCCGCCACACCCGACTCGATGGTGGGCGACACGCTCTTGGCCAGCCCGACCACGCCGATCAGGGCCAGTCCGAGCAGACCGAGGCTGAGCCAGGCGGTGCGCACGGGCGGGGGCGTGGCGTGGTCGTCGGCGGTGATGACCGCACCCTGCCGGGTGATGGGCAGGAAGTAGTCACGGTGCCGCACGGTCTGGGTGGTCACGAACAGCCCGTAGAGGATCAGTGAGGACAGCGCGGCGAAGGTCAGCTGGACGGCTGAGAACTGGGGTCCGGGCCTGCTGGTGGTGAAGGTCGGCAGGACGAGACTGAGCGTGGCCAGCGTCGCCACGGTCGCCAGCGCCGCGCCGGTGCCTTCCGGGTTGAAGACGGCCGTGCGGTGCCGCAGGGAGGCGACGAGCAGGCAGATCCCGACGATACCGTTGCAGGTGATCATCACGGCGGCGAAGACGGTGTCCCGGGCGAGGGTGGAACTCTTGCTGCCGCCGTCGGCCATGAGGGTGACGATCAGGGCCACCTCGATGATCGTGACGGCGATCGCGAGGACCAGGGAACCGAAGGGTTCGCCGACCCGGTGGGCGATCACCTCGGCGTGGTGCACCGCCGCCAGGACGGATCCCGCGAGGACCAGGGTCACCACGCCGACGACGGCGCCGGGAAGGTCCCGGCCCCAGGTGAAGAGCAGCAGGACGACCGCGAGGACCGGCACGAGGATCGTCCATTGATGGGTGAGCGATCGGAGCCGAGGGATCATGCGGCGATGTTCGCAGAGGCGTGCAGGGTTCGCATTCCGTTCTTTTCGTGCTGGGGCCGTCAGACGTCGACGCTGTCCTTGCGGGCGCCCTCGCCGCCGGCGCGCGCCGTCTCGGCGGCCTCCTGCTTCCGGGTGGCGAGCAGGCTGGTCACGGTGGTGACGGCGAGGACCGCGCAGATCACGCCGAGCGAGACCGGGATACCGATCTCGGGCACGTGGACGCCCGACTCGTGCAGGGCGTGCAGCACCAGCTTGACGCCGATGAAGCCGAGGATGACCGACAGCCCGTAGGAGAGGTGGACCAGCTTCTTGAGCAGTCCGCCGATGAGGAAGTAGAGCTGGCGCAGCCCCATCAGGGCGAAGGCGTTGGCGGTGAAGACGATGTACGGGTCCTGGGTCAGGCCGAAGATCGCGGGTATGGAGTCCAGGGCGAACAGCACGTCCGTGGTGCCGATGGCGAGCATCACGACCAGCATCGGCGTCATGACGCGCTTGCCGTTCTGCTGGATCCACAGCTTGGTGCCGTGGTACCGGTCGGCCACGCCGAACTTGCGCTCCGCGGCCTTCAGGAGCTTGTTCTCCTCGAACTCCTCGTCGTCCTGGTCCGCGCGGGCCTCCTGGACCAGCTTCCAGGCGGTCCAGATCAGGAAGGCGCCGAAGAGGAAGAACACCCAGGAGAAACTGGCGAGGATCGCGGCCCCGGCGGCGATGAAGGCGGCCCGCAGGACCAGGGCTATGAGAACGCCGACGAGCAGGACGCGCTGCTGGTACTGAACGGGCACCGCGAACTTCGCCATGATCAGGACGAAGACGAAGAGGTTGTCGACGCTCAGCGACTTCTCGGTGATGAAGCCCGCGAAGAACTCGCCGGCCGGCTGACCACCGCCGAAGAGCAACAGGCCGAGACCGAACAGACCGGCCAGGGTGACCCAGACGACCGTCCAGATACCCGCTTCCTTGATCGACACTTCGTGCGGCTTGCGACCGATGAAGAAGTCGACCGCGATCAGGGCGGCGAGACCCACGATGGTGAGGACCCACAGGGTCATGGAGACTTCCACTGCACCTCCGGCATTGCGTGACGGTGAACACATCAGCGTTGTCGCTGCCGGAGGTCTCTTCCGCCCGTGTCGGGCCGGCGCCCCGGGACCGGAACCGGTCCGTACTGACGGGTGCGCCGCACTTGGGGAGTACTCCCCTCCGTAGGGAAAACAGTACCCCAATCACCAAGGAAAGGTAAAGAGCTGAGTAAAGTGAAATCCAAGTCCGCAGGACAGACTACTTTTACTAGTACTTGACGTAAGCCGTGGGCCCCGCAGGAGGGCGGGCGGTCCGGGGCTAGAGGTGCGGCAGGATCGCCGGCATCAGGTCCTGGAACGTGCGGCCGTCGGCCGGGGCGCCGAGGGCGGTCATCGTCCACCCCGGACCCGCGCGGTGCACCTTGGCCATGATCTGGGCGGTGTACTCGCCGCCGCCGGCCAAGGTGTAGCGGGCGAGTTCCTGGCCGTTGGTCTCGTCCACGAGCCGGCAGAAGGCGTTCTGCACCTCTTCGAAGGTCTGGCCGGTGAAGGAGTTCACCGTGAAGACGATCTGGTCGATGTGGGCCGGGACGCGCTGCAGGTCCACCAGGATCGCCTCGTCGTCGCCCCGGCCGACGCCGCCAACGAGATTGTCACCGGTGTGCCGCACGGAACCGTCCTCGCTCACCAGGTGGCGGAAGAAGACGACGTCCTGAGGCTCCTGGCCGGCGAAGAGGACCGCCGACGCGTCCAGGTCGATCTCGCGGGTGCGGGAGCCGAACAGGCCACGCCGCTTCGCCGCCTGCCAGCCGAGTCCCATGCGGACCGCGGTCAGGGTCGCCCCGTCGTTCTTCTCCAGGCTGATGGCCTGACCCTTGGACAAGTTGACGGACACGGCTGTTTCCCCTCTCGACAGTCCCTGGTGCCGCGCCGAGCCGTCGCTGCGCACGCCGCGGTCGTCCAGAACCCTACGCACGGCCACCGGCGGCGCCGGCCTCGGCCCGCGCTTTGTGTCGGTGTTGCAACACTTGACGCTTATGGCCGAGGCCGACGGTGACGCGCGGGCTCAGGCGAGGCCGCCCTCCCGCATCTGACGCAGTTCCTTCTTCATCTCGGCGACCTCGTCACGCAGCCGGGCCGCGACCTCGAACTGCAGCTCCGCCGCGGCGGCCCGCATGCGCTCGGTCATCTCCTCGATCTGCTCGGCCAGCTCGGCCGCCGGACGGTCCGTGGGCACCGTCTTGCCCTTGACGGCCTTGCCCGCCTTGGCGCCCTTGGCCGCCTTGCCGCCGAGCGCGGGAACGGGCGCCTTCGCGTTCTTGCCGTCCTTCGTGTTGCGGTAACCGGAGCCGAGGAGCTGTTCGGTGTCGACCTCTTCCCGGGCGATCTGCGCGACGATGTCGTTGATCTTCTTGCGCAGCGGCTGCGGATCGATGCCGCGGGCCTTGTTGTAGGCGACCTGCTTCTCCCGGCGGCGGTTGGTCTCCTCGATGGCCTTCTCCATCGCCGGGGTGATCTTGTCGGCGTACATGTGAACCTGGCCGGAGACGTTCCGCGCCGCGCGGCCGATGGTCTGGATCAGCGAGGTGCCGGAGCGCAGGAAGCCCTCCTTGTCGGCGTCCAGGATCGCCACCAGCGACACCTCGGGCAGGTCGAGACCCTCACGCAGCAGGTTGATGCCGACCAGCACGTCGTACTCACCGGAACGCAGCTCGCGCAGCAGTTCGATGCGGCGCAGGGTGTCGACGTCGCTGTGCAGATAGCGCACCTGGATGCCGAGCTCCAGGAAGTAGTCGGTGAGGTCCTCGGCCATCTTCTTGGTCAGTGTGGTGACGAGGACCCGCTCGTCCTTGTCGGTCCGCTTGCGGATCTCGTGCACCAGGTCGTCGATCTGGCCCTCGGTGGGCTTGACCACGACCTCCGGGTCGACCAGGCCGGTCGGCCGGATGATCTGCTCGACGACGCCGTCCGAGCGCGACAGCTCGTAGGCACCCGGAGTGGCCGACAGGTAGACGGTCTGCCCGGTGCGCTCCTGGAACTCCTCCCACTTCAGCGGCCGGTTGTCCAGGGCGGAGGGCAGCCGGAAGCCGTGGTCCACGAGGGTCCGCTTACGGGAGGCGTCGCCCTCGTACATCGCGCCGATCTGCGGGACGGTGACGTGCGACTCGTCGATGACGAGCAGGAAGTCGTCCGGGAAGTAGTCCAGCAGCGTGTTCGGCGGGGAGCCCGGGGCGCGGCCGTCGAAGTGCATCGAGTAGTTCTCCACACCGGAGCAGGTGCCGATCTGGCGGAGCATCTCGATGTCGTACGTGGTGCGCATGCGCAGTCGCTGGGCCTCCAGCAGCTTGCCCTGCTTCTCCATCTCGGCCAGGCGGTCCCCCAGCTCCTTCTCGATGTCGTTGACGGCCCGCTCCATGCGCTCGGGGCCGGCGACGTAGTGGGAGGCGGGGAAGACGTAGAGCTGGCGGTCGTCGCTGATGATCTCGCCGGTGAGCGGGTGCAGCGTGGACAGCGCCTCGATCTCGTCCCCGAACATCTCGATGCGGACGGCCAGCTCCTCGTAGACCGGGAAGATCTCGATGGTGTCGCCGCGGACCCGGAAGGTGCCGCGGGTGAAGGCCATGTCGTTGCGCGTGTACTGGATGTCGACGAAGCGGCGCAGCAGCTCGTCCCGGTCGACCTCGTCGCCGACCCGGAGCGGCACCATGCGGTCCACGTACTCCTGCGGCGTACCGAGGCCGTAGATGCAGGAGACCGAGGCGACCACGATGACGTCACGGCGGGTGAGCAGCGAGTTGGTGGCCGAGTGGCGCAGGCGCTCGACCTCCTCGTTGATCGAGGAGTCCTTCTCGATGTAGGTGTCCGACTGGGGGACGTACGCCTCGGGCTGGTAGTAGTCGTAGTACGAGACGAAGTACTCGACCGCGTTGTTCGGCAACAGTTCGCGGAACTCGTTGGCCAGCTGGGCGGCCAGCGTCTTGTTGGGCGCCATCACCAGCGTGGGACGCTGGAGCTTCTCGATCATCCACGCCGTGGTGGCGGACTTGCCGGTGCCGGTCGCGCCCAGGAGGACGACATCCTTCTCACCGGCCTCGATGCGCTTGGCCAGGTCGGCGATAGCCGCCGGCTGGTCGCCGCTGGGCTGGTAGGGGCTGACGACCTCGAAGGGCGCCACCGTGCGTTCGATGTGGGAAACGGGCCGCATGCCATCCACCGTACGACCCCCCACTGACAACCGGCCCCGGTCAGCGGTTCTGCGGGGTCCGGAAGCGGTGGTGCTCGGGCCGGCGGACCGGCGGGCGGCCCTGGTGGAGGTCGGGATGGCGGTCCGTGTGGGAGGGCACCGCGGCGGCCGGGACGCCCGGTTTGTGCTCGACGGGCGTCCAGTCGGGACCGCCCACGACCATCAACGGGTCGAAGATCACCACGACGCCCGCGAGCAGCAGGAAGGCGAGCGGACCGATCAGCATCGGCGCGAGCGCGGACGCGTCGGGCGTGCCCGCGGCGGAGTGTCCGGCGCCGTCGAGGTGGACGCGGAGGGCCGCCATCCCGGTGTAGTGCATGCCGCTGACCGCGAGCCCCATGACCAGGCTCGCGCCCACGCTCCACAGGAACCCCCGTACCTGCCCGGCGGCCCACAGGGCGGCGGTGGCGGCCACGACCGCTATGACGACGGAAGCCGCGACGGTGAAGGTGTTGTAAGTGAACTGCCCGTGGAAACGGACGCCGGCCATGCCCAGGTAGTGCATCGAGGCGACGCCGAGTCCGGTGATCGTGCCGCCGGTGAACAGCGGGGTGCCGGTGGCGCCCCGGTAGCCGACGATGAAGACCCCCACGCCGACCATGACGATGGCGAGCCCGAGGCTGGCGTAGGTGAGCGGCGCGTCGTAGTGGAGCGGCGCCTCCTTGATGGTGAAGCCCATCATGGCGACGAAGTGCATGGTCCATATCCCGGAGCCGATCGCCGCCGCGCCGAGGGCCAGCCAGGCCGGGCGCCGGGAGTGCGTGACCAGCAGGGACCGGGTGGTGCAGCGCAGGCCGAGGGCGCCGCCGAGGCAGGCCATCAGATAGGCCACCAACGGGGTGACGGCCCCGTAGCTGAATCCGTCGACCGTGCCTTGCATCCGCGGCTGCCCTTCCGCTTTGTTGCGTCCCGGAATACCTGAATGTTCCCCCGTCCCAGGACCGCGCGGGCGGTCAGGGTTGTCGCAGAGAGTATGACCCCCACCGGAATGGTCGAACGACTTTCCGGCAAAGAAACACGTCCTGGCCGCAGATGTGCGCCCCCGGTGAGCGGAGCTGACACATCTGCCTCGCTCTGTGGTCGTCGTGCGCCCGGGTGCCGTTGACGCGGAGCTGTCAGTCTGGTGCTGTCGGTACGCACTCGACGCGAGGAGTACGCATGCGCGCACGCGTGGTCGCCGCCCTGGCCGTCGCGGCCGTGGGAACGGCGACGGTCCTGCTGAGCCCCGGCTCCGCCGCCCGGGCGGGCGACGGCGGGACACCCACCGTGATCGCCCACCGGGGCGCCTCCGCCTACGCGCCCGAGAACACGCTGGCCGCCATCGACAAGGCCGCCGAGCTGGGCTTCTCCTGGGTGGAGAACGACGTCCAGCGCACCAAGGACGGTGAGCTGGTCGTCCTGCACGACGACAGCCTGGAGCGCACCACGGACGTCGAGGACGTCTATCCCGGCCGGGCTCCGTGGAAAGTGCGGGACTTCACGGCCGCGGAGATCGCCCGGCTGGACGCGGGCAGCTGGTTCTCCCCCGCCTACGCGGGCGCGCGCGTGCCGACGCTGGAGCAGTACATGCGCCGGATCGAACACGATCACGAGAAACTGCTCCTGGAGATCAAGAGCCCGGAGCTGTACCCGGGCATCGAGCAGCAGACGCTGAAACTCCTCGGGAACGAGGGCTGGCTGGACGGCCGGCACCGGGAGCGGCTGGTCGTGCAGAGCTTCAGCGCCGACAGCGTGCGGACCGTCCACGAACTGAAGCCGGCGGTCACCACCGCCTACCTCGGCGCACCCGATGCGGCGCAGCTGCCCCGGTTCGCGGGGTTCGCGGATCTCGTCAACCCCTCACAGGGGTCGCTCACCCGGGAGTACGTCTCGGCGGTGCACGCCCTCCACGGGCCGCACGGCCGGCCGCTCGGGGTGTTCGTCTGGACGGTGGACGACGCGTCCGCAGCCCGCCGGGTCGCCGCCTACGGGGTCGACGGGATCATCACCAACAAGCCCGACGTGGTGCGGACGGCGCTGGAATCGGACTGAATCCGGGCGGGCGTTGTCAGTGGCGGGTCGTACCGTGGGCGCATGGACAGCCTCGGGCAGGATGAGCGGCGGGTCGTGTGGGCGGTGGTCGGTACGGCCATCGGCCCGCTGATGCTGGCGGCGACCGCGGAGGGCCTGGTCAACGTGGTCTTCCACGCCTCGGACGCGGTGCGCGACCGGGCGCTGGAGCGGCTGGCCGCCCGGCTGGGCGGCGAGCCCGTGGAGGATCCGGACTCCCCGCTGCTGGCGGAGGCGATACGCCAGTTGCGGGCGTACTTCGCGGGTGAGCGGAGCACCTTCGACCTGCCGCTGGACTGGTCGCTGATCTCCGGGTTCAACCGGCAGGTGCTGCGGGAGCTGGCGGCCGGTGTGCCGTACGGCACCGTGGTGGGGTACGGCGATCTGGCGGGCCGGGTCGGCCAGCCCGGCGGGGCGCAGGCGGTGGGCGCGGCGATGGGCGCCAATCCGCTGCCGCTGGTGGTGCCGTGCCACCGGGTGGTGGAGAGCCACGGCGGCATCGGGGGTTTCGGCGGCGGGCTGGAGACCAAGCGGAAGCTGCTGGCGCTGGAGGGTGTGCTGCCCGAGCCGCTGTTCTGACCGGCCGCGGGTGCGAGGGCCGGCCGCACGCGGCCAGGGCCCTTCGTTCCCTGGCCGGGCCGCGAGCCGGGCCTGTTCCGGACCAGGGCCTGGTCGTGGGGGCGGATCTCAGTCGTAGTGCCGGACTTCGAAGACGTTGCCGTCGGGGTCGCGGAAGTAGAAGCTGCGGGTGGCGTTGCCGCGGGCGCCCGACAGGCCGGGGTCGATACCCGACACGAGGACCCCGTGTCCCTCCAGGCGGGTGCGCAGGGCGTCGAAGGCGTCGGCCGGCAGGGCCAGGCAGACGTGGTTGACCGGGTGTCCGGCGCTGTCGGCCGACCCGGGCAGCATCCTCATCCGCGCGGCGAAGGAGCGGGGGGCGAGGTCGAGGACGGTCTCCTCGTTGACGCGTACGGAGGGGAAGGGCGCCTTTCCCTCCGTGTACTCGGCGACGCCGACCGGTTCCAGACCGACGGCCGTCTGGTAGAAGGCCGCCGCGGCGACCGGGTCGGCCACCCACAGGACGACGTGGTCGAGGCGCGTGCTGTTGTCCGTCATACGTCCCAGGCTGGTGGCCTCCCCCGCGCGCCACAAGCGTTTAGCCGTGACCGGCGCCCGCCAGAGATGAGAAGGGACCGACGGACAGGAGGCGGGCACGTGGTGCTGGTGGTGTCGGAAGAAGTCCGGGAGGCCATCGACGCGGGGCGGCCGGTGGTGGCGCTGGAGTCCACGATCATCGCGCACGGTCTGCCCCGTCCGCGCAACCTGAAGGTGGCGCTGGAGCTGGAGGAAGCGGTACGGCGGGAGGGTGCCGTACCCGCGACCGTCGCCGTGCTCGACGGGCGGCCCCGGGTCGGTCTGGACAAGGAACAACTGGCACGGATCGCGAACGAGGACGGCGTCCGGAAACTCGGCCACCGCGACCTGCCGCTCGCCGTGGCGGCGGGCGCCAGCGGGGCGACGACCGTGTCGGCGACGGCACGGCTCGCCGCGCTGGCGGGCATCCGGGTGATCGCCACCGGCGGGCTGGGCGGTGTGCACCGGCAGTGGACGGTGTCCCAGGACGAATCGGCCGACCTGGGGCTGCTCGCGCGGACCCGGATCACGGTGGTGTGCGCGGGCGTGAAGTCGATCCTGGACGTGCCGGCGACGCTGCAGCGGCTGGAGACGCTGGGTGTGGCCGTCGCCGGGTACGGCACGGACCGGTTCCCGGGCTTCTATCTGGCCGACTCGGGCCATCCGGTCGACTGGACGCTGGACACCCCGGAGCAGGTCGCCGCCGTCATGCGCGCCCAGGACGCGCTGGCCGGGCCGGACGCGGCGCTGATCGTCGCCCGTCCCGTCCCGGAGGCGGAGCAGCTCGATCCCGGGCTGCACGCGCGCGTGCTCGCCGACGCGCTGGACGCCTGCGCACGGCAGGGTGTCAGCGGGCAGGCGGTGACGCCGTTCCTGCTGGACTATCTGGTCCGGCACACCGACGGGGCCTCGCTGGACGCCAACCTGGCGGCGGTGCGCGGCAACGTACGGCTGGCGGCGCGGATCGCCACGGCCTGGACCGGGGAGTGAACGCGGGCCGAGCACTGCTGGTCGTCGGGGACGTGGTCACCGACGTGGTCGCCCGGCACCGGGGACCGCTCGCGGCCGGCACCGACACGGCCGCCGCGATCCGGACGGTGCCGGGCGGCGCGGGCGCCAACGTGGCCTGCTGGGCGGCCCGCGCGGGCTGCCCGGACGTACGGCTGCTGGGGCGGGTCGGCACGGACGCCGTGGCATGGCACGAGCGGGAACTGGTCGCGGCCGGTGTGCGGCCCCGGCTCGTGGTGGATCCGGAGGCGGCGACCGGGACGGTGCTCTGCCTCGTCGACACGCGTGCGGCGGCCGAGCGGACGTTCCTGACGGACAGCGGGGCGTCCCTGCGGCTGGATCCCGCCGACTGGTCGGACGCGCTGCTCGACGGGGTGGGCCGGCTGCATCTGTCGGGTTATCTGCTGTTCACGGAGTCGAGCCGGGCACTGGCCGAGACGGCGCTCGCGGCGGCCCGCGCGCGGGGTGTGCCGGTCAGCATGGACCCGGCCTCGGCCGGCTTCCTATCGGAGCTGGGGGTGGACCGTTTCCTGGCGTTCGCACGCGGGCTGGACGTCTTGCTGCCCAGCCGGGACGAGGCGTGTCTGCTGACCGGGCTGCCGGATCCCGCGGACGCGGCGGTCAAGCTGAGCCGGCTCGTACCGCTGGTGGTGGCCAAGATTGGTGCGGACGGGGCGCTGGTGGCCCGTTCCGGCACCGCGGCGGTCCGGGTCCCGGCCCTGCCGGCGGCGCCCCGGGACACGACGGGCGCGGGCGACGCCTTCACCGGGGCCTTTCTCGCCGCCCTGCTGGCGGGCGCTCAGCCGGAAGAGGCGGCGGCACGGGGCTGCCGGGCGGGCGCCGAGGCGGTGGGACGGATCGGCGGCCGGCCACCGCGCCGGGGCGACACGCGTTAGGTGACTTCCTTGCCGTGCGGGAACGGGGTCCGGCGGTCTCGGACGGCGGTTACGCCTTGCGCCCCCAGGCCGAGATCAACGGGGCGGTGGCCAGGTCCATGGTGCCGGACTCCACGTCGGCCAGGTGCTGGTCGATCTCCGCGTCGGTGGCCAGGCCGGCGGCGACGAGCCGGTCGCGGATCTGACGGACCGTCGCGACCTCCAGGGCGGTGCAGGCGGGCGAGGCCACGGGGAAGTACGCGTCGGCCTGCACGCCGTGCAGCCCTGCCTCCCGGAGCAGCCGCAGGAGGGTGCGGCCGTAGGACAGGTCGGCGCCGCGGTCGGCGAGCAGCCGGCGGAAGCCGTGGCGCAGCCGGTTGGCGAGCCGTTCCCGCGGGCCGTGCTCGTCGGGGCAGATCAGGGGCTGGAGGGCGGGGTCGGCATCCTCGATCAGCAGTCGTCCGCCGGGCCGCAGCGACTCGACCATCGACCGCAAGGCCCGCTCCCGGTCGGGCACGTGGACGAGGACCAGCCGGGCGTGGACCAGGTCGAAGCCCTCCCCCGGTGCTTCCCCGGCGCCGACGTCGTGGACGAGGACCCGCACCGGCGGGCGGGCCGCGGAGACGAGCCGCGAGGTGTCGATGTCGGTGGCGACGACCTGCCCGGCCGGCCCCACCTTCGCGGCGAGCCAGGACAGGACGGAGGCGCCGCCGGCCCCGACTTCCCAGCAGCGCGAGCCGGGTCCGACGCCGAGCGCTTCGAGGTGCCGGAAGGTCGTGGGGTCGAAGAGGGTGGCGAAGGCGTCGAAGCGCCGGCCGGCCTCGTCCTGCCGGTTGTCGAGCAGGTATCCGTCGGATGACGTCATGCCGCCGATCCTCCCAGCGTCCCGGTCGCCCCGGCCGCCCTGTTCCCGCAGTTCGGGCACCCGGTTGTCCACAGGCGGGAACCAAACGGAACTTCCCGTTCCCACAGGTCCGCACGCGTTTTGCCCGGGACTGGCAGACTTGCGGAGCAAGGCGCGGGAGCGTTGCGCGAGGGGATCCACACGGGGAGATCCGGATGTCCATGGCAGGGAATCTGCGGAAGGTCACGGCGCTGGGCAGGGTCGGCGGCCTGCGCAAGGTGGCGCGGCTGGCCCGGCGCCGGCCGCGGGTGGACCTGAGCCATCCCGCCAGATCGCCCCTGGGCTCGTCGGTGGTCAACTGCGTGACGTACCAGGACGGCGTGCGCGTGTCCGGGTGCGCCGACCTGGTGGATGCCGTGCGGCTGGTGCGCAAGACGGGCGAGGGCTTCGTCTGGCTCGGGCTGCACGAGCCGACGGAGCGTGAGTTCGCGGGTGTCGCCGAGTTGTTCGCCCTGCATCCGCTGGCGGTGGAGGACGCGGTCGAGGCCCATCAGCGGCCGAAGCTGGAGCATTACGGGGACACGCTCTTCGCGGTCTTCAAGACCGTCTGCTACGTGGAACACGAACGGCTGACGGCGACCAGCGAGGTGGTGGACACCGGCGAGATCATGGTCTTCGCCGGCCGGGACTTCGTGATCACGGTACGGCACGGCCGGCACGGCTCGCTCGGCCCGCTGCGCGAGGAGCTGGAGACGGACCCGGTGCAACTCGCCAAGGGGCCGGCGGCGGTCCTGCACGCCATCGCCGACCATGTCGTCGACGACTATCTGAGCGTCACGGACGAGGTGCAGGGCGACATCGACCAGGTCGAGACGGAGGTGTTCTCGGAGTACGGCGCGCGGCTCGACCCGGGCCGCATCTACCAGATGAAGCGCGAACTGCTGGAGCTGAAGCGGGCGGTGGTGCCGCTGGGCCGCCCGCTGGAGGACCTGGCCACCCGGCCCATACGGGTCGTCGGCCCGGAGATACAGGCCTACTTCCGGGACGTGCTCGACCACCTGATCCGGGCCAAGGACCAGATCGCCGCGTTCGACGAGCTGCTCAACTCCATCCTGCAGGCGCATCTGGCGCAGGTGACCGTCGCGCAGAACGAGGACATGCGGAAGATCACGGCCTGGGCCGCGGTGATCGCCGTGCCGACGATGGTGTGCGGGGTGTACGGCATGAACTTCCGCCATATGCCGGAACTGCACTGGCGGTTCTCGTATCCGCTGGTCATGGTCGTGATGGCGGTGGCGTGTCTGACGCTGTACCGGGGCTTCCGGCGCAACGGCTGGCTCTGAGCTGCGCGGGGCGCCGGTGCGGCGGACGGCGGAGCCGGGCGGCGGGGTCCGCCGGGCCGGTCCCGGCCGGTGGACGCGGGTAGCCGGCCCAGACGGGATGGCGCGGGTCAGCCGGTCCAGGCGGGGTGGCGCGGGTCAGCCGGTCCAGGCGGGGTGGCGCGGGTCGTCGGCGCGGACCAGGACGTCCGCCGTCCCGGCCGGGTCGGTCTCGGCCTCGTAGCGTTCGAAGGCGGGCAGCGTCCAGTGGTCGGCCTCGGGCGTGCGGCGGCGCAGGGCGCCCGGGGAGAGGAGGAGGTGCACGGTCAGATCGAACGGGAACCAGTGACGCAGCAGGAGGGGGCCGTGGAGCAGCAGGATGCCGCCGGGCGGGAGTGGGACGTAGGGGCTGCGGGTGGCCCGGTCGGTGACCGGATCCCACAGGTCGGGCAGGATCCGCCCACTGCCGCCGGGATCGAGCGGGCCGAAGACCTCCCGCCACAGGGCGCCCGTGTCGAACCAGCCGCTGTAGTACGACTCAGCGTCCCGCCGCCCGTGTTCCAGGCGCAGCGAGGCCGGGCGCAGGAAACCCTCGGTGCCGACGACCAGCGAGGGCCGGCCGCGCACCCGCAGCGCCTCCCCGACCCGCGTGGCGAGGTCTCCGGGCCGAGCGGCCGGCGCACCGTCGAAGCCGACACGCGGCCAGGCCCCCGCGTCGGCCGGCGCCGCGTCGGACAGCCGGTCGGCGAGTCGCTCGGCCAGCCGGTCCCAGGTGATCGCTTCCAGTCGCACACGGCCCATGATGCCGGGTGGTCCGGTGCGGCGGCGAGAACGGTCAGGCGCGGGCGTCGGCCGCGCGCCGGGCCGCGAGCAGGGCGGGGAGATGGATCTCGCTCCAGACGCGGGCCGCGTCGAGGAGGGGGATCAGGGAACGGCCGAGCGGGGTGAGCGCGTACTCGACGCGGGGCGGGTTCTCGTCGTAGGCGGTGCGGGTCACCAGGCCGTCGCGTTCCATCGCGCGCAGGGTCGCGCTGAGGACCTTGGGTGTGACGGCCTTGAGCGGGACCCGTAGTTCACCGAAGCGGCGCGGCCCGTGCTCGAGGCAGCGGATGACCATGCCGGACCATTTGTCGCCGACCCGGAAGGGCATGGCCGAGGACGGACACAGGGGGTGGAACATGTCGGGATCGATAGGTGCGGAACGGCCTCGGTCCGTCGCGTCGGTCATCCGTCGAGGGTAACGCCGGTTCCGTTGCGGTAACCGGGGGTGCGGCCCCTAACGTCCCGGTCGGACGCCAACAGGCGTGCGGAGACGGGAGGTTGTGGATGAGCGGGATCGTGGTCTTCGGGGCCGGGGGCCGGGCCGGACGGGCGGTGACGGCCGAGGCACGGGCGCGGGGCTTCGCGGTGACGGCCGTGGTGCGGGATCCGGCGCGGTATCCGGATCTCGACGCTGAGGACGTCACGGTCGTAGCGGGTGATGTCACCGACCCCGGCTTGGTCGCGGGAGTCGTCGGCGGGCACGCGGGGGCGGTGCATGCCGTCTCGCCGTTCAGCGGGCCGGAGCAGGGCTTCGACACGCTGGACCCCGAGTTCTTCGTGAAGGCGGCCGACGCGCTGCTCGACGGGCTCGCGTCGGCCGGTGTGGACCGGCTCGTCGCGGTGGGGCTGGCCGCCAACCTGCTCGGGGCGGACGGGCGGCCGGTGATGGACGACCCGCTCGCCTTCCCGCCCGGGATCCGGCCGTTCGCGCTGGCGCACACGGCCGGGCTGCACCGGCTGCGGGAACGCGGGGACGGGCCCGTCGACTGGGTGATGCTGACGCCTCCCGGGTTCCTCGACCCCGGTGGTGCCCGGACAGGGCGGTATCGCGTCGGCGGGGAACGGCTTGCGGATGACGGACGTGCGCCGTGGCTGTCGTACGCGGATCTGGCGGTGGCGGTGGTGGACGAGATCGAGCGGCCGGTGCGGCACCGTACCCGAGTGGCGGTGTTCAACTACCGGGAGGAGACCGTGGAGTGAGTGGGTAAGCGGGGTAAGAGGCGTGGACGGCGGCCGGGAGCAGTACCGCGCAGGGAGGTTCCCGCGGCCTCCCGCTCCCCGCTTCCCGCTGCCCGGGCGGCTCGTCCTCGTCCGGTCGCCGACACGCGTGGGCGGTGTGCCGGCTGCCGGCATGGTCCGCTGTCGCCGTCGGCGCGGTCCGCTGTCGCCGCTGGTGCCGGATCGGCGCGGGCGGCGGAGGACGAGCGGTTCGCGGTGGCGTTCACGGCCGTGATCCTCCGGCTTTGCACCGGTTGTCCGGCCGGGCGGGACCGGTCGAGCGCGGGCCACGCGTCGGTACGGGCCGGGCGCGATGCGGCTGGGTGTCGGCCGGGCCCGGTGTGGCCGGGCGCCGGCCGGGACTGCGGTGGTCGTGGCGGGTGCGCCGCACGCGGACGGGCCGTACGACCAGCCGCCGAGGTGGTGCGCCGCGGTGCGGGGACGGCGCCGGATCGTGCCGGACGGGAGAGTGTGGTGTGGGCGTGGCGGGAGGTGGAGGCGAGGACGTGGATCGAGACGGAGCCGGACCGGAGGAACACCGGACCGGGTGTGGCTGGCCGGCTGCCGGTGGCCCCCGGCAGAAAGCGCCTGTTTCCCGCCTGCGCGGTCGGCGGCCGGGACGTATCGTGGCCGGAAGGGTGCCGCAAGGATGACGCACGGCCCTTCGTACACGCGGCGCCGGCGGTGCCCGTACGCGAGGAAGACGCCATGGCCGATCCCAAGGGGTTCATGACCACGCCGCGCCAGGAGTGGCCGCGGCGGCCGGTCGAGGAGCGGGCGAGGGACTGGGACGAGGTGTACGTCCCGGGAGCGCTACTGCCCATCGTCAGCAAGCAGGCCGACCGCTGCATGGACTGCGGTGTCCCGTTCTGCCACCAGGCCTGTCCGCTGGGCAATCTCATCCCCGAGTGGAACGATCTGGTGGCCCGGGAGGACTGGAGGGCGGCGAGCGACCGGCTGCACGCGACCAACAACTTCCCGGAGTTCACCGGCCGCTTGTGTCCGGCGCCGTGCGAGGCGGGGTGTGTGCTGGCGATCAACCAGCCGGCCGTCACCATCAAGAACGTCGAGTGCGCGATCGCCGACCGGGCGTGGGAGGAGGGCTTCACCCAGGCCCGGCCGCCCGAGCGGTTGTCCGGGAAGACGGTCGCGGTCATCGGCTCCGGGCCTACCGGGCTGGCCGCGGCGCAGCAGCTGACCCGGGCCGGGCACACGGTCGCGGTGTACGAGAAGGACGACCGGGCCGGTGGGCTGATGCGGTACGGCATCCCCGCGTTCAAGATGGAGAAGCGGCATCTGGAGCGGCGGATCGAGCAGATGCGGGCGGAGGGGACGAGGTTCCGCACCTCGACGGCGGTCGGCCTGGACGTACCGGCGGCCGAGCTGCGGACCCGGTACGACGCGGTGGTGATCGCGACGGGCGCCACGGCGTGGCGGGAACTTCCGGTGCCGGGACGGACGTTGAACGGGATACACCAGGCGATGGAGTATCTGCCGCTGGCCAATCGGGTGTGTGAGGGTGATCTGGAGGTCTCGCCGCTGTCGGCCGCGGGCCGGCATGTGGTGATCGTCGGCGGCGGGGACACCGGGGCGGACTGTCTGGGCACGGCGGTGCGCGAGGGGGCCGCGTCCGTCACCCAGCTGGACATCTACGCACAGCCGGATGCCGAGCGCGACGAGGACACCGAGCCCTGGCCGACGTATCCGAGGGTCTACCGGCTGTCGGCCGCGCACGAGGAGGCGCGGGACCTGCGGACGGCACCGGCGGCGGACGCGGACGCGCGGCTGTTCGCGGCGTCCACGCTCCGCTTCACGGGAGACGGGAGGGGCAATGTGCGGTCGCTGCACCTGGTGGAGGTCGACGAGCGGCGGCTGCCGGTGCCGGGCACCGGGCGGGACCTCCCGGCCGGCCTGGTGCTGCTCGCCCTCGGCTTCTCCGGGCCCGACCAGGAGGACGGACTGATCGGGCAGTTGGGGCTGGCGCTGACGCCGCGGGGCACGATCGCCCGGGACGACGGTTTCGCGACCAACGTTCCCGGGGTGTTCGCCGCGGGCGACGCGGCGCGCGGGCAGTCGCTGATCGTGTGGGCGATAGCGGAGGGCCGGGCGGTCGCGGCGGCCGTCGACCGCTATCTGACGGGCAGTTCCCGGCTCCCGGCCCCGATCGGGCCCGCGGACCGGCCGATGGCGGTCTGAGAGGGAGCGGCGCGAGGAGCGAGGACGACCGGAGAGGGGGCGAAGGAGCTTCGTGGCGGCGGTGTCGGCTTCGCCTGGGGCTCCCGGGCTCGTGGTGGGCGGTGGCCGAGGAGTTCCCGGGAGGGGAGACCAGGGAAAGCGGGGCAGAACGCAAAAAACCGCCGACCGGCCGTCGGGCCGGGCCGCCGGTGGGTTTCAGGACACCAGGAAGTCGGCCACCCCCGCCTTGGCGCCCTCTATGAACGCGGTCATCTCGGCCATGGTGTAGATCAGCGCCGGCCCGTCCGGATCGGTCGACTGGCGTACGGCGATCCGGCCGTCGGCCAGCTTCATCGCTTCCAGGCAGTTTCCGCCGTTGCCGCCGCTCCAGGGCTTGTGCCAGCCCTCGCTGCCCAACTCCCGCGCGGGCATCCCGTTGTAGACGCGTCCGCGCGGCATGATGCGATCCATTCACAGCTCCTTGCGGAGATCCCGGAGGATCTCCTTCGTGCGTTGTGCCGTAGCGGCTTGCGCCGCCATGCGGTCCATGACCTCCAGGTGTGTCGCCACCTCGGTGCGCGCGTCCAGATAGACGGCGCCGGTCAGGTACTCGCTGTAGACCATGTCCGGCAGTTCTGACATGGCAAATCGGAACAGCACGAAGGGCCCGTACGTCCCCGGGTGCGGGCCGTTGGCGAACGGGGCGACCTGGAGCGTCACATGGGGCAGCTTCGTGGCCTCAAGCAACTTGTCGATCTGCGCGCGCATCACCTCCGGACCACCCGCCGGGCGGCGCAGCGCGGTCTCGTCCATCACCGCCCAGAAGCGGGGCGGGTCGGGACGGGTGAGCAGTTGCTGACGCTGCATGCGCAGGGCGACATGGCGCTCGATGTCGTCCGGGCTCGTCTGCCCGATGGCACCGGACTTCAGCACCGCGCGCGCGTAGTCCTCGGTCTGCAGCAGGCCGGGGACGAAGTGCGGGTCGTAGGAACGGATGAGGCCGGCCGCGCCCTCCAGGCTGACGTACATCGAGAACCAGCCCGGCAGGATGTCGTGGAACCGCTGCCACCAGCCGGGCCGGTTCGCCTCCTCGGCGAGCTGGACGAAGACCTCGGCCTCGTCGTCGGGGACGCCGTAGGCCTTCAGCAGGAGCTGCACGTACGGGATCTTGAGGGAGACCTCCGCCGTCTCCATGCGGCGGACGGTGGCGGGGGCGACGCGGAGGACGCGGGCCGCCTCCTCGCGCTTGAGCCCGGCGCGTTCCCGCAGGTCCTGCAGGCGCCGGCCGAGGACCACCTGGCCCACCGTCGGCGCGGACCGCGGCTCGCTCACGCTGCCACCTCCACCGAAAGCCTCCACGGAACGTTCCTGACAGCCCTGCGGCGCCATTCGAAAGTGCGTTCGGGGGATCGGGCCGGATCTCCGACGACTTCAATTGGCGCCGCGCGAGGTGCTGTTGCGAGCAGTCTGCCACGGCCCCTCACCGAGTCATACAGCACTCTGCAATTTTCAGAGTGACTCTTGCCAAGTGTCCGTGGCAGGACGATAGTGGCATGCGTGATTCCGTCCGCGCCTTTAGGAACAGACGCCGCCGCAGACCGTCGCGGTCCCGGCGCCGGTGGGGGTTTCCCCGCGCGAGCCGCCGCTCACCCGCTGGAGGGTGCGCCTCTCCACGCAGGCACGGCCGGGCGCAGATTCCGGTTCGAGCTGGCCGCGCATCCGGGTTCCGTGGCCCGGGCGAGACGGCTGACGCAGGCCCGGCTCTCCGGCTGGTCGGTCTGCGCGGACACCTGTGACAGCGCGGCCCTGGTCATATCCGAGCTGGTCACCAACGCGATCGTGCACACGGCGAGCAGCCGGGTGGTGTGCGAGCTGCACGATCACGACGACATGGTGCGCATAGCCGTACGCGACGAGGGCTGTGCTCCTGGCGAGCCCCACCCGTCCCCGCAGCGACCCGACGAGGAGCACGGGAGGGGGTTGCTTCTCGTCGACGCGCTGTGCCGGGCCTGGGGCGCCCAGGAGCACGGCCCTGGACTGATGGTCTGGGCCGAACTGCCTCACCGGACCGAGTTGCCCCGCCGGGCCGACACCGTCCACGACACGGCCAAGCCGCGCGGTGACCTGGGCTGGGGCGCCCGCTCCAAGCCGGGCCGCCCGGACGACTCCGGCGAGGACCAGCCGACCGAGGCGAGCAGACGACAGCCCGAGCAGGGTCATCCCGGAGACCGCCGGTGACGGGCCCCGGCACGTCAGGGGGCAGCGTTCCGGGGAGCGGCGGTGCGCGGCGCTCCGGGGGCGGCGGCGCAGGTCAGGAGATCACCCTCGGGCTGAACACGCTCGTCCGTCTCCAACGCAGGCGGCCGGCCCCGGACCCGGGCCCCCGGCTGTCCCTGCCGGACGGCATGACCACTCCGCTCGGCTGCGACGCGGTGGCCGTGCCGGACCGCCTCGGTCCGCTCGTCCTCCCCTGGCTGCCGCGGGTGGGATGCGTGTACGCCGACGGCTCGCACTGGTGGTGGATCGTCCCGTCGGACTCCGACTACGCCCTGCCCTGGCCGGCCCCGGCCCGCTACGCGGTGGGCGCGCCGGTCTCCGGCACCGCCCGGCTCATCCACCGCCCGGCGGACCCGGTCCCCTACACCCCGCCCATCCCGCTCTACCTGGCCCTGTGCCGGGTGACGGGCACGGCTCCGGACTGGTCGCGGGCCGTACCGGCGTAGCGGCGGCGCGGCACGACCCGGTGTGACACGGAGGCGGGGGCCTTGTCGGGTGCGGCCGGCGACAGCGCGCCGGCGGCGGCCCGGGCGCGGCTCACTCGGCCGTCCGGCCGCGGACGATCACCAGGAACGTGTCCGTCGCGAGGTCCATGACGACCTCGGCGGGCAGTCCTTCCTGACGCCGCGCGTGCGCGAACTCCTCCGCGGGCCAGGAGCCTCGCGGACCACCGGCGGAAAAGCGTTCGAGCACTGTTCGCCCGTTCACCATCTCGCACCTCCAGAAGTCTTAACTCGTAGGAGTTAACGCCCTGGAGAGCGGGAACGGCCCGCTCGGTGACCGTACTGAGACCATGCCGGCGCCGGTTCGGCGCGGACCGTGAGAGTCCGTTCACTTGGTGACACGAACAGCACCTTCCGTGTCACCGGTCGTACGCGCGCTGTCATGAGTCGTACGCCCGTGTCCCGCGTCCCGCGGCGCGGTGTCCCGCGTCCCGCGCGTCGGGTCAGTAGTCGTACTCGTCGTGCAGCCGGAGCCGGTCGCTGCCGGCCGGGTGGGGGCCGAGGGCGGTCAGGTCGAGCAGGGCCGCCGTGGTGCCCAGGGCGTCCAGCCCGTCGTCGTACAGCGAGTAGGTGTGGAAGACGCGGTCGTGGTCGCGCAGGAAGCAGCTGAGGCCCGGGCGGTCGGCCAGGCCGCCGTCCGCCGCGACGGTGGCCTGGAAGTCGCGGTTGAAGTCGCTGTGCGACGAGGAGTACCAGGGCACCGCCCAGCCCATCCGCGCCTTGAACGGCAGGATGCGGGTGAACGGCGCCCGGGAGACGGCCGCGAAGGAGGTGTCGCGGGCACGCAGATGGGCGAGGTGGCCGACCTGGTCCAGGAAGGCCGCGCAGCATGGGCAGCCGGTCCGCCACTCCGGCGCGAACATGAAGTGGTGGACGACGAGCTGGGTCCGGCCCTCGAAGAGGTCGAGCAGGGTGGCCTTGCCGTCACCGCCCTCGAAGACGTAACCCGGGTCGACCTCGACCATGGGCAGCCGCCTGCGCTCGGCGGCCAGGATCTCGCGCGCCCGCCTGACCGCCTCCTCCTTGCGCAGCAGCTCCTCGCGCGCCGCGCGCCACTGCTCGCGCGAGACGATCTCCGGAAACGACATGAGCCCTCCTGTCCGACGGTGCGTTTCGGGGAGTGACCGTCGGCGGGCGCGGAACTCATCGCCGGGCAGGGTGGGTTTTCCGGCCAGTCTCGGCGGAGCCCATCGCTGGGCGCTTTCGTCGTACGGCGGGCGGTGCGGTTACGCGGCGGAGGACGCCGGCACCCGTACGTCCCGCACGCCCGGTACGCCCCGCCGCTCCAGCTCCGCCAGCGCCTCCCGCAGCCGGCGGACGTGCCGGGAGGTGAGCCGTCCGGTGTCGTCGAGGTGCACGGCGCAGGCCGTGGTGGTGTCCACGAGCCGTTCCAGCGCCTCGGCGACGGCGTCCGTGCCCTCGGTGTGCCGGGCCAGGGCGGGCAGCTCGGCGGCGGCGAGCGCGATGGCCGCGCGGGCCTCGGCGAGGGTGCGGTAGGCCTCGCGGCGCAGCGCCCACCGCTCGGCGCGGTCCCCGGGACCGGCGGCGAGCCCGTCTCCGGGCCCGTCGAGGACGTGCCGGAGGTAGTCGTGCGCGGCGCCGCCGGCCGTCGTGAGCCGGTCCCGTACGCCGCCGCCCCGTGCCCCCGGCATCGGCAGGTGCCCCACGACCAGGACGAGCGCGCAGGCCAGCAGGGTCTCGCCGATCCGGCTGACCGACGCCTGCGGTTCGCCGCCGGCCATGACCAGGGCGAGCACGAGGACGGTGGCGACGGCGGTGAGCGCCGCGAAGTGCCGGGTGGCGACCGGTATCAGTGCGCCGCAGAGCGCCACCAGCGCGATCAGGCCCGCCGGGCGGGGCAGCAGCGCGGCGAGGCCGGCGAACACCAGGGCGCCGAGCACCGTACCGGCGGCCCGGCACAGCACCCGCGAGGCCAGCGGACCGAGATCGGGTTTGACGAGGAAGACGGCCGTGGCGGGCAGCCAGTACCAGTGCGCGTGCGGCCCGTACCAGCGGGTGTGGTGCAGGGCCTGGGCGATGGCGGCGCTGGCGCCGAAGCAGAGGGCGACGCGCAGGCCGTACTCGCGCCCGCCGGCACCGAGCGCCACCCGCAGCGCCTGCCGCACGCCCCGTCGCCGGCCGAGCAGCCCGCGGTGCGCGCCCTCGCCGCTGTCGAAGGCCTCGGCGGCGCGCAGCAGGGCGTCGTCCAGGGCACGCAGAGCGGGCAGCGCCGGGGCTCCCACCAGCGCTGCTTCACCAGAGCGCAGCCGGGTGGGCGGGAGGTGCGGGGCGGGCAGCGGGCCGGTGCGGGCGTTGTGGCGGACGGCCACGGCGAGCCGCCGGGCGCCTTCCGCGGCCCGCGCCGGCAGGGGCTCGCCGGTCCAGTACAGGGCGGTGGCGGCCTCGGCGAGGGGCAGGGCCGCGGCGAACCGCGCGTGCAGCCGGCGTTCGGCGGCGGACCCGGCGTACCGGCGCAGCCGGGGCCCGGCGAGGGCGTCCTGGGCGTGGTCGAGCGCGGCGGTCAGCGCCGCCCGCCGGGCCGTGGCCCGCTCCCCGCCCGCCGCCTCGACGAGCGCGGCGATGGCGTCGTACACGTCGGCGACCGCGTTGCGCTCCGCGTCGTACCGGACGTCACCGGCGAGCGAGCCGGGCGTGGGCAGCACCAGCCGCAGGACGAGCAGCCAGCCGGCGCCGGCGAGGAAGGCCAGGGCCCGCTGCCAGCCGGGCTCGGCCGCCGGCATCCCGGCGCCGACGGCCGCGGCGACGAGGAGCTGGGTGCCGGCGGCGGAGGCGACGGGCCCGATCGCGCTGACGGCCCCGGCGGCCAGGCCCAGCGCGGCGAGCACCAGGGTCAGCGGTACGGCGGACAGCTCCTGTCCGGCACAGGTGCCGGCGAGCAGCCCCAGCGCCCCGGCCGGCGCGGGCACCCCGAGCCGTCGTACCGAGGCCCGGCGGCTGCCCGGCCGGTCGTTGATGCCGGCCAGCATCGCGCCGATGGCGGCGAGCACCCCGGCGGCCGTCCGGCCGAGGGCCATCCCGGCGAGCAGCGACGGCCCGGCGGCGAGCGCGCCCCGGCACACCGCGCTCCAGGGCACGGGGCCGCGCTGGGCACGGAAGGCGTGGGCGAGCCAGAGGGGTACGGCGGGCCGGGTCACGGGGCTCCTGTTCGGGACGAGGGCGGGGTGAGCCTTCGGACGACGGTGGCCGGTGGGTGTGCTCCTACGGTAGATCGCGTTCCCTCCGCAAACGGAACGCTCACGTTTCGCCCGTGTGAAAGCTGCCGGTCCGGCTGTTTTCTTTATGAACGCAATGCCCCGGCGCGGGTCCCGCCGGCTTCGGGCGCCGGTATTTCGGATGCGCCCGGGACCGTGAGGTCCGATCATCGGAAGACTGTTCGCCTGGCGGGACCACTGTCCGCCGATCCTCGTAGGAGCCGCTTCCGTGATCCGGCGCGTGACCCGCCCCCGCTCCCGTCCCTCCGGCCGTCCGGCCCCGGTGCCGGACCCGGTCGTGCTGCGCCCCGCCGGGGCCGCCGACGCGCGCGCCGTCGCCGACGTCTATCTGCGGTCCTTCGGCGCCGCGCTGCCGACGGTCGTCCGGCCGCACGGCGACGACGCCGTACGCGGCTGGTTCCGGGACGTCGTGGTGCCCGCGCTGGACACCTGGGTGGCGGAGACGGCCGGGGCCGGGATCGTCGGCATGATGGTGCTGGACGGCGAGTCGCTCGACCAGTTGTACCTGGACCCCGGGTGGCGCGGGCGGGGCATCGGGGACCGGCTCGTCGCACTGGCCAAGGAGCGCAGCCCGGACGGGCTGTTCCTGTGGACCTTCCAGGTGAACGAGCCCGCCCACCGCTTCTACGAACGGCACGGCTTCACCGCCGTGGAGCGCACCGACGGCAGCCGCAACGAGGAACGCGAACCGGACGTCCGCTACGTCTGGCGCCCCTGAAGCGGAAGCGGGGCAGGCGTCTGGCGCCCGTGGACGGAAACCGGGGGAGCCGGCGTGAGACGCGGCCCTGGCTCCGTCACCCCGGCCGGTACGGCAGTCCGGCCGCCTCCGCCGCCGTGGTCAGGACCTCGCGCAGCATGCCGGTGGTGAGTTTGCCGGTGAAGGTGTTGCGCTGGCTGACGTGGAAGCAGCCGAAGAGGTCCAGGCCGTCCAGCGCGACCCAGGCGCCGTGGGCGAAGGCCGGGCGGGGCCGGGGCACGGTCCAGCCCGCCTCGGCGAACGCGGGCAGCGCGGCCTGCCAGCCGAAGGCGCCGAGGACGACCGCGGCCTTCAGCGTCGGTCGCAGCAGCCCCAGTTCCTGCACCAGCCAGGGGCGGCAGGTGTCGCGCTCGCCGGGGGTCGGCTTGTTGGCGGGCGGGGCGCAGTGCACGGGTGCCGTGACCCGCACGCCGTACAGCTCCAGACCGTCGTCGGCGCTGACGGAGGTGGGCTGGGAGGCGAGCCCCACGTCGTACAGCGCCTGGTAGAGCACGTCTCCCGAGCGGTCACCGGTGAACATGCGGCCGGTGCGGTTGCCGCCGTGCGCGGCCGGGGCCAGACCGATGATCGCCAGCCGGGCGTCGGCGGGGCCGAACCCGGGGACCGGCCGCCCCCAGTACGTCCAGTCGGCGAACGCGGCCCGTTTCGTACGGGCCACCTCCTCACGCCACTCGACCAGCCGGGGGCAGGCCCGGCAGCCGGAGACGCGCCGGTCAAGCTGGGCGAGGGCGCTGCTGTCGTCCATACCGTCACCGTATGCCCCGGCCCGCCCGGGTCACGCGGCCGGAAGGAAGCGGGGTGCCCCGCCCGGCCCGGAGCCGCGAAAACGCTTCCGGCTCAGCGGCGCCAGGGCGTTAAGGTCGGGGCATGGCTTCCGAGGATGCGGACGAGAACGTGGACCGTGGGACCGCCGACGTGACCGGCCTGCCGGACGGCACGGGCCCCTCCCCCGCCGAGGGCCCGCCCCCGACCGAGGGCCTGCCTCCCACCGAAGGGCCGGCCCCCACCGAGGGCCCGCCCCCCGTGGAGGGAGCCGCCCCCGCCCGGCAGCCGCTCGACCCCAAGGTCGCCGCCGCGGTGGCCGCCGCCGAGGCCGCCGGGCCCGGCAAGGGCGAGACCGTCCGTATCGACAGCTGGATCTGGGCCGTCCGGCTGATCAAGACGCGCTCCCTCGGCTCCACCGCCTGCCGGGGCGGGCACGTGCACGTGAACGGCGAGCGGGTGAAGGCCGCCTACTCCGTGCGCGTCGGCGACGAGGTACGGCTGCGGCACGAGGGCCGCGAGCGGATCGTGATCGTCAAGCGCCTGATCCGCAAGCGGGTCGGGGCGCCCGTGGCCGCGCAGTGCTACATCGACAACTCCCCTCCGCCCCCGCCCCGCGAGGCCGTCGCCCCCGCCGGCCTCCGCGACCGGGGCACCGGCCGCCCGACCAAGCGGGACCGCCGCGAGCTGGAACGCCTCCGCAGCCTCAGCGCCGGCGCCCCCGGCGGTTTCGCCGGTCTCGCCGCGGCCGGCGGCGTCAGCGGCGCGGGTGGCCCCGGGCCCTCCGGCGGCCGTGGCGGATCGGACGGCCGTGGCGGCGCTGGTGACCGCGGCCGTGGCAGTGGCCGCGCCGGTGCCGGCGACCGAGGCCGTGGCAGCGGTCGTGGCAGCGCCGATGACCGTGGCGGAACCAGTGACCGTGGCGGAACCGGCGGGCGACGGCGCGGGCGGTAAGCGAGAGACACCGAACAACCCCGTGCCTGCGCGCGGCCAACCAGACCGTGCACCCAACGACCCGCGCCCGGCCAACGGCCAACGGCCAACGGCCAACGAGACCGTGCTCCCACGCCCGCCCGTGAGACCAGGCAGGCCAGCAGGCCGGCGGCTCCGTACCCCTCTACCGCCAGGCAAGTGCACAGCGACGGCCACATGACGCCCCCGGTGAGGGTGTCACCGCCGGTTCAGCAGCCGCGGCAGGTCCCTGGTGTGGGCGCGGCGGGTCCAGGCGATCAGGGCGAGGGGCGCTATCAGGATCAGCGGGGTCGCCGCGTTCTGGCCGTCGAACACGGTGAGCTGGACAATGAACGCTCCCACCATGAGCGCGCCGAGGGCGACCGCCGCCAGGGACTGGAGCACCGGCACCAACAGTGCGACCGCCCCGGCGAGTTCCAGCGCGCCGATGAGGTACATGCCCCCGCTGCCCCAGCCGATCCTGTCGAAGGACTCGACGGCGGTCGGGTGCGCTATCAGCTTGGGCAGGGCGCTGGCGACGCCGAAGAACAGGGCGAGCAGCACCTGCACGGCCCGCAGCGTGACCAGGGCGGCGCGCGTCCGGGCCGGGCGGGGGCCGGCGGAGGCCGCGGGTGTCGTGGAGCCGGCGGCAGCGGTGGTCTCGGACATGGAGGTCTCCTGGTGGACGTGCCGGTTGCTTTCGCCTGGGTAGACCGGTCGCGCGCCGGGAACTCATCGGCCGTCGCCGCGGAATCGCTCGTGCGGGAGGTCCGGCGGCCCGGCGCCCGTCACGCGACGGGTACGGCCCTGACCCATATACCGTCCGGTGTCAGATAGGCGTCCGTCTTCAGTCCTGCCTCCGCCAGCGCCGACTCGAACCGCTCCTTCGTCAGCGGCCGGGACAGGAACGTCTGGGTCCACACCGCGTCCGGGAACAGATACTCCGCGTGGACCGAGTTCACCCCGTCCCCCGCCGGCTCCACGGACACGATCCGGACGGTGAAGCCCCTCGGGTCGACCCGCTCCCTGGGCACGTCGGTGTGGTAGTTCGCGCCCTCCCGCTGGATCAGCACGCAGCCGCCCGGCGCCACGTGCCGGGCGCAGGTGCGCAGCAGGCCCCTGCGCACCTCCTCGTCACCGGCGTGCACCAGGAAGGACGCGAGCATCACCACGTCGAACCGCTCGCCCAGGTCGAGGCGCTCGATCGGACGGCGTATCGTGCGTGTTCCGCGGATCCGGGCCAGCATGTCGGCGGACTCGTCCACCGCCGTCACCGTGAAGCCGCGCTCCAGGAGCGGGTGGGTCACCCGGCCCACTCCGCTGCCCAGCTCCAGGATGTGCGCCCCGGCCGGCACCGCCGCGGCGATGATGTCCGGCTCGTCGCCCACCGGCAGCCGTGCGTACAGCTCGACCGCGCAGCCGTCCGGGGTGACGGGTCCCGGCCCCGTGCCCTCGTATCCCTCACGCGTCTCGATCCTCATGCCCGGACAACGGCCCGCGTCCGCACGCCCGTTCCCCTCTCGCCGCGGTTCACCCGTTCGAGTCACTCGGCGGTCCGGGCCGGGCCAGATTAAGCAGGTGTCGCCCGATTGATCCGATTCGTCGCCGAAGAGTACGTTGTGGACAGGAGCGATGAGCCGATGCGTACGGGCAGTGAACCGGCGACCGCGCGCAGTTCCCTGCGGGCGCGGTTCTGGCTGAGCGTGTGGGGACTGGTCTGGGCGGTCCTCGGCACGGTGGCCTTCGCGCTGGCCGGGCGTCCGGGCTGGGCGGCGGCGTGCGGGGTGCTGTGGCTGGTGGTCACCGTGGACCTGGTGTTCATCGTCCGGCACATCCGGCAGGGCCCGCACTACCAGCCGGGCCGGGACATCCCGCCGTACCCGCCCCCGCGGAGCGGACCACCGTACCGGCCCCCGCGAAACGGACCACCGTACCCGTCCCCACGGGACGGACCGCCGTACCCCCCGCCGCCGAACGGGCCGTCCGGGGACAGGCCGCCCGGTTCCCCGCCGAGGCCCCGCCGGCCGGGCGGACCGCCTCCCTGGCCGCCACCGCACCGCCACCCGTAGCGGGGCGTCTCCCGCCACCCGCGTCGCTCACGCACGTCGCACCGTCGGTGCGCGCCCCGCCGTCAGTCGTCGAAGCGGGCGGCCTTCAGGTACTGCGGGTTGGGGTCGAGCGCGGCGGCCAGCCGGAAGTGGCGCTTGGCCTGGTCGGGACGGCCCTGGCGCTCGTAGGTGCGGGCCAGGGCGAAGTGCGCGAACGCGTTGTCCGGTTCGCGCTCCAGCACGATGGTGAACTCCAGCTCGGCCGGTCGCAGTTGCGCCGCGGCGAAGAAGGCACGCGCGCGCAGCAGCCGGGCGGCGGTGTTCTCGGGGTGCGCGGCGATGACGGAGTCGAGCAGCTTCACCGCGCCCCGGGGGTCCCGTGCGTTGAGCAGTTGCTCGGCGGCACGGAAGTCGATGACATGCGTCTCCGGAGTACGTCCGGCGCTGGTGTCGGGCACGGCTGAGTCCTTCCCTTGCTCCAGAACTTCAACGCCTCCGGCCGGCGGGCTATTCCGCGCCGGTGGTGCCCTGGCGGGCCCGGCGGGCGAGGTCGTCCCACACCTCGGCGACGCGCTTTCGCAGCGCGTCCAGGGGCACGTCGTTGTCGATGACCACGTCCGCGATCTGCCGGCGCTGCTCGCGCGTCGCCTGGGCGGCCATCCGCGCGCGGGCGTCCTCCTCGGTCATCCCGCGCAGCCGTACCAGCCGGTCCAGCTGGGTCTCGGGGCTCGCGTCCACGACGATCACGATGTCGTAGAGCGGTGCGAGGCCGTTCTCCGTGAGCAGGGGGACGTCGTTGACCACGACGGCGTCCTCGGCCGCGGCGCTCTGCAGTTCCCGGGAGCGGTCGCGCACCAGGGGGTGCACGATCGAGTTGAGCACGGCCAGTTTCCCGGGGTCGGCGAAGACGAGGGAGCCGAGCCGGGGCCGGTCCAGGCTGCCGTCGGCGGCGAGGATGTCCGTGCCGAAGGCGTCGGCCACGGCCGCGAGGCCGGGTGTGCCGGGCGCGACGACCTCCCGCGCGATGCGGTCCGAGTCGATCAGTACGGCCCCGTGCTCCACGAGCAGCCGTGACACCTCGCTCTTGCCGGCGCCGATTCCGCCGGTCAGGCCCACTGTCAGCATGGGCGGCAGCCTAGACGCTCCGGCGCCGGGCCGGTACGGCAGGCGCCGGGCGGCTCCGTACCGGTACGGCGGGTGCCGGGCGCGTCAGCCCTCGCCCTCCCGTTCCGCGAGGAACCGCTCGAACTCCTGCCCGATCTCGTCGGCGGACGGGATCTCCACCGGCTCGGCCAGCATGTTGCCCCGGGTCTCGGCGCCGGCGGCGGCGTCGTACTGGTGCTCGAGGCCCTGGACGAGTGCGGTCAGCTCCTCGTCGCCCTCGCGGATCTGCCGGTCGATCTCGGTCTGCGTGCGGTGCGCGTCCGTGCGCAGCGCGTGGGCGACGCCGGGCAGCACCAGGCCGGTGGCGGCCGTGACGGCCTCCAGGACGGTCAGGGCGGCGTCCGGGTACGGCGAACGGGCGATGTAGTGCGGGACGTGCGCCGCGACGCCGAGGACGTCGTGTCCGGCCTCCATGAGGCGGTACTCGACGAGGGCCTCCGCGCTGCCGGGCACCTGGGCCTCCTCGAAGGGGCTGCGGTGGCCGGGAACGAGGTCGGTACGGTTGCCGTGCGGCGTCAGGCCCACCGGGCGGGTGTGCGGGACGCCCATGGGGATGCCGTGGAAGTTCACGGACAGCCGCACGCCGAGCCGTTCCACGATCTGCCGCACCGCGGCCGCGAAACGCTCCCACTCGACGTCCGGCTCGGGCCCGGACAGCAGCAGGAACGGGGCGCCGGTGGTGTCCTGGACGAGGTGCACCTCGATGGCCGGCGTCTCGTAGTCCGTCCAGCGGTCCCGCTGGAAGGTCAGCAGGGGGCGGCGGGCCCGGTAGTCCACGAGCCGGTCGTGGTCGAATCGCGCCACGAGCTGGTGAGGCAGTGAGTCGAGCAGCCGGTCGACGATCTGGTCGCCGGTCTCGCCCGCGTCGATGTATCCGTCGAAGTGGTAGAGCATGACAAGGCCGGCCGATTCCTGGGCGAGCGCCATGTCCACCACGGCGAGGCCCTTCGGCTCCCATGCGTACAAACCCTGCGGATCAAGCACTGTGACCGCTCCTCCTCGTGTTCCACCTCGACAACGCGCCCCGGAACAGGGACATTCCCGCGACACGCCGCCGGTCCGCGATCTCCTGCGGGACACCTTGACGCCTCGTCACCTGGTCCGTACCTTCACGGCCATCCGCGTTCACGTCGGCGTTGCCCGTTCACGTACCGGTACGACAGGAGAGCACTCATGGGTCTGCGCACGCCCCTCACCTCCCTGCTCGCCACGAGCCTCGCCGCCGGCGGTCTGCTCCTGGCCGGCGGTCCGGCCTGCGCCGCCACCGTCGAGGTCACGACCGCCGCCCAGCTGAAGACCGCGCTCGGCGCCGCCCGGCCCGGCGACACCATCCACCTGGCGGACGGCACCTACTCCGGCAACTTCAAGGCGACCGTGCCGGCCACGGCGGCGGCCCGCATCACCCTGACCGGCTCCCCCGGGGCGGTGCTCACCGCGGGCGGCGGCTACGGGCTGCACCTGAACGGCGCCTCGTACTGGACGGTCAGCGGCCTGACCGTGACCGGCGGCCAGAAGGGCATCATGATCGACGCGGCGCAGGGTGTCGTCGTGGACGGGGTCACGGTGCACGGCCTGGACATGGAGGGCGTGCACTTCCGCGCCTCCAGCACGGACGGCGTGCTCAGGAACTCCAGGATCTACGACACCGGGAACGACGGCAGGGGCATGGGCGAGGGCGTGTACGTGGGCACCGCGAACACGCTGTCCGACCACAGCGACCGCATCCGGATCCTGGACAACACGATCGGCCCGGACGTGGGCGGCGAGAACGTCGATATCAAGGAGGGCACGACCGGCGCGCAGATCATCGGCAACACCTTCGACGGCAGTGGTCTGACCGGCGCGAACTACGACGACTCCTGGGTGGACGTGAAGGGCAACGACGTCCTCGTCCAGGACAACACCGGCACCCGTACCGGCAACGACGGCTACCAGACCCACACCCAGCAGCCCGGCTGGGGCTGCGGCACGGTCTTCGAGGGCAACAGGTCGGACCTGACGGGCGCGACCGGCTCCACCCGGCTGGCGATCGACGTCACCAACGCCGGCGCGAACTGCCGGACGACGGTCTACGGCACGAACACGGTGACGGGCGGCAAGGGCCTGACCAACATCCCGGTGACGTCCTGAGGGGCGCGGGACCGCGCCTGCCGCGGGACGTCCGGACACGCCCGAGGGGCCGCACCCGGGAAGGTGCGGCCCCTCGGCCTGCTATCGGCTAAGCCCCAGCGGCTGCGTTCAGCTCTGGCCGCCGGCCAGCTTCTCGCGCAGCGCCGCCAGCGCCTCGTCCGAGGCCAGCGCACCGGAGGTGTCCGCGCCCTCGGAGGAGTACGAACCGCCACCGCCGGAGGCGGCCGGAGCCGCGGCCTCGCCGCCCTCGGCCGCGGCAGCGGCGTCGGCCTCGCGGGACTTGATGACCTGCTGCTGGTGCTGCTCGAAGCGGGACTGCGCCTCGGCGTACTGGCGCTCCCACTCCTCGCGCTGCTTCTCGTAGCCCTCGAGCCAGTCGTTGGTCTCGGGGTCGAAGCCCTCGGGGTAGATGTAGTTGCCCTGGTCGTCGTAGGACGCGGCCATGCCGTACAGGGTCGGGTCGAACTCGACCACCGACGGGTCGGTACCGAAGGCCTCGTTGGCCTGCTTCAGCGAGAGGCTGATGCGGCGACGCTCGAGGTCGATGTCGATGACCTTGACGAAGATCTCGTCGTTGACCTGGACGACCTGCTCCGGGATCTCCACGTGGCGCTCGGCCAGCTCGGAGATGTGGACCAGACCCTCGATGCCCTCGTCCACGCGGACGAACGCACCGAACGGAACCAGCTTCGTGACCTTGCCGGGCACGACCTGGCCGATCTGGTGGGTGCGGGCGAACTGCTGCCACGGGTCTTCCTGGGTCGCCTTCAGCGACAGGGAGACGCGCTCGCGGTCCATGTCGACGTCGAGGACCTCGACCGTGACCTCCTGGCCGACCTCGACGACCTCGGAGGGGTGGTCGATGTGCTTCCAGGACAGCTCGGAGACGTGGACCAGACCGTCGACGCCACCCAGGTCCACGAAGGCACCGAAGTTGACGATCGAGGAGACGACGCCGGAACGGACCTGACCCTTCTGGAGGGTCGTGAGGAACGTCTGGCGGACCTCGGACTGGGTCTGCTCCAGCCAGGCACGGCGGGACAGGACCACGTTGTTGCGGTTCTTGTCCAGCTCGATGATCTTGGCCTCGAGCTCCTTGCCCACGTAGGGCTGGAGGTCGCGGACGCGGCGCATCTCCACGAGGGAGGCCGGCAGGAAGCCACGGAGGCCGATGTCGAGGATGAGACCACCCTTGACGACCTCGATGACGGTACCGGTGACGATGCCGTCCTCTTCCTTGATCTTCTCGATCGTGCCCCAGGCACGCTCGTACTGGGCGCGCTTCTTCGAGAGGATCAGGCGGCCTTCCTTGTCCTCCTTCTGGAGAACAAGGGCCTCGATCTCGTCGCCGACCGCCACGACCTCGTTCGGGTCGACGTCGTGCTTGATCGAGAGCTCGCGGCTCGGGATGACACCTTCGGTCTTGTAACCGATGTCGAGCAGGACCTCGTCCCGGTCGACCTTCACGATGACGCCGTCGACGATGTCGCCGTCGTTGAAGTACTTGATCGTCTCGTCGATCGCCGCGAGGAAGGCTTCCTCGTTACCGATGTCGTTGACCGCTACCTGCGGGGTGGTGGCGGTGGTCTCGGTGCTGCTCGTCATGTGGGAAAGGGCTCCGGTACGGACATTGAAGTCGTAGGTACTGCTTACGCCGGGAGCCCGTTTCGCTCTGCAGAAGCCGGACAGCCAAGGAAGCGCCACTTGAGCACCGGATGCCCGGTGGCGCCTCGACAACCGAGGGGACATACAACAGATGCGAGCGCAGCCTGCTACGTCTGAGGAGCGCAGGCCCGCAGCGCAACTTGTAGCATACGGGGGCAGCCGGACAGGGTCAATGCGCGAAGGCGCCCACCTGGGGCGGATCGCCGTGTTTCCGGCGGAAGAAAGGGTCCGGCAGCCCGCGCGAGCCCGTGAGGATCCCCTCTGTTCGGGCCCCTCGGCGGGTTGGACGGAAGAGTACGACGAGGGAGCCGATCATCCAAGAGCCGGAAACGTACGATCCGCAGCCGTCCGGGGAGTCCGAGGCGGAGGCGACCCGGCGTGACGCGGACGTCACGGAGAGCACGCGGGCCAGCCGGAGCTGGTGGGACCGCAACGCCGACGAGTACCAGACCGAACACGGCGCGTTCCTCGGCGACGACCGCTTCGTCTGGGGTCCGGAGGGCCTGGACGAGGCGGAGGCCGGGCTGCTGGGCCCGCCCGGGGAGCTGAAGGGCAGGGAGGTCCTGGAGATCGGCGCGGGCGCGGCCCAGTGCGCGCGCTGGCTGGCCGCCCAGGGGGCGCGGCCGGTGGCCCTGGACCTCTCGCACCGCCAGCTCCAGCACGCCCTGCGGATCGGCGGGTCCTTCCCGCTGGTCTGCGCCGACGCCGGCGCGCTGCCCTTCGCGGACGGCGCCTTCGACCTGGCGTGCTCCGCGTACGGGGCGCTGCCGTTCGTGGCCGACCCGCGGCTGGTGCTGCGCGAGGTGCGCCGGGTGCTGCGGCCGGGCGGGCGGTTCGTGTTCTCGGTGACGCATCCGATCCGCTGGGCGTTCCCGGACGAGCCGGGTCCCGAGGGCCTGTCGGTGTCCGCGTCCTATTTCGACCGCACGCCCTACGTGGAGCAGGACGAGCAGGGCCGGGCGGTGTACGTGGAGCACCACCGGACACTGGGCGACCGGGTGCGGGACGTCGTGGCGTCCGGTTTCCGCCTGGTGGACCTGGTGGAGCCGGAGTGGCCGGGATGGAACACCACGGAGTGGGGCGGCTGGTCACCGCTGCGCGGGAACCTGATCCCGGGCACGGCGATCTTCGTGTGCGAGCGGGACTGAGCCGGCCGGACCCCTCGGCTGCGCTCCACGCGCGCGTGGACGCTCCGCGGAGGCGCACGCGCGCGTGGGGATACGTTTTCGCGTCGTACGACACTGGGGGCGTGATCCGTGACGACGCCCTGGACGCGCTGCCCGTGCGCTCCGCCCTGCCCGCCCTGACCGACGCGCTGGAGCACGGGGGGACCGCCGTCCTCGTGGCGCCGCCCGGCACCGGCAAGACGACGCTGGTGCCGCTCGTGCTGGCGGGGCTGGTCGGGGGCGGTCCCGCGCGGCGGGTCGTGGTGGCCGAGCCGCGGCGGATCGCGGTGCGCGCGGCGGCCCGGCGGATGGCGTGGCTGCTGCGCGAGCGGCCGGGCGGGAACGTCGGTTTCACGGTGCGCGGCGAGCGGGCCGTGGGCCGGCACACGCGCGTGGAGGTGGTGACGACCGGTGTCCTGCTCCAGCGGCTCCAGCGGGACCAGGAGCTGCCCGGGGTGGACGTGGTCGTGCTGGACGAGTGCCACGAGCGGCACCTGGACGCCGACACGGCGGCCGCGTTCCTGTGGGACGTCCGGCAGACGCTGCGGCCGGAGCTGCGGCTGGTGGCCGCGTCGGCGACCACGGACGCCGAGGGGTGGGCGCGGCTGCTCGGCGGGGCGCCGGTGGTCGAGGCGGCGGGTGTGGCGCACCCGGTGGAGGTGGTGTGGGCGCCGCCGGTCCGTCCGGTACGGCCGCCGCACGGGATGCGGGTGGATCCGGCGCTGACGGCCCATGTGGCGTCGGTGGTGCGGCGGGCGCTGGCCGAGCGGGACGGGGACGTGCTGTGTTTCCTGCCCGGCGTGGGTGAGATCGCGCGGGTGGCGGGCCTGCTGGGGGAACCGGACGGCATCGAGGTGCTCCAGGTGCACGGGCGGGCGCCGGCCGCGGTGCAGGAGGCGGTGCTGACGGCCGGCCGGGGGCGCCGGGTGGTGCTGGCGACGTCCGTGGCGGAGTCGTCGCTGACGGTGCCCGGGGTGCGGGTGGTGGTGGACTCCGGGCTGGCGCGGGAGCCGCGGGTGGACCACGCGCGCGGCCTGAGCGGGCTGACCACCGTACGGGCGTCGCGGGCGGCCGGCCGGCAGCGGGCGGGACGGGCCGGGCGGGAGGCGCCGGGCACGGTGTACCGGTGCTGGGCCGAGGCGGAGGACGGCCGGCTGCCGGCTTTCCCGGCGCCGGAGATCAAGGTGGCCGACCTGACCGCGTTCGCCCTCCAGACGGCCTGCTGGGGCGATCCGGACGCCTCCGGGCTGGCGCTGCTGGATCCGCCGCCGGCCGGGGCGATGGCGGCGGCGCGCTCCGCGCTGACCGCGGTGGGCGCGGTGGACGGCGCCGGCCGCGCCACGCGGACCGGTGCGCGGCTGGCCCGGCTGGGGCTGCACCCGCGGCTGGGGCGGGCGCTGCTGGACACGGGCGGGGACGGGGCCCCGGTCGTCGCGCTGCTCTCCGAGGAGGTGCCGCGGGAGTACGGCGACGACCTCGCGGCGGCTCTGCGGCGGGCCCGGCGCGGCGGTGACGGCTACGCGGCGCGGTGGGCGGCGGAGGTGCGGCGGCTGCGGGCCGGGTCGGCCGACGCCGCCGGTCCGCCCGCCCGTGACCGCCGGACGGACGGGCCGGCCGGGCCGGGTGCCGAAGACCCCGGGCCGGCCGGTGACGACCGGCTCGTCGGGCGCGTCGCCGCGCTCGCGTTTCCCGAGCGGGTCGCCAGGCTGGACGGCGGGTCGTACCTCATGGCGTCCGGGACCCGGGCCGGGCTCGCCGAGGGGTCCGGGCTGCGTGGGGCGCCCTGGATCGTCGTCGCCGTAGCCGACCGGCCCGCCGGGACGGGGCACGCGCGCGTGCGGCTCGGGGCCGCCGTGTCCGAGGAGGTGGCGGTCGCCGCCGCCGGCGCGCTGCTGTCGGAGCGGGACGAGGTGCGCTGGGCCGACGGGGACGTCGTGGCCCGGCGTGTGGAGCGGCTGGGGGCGGTCGAGCTGGCCGTGCGGCCGCTGCCAAACGCGGACCCGGCCCTCGTACGCGCCGCTCTCCTGGACGGGCTCCGGCAGGAGGGGCTCGGGCTGCTGCGCTGGTCGCGGGAGGCCGAGGTGCTGCGGCAGCGGCTGGCGTTCCTGCGGGCGCACCTCGGGGAGCCCTGGCCGGACGTGTCCGACGACGCGCTGCTCGCGCGCGTGGACGAGTGGCTGGAACCGGAGCTGGGCAGGGCGCGGCGGCGGGCCGATCTGGCCCGGACCGACGCCGGGCAGGCCCTCGGGCGGCTGCTGCCGTGGGCGGGCGGGGAGGCGGCCCGGCTGGCGGAGCTGGCGCCCGAGCGGATCACCGTGCCGAGCGGGTCCGCGGTCCGGATCGACTACCGGGATCCCGGGCGGCCGGTGCTCGCCGTCAAACTCCAGGAGATGTTCGGGCTGCGTCAGACGCCGGCCGTGGCGGGCGTGCCGCTGCTGGTGCATCTGCTCTCGCCCGCCGGGCGGCCGGCCGCCGTCACGGCGGATCTGGCCTCCTTCTGGCGGGACGGCTACCGGGCCGTGCGGGCGGAACTGCGCGGCCGGTACCCGAAGCATCCGTGGCCGGAGGACCCGGCGACGGCCGAGCCCACCCGGCACACCAACGCGCGGCTCAGGCGCTGACGCGCGAAGGCGCCCTTCCCGGGTGAGCGGGAAGGGCGCCCTGGTGTCGCGCGCGGCCTCAGGAGGAGGCGGACGGGTCCGGTGCGGACGGGTCCGGTGCGGGCGTCCCCGCGGACGCGGTGGGCGTCTGCGGCAGCGGGAGGGGGAGCCCGGTGGAGTCGCCGGTGGCCGCCACCGTCAGCGGCACCGTGAGCGTCGCGCCGCCCGTGGTGGTGATGCGGAGCAGGAAGGTGCCGGTGGTGTCGCCGGCGTACAGCTTGGGCAGCGTGAGCAGGCCCTTGGCGTCCGTCTGGAGGCCGGTGAGGGTGCGTACGGGCTTGCCGGCGGCGTCCTCGAAGTAGGGGCCCTTGTCGTTCGGCCGGGCGTCCAGGGCGGACCTGACCAGGGTGGCGGTGGCCGCGACCCGGTCGGCGACGGCGCCCTGGTACGTCGCCTTCGCCTGCACTTGTTCGGCGAACTCGCCGCCCGGGACGCAGGTCAGCGGGGTGTCGGTGGTACGGGTCAGGGTGTCGGCGGCGCGCGCGGTGACGGTCGCGGTGTAGTCGACGCCCTTGACCGTGCGGCCCACGACGGTCGCGGTGACCTTGAAGTCGCCCGTCTTCTCACCGGCCTGGAGCGCCGGGGTGAGCGCGAGGCCCTGGGCGTTCGTGGCGACCGTGGCCACGGTCTCGCCGCCCGCGAAGGTGGCGTCCGTGTCGCCGGTGATGGTGAACCGGACCCTGATCTTGGCGACGGACTTGCCGGCCTTGGTCTCGGCGCGGGTGCCGATCCGCTCGGTGAAGGCGTCGCCGGCCCTCGCGGTGAGCGGCTTCGTGCCCGCGTCCTCCAGGTGGTCCACCAGGTCGGTCTGGGTCGGCGGGCTGGTCGGCGGGACGGGCGGCTGCGGCGGCTTGGGTGTCTCCTTGCCGCCGTGGTCGCCGCCGTCCTTGCCGTCGGAAGGCTGGTGCGGCTTGTGCGGCGGGTGCGGCGTGGGGGCCGCCGGTCCGGTCGTCGGCGGGTGCGTGGGCAGCGGGGAGGCGGTGGGGCCGCCGTTCTCGTCGCTGCGGTGCCCGGGCACGCCGCCGGAGCCGTCGGGGACGGAGTGGGTGCCCTTGCGGTAGTACTCCATCCAGTTCAGGACCAGGTCGAGGTAGTCCTGCGAGTTGTTGTAGCTGAGGATCGCGCGGTGCAGGTCGGGCTCGTGGGCCAGGTCCCAGTCGTTGCGGCACAGGTAGTGGCCCGCGGCGAGCGCGGCGTCGTAGACGTTGTTGGGGTCCTTCTTGCCGTCCCCGTTGCCGTCGCGGCCGGCCCAGGCCCAGGTGGACGGGATGAACTGCATCGGTCCGACGGCCTGGTCGTAGGCGCTGTTGCTGTCGTAGGCGCCGCCGTCGGTGTCCGGGATGAGCGCGAAGCCGTTGCCGTCGAGCTGCGGGCCCAGGATGGGGCGCAGCGTCGTACCGCCGGCGTCGACCTGGCCGCCGCGGGCCTGGCCCGACTCGACGTTGCCGATGGCGGCGAGCAGCTGCCAGGGCAGGTTGCAGCCGGGCTTGGCGGTGCGCAGCTCCGCCGCGGCCTTCTGGTAGGCGTCCAGGACCGTCGCCGGGATGCCGGCCTCGCCGCCGCTCCGCGAGACGGACGTGCCGACGGCGGACGAGGGGCTGGGCTGAGGGCTGTGCAGCGGCGGAAGGTCCGTGTAGTAGGGCGAGTTGCCGGTGGCGTTGCCGTCGGAGTCCGCCACGGAGGCCGTCGACGCGCCCGCCGTCGCGGGTCTTTCGTCCTCGCCGGCCACTCCTGGAGCCTGGGAGGCGGAGAGAGCCGCGACCGCCGCCGCGGCCACCGCGGTGGTCGCCGCTCCCTTCCGCAGCCGACTGCCGAAATGCGCCGCCATAGAGTGAACCCCTCCCGTGGACGCCCTGCGCCCGTCTGCGTCTTCGACTGCCTCGCTCTGGTCTGACGGTTGACCCGGTGCTCTGGTTGCCCCTTGTTCCGTTTTTTCCGTCCGTGCGACGCGGGTACGACCGTAGCGCGCGCAAGGGGACGCAGGTGACCCTACGACAACTTGCTGTGGACACGCACCGGTTGGCACCCGGATTTCACCGGCCGGCCGCCGGTTGGCCGACTGTCGTCGGCACACGCGCCCGCAGATGTCCTCCCGCATACTGGGCGCACCTGGTCACCGGCGCCGGAGAAGGGGCCGCCGCACGCTCTGGAGGCCCTGTTGCCGTTCACACTCAGCCATGCGGCGGCCGTGCTGCCCGCGATCCGCCGGGAGGGGAGCGGCCGGGGCCGGCTGGTGCCCGTGGCGCTCGTCACGGGCTCCTTCGCGCCCGACTTGCCCTACTACGCGGCCGGCTTCCTGCCGGGCGGCATGGAATTCGGCACGGTCACGCACGCGTTCACCGGGGTCGCCACCGTCGACGCGGTCCTCGCCTGTGCCCTGGCCGGGCTGTGGCTGCTGGTCCGGGACCCGTTGCTGGCCCTGCTCCCGGCGGCCCGGCGGGGACGGCCGGCCGCGCTGCTGCGCCGTGGTGCGCCCCGCGCACGCGGGCGGGCCGCGGCGGCGGGCTGGTGGTACGGCTCCGCGGTGCTCGGCGCGCTCACCCATGTGGTGTGGGACGCGTTCACCCATCACGACCGGTGGGGTACGCGGCTGGTGCCGGCCCTGGGGCGTGACCGGCTCGCGGGTGTGCCGCTGTTCACCTGGTCGCAGTACGGGTCGTCGCTGGCGGGGGCCGTGCTGATCGTGGCGTTCGTGGCGCGGGCGCTGCGGCGGGCGCCGGACGCGGTGCCGGCGGGGCTGCCGGTGCTGTCGGTGCGGGACCGGTGGTGGGCGCTCGCGGTGATCGGGGGCTGCGCGCTGGCCGGGGCGGTGCAGCGGACGGCGCACCAGCGGCAGCGGGGAGGCGCGGGCGGGGGCCTGTGGGAGCTGGTGCCCACCCTGTGCTTCGGGGTGGGCGCCGGGATGGTCCTGGGACTGCTGGTCTACGCCGTGGGGGTCAGGGTCTGGCGTCCGGCCCCTGGTCCCGTGGATCGCGGGGCTGAAGGGGCTCATGGGGCTCGCGGGGACCACGGGCGTCGCGGGGACCGCCAGGATCGCGGGGATCGCGCGGCTCACGGGCGTCGCGGGGAGGCTGCGGAGGCTGTCGGTGATGCGGGCCGGGAGCAGTCGGCCGCTCGGCGAGGGACACCACGAAGACCGTGAGTTCGGGGCGGGGGCGGGATCGGGGGATCAGGGTGAGGGCGAGGGCGAGATAGCCGCGGGCCAGGTCGTGCCACTGACGCCAGTCGGGCCGGCGGACGGGGCGGCGGGCGAGCCCGCGTCCGAGGCGTCTGGCGACGCTGCGGACGGTCGTGGGCAGGTCGGCCGGGATGCGGGCGGTGCTTGCGTCGGCCGCGAGGGCCGGAATCGGGGCGGCGGGCACGGTCTGCGCCGGGGCGGCGGCCGCCCAGGCCGCGGCGGCTGCCTCGGGCGTCCGGCGGTGAAGCATGCGTATACCCATGCCCGCAGTGTTGCGGCTGCGGGGGGTGGGGGGCGTTTTGGCGGGGGCCACGAGAGTGACGGGCTCGGCGGGGATCCGGCCCGGAGTCCGGCGCGGGAGCGGTGGGGCGCCTGGGATCGGTGCGGGTGGGCCGGGCGCTGGCGCCGGGAGGGCGTGGCGGGGGGTGTCCCGTTATCTTCTTCGCGGTCCTGCAAGAGGGCCGCTGGCCTCCGGGCCCGGCATGACTGTTGCCCCCTGTCGATCGGATGACCTGGGGGGTGGT
>NZ_JBIROU010000026.1:0-66959 GCF_044332325.1 Streptomyces sp. NPDC017095
TCCAGCACCCGGGCAAACACCGGAAACACCCGATACAAACCCCGGCCCATCCCCACCCACTGACCACCCTGACCGGAAAACACAAACGCCGACTTGCCCGGGGAGGCGGTGCCCGTGACGATTCCGGGTCTTCCGTCGATCAGCGCGTCCAGGCCGGCCGGGTCCGTCAGCACGGCACGGTGCGGAAACCGAGCCCGCGCGGCCAGGTCGGCGGCCACCTCGGCCGGTGTGACCTCGGGGTGCTCGGCGAGGAACCCGCGCAGCCTGCGGGCCTGGTCGCGCAGGGCCGCGTCCGACTTCGCCGACAGCAGCCACGGCACCGGCACGACGGCAGGGGACTCGGGAGCGGGAGCGGCAGGTGACGGAGACTCGGAAGCGGGATCGTGAGCGGCCGGGGACTCGGCCGGTGCCTCCAGGATCACGTGCGCGTTGGTGCCGCTGATGCCGAACGCCGAGATGCCCGCGCGACGCAGGTGGCCGTTGTCGGGCCAGGGCCGGGCCTCGGTGAGCAGCCGGATGTTGCCGGAGTCCCAGTCGACGTGCGAGGTCGGCGCGTCGACATGCAGCGTCGGCGGCAGCTCACCGTGCCGCATCGCCATCACCATCTTGATCACACCCGCCACACCGGCCGCTGCCTGCGTGTGCCCGATGTTCGACTTCACCGACCCCAGCCACAACGGCTCCACCCGGTCCCGGCCATACGTCGCCAACAACGCCTGCGCCTCGATGGGATCGCCGAGCGTCGTCCCCGTACCGTGCGCCTCCACCGCGTCCACCTCGGACGGCTCCAGCCCGGCATTCGTCAACGCCTGCCGGATGACGCGTTCCTGAGAGGGGCCGTTGGGCGCGGTCAACCCATTGGACGCCCCGTCCTGGTTCACCGCCGAGCCCCGGACGACCGCCAGTACCCGGTGGCCGTTGCGACGGGCGTCCGACAACCGCTCCAGCAGCACCAAGCCGGCACCTTCACCCCACGCCGTACCATCAGCAGCCTCGGCGAACGCCTTCACCCGCCCATCGGCCGCCAGCCCCCGCTGCCGCGAGAACTCCACGAACCCCGCCGGCGTCGCCATCACCGTCACACCGCCCGCCAGGGCCAGCGAGCACTCCCCCGAGCGCAGTGCCTGCGCGGCCAGATGGATCGCCACCAGCGACGACGAGCACGCCGTGTCCACCGACACCGCCGGGCCCTCCAGCCCCAGCAGATACGACACCCGTCCGGAGGTCACACTCGTCGCCGTGCCCGTCGAGAGGTAGCCCTCCAGGTCGGGCGGCTGTGCCCCGGCGCCGTAGCCGGATGCCCAGATGCCGGTGAAGACACCTGTCTGGCTGCCCCGCAACGACGTCGGATCGATCCCGGCGTCTTCGAACGTCTCCCAGGCGGTCTCCAGCAGCACCCGCTGCTGCGGATCCATCGCCAACGCCTCGCGCGGCGAGATCCCGAAGAACGCCGCGTCGAAGCCGCCGGCGGCGTCGAGGAAGCCGCCCCACCGCGTGTACGACGTCCCCGGACCACCGGCCGGATCGTAGAGACGGCCCACATCCCACCCACGATCCGACGGGAACTCCCCCACCGCATCGACCCCGCCCGACACCACCCCCCACAGCTCCTGCGCCGACCCCACCCCACCCGGATACCGGGCCCCCAGCCCCACCACCACCACCGGATCACCCGACACCAGAACCGGAGCCGGCACGGGGGAGGCAGGGGCCTGGCGCCGGGCGCCGACCAGGAGGTCCCGCAGGTGGCCGGCCAGCACGTCGGGGGTCGGGTAGTCGAAGACCATCGTCGCGGGCAGCCGTACCCCGGCGACCGCGGACAGGCGGTTGCGCAGTTCCACCGCGGTGAGCGAGTCGAAGCCCAGGTCCTTGAAGGCCCGCTCGGCGCCGACGGCCGCGGTGTCGGTGTGGCCGAGGACCGCGGCCGTCTGGCCGGTGACCAGTTCCAGGACGCGGCTGTGCTGCTCGGTCTCGGGCAGGGCCGCCAGTTCCCTGCCCAGGCCCGGCCGGTCCGTGCGCCGGGCGGGCCGGGTACGGGTGAGGCGGCTGAGCAGGGGCCGGGTGGACGCCGCCGACAGGTCGAGGTGCGCCGGGACCAGCGCGGGATCGGCGGCGCCCAGGGCCAGGTCGAACAGTGCCAGCGCCTGGTCCGTGGGCATCGGCAGCACGCCGGCGCGGGCGAGGCGCTTGCGGTCGGTGTCGGTGAGGTGTCCGGTCAGCCCGCTGGCCTCGGCCCACTGGCCCCAGGCCAGCGACACGCCCGGCAGACCCAGGGCACGCCGGTGCACGGCGAGGGCGTCCAGGAAGGCGTTCGCGGCGGCGTAGTTCGCCTGGCCCGGGCCGCCCAGCACACCGGCGGCGGACGAGAAGAGCACGAATGCGCTCAGGCCGAGGTCCTTCGTCAGCTCGTGCAGGTGCCAGGCGGCGTCGGCCTTGGGCCGCAGCACCCGGTCGATCCGGGCGGGCGTGAGGGATTCGACGACGCCGTCGTCGAGCACGCCGGCCGCGTGCACGACCGCGGTCAGCGGATGCGCGGCCGGGATCGCGTCCAGTACGGCCTCCAGCGCGTCCCGGTCGGCCACGTCGCAGGCCACCACCTCGGCGTCGAAGTCCACCTCCGCCGCGGTCCTGCCGAGCAGGAGCAGGTGCCGGATGCCGTGCCGGTCGCGCAGGTGCCGGGCGACGAGGCGGCCCAGTGTTCCGGTGCCTCCGGTGATCAGCACGGTGCCGTCCGGGTCGAGCGGGCCGGGGGCCGGGGCCGCTTCGGCCCGTACCAGGCGGGCGGCGTGGGCGGCGCCGTCGCGGACGACGAGCTGCGGTTCGTCCCCCGCGACGAGGGCGCGGTCGTCGGTGTCGACGAGCACGAACCGGTCGGGGTGTTCCGCCTGGGCCGCGCGGACCAGGCCCCAGACGACGCTGGACGGCAGGTCGACGGGGTCCGGTCCGACCGCCCCGCGGGTCACGACGGCCAGCCGGCCGTCCCCGTCGCGCAGGAAGTCCTGGAGCACGCCCAGCGTCTCGGCGGCGACGGTGTGCGCGGCCGCCACGGGGTCTCCCGCCGGGGGCGTGACGTGGTGGACGGCCGGGGGTTCGCCGGTGCTCTCGACGGGCACCCAGTCGAGGCGGAAGAGCTGGTCGGTCCCGGCGACCGGCATGCCCGGCGGCCGGTGGCGCACGGTCAGCGCGTCGATCACCGCCAGCGGGCCGGACTCGTCGGCGAGCGCGACCCGGAAGGTGTCGGGGCCGATGGGCGTGAGGCGGACCCGGGCCGTGGAGCCGGCTTCCCGCATCGACACCCCGGCGAAGGAGAACGGCAGGCGGCCGGCCGCCAGCAGGGTCAGCGGCTGGAGTGCGGCGTCGAGCAGCGCGGGGTGGAGGCCGAAGCGGTCGCGGGTGTCGGCGGGCAGCGCCACCTCGGCATACAGCTCGTCGCCGTGCCGCCGGATCTCGCGTACGCCCGCGAACACCGGCCCGTACTCGTAGCCCTGGGCGGCGAGGGTGTCGTAGAAGTCGGTCAGGTCGACGGGTTCACCGGCCGGCTGCCAGGACTCGCCGGTGTCGTACGGGCGGGGGCGGCCGGCGGTCGCGACCATGCCGGTGGCGTGCCGCAGCCAGGTGCCGTCCGTCCGGGAGTGCACGGTGACGGGGCGCCGGCCCGTCCCGTCCGGTGCGCCGACGACGACCTGGACCGGCAGGGAACCGTCGTCCGGCAGGATCATGGGGGCTTCCAGCACCAGTTCGTCCAGGACCTCGCAGCCGGCCTGCCGTCCGGCGTGCAGGGCGAGTTCGACGAACACGGTGCCGGGCAGCAGCACGGAGCCCAGGACGACGTGGTCGGCCAGCCATGGCCGGGTCGCCGTCGAGAGCCGCCCGGTGAGCAGGACGCCCTGGTCCCCGGCCAGTTCGACGACGGCCCCGAGCAGCGGGTGCCCGGCCGAGTCCAGTCCCGCCGCCGACACGTCGCCCTTCGCGGCGGCGGGGTTCAACCAGTACGGCCGGTGCTGGAAAGCGTAGGTCGGCAGCGGGACGTGGTGGGGCTCGCCGGGGAAGACCGGCGTCCAGTCGACGGCCACGCCCTGCGTGTGCAGGCGCGCCAGGGCGAGGTGGAACTCCTGCCTGCCGCTGCCGCGGCGCAGCGTGCCGGTCACCACGCCGTCCATCACCGGCACCAGTACGGGGTGCGGGCTGACCTCCACGAACACGCCGTGCCGGTCCTGCGTCAGGGCCTCGACGGCGAGGTCGAAGCGTACGGGTTCGCGGAGGTTGCGGTACCAGTAACCGGCGTCGAGGGCAGAGGTGTCGATCTCCTCGCCGGTCACCGTGGAGTAGAACGGGATCGTCGCCGGGTGCGGTGTGATGTCGGCCAGGTCGGTGAGCAACTGCTCGCGGATGGCCTCCACTTGGGCGGAGTGGGCGGCGTAGTTCACCGGCAGACGGCGGGCGCGGATGCCGTCGGCCTCGCAGACCGCCAGCAGCTCGTCCAGCGCATCCAAGTCGCCCGACACGACGACCGAACCCGGGGCGTTGACCACCGCCACGGTCAGCCGGCCGGCCCAGCGGGCCGCGAACTCGGCCGCCTGCTCGGGCCCGAAGCCGACCGACACCATCCCGCCCTGATCCGCCAGAGCGACCAGGGCCTTGCTGCGCAGCGCGACCACCTTGGCGGCGTCCTCCAGGGACAACGCCCCCGCCACATACGCCGCCGCGATCTCCCCCTGCGAATGCCCGACGACCGCATCAGGCTCCACACCGTGAGCGCGCCACAGCTCGGCCAGCCCGATCATCACCGCGAACAGGGCGGGCTGCACCACATCCACGCGCTCCAGCGGGGCACCGCCGGTCAGCGCCTCCACCAACGACCAGTCGGTGTACGGCGCCAGCGCCGCGTCACAGGCGTCGACCGCCTCCCGGAACACCGGCTCCGAGCCGTACAACTCCCCACCCATACCGGCCCACTGCGCACCCTGCCCCGGGAAGACGAACACCGACCGGCCCAGCGCACCGGCCACGCCCGTGATGACGCGGGGGTCCTGGTCGGCGAGGGCGGACAGTTCCGCCATGAGGTCGGTCCGGGTGCTGCCCACCAGGGCCGCCCGGTGGGCGTGCATGGTGCGGGTGGTGGCGAGGGCCCGGCCGATCGCGGCCGGCCGGAGTCCGGGGTGGGCGGTGATGTGGTCCGCGAGCCGTCGGGCCTGGGCGCGGAGGGCGTCGTCCGTCTTGCCGGACAGCAGCCACACGGTGGGCTCCGCGGGGTCGTCCGCGGCGGGTTGTCCGGGGGTTTCCTCCGGGAACTGTTCGATGACGACGTGGGCGTTGGTGCCGCTGGCCCCGAAGGCCGAGACGCCCGCGCGGCGGGGGCGCCCCGTCTCCGGCCACGGCCGGGCCTCGGTGAGCAGCCGGATGTCACCGGTGTCCCACTCGACATGCGGCGTGGGCTCCTGGACGTGCAGCGTCGGCGGCAGTTCGCCGTGCCGCATCGCCATGACCATCTTGATCACACCCGCCACACCGGCCGCCGCCTGTGTGTGCCCGATGTTCGACTTCACCGACCCCAGCCACAACGGCGCCTCCCGGTCCCGGCCGTACGTCGCCAGCAGCGCCTGCGCCTCGATGGGATCACCGAGCGTCGTCCCCGTACCGTGCGCCTCCACCGCGTCCACCTCGGACGGCTCCAGCCCGGCGTTCGCCAACGCCTGGCGGATGACGCGTTCCTGGGAGAGGCCGTTGGGCGCGGTCAGCCCATTGGACGCACCGTCCTGGTTCACCGCCGAGCCCCGCACCACCGCCAGCACCCGGTGACCATTGCGACGGGCGTCCGACAGCCGCTCCAGCAGCACCAGCCCCGCACCCTCACCCCACGCCGTGCCGTCAGCCGTCGACGAGAAGGGCTTGCACCGGCCGTCGGGGGCCAGGGCACGCTGGCGGGAGAACTCCGTGAACTGCAAGGGGGTCACGCTCACGGTCACCCCGCCGGCCAGGGCGAGTGTGCACTCCCCCGAGCGCAGTGCCTGCGCGGCGAGGTGGATCGCCATCAGTGACGAGGAGCAGGCGGAGTCTACGGACACGGCCTGGCCCTGGAGGCCCAGCAGGTAGGAGACCCGGCCGGAGGTGATGCTCGGCGAGATGCCGGTGGCGAGGTAGCCCTCAGTGTCGGGCGGCGCCTGGTCGGGGCTGCCGACGTAGCCGGAGGACCAGATGCCGGTGAACACCCCCGTCTGACTGCCCCGCAACGACGTCGGATCGATCCCCGCGTCCTCCAACGTCTCCCACGCCGTCTCCAACAACACCCGCTGCTGCGGATCCATCGCCAACGCCTCACGCGGCGAAATCCCGAAGAAATCCGCATCGAACCCCGCCGCATCCGCCAGAAAACCACCCGACCGCGTATACGACGTCCCCGGATGATCCGCATCCGGATGGAACAACCCCTCGACATCCCACCCACGATCCGAAGGAAACTCCCCGATCGCATCCACCCCGCCCGACACCACACCCCACAACTCCTCCGGCGACCCCACCCCACCCGGCAACCGGCACCCCATACCCACGATCACCACCGGATCAGCCCCGCCGGCCACCGGCACCGACGACACCACCGGCGACTCCACATTCCGCCCCGCACCCGCAAGTTCGGCTGTGAGGTGGGCGGCGAGGTCGGCGGGGGTGGGGTGGTCGAAGACGAGGGTCGCGGGCAGCCGCAGGCCGGTGGCGCCGGCGAGGCGGTTGCGCAGTTCGACGGAGGTGAGGGAATCGAAGCCGAGGTCGCTGAAGGCGAGTTGGGGGGTGATCGCGGTGGTGTCGGAGTGGCCGAGGACGGTGGCGGTGTGGGCGGCGACCAGGGACAGCAGGTCCGACGCGGGAGCCTTCGGCGTCGGCAGGGGCTGGGGCATCGAGAGGTCGGCCGTGGTCAGCGCGGGCCGTCCGGCGGCCAGCGCGGTGTCGAACATGGCCAGGGCGCGTTCGGTGCCGAGGGGGCGGATGCCCTTGCGGGCGAGGCGTTGGCGGTCGGCCGCGGTGAGGTGGGCGGTCATGCCGCTCTCCTGCTCCCAGTAGCCCCAGGCCATCGACACGGCGGGCAGTCCGAGGGTCTGCCGGTGTGCGGCGAGCGCGTCGAGGTAGGCGTTCGCGGCCGCGTAGCCGGCCTGGCCGGCGTTGCCGAGTACACCCGCGGCCGCCGAGAACAGCACGAAGGCGGCGAGGTGGTGCTCGCGGGTCAGCTCGTGCAGGTGCCAGGCGCCGTCGACCTTGGGCCGCAGCACCCGGTCGAGCTGTTCCGCGGTCAGCCGTTCCACGACGGTGTCGTCGAGTACGCCGGCCGCGTGGACGACGGCGGTGAGCGGGTGTGCGGCCGGGATCGCGTCCAGTACGGCCGCCAGCGCGTCCCGGTCCGCGACGTCGCAGGGCACGACCCGCACGTCGACGTCCTCCAGCGGCTCCAGGTGCGGCACCGCGCCGCCGCCGCGGCTGAGGAGCAGCAGGTGCCGTACCCCGTGGCGGGACACCAGGTGCCGGGCGACGGCCTGGCCGAGGGTGCCGGTGCCGCCGGTGATCAGCACGGTGCCGTCGGGGTCGATCGGCCGGGGGACGGTGAGGACCGTCTTGCCGGTGTGGCGGGCCTGGCTCATCAGCCGGAAGGAGGCGACGGCCTGGCGGAGGTCCGCGGCGGTGACCGGCAGCGGCTCCAGCGTCCCGTCGGCGACCATCGCCACGACCCGGGAGAGGATGTCGCCCTGCCGCGCGGGGTCGACGTCGTTGAGGTCGAAGGCCCGGTAGATCAGTCCCTCGGGTGAGCGGACGTCGGTCTTGCCCAGCTCGACGAACCGTCCGCCGTCGGCGAGCAGCCGCAGGGAGGCGTCGGTGAGTTCTCCCGCGAGCGAGTTGAGGACGACGTCCATGGCCGGGAACCGGTCGGCGAACCGGGTGTCGCGGGAGGAACCGATGTGATCGTCCGCCAGTCCGAGGCGCCGCAGGGTGTCCCACTTGGCGGGGCTCGCGGTGGCGAAGACCTCCGCGCCGCGGTGCAGGGCCAGCTGGATGGCGGCCATGCCCACACCACCCGCGCCGGAGTGGACCAGGACCCGGTCGCCGGGACGCAGTTCACCGAGGTCGAACAGCCCGTACCAGGCCGTGGTGAACGCGATGGGCACCGACGCCGCCGCGGTGAAGCTCCAGCCGTCGGGGATCGCCGTCAGGAGCCGGTGGTCGGCGACCGCGCGCGGCCCGAAGGCGCCGGGCATCATTCCCACGACACGGTCGCCGGGCCGCCAGGCCGTGACGCCGGGGCCGGTCTCGAGGACGGTGCCGGCTCCCTCGCCGCCCAGCGGGGGCCGGTCCGGGTACATGCCGAGGGCGACGAGCACGTCGCGGAAGTTCAGGCCGGCCGCGCGTACGGCGACCCGTACCTGTCCGGGTTCCAGCGGGGCCTCGGGCCAGGGCAGCAGGGCCAGGTCGTCCAGTTGCCCGGTGCCGGACTCGCTCAGCCGGTACGCGCCGTCGGGGGCGGTCAGTTCCGGTGCGTACCCGGTCTGCCGCGGTACGAGGACGCCTTCGCGGCGCAGGGCCAGTTCGGGTTCGTCGCCGGCTGTCATGGCGGCCCGGACGGCGTCCTCCTCGGACGCGTCGCCCAGGTCGACCAGGACGAACCGGCCGGGGTGCTCGACGGCGGCGCTGCGGACCAGGCCGCGTACGGCCGCGCCGGCCACGCCGCGGGTCAGGACGGCCAGGCGTGCGGCCGTCCGCTCCGGCTGCCCGGCCAGGAAGTCCTGGACGAGCGCGCGGGCCCGCTGGACGAGGGCGTGCACGGAGTCGGCGTCGGCCTCGGCGGTGAGGACCGGGCTCGGCACCACCTCGGTCGGTGTGCTCGCGGTGAGGGGCACCCACTGGGTGTGCAGCACCGTGGCCCGGGCCTCGGCGGCCGGGCGGACGGTCAGCGCGGTGATGTCCGCGACCGGGTTGCCGGACGGGTCGGTCAGTGTCGCGCGGTAGGTGTCGGTGCCCGTGCGGGCCAGGTGGACCCGGGCGGAGGACACACCGGTGGTGTGCACGGCGACGCCGGAGTAGGAGAACGGCAGCCGGACCCGGGTGTCGGGGCTGAGCAGGATCAGCGGCTGGAGTGCGGCGTCCAGGAGCGCCGGGTGGATGCCGAATGGGGCGCCGTCGGGGACGGACACCTCGGCGTACAGCTCGTCCTCGCCCTGCCACAGCGCCCGCACGCCCCGGAACGCGGGTCCGTACTGGTATCCGAGTCCGGCGAGGAAGGCGTAGAACCCTTCGGGGTCCACGGGTTCGGCGTTCCTCGCGGGCCAGTCGAGGCGTCCGGCCGTCACCTGGCCGCCGAGGGTGCCGGACGCGTGGCGGACCCAGCCGTCGCCGCCCCTGGAGTGCACGGTGACCGGGCTGCGGCCGGCGTCGTCCGGGGCGCCGACCGAGACCTGGATGTCCGTCGGTGTGTCCGAGAGCGCGAGGGGCAGGTGCAGGACGAGGTCGTCGAGGGTTCCGCCGGCCAGGGTGGCGAGTTCGAGGAAGGCGGTGCCCGGCAGCAGGACCGTGCCGTCGACGGCGTGGTCGGCCAGCCAGGGGTGGGTGCGGGTGGAGACACGGCCGCTGTGCACGGTGCTTCCGTCGGGCAGTTCGACGGTGGTGCCCGCCAGCGGGTGCCCGGTGCCGTGGTCGCCGGCCGCGGGGGTGAGCCAGTAGGTGCTGCGCTGGAAGGCGTAGCGCGGCAGTCTGACGCCGTGCGGGCGGTCGTGCGGCCAGGTCACGGCGACGCCCTGGACGTGGAGGCGGGCCAGGGCGGTGTGGAATTCCCCGAGGGCGCCGTGGTCGCGGCGCAGGGTGCCGGTCGCCAAGCCGTCCAGGTCCTGCACCAGCACCGGGTGCGGGCTGACCTCCACGAACACTTCGTGGCCGTCGGCGGTGAGCCGGGCGGTGGCCAGGTCGAACCGTACGGGCTCGCGGAGGTTGCGGTACCAGTAGCCGGCGTCGAGGGCGGAGGTGTCGACGGGTTCCGCGGTGACGGTGGAGTAGAACGGGATCGTCGCCGGGCGCGGTGTGATGCCGGCGAGGTCGGTCAGCAACTGCTCGCGGACGGCCTCGACCTGCGCCGAGTGCGCCGCGTAGTCGACGGGGATGGCGCGGGCGCGTATGCCGTCCCCGGCGCAGGCTGCCAGCAGTTCGTCCAGGGCCCCGGGTTCGCCGGACACGACGACGGTCGAGGCGGAGTTGACCACCGCGACGGTGATCCGGTCGCCCCAGGGGCCCAGGTAGCCGGTGGCGGCGTCCGCGGACAGCGCGACCGAGACCATGCCGCCGTGTCCGGCCAGGGCGACCAGGGCCTTGCTGCGCAGCGCGACCACCTTGGCGGCGTCGTCCAGGGACAACGCGCCGGCCACGTACGCCGCCGCGATCTCGCCTTGCGAATGCCCGACGACCGCATCAGGCTCCACACCGTGAGCGCGCCATAGTTCGGCCAGCGCGATCATCACCGCGAACAGGGCCGGCTGCACCACATCCACGCGCCCCAGCGGGGCACCGTCGGTCAGCGCCTCCACCAACGACCAGTCGGTGTACGGCGCCAGCGCCGCGTCACAGGCGTCGATCGCCTCCCGGAACACCCGCTCCGAGCCGTACAACTCCCCGCCCATGCCCACCCATTGCGCACCCTGCCCCGGGAACACGAACACCGACCGGCCCAGCGGGCGGGCGGTCCCGGTGACCAGGCCCGGCGCCGTGCCGCCCTCGGCCAGGGCGTCCAGGGCGGCGGCGGTGCCCACCACCACCGCCCGGTGCTCGAACACGGTGCGCGCGGCCAGAGCGCCCCCGACCGCCGCCGGGCTCACCTCGGGATGTACGGCGGTGAAGGCGCCCAGCCGGCGCGCCTGTTCCCGCAGCGCCGCCTCCGACCTGGCCGACAGCGGCCAGAGGACCTGGTCGTCCGCGCGGCCTTGGGGGGAGGGTGCGGCGGAGTCGGCCTCGGCGGGCTGTTCCAGGATCACATGGGCGTTGGTGCCGCTGATGCCGAAGGCGGAGACGGCGGCCCGCCGTGGCCGCCCGGTCCCGGGCCAGGCGACCGGTTCGGTGAGCAGGCGGACCGCGCCGGAGGCCCAGTCGACGTGCGGGGTGGGCGCGTCCACGTGGAGGGTGCGCGGCAGTTCGCCGTGGCGCATCGCCATGACCATCTTGATCAGGCCCGCGACGCCGGCCGCCGCCTGGGTGTGGCCGATGTTCGACTTCACCGACCCCAGCCACAACGGCTCGTCCCGCCCCTGACCGTAGGTCGCCAGGAGTGCCTGGGCCTCGATGGGGTCACCGAGCGTGGTGCCGGTGCCGTGGGCTTCCACCGCGTCCACCTCGGACGGCTCCAGCCCGGCGTTGGCGAGGGCCTGGCGGATCACCCGCTCCTGGGAGGGGCCGTTGGGCGCGGTCAGGCCGTTGGAGGCGCCGTCCTGGTTGGTGGCGGAGCCCCGGAGGACCGCCAGCACCTCGTGACCGTTGCGGCGGGCGTCGGACAGGCGTTCCAGCAGCAGCAGGCCGGCGCCCTCGGCCCAGCCCGCCCCGTCGGCCGCGGCGGCGAAGGACTTGCTGCGGCCGTCGGGCGCGCTCGCCCCCTGCCGGGACATCTCGGTGAACAGCGTGGGTGCCGCGTTGACGGTTACGCCGCCGGCCAGGGCGAAGGAGCACTCCCCCGAGCGCAGCGCCTGGGCGGCCAGGTGCAGGGCCACCAGGGACGACGAGCAGCCGGTGTCCAGGGACAGTGCCGGGCCGAGCAGGCCGAGCTGGTACGCCAGCCGGCCGGACCCCACGCTCGACGCGGTGCCGGTGACCTGGTAGCCCTCCAGGTCGTCGGGGACCGGTCCGGCGGCGTAGCCGGTGGACCAGATGCCGGTGAACACGCCGGTGGGTGTGCCCTCCAGCGTGGTCGGGTCGATACCGGCGTACTCGATGGTCTCCCACGCGGTCTCCAGCAGGATGCGCTGCTGCGGGTCCATGGCGAGCGCCTCGCGGGGCGAGATCCCGAAGAACGCCGCGTCGAAGTCGCCGGCGGCGTCGAGGAAGCCGCCCTGGGACGTGCTCGACGTGCGGGGGCGGCTGCCCGTCGGGTCGTACAGGCGGTCGGTGTCCCAGCCCCGGTCGGCCGGGAAGTCGCCGACCGCGTCCACGCCGTCCGCGACCAGCCGCCACAGGTCCTCGGGGGTGCCGACGCCTCCGGGGAAGCGGCAGCCCATGCCGATGACCGCGATCGGCTCGTCCGTCGCGGCCGTGGCCGGGGCCTGCGGCGCGTCCTGCTCGCCGGACAGGTGGGCGGCCAGCCGTGCCGGGGTGGGGTGGTCGAAGACGAGGGTGGCGGGCAGTCTCACCCCGAGCGCGGCGGTCAGGCGGTTGCGCAGCTCCACCGCGGTCAGCGAGTCGAAGCCCAGGTCCTTGAACGCCTGCCGGGGGTCGAGCCGCTCGGGGGTGGCGTGTCCCAGCACCGCGGCCACGTGGGTGGTGATCAGCTCCAGCAGGCCGGTGCCGTCGGCGGGGGGCGCGGGCCGGGAGGTCTGCGGCCGGCTGTGGGTCTCGGGCAGGTCCCGCAGCAGCCGGCTCGGCCGCGCGTGGGTGTAGGCGCGGGCGAACTGCGCCCAGTCGGCCTCGGTGACGACCGCGAGGGCCTCGTCGTGGTCGAGGACGTCCTGCAGCGCGTCGAGTGCCCGGCCCGGGTCCAGTTCGCCGAGGCCGAGCAGGGTGCGCTGGCGCTGCACGGACTCCAGGGCCGCCATGCCGCCTTCGGCCCAGATGCCCCACGCGACGGAGGTCGTGGCGCGGCCCTGGGCGCGGTGCTGTGCGGCCAGGGCGTCGAGGAAGGCGTTGCCGGCGGCGTAGGCCGCGCCGTGGCCGTCGCCCCACACGCCCGCGGTGGAGGAGAACAGGACGAAGGCGTCGAGGTCCGGCAGGAGTTCCGCCAGATGCGCCGCCCCGGCGACCTTGGCCGCGATGACCTCGGCGAACTCCGCCGGTGTGGTGTCGGCCAGCCTGGTCGCCCTGATCACGCCGGCGGTGTGGAAGACGGCGCGGATGTCGCCGACGCGCTCGACGAGGTCCCGCAGGGCGTCCCGGTCGGCCACGTCGCACGCCGCCACGGTCACCCGCGCGCCGGCTGCCTCCAGTTCGTCGCGCAGGCCGGCCGCGCCGGGTGCGTCGGGGCCGCGGCGGGCGGCCAGCACGATGTGCTCCGCGCCCTGCCGCGCGAGGCGGCGGGCCACGTGTCCGCCGAGCGCGCCGGTGCCGCCGGTGACCAGCACCGTGCCCCGCGGCCGCCAGGGCCGCGCGGCCGGGCCCGACGCGGCCTTGCGGCGCAGCCGCTTGGCGAAACGCCGGGTGCCGCGGATCGCCACCTGGTCCTCGCCCGTGCCGGCGAGCACGGCGAGCAGCGCGTGCACGCTCTCCTCGTCGGGCACGGCGGGAAGGTCGACCAGGCCGCCCCAGCCGTGCGGGAACTCCAGTGCGGCGGACGCGCCGGTGCCCCACGCCAGGGCCTGGGCCGGGCGGGTGACCGGGTCGGTGCCCGAGGTGCTCACGGCGCCGCTGGTCGCGCACCACAGCGGGACGGCCGGGGTCCGCGCCGGGTCCAGGGTGCGGACCAGTTCCAGGGTGCGGACCAGGCCCGCCGGGAGCACCGGGTGGTCGGGGTGCGGCTCCTCGTCCAGGGCCAGCAGCGACAGCACACCGTCGGGCCCGGTCCGGGCGTCCCGGGTGCCGGCCGCGTCCCGGGTGCTGGCCACGTCCCGGGTGCCAGCCGCGTCACAGGTGCCGGCCACGTCCCAGGTGCTGGCCGCGTCCCAGGTGTCGGCCACCGCGAAGCCCCGTTCGCGCAGGGCCTCGGCCCACGGGTGCCCGGCCGGGGCCAGGACGAGCCAGCGGGCCGGGTCCACCGGGGCCGCGGTGGCGCTCGTCGGCGCCCATGCCACCTCGTACCGCCAGTCGTCCCGGGGCACCGGCGGGGTCGCGGTCACCCAGTAGGGCTCGCGCTGGAAGGCGTACGTGGGCAGGTCCGCCCTGGGTGCGGTGCGGGGCAGGACCGGATGCCAGTCGACGTCGGCTCCGGCGGCGTAGAGGCGTCCCGCCGCGGCGAGGAACTCGGTGAGGCCGCCGTGCTCGCGGCGCAGTGTGCCGGTGGCGGCGACGTCCAGCGCGGGCACCAGCACCGGGTGCGGGCTGACCTCCAGGAACAGGTCGTGCCCGTCGGCGGTGAGCCGGGCGGTGGCCAGGTCGAACCGTACGGGCTCGCGCAGGTTGCGGTACCAGTAGCCGGCGTCGAGGGCGGAGGTGTCGACCGGTTCGCCGGTGACCGTGGAGTAGAACGGGACCGCCGCCGGGTGGGGCGTGAGGCCGGCCAGGTCGGTGAGCAGTCGCTCGCGGATCGTCTCGACCTGCGCGGAGTGGGCGGCGTAGTCGACGGGCAGGCGGCGGGCGCGGATGCCGTCGGCCTCGCAGGCGGCCAGCAGTTCGTCCAGCGCGTCGGGGCCGCCGGACACCACGACCGCCGCGGGTCCGTTCACCACGGCGGTGGTCAGCCGCCCGCCCCAGCGGGCCAGGTAGCCGGCGGCCTGTTCGGCGGAGAGCGCGAGGGACACCATGCCGCCCCGGCCGGCGAGGACGGCCAGTGCCCTGGACCGCAGCGCCACGACCTTGGCGGCGTCCGGCAGCGACAGCGCGCCGGCGACGTACGCGGCGGCGATCTCCGCCTGGGAGTGGCCGACCACGGCGTCCGGCTGCACGCCGTGGGACCGCCACAGGCCGGCCAGCGCCACCATGACGGCGAACAGGGCCGGCTGCACCACGTCGACGCGGTCCAGCGAGCCGTGACGCAGTTCGTCGACCAGCGACCAGTCGGTGTACGGGGCCAGGGCGGCGGCGCAGGCGTCGATGCCGGCGCGGAAGACCTCGGACTGCTCGTACAGGTCACGGCCCATGCCCGCCCACTGCGCGCCCTGGCCGGGGAAGACGAACACGGTCCCACCGGTACGGCCCGGCAGTCCCGGCGGGAGCGCGGCCAGGCCGGAGAGCAGCTCGTCCCGGTCGGCGCCGACCACCGCGGCCCGGTGCTCGAACCGGGTGCGGGCGGCCAGGGCGTGGCTGATCGCGGCGGCCGGGACGTCGGGGTGGGCGGTCGCGTACGCGTGCAGTCGCTCGGCCTGGGCGCGCAGCGCGGCGTCGGTCTTCGCGGACAGCAGCCAGGCGGTGGGGGCGGCCCGGCCGGCGGGTTCGGGGAGGTGGCCGGGGTCCGGGTCGGGGAACTGCTCGATGATCAGGTGGGCGTTGGTGCCGCTGATGCCGAAGGCGGAGATGCCGGCGCGGCGCAGGTGCTCGTAGTCCGGCCACGGCCGGGCCTCGGTGAGCAGCCGGACACCGCCGGCGGCCCAGTCGACGTGCGGGGTGGGGGCGTCTATGTGCAGGCTTCGCGGCAGTTCGCCGTGGCGCATCGCCATGACCATCTTGATCAGGCCCGCCACGCCGGCCGCCGCCTGGGTGTGGCCGATGTTCGACTTCACCGACCCCAGCCACAACGGCTCGTCCCGGTCCTGACCGTAGGCGGACAGCAGGGCGTGGGCCTCGATGGGGTCGCCGAGGGTGGTGCCGGTGCCGTGGGCCTCGACGGCGTCCACGTCGGACGGCTCCAGCCCGGCGTTCGCCAGCGCCTGGCGGATGACGCGTTCCTGGGAGGGGCCGTTGGGCGCGGTCAGGCCGTTGGACGCGCCGTCCTGGTTGACCGCGCTTCCCGCGACGACCGCCAGTACCCGGTGGCCGTTGCGGCGGGCGTCCGACAGGCGTTCCAGCAGCACCAGGCCGGCGCCCTCGGCCCAGCTGGTGCCGTCGGCCGCGGCGGCGAAGGGCTTGCTGCGGCCGTCCGCCGCGAGGCCGTGCTGGCGGGAGAACTCGGTGAAGCCCAGCGGTGTCGCCATGATCGTGACCCCGCCGGCGAGCGCCAGCGAGCACTCGCCCGCGCGCAGGGCCTGGGCGGCCAGGTGGACGGCGACCAGGGACGACGAGCAGGCGGTGTCCACGGACAGCGCCGGACCGCGCAGCCCGAGGTGGTAGGCGACCCGGCCGGACGTGACGCTGGTCGCGACGCCGGTGAACAGATAGCCCTCCAGGTCCTCCGGCAGGCCCGGCCCGGTCGCGTAGCCGGACGACCAGACGCCGGTGAACACGCCGGTGTGGCTGCCGCGCAGCGAGGCCGGGTCGATCCCGGCGTGCTCGAAGGTCTCCCAGGCCGTCTCCAGCACGAGCCGCTGCTGCGGGTCCATGGCGAGCGCCTCGCGCGGCGAGATGCCGAAGAACGGGGCGTCGAAGCCGGCCACCGCCTCCAGGAACCCGCCCCGGGTGGTGTAGGTGGTGCCCGCGCCGCGCAGTTCCGGGTCGTACAGGCCGCCCAGGTCCCAGCCGCGGTCGTCCGGGAAGTCGCCGATCGCGTCCGCCCCCTCCGCGACGAGCCGCCACAGGTCGTCCGGCGAGGCCACCCCGCCGGGGAAGCGGCAGCCCATCCCCACGATGACGACCGGGTCGTCGTGGGCGGCCGGGGCGGCGGGGGCCGGCCGGTCGCCGGGGCCGGTGCGCAGCCAGTCGATCAGCTCCGCGGGCGTCGGGTGGTCGAAGACGAGACCGGAGGGGAGTTGCCGGTCCAGGGCGCCGGCCAGGCGGTTGCGCAGTTCGAGCCCGGTGACCGAGTCGAAGCCGAGGTCCTTGAAGGTGAGCGCGGGATCGATGTCCGCGGGGTCCTCGTGGCCCAGCACGAGCGCGATCTGCGCGGTGACCACGGCTGCCGCGTCGACCGTGTCGCCCGGCTCGGGGTCGCCCGTGTCCGGGCCGCGCGCGCCCGGGTCGCGGGTCTCCGGGCCGCCGTCCGGCCGGCCGGACGCGGTGGTCTCCGCGGCGTGCGTCCCCGGGTCGGCGGGGGTCCGTCCGCTCTGCCCGGCCGTCGCTTCGGGCAGCCAGTACGAGCGGCGCTGGAAGGCGTACGTGGGCAGGTCGGCCGGCGCGGCCCCGGCGACGGCCGGGGACCAGTCGACCGGCACGCCGGCCACGAACAGCCGGGCCAGCGCGGTCAGGAAGTCGTCCGGGCCGCCCCGGTCACGGCCCAGCGTGCCGGTGGCGACGCCGGACCCGCCGGTCCGCTCGCGGGCCTGTTCCAGTGCCTGTTCGAGGGCGGGCAGCAGCACCGGGTGCGGGCTGACCTCCACCACGACGTCGTGTCCGTCCGCCAGCAGTGCGGCGGTGGCCAGGTCGAAGCGGACCGGCTCGCGCAGGTTGCGGTACCAGTAGCCGGCGTCGAGCTCCGTGGTGTCGTCGAGGAGGCCGCCGGTGACCGCGGAGTAGTACGGGACGGTGCCCTGCCGCGGCCGCACACCGGCCAGTTCGGTGTGCAGCCGCTCGCGGATCGCCTCGACGTGCGCGGAATGGGAGGCGTAGTCCACCGGGACGACGCGTGCGCGGACACCGTCCGCCGCGCAGGACTCGGCCAGTTCGGACAGGGCCTGCGTGTCGCCGGACACCACGACCGAACCGGTGGCGTTGACCACGGCGACCGTCAGCGCGCCGCCCCAGCGCGCCACGTAGTCCTCGGCCCGCTCGGCGGACAGGGCCACGGAGACCATGCCGCCCCGGCCGGTCAGCGCCACCAGCGCACGGCTGCGCAGCGCCACGATCCGGGCCGCGTCGGACAGCGACAGCGCGCCCGCGACGCAGGCCGCGGCGATCTCGCCCTGCGAGTGCCCGGCCACCGCGTCGGGCTCGACACCGAAGGAGCGCAACAGCGCCGCCAGGGACACCATCACCGCGAACAGGGCCGGCTGCACGATGTCCACGCGGTCGAGCGGGGCGCCGTCCAGGACATCGGCCAGCGACCAGTCGGTGTACGGCGCCAGGGCTTCGGCGCACTCGTCCATGGCGGCCCGGAAGACGGGGTACGCGGCGTACAGCTCCCGGCCCATGCCGACCCACTGCGCGCCCTGGCCGGGGAACACGAAGACGGTACGGCCCGGGGTGCCGGCCCGGCCGGCGGCGATCTGGGCGGAGTCGAGCAGGACCGCGCGGTGCGCGAAGCGGGTTCTGGTGGTGGCCAGCGCGTGCGCGACCTCGGCGTCGGTCAGGTCCGGGTGGGTGCGCACGTGTTCGTGCAGGCGCGCGATCTGCGCCCGGAGCGCCTGCTTGGTCCGCGCCGTGACGATCCACGGCGTCGGCCGGGCCCCGGGGGCGGGCCGCCGGGCCGGCGGTGCGGCCGTGTCGGGCGCCTGCTCGACGATCACGTGCGCGTTGGTGCCGCCCATGCCGAACGACGACACGCCGGCGAGCAGGGGCGCGTCCGGCCGCGGCCAGGGGGTCAGAGCGGTCTGGACCCGCAGCGCCAGCGCGTCGAGCGGGATGCCGGGGTTGGGGGTCTCGTAGTTCAGGCTCGGCGGCAGTGCGCGGTGGTACACGCTGAGGACGGTCTTGAGCAGACCGACGATGCCCGCGGCGCCTTCCAGGTGGCCGACGTTCGTCTTGGCGGAGCCGACCCGCAGGGCGCTGTCGGCGTCGCCCCCGGCGGCGCCGGACTCGGCCGGGTCGCGGTAGGCCGCCGCGAGGGCGGCCGCCTCGACGGGATCGCCGACAGCGGTGCCGGTGCCGTGCAGCTCCACGTACTGCACCTCGGCGGGACGCACGCCGGCGCGGGCCAGTGCCTCGCGGATGACCTGTTCCTGGGCCTGCGCGCTGGGCACGGTCAGGCTCTGTGTGGCGCCGTCGTTGTTGACCGCGCTGCCCCGGATGACACCGTAGACGCGGTCCCCGTCGGCCAGGGCCCGGTCCAGTGGTTTCAGGACGAGGAAGGCGCCGCCCTCGCCGCGGACGAAGCCGTTGGCCCGGGCGTCGAAGGTGAAGCAGCGGTCGTCCGGGGACAGGCCGCCGAACTCTGCCGCTCCCTCCTCGCGGGCGGCGGTCAGGTTGAGGTTCACCCCGCCGGCCAGGGCGAGCGCCGACTCGCCGCGGCGCAGGCTCTCGACCGCCAGATGCACCGCGACCAGCGCCGACGACTGGGCCGTGTCGACCGCCATGCTCGGTCCGCGCACACCGAGGAAGTGCGAGACGCGGTTGGCGATGACGCCCCGGCTGGTGCCGGTCAGCGTGTGCGGCGTGATGTGACGGGGGTAGGCCAGGGACGTGTAGTCCTCCCACATCGAGCCGACGAACACCCCCGTCGGGCCGCCCGTCAGCGTGTCCGGCACGATCCGGGCGTCCTCCAGGGCCTCCCAGGCGAGTTCGAGCATGAGCCGCTGCTGCGGGTCCATGCCGGCGGCCTCACGCGGGGACACACCGAAGAACGCCGCGTCGAAGCCGTCCACCCGGTCCAGGTAGCCGCCGTGCCGTACGCCCTGCCGACCCACGGGCGGCGCGGTGATCGCGTCGGTCCCGTCGCACAGCAGGCGCCAGAACGCCTCCGGATCGGGGGCTTTCGGCAGCCTGCCCGCCATGCCGATGACAGCGACACGATCAGCGTCCGAATCCAAGGGGAAGCGCATCACATCGACACCTCGTGAGCCGGGGAACGAAGGCAGGCGGGGTGCTTCCGTAGCAGTCCCGACGGTGCGAATCCGGCCGCGCGGGCGGCCGGATCCTCGAGCGCGCGGGCAGCCCGGTGACCCGGTCGTACCCGAACCCGGACTCGACCGCGCTTCGGGCGCCTGGATCAGTGGAGCGGTCCTCGAAAGCGACAGCGTTGGCGATCTCTGAGGAGAATGCGCTGGTGAGCTGAGCGCGTAGGGGCCGAGATGATGATCGGCCCGCCGCGCAGACGAGCATGGCAGCAACATCACGCCATCGCCATAGGCCAGGCGAAGGCTGTCTCAAAGGAAGCACATCACAACGTCATATGCCTGCACGACAAAGACATCGTGGCGAAATCCGACCCCTGTTGCATGAAGCGCGTCGCTTCGTACGGACGGCCCGTCGCCGTGTCCGCCGGCGGATCCGCCGGCGCAGCTGCCGGTGAACCCGCCGGTGCGGCCCGGGAAGTCCGTCCACGCCCCGCACCGCCACGACCGGGCCGGGATCATGGGCACCATCGACGCCCCCGGCGACAACGCCTTAGAATCCCCACTCGCACTCGCGTAGAAGAACGTCCTCGACCCGCATCCGGCCACCCGGGAAAACCCCCGTACGGCGATCACCACCCGGATCGAGCGAACCGACCACCGGCGCCGCCGACAGCTCCGGCTGAACCGTCCGACCCCCATCGACTTCGAGACGACCGGCGAAGCGCCACCGCCTCCGGCGGCATCAACCCGACTGTCACCAGTCCGTGCACCGGTTCCGGCCGCTCACGCCCGGCACCCGGTGCCCGGCCCCGGTGGCACCCAGTCAGAAGGCAGCGATGCAAGCCACGTTCCCCCTCACCACACCACACCACCTCGACAACGAGCCCGAAGCCGAGGCTCTGCTCGCGCAGGCTCCGGTCGTCCGCGCGACGATGGGTACGGCAGAGGTCTGGCTCGCCCTTTCCTACAAGGCGGTGCGCCAGGTCCTGAGCGACAGCCGGTTCAGCCGGGAGGCGGCCACGCTTCCGGGCAGCCCGCTGAAACTGTCCGTAGCCGCCGACCCGTTGCTGATCTCCAGCCAGGACGGCGAGCGCCACGCCCGCCCGCGCAAGCTGATGGCGCAGGCGTTCAGCCCACGCATGGTCGACCAGCTCGAACCACGCGTGCAGTCCATCGTGGACTCCTTGCTCGACTCCCTCGATCCCACCGCCGATCTTGTGGCAGGTCTCTGCGCTCCCCTGCCGTTGATGGTCATCTGCGAGCTGCTCGGCGTGCCCTACTCCGAGGCGGCGGCCATCCGCAGATGGACCAGACGGCTGTTCGTGACGGACATCACTCCGGACGAACTGCGGGCCGCGCAGAGCGAGATGCAGGACTGGCTCGCCGCACTGGTGCGCCAGAAGCGGGCGCGGCCGGACGACGGGTTGATCTCGGCGATGGTCGCCGCCAACGACGAGGGCGACCACCTCACCGAACCCGAGTTGCTGGCCAACCTCGAAGGCCTGCTGATCGCCGGCCACGAGACGACCGTCAACCAGCTGGGCAACTCACTGCTGACCCTGCTGCGCCACCCGGACCAACTCGCGCTGCTGCGATCGTCACCGGACCTGATCGGACCGGCGGTCGACGAACTGCTGCGCTACAGCAGGCTTTTCACCTCGGCCGAGGTCCGGGTCACGACCGAGCCCGTCGAACTGGAGGGCGTCGGTCTGGGGGCGGGCGAACCGTTGCTGCCGGTCATCGTCGCGGCCAACCGCGACCCCGGTGTGTACCCGGATCCCGGCCGCTTCGACATCACACGCGAAGGACCGGCAGCACACCTCGCCTTCGGACACGGGCCGCACTTCTGCCTCGGCGCGATACTGGCCCGCCGGGAGATGCGGGTGGCGATCGGCTCCGTGGTGAAACGGTATCCGGGACTCCGCCTCGCCGTCGACGAGTCCGAACTCACCTACATACCGGAACTGGTCTTCCGCGGCCTACGGGCGTTGCCGGTCACCTGGTGATCGACAGCCGCTGAAACCAGCTCCAAGGAGCGGCTCAGCCTGCTGCGTTCCTCGATGGCCAGCCGTCCTGGCGGACGCCTGGCCATCCCGCGTCTGCGGTGCCCTTGGAAGAAGTCTCAATCAAGCACGGCGGCGACGGCCTCGATCTCGACGAGCTGGTCCTGGTAACCGAGCACGGTGACGCCCATCAGCGTGCTCGGGACGTCATGGTCAGCGAACGAGTCCCGGACAACCTGCCAGGCGGCCACCAGGTCCTCCCGCCGGGCCGATGCGACGAGAACCCGTGTGCTGATGACGTCCTGGAGTGACGCGCCCGAGGCGGTAAGAGCGGCCTGCATGTTCTCGATGGCTTTCGCCGCTTGGCCCGCGTAGTCCCCGATCGCCGCCGTGGAGCCGTCGTCGTTCAGCGGACACGCCCCTGCGAGGTAGATCAGGCGTGACCCAGCGGGCGCCGTGGCCGCGTAGGCGTACTCGGCGACGTCGGACAGGGCGGCGGAGCGGATCAAAGTGACGGCACGAGCCACGGTCGTGGGGTCCTTTCCCTCGGGGATTCAGCGCGGACATCCTGCCAACGGCCAGTCGGCTTCCGCCTTCCCTTTTCTCGCCGCCCCGCGAGAACGCCGTCACTTCTGCTCGACCTTCACGAACCGCATGATCCCCAACTGACTCCGAAACCAGTCGACAAACGCCGTTCCCGGCATCAACGAAGCCACTGCGGCCACGCGCACAACCCGCAGCCGGGGCCCCAACACCCCCAGCGTCTGTGCCACGCCGACGCCTGCCACCGGCCCCGTTCCTTCCCGCCGTGCCGCTGCACCCCCCTGTCCTGGAACTTGCCAAATCGGCAACACTCATCGCGTCGAGTGGCTGCCGAGCCGCATGATCGATGGGGACCGCCGGCCGCCCGCGAACCGAGGAGAAGTCCCCATGCGATCAGAGCCGACCGCCGCACTCCGCCACCGCACCGTCGAGGCCCCTGCCGGGCGCCTGCACCTGGCAGAGCAGGGCACCGGCCCACTGGTCCTGCTCGTGCACGGCTTCCCCGAGTCCTGGTACTCCTGGCGCCGCCAACTCCCCGCCCTCGCCGCGGCCGGGTACCGGGCAGTGGCGATCGACGTACGCGGCTACGGCCGCTCCTCCAAGCCCTCCGCGACCGACGCCTACCGCATGCTCGACCTGGTGGAGGACAACGTCGCCGTCGTACGCGCCCTCGGCGAGGAAAGCGCGGTAGTCGTCGGCCACGACTGGGGCGCCAACATCGCCGCCGCCTCCGCCCTGCTCCACCCCGGAGTCTTCCGCGCGGTCGGCTTGCTGAGCGTCCCGTACACGCCGCCCGGCGGCCCCCGCCCCACCGACATCTTCGGGCAGATCGGCGGCCCCGAGCAGGAGTTCTACGTCTCGTACTTCCAGGAGCCCGGCCGCGCCGAGGCGGAGATCGAGCCCGACGTCCGGGGCTGGCTCGCAGGTTTCTACGCGGCCCTGTCCGCCGACACCATGCCGGCCGAGGGCGAACCCGACCCGCACTTCGTCACCCCGGGCTGTCGGCTGCGTGACCGTTTCCCCGCCGGCCCGCTCCCGGCCTGGCTGAGCGAGGACGACCTCGACGTCTACGCCGGGGAGTTCGAGCGCACCGGCCTGACCGGCGCCCTCAACCGCTACCGCAACATGGACCGCGACTGGGAAGACCTCGCCCCCCACCGCGGCGCCCCGATCAAACAGCCCGCTCTGTTCATCGGCGGCGCCCTGGACGCCTCCACCACCTGGATGGCCGACGCCATCGACGCCTACCCCACCACTCTCCCCGCTCTGTCCGCCTCCCACCTCCTGGACGGCTGCGGCCACTGGATCCAGCAGGAACGCCCCGACGAGGTCAACAGCCTGCTGACTGACTGGCTCACCACCCTCCACGGCTGAACCAGGCGGGCTGCCTGGGCACCTTGGCGGTGCATTGCGGAAGGGCCGCGCCGGGGTAGCGCATGCTGATCGAACCGGCCTGAGGTCACAGCAATCGGTCGACCAGCCCGTCGATGTAGTCCGGGGTGAGCGGGACCATGCCGAACAGGACGCGGATGTACATCGGGGCCAGGATGTGGTCCAGCACGTCGAACGCGTCGGGTGCGCGCTCGCCACGGTCCCGGGCGCGATCGAGCATGGACTGCAGTTGCCGGGTGCGTTCGGCGCGGAGGGCGGCACCAGCCTGTAGGCCGCGCTGACCGCTGCTCGACAGGGCGACGGCCAGGTGCAGCACCGCCGGTCCGTCGGGTCCGGTGATCTCGCGGGCCACTTGGGCTGCGTACGTGCGCAGGTCGCCGGCCAGGCTCCCGGTGTCGGGCATCGGCGACTGCGCGTTCAGGCGGGTGAGCGCCACGTCGGTGAGCAGGCTTTCCAGGCTGCCCCACCGGCGGTAGATGCTGCTGTCGGCTACGCCGGCGCGGGCCGCGACGTCGCCGACGGTGAAGTGGCCGTAGCCGCGCTCACTGATCAGGTCGGTGACGGCCTGGTGCACCTGCGCGCCGACGCGGGCGCTGCGCCCGCCGGGCCGCCGGGCTCGCTGTCGCTCGTTCATGCCCCCACCTTAACGCAGTCAGCACTTGCGTTTACGGCACAAGCCTTTTACAGTCGCCTAACGCAGTCACTGACTGCTTTAGAGTGCTCGGTCTGTCGCCACCTGGGTCGACCGTGGCCGGGCGCAACCAACGATTGAGGGGGACCCATGGCCGCATCGCATGCGACCGCAGGCAGTCGATCAAGCCGGACCGTGCTGCTCACGGTGACCTGCCTGGGCCAGTTCATGGTCCTGCTCGACAACACGATCGTTGGCGCGGCGCTGCCCGACATGCAGCACCGACTGCACACTCAGCTGACCGGACTGCAGTGGATCGTCGACGCGTACGTACTGCTGGTCGCCATGCTGCTGCTGTCCGGCGGTGTGTTCGCCGACCGGTTCGGCCGCAAGCGGGTGTACCTGACCGGCGTGGCGGTGTTCACCGCCGCATCGCTGCTGTGCAGCCTCGCGCCCTCGCTCGGCTGGCTGGTCGCCGGCCGGGTGCTGCAGGGCATCGGGGCCGCGGCGCTGAGCCCTGCCTCGCTCGCCCTGCTCGCCGCCGCCCATCCCGTGCCGCAGGAACGAATCAAGGCGATCGGGCTGTGGGCCGGACTCAGCGGAATCGGCCTGGCCGCGGGCCCGGTGGCCGGTGGCGTGCTGACCCAAGCCTTCGGCTGGCCCGCCATCTTCCTGGTCAATCTGCCCATCGGCGTGGTCCTGCTGCTGGTCGGCCTGCGCCACCTCAGCGAGTCCCGCAACCCGAGCGCCCCCGCGATCGACATCCCGGGCACGGCGCTGTCCGTTCTGGCCGTGGGGGTGCTGACCTACGGGCTGATCGAGGGCGGTGCCCGCGGCTGGACCTCACCGGTCATCCTGGGCAGCTTCGCCGCCGCGGTGATCCTCCTCGCCGCCTTCGTCGCCGTCGAATCGCGTCGTTCCGCTCCGATGCTGCCGCTGCGGCTGTTCCGGCAGCGCCTGTTCACCGTGTCCAACACCGCCATGGTCGTGGTGGGGTTCGCGCTCATGGGCTCGTCGTTCTTCTTCTCCCAGTTCTTCGTGCACGTCCAGGGCAGCTCGATCCTGCGCGCCGGCCTCCAGACCCTGCCGCTGTCCCTCGCCATGGTGGTGGTCAGCCCGTACGCGGGCCGGCTCGCCGCCCGGCACGGCTTCCGCATCGTGGTCACCACCGGCCTGGCCCTGGCCGGCCTGGGACTGCTGGCACTCGGCATGGTGCACGCCGACACCGGCTACGGAAACGTGTGGTGGCGGCTGGGACTCGCCGGCATCGGCTTCGCCCTGACCCTGTCCCCCCTGACAGGCGCCGCCATCCAGGCGGTCAGCCCGCAGGAAGGCGGCCTCGCATCAGGCATCAGCAGCACCACCCGGCAGATCGGCGCGGTGCTCGGTGTCGCGGTGCTCGGAGCCGTCGTCCGCGCCCGGCAATCCGACGGCGCCTCCTTCGAGACCGGCCTCGACAGCGCCTTCTTCGTCGCCGGCACCGTCACTTTGGCCACCGCCGTGTTCACCGGCCTGTGGCTGGCGAGGTCCAAGCCCGCGGAAGGCTCGGCGGCGCCGCGACGTTCCACCGATGCAGCTGCGGTCACCGCCTCGAACGAGGCCTCCGCGAAAAGCCGTTGACCATCCGAACCTGGGCGGCGACGCTCCCACAGGGCCCTGTGCGACATCCCGCAACCACACAAAGGACCCCGCGGCCTTGTCCCTCGACCCGACCACCGCACACCCGCTGCCCGCCCACGTACGCGTGGTGTTCCTCAACCCGCTGGTCACCTCACCGAACATCGCCGCGGGCGAGTACACCTGCGACGACGACCCGGACGGCGCCACGGACTTCGAGCACCGCAACGTCCTCTACGCCTACTGCTCGGAGCGCCTCGGCTACGGCGTCGCCCAGGAGGCAGAGGGCCACGGCTATGCCACCGAGGCGCTGCATGCCCTGCTGTACCACGGCTTCGCCGAGGCACGGGTGCGGCGGGTTCCCGCCGACATGGCCCACAACAACGTCGCCGCCCAGCGCGCTCTGGATAGCATCTGCGCCGCACCTTCTCCCACGAAAACCTCCACTCCTACGCCATTACAGGATGATCGCCGTGCGCTCCCTGACCTACTACGCCGCCACCACGCTCGACGGGTTCATCGCCGGCCCGAGCGGGGGCGATCCGAGCGGACCCGACGGCTTCTTCACCGTCACTCCCGACTACCTGGAACACATCGTCACGCACTACCCGGAGACACTGCCGGCCCCCGCCCGTGCGGCGTTGGGCGTGACCGCGTCCGGCACTCGCTTCGACACCGTCCTGGAGGGACGCCGCTCGTATCAGCTCGGACTGGACGCGGGCATCACCGACGCCTACCCGCACCTGCGGCACTACGTCTTCTCCCGCACCCTGACCAAGAGCCCCGACGCGGCCGTCGAGGTGATCTCCACCGACCCGCTGGAGAAGGTACGCGAACTCAAGACCCAGGACGGCAAGGGGATCTGGCTGGTCGGCGGCGCCGAGTTGGCCGGCGCCCTCTATCCGGAGATCGACGAACTCGTCCTCAAGGTCAACCCGGTCACGATCGGCGCGGGTATCCCGCTGTTCGCAGGGAAGTCCGAGACGAATCCGCGCGCGTTCACGATGACCGGGCACACGGTGCTGCCCAGCGGCACCGTCTTCCTCAGCTACACCCGTGCCTGACGACCGCATGACCAGCCGACGCGGACCCGGGCCCACTGCCAGGCCGAGCCCTGATCCCACTATGCCGGACCCGTTCGACGTGAGGGTTCACTGCACGTCGACCGGTCCTGACGGGCGCAACGTCGTCACACGGTTCGGGAACTCGAAACTCGGAACTCGGCTGGCAGCACTTCACTCACCGACACAACATCAAGAAATGTTCGCTCCTCGATGCGGCCCTCAAGGACAAGGTCGAGGGCAACGACGGACACGGGCTCCTGGAGTGCGACGGTGTTGCAATCAGGGCCGGTAGCCGTCCGCCGCAGGTGAGGTTTGTGGTAGCCGTTCAGTACACGCGCAAGACCAAGGACAAAAGGTTCGACGCCGGACGAGGACCGAAGGTCGGTGTCGTCACGCCTTCTGCCGCAACCAGCCACACAACAAGTGCCCTGCATGGATGAACTAGTGACTGACCCCGAAGACAGGGAGCAGCAGGCGGCTGTCAGTCGCCTGCTGCTGTACTACCTCAACGCGCCCCTCGCCGAGGGCTGCCGCCTGCGTGGAGTGCTGCCCGCCCCGGGAGCCGTCCGGATTGCCGTCCAGGCGGGCGATGCCGAGGACGCCGTCACCTTCTTGTACGAGATCCCGCACGACACCGTGGCCCCGTACTACATCCCCGGCATCCTGCGCACTGTCCTGGCCGGTACCCAGCTCTACAGCTCCAGCGACGTCAGTGAAGCCATGGGGATGACCGTCATCCGTCTGCGCCCCGAGGAGATCACCCCGGACCCAGAGCCCGAACAAGGCCAGGCACTCACTGTCCTGCGCGCCCTGGCGGACCCCAATGACGATGAGAACCCCTTCCTCCTCGGGTTCCTGCCGTTGGAACACCACAGGCTTCGTCTGTACGTGCAACGCCCCGACCGGCCGGGCGTCATCGGCGCCGACATCCGTCTCACCACTGCTCCTACTGCGCTGATCAGCTCCCTGCCGAGCCTCATCGAAGAAGACCAGTACCGACACCCGTCTCCCGCCGATCCCCACTGCGATCTCCTGGTGGACCTCACAAACTGGCAGACCAGCTGAACTGCGTCGAGCCACCGGTGTCCCCATCGGTAGGCGGCGCAGCTCACCGCGCACCCCGCGTGCGATCACCGCTGGCCACCCGGCCGCTGCCTCCGCCCCCAGTCCGGCTGGGCAGGGGCGAGGGGCCGCTGCACTTCTTGGTGCGACACGTGACGCCGCGGCACATCCTCGCCGTCCGGTCCCGGGATCGGCTCCCGGCTCCCGGCTCGTTGCCTACTCCTGCGAGCAACTCCGTTCTTTTCATTGACATTTCACTCACAAGTCCTACCGTTGGGAGCGCTCCCATAGCTGTGCAACTGGAAGGAGTTCCCCCCACATGCGCAAACAGATTCCGTTAACCGGGCGTTCGCGGTCGCCCCTGCGCCGGCCTCTCCAGGCGCTCGCCATGCTGTTCGCCGTGGTTGTCGGCGCACTGACCTGGTCGGCCCCCGCCCAGGCTCACGGCACCATCGTCGACCCCGCCTCCCGCGCGTACCAGTGCTGGAAGACGTGGGGCAGCAATCACACGAACCCGGCCATGCAGACCGAGGACCCCATGTGCTGGCAGGCCTTCCAGGCCAACCCCGACACCATGTGGAACTGGATGAGCGCGCTCCGCGACGGCCTCGGTGGCCAGTTCCAGGCGCGGACCCCCGACGGGACGCTCTGCAGCAACAACCTCTCGAGGAACGCCAGCCTGGACAAGCCCGGGCCGTGGAAAACCACCACCGTCGGCAACAACTTCTCGGTCCACCTGTACGACCAGGCGTCCCACGGTGCCGACTACTTCAAGGTCTACGTGAGCAAGCAGGGCTTCAACCCCAAGACCCAGACCCTGGGCTGGGGCAACCTCGACTTCATCACGCAAACCGGCCGTTTCGCCCCGGCGCAGGACATCACGTTCCCCGTCCAGACCTCGGGCTACACCGGACACCACATCCTGTTCACGATCTGGCAGGCCTCGCACCTCGACCAGGCGTACATGTGGTGCAGTGACGTGAACTTCGGCTGAGCCGGAGAGCGTCACACATAGCACGGGCCTCCGCCGGGCAGCGGTAACCCGCCGCCCGGCCGACCGAGCCCCGTCGGGGCAAGGGACCTTTCGGTCACCCTGCCCCGACGGGGCTTCCTGCGCTCGTTGGCGTTGTCCATGGCACTGGTGAGCAGGGCGGCGAGGTCGGCGGTGGCCTCGGATTCGGCGGCGAGGCCGGACCTCGAGCGCCAGCCGGCCGGGCGCGGGCGCGGCGGCCGGGACCAGGCAGGCGAGCGCGGACAGCATCCCCGGTGTGCACGGGCGGGCGGGCGGCGCGCAGCCGCCAGGGCGGCCAGGCCGTGGTCATCGTCGCCCTCGCATCCGTGGTGCGGATTCGGGAACGGGCTGCCGCCAGAGCGCTGTACCGAGTGAGAGGGGGGTGGAGCAGGCTGGTCGTCATCAGTGAGGCACGTGTCTTGTTACCACATGCTGGGAGGGCGGTAGCGGCTGCCGGTTCCGCCTGCCGCCCCCGCGCTCAGGAGACGTGCCGGGCCGGCTCTGCTCCGGTGTGGATCAGGAAGTCGGTGAGTACTTGGGCGAGTCGCTCGGGCTGGTCCTCGGGAATGAGGGTGGACGAGTCGGCGATTTCGACCAGTCGGCCCTGCGGGTACAGCTCGGCCAGCCGGGGGCCGTGTTCACGCGGCATCAGCCAGTCCTCGGTCGCCCAGACGACCAGTACCGGGCGGTCGACCGACTATGCCGACGCATGTCCGATCGGGACGGTGGCTCTGGAGGTCGCGAACAACAATGAGGTGCTGCGGGTCGCGACGGCGGAGGTTTTCGAGGAGTGGGTCGGTACGGCGACGCGGTGGTTCGGCCGCTGGGTGGCCGAACCGGAGACGGCGCAGTCCCTCGCGTACTCGATGGTCATGATGCTGGAGGGAGCCTTCATGCTCAGCCGGGCCGCCCGTGATCGGGAACCGCTGCGCGTGGCCGGCCGCTCGATGGCCGCGCTGCTGCACACGGCCATCACCCAGGCCGACCAGGACTGATCACGAACAACGAGAAAGACAGCCCCTGCACGAGCAGCGCACACCTCACCGCCGGCTCCACGCGCTTGCGGACCGCTGTACTGACGCAAGAGCGCCGCCGCTCCCGTTCAGGATCAACGCCGGCTCGCAGGACGGCCCGGTGAGCAAGTGAGCCAGGGTGTCCATGGCGCGGGGCTCCCGGGGTCACGCCGGGCCATCGAGAGAATCGTCTGCCCATCTGCCCAGGAGTCGGCGCGACAGGCTCATCTGTTCGGTCGGCGCCTGATCCGGGGACCGGCAGGTGACGTGCGGAAGCAGCCGTCGGACCTCGGCGAGGACGAGAACGCCGACATCGGCCAGGGGTGGCAGCGCGCCGAGAACGCAGAGGCCGGCGGCGGCGAGCTGGACGGCGTGGGCGGTCGGCCAGCCGCCGGCCGTCTCGTCGGCCGGGAGCAGGGTGCGGCGTGTGCTCGTGAACGTCGTCGAGCCAGCCCGCAACCGGGCCGGAGTGGAAGAAGAAGTCGGTGGCGAGCGGGTCCACTTCCCGTTGTTCGCCCTGGACGGCCCCGGCGGCGGCCCGGTCGCCCTCACGGCGGGCGTTCTCGACGTCTGCGGAGCGAGCCTCGGCGGAGATGTAGGTGGTACCGGACGACCTCCTGACCGTTCGGCTCGGTCCCGAGGCCGCTGAACCCGCCCAACGACGAGGGCCGACCCTCCGGTTGCAGGCGACCGTATGCTGCGAAACCCTTGGAAGCGGGGTTCTTGTCGGCCCACGCGATGGCCGGCCGCGCGGAATGGCGCCACAGCCGCAATCGTCTTGTGCACTCACGACTCTTCCGCATCGGCCCGCCGCGGACGACATCCTTTCTGCGCTCCGGACTCAGGGACGACCGGCGTGCAGGTGGGCGTGATGGGCGCGGGAGGAGTATGCCTTATAGGCATATGCGGTTGCTGTTCAGTCAGTCCGGGCCAGGGCCGGGTGCGATGTTCAGGATGTAGGAGCGCCAGGAGTGTTCGGCAGAAAAATGCGGCTTCTTCCCCTGCCGACGGCATCCGGTATGAGCGGAGAAAGGTCGCGGTGGAATGGACGTATCACCTGAGATGCTGGCAGCCAAGGATGCGCTTGCCACCCTTTTGCGGCAGGCACTGCCCTTCCTGCCTGGCGTGGCGGGCGTAGATATCGGCTTTCGCCAGGATGGGGTCGAATTGACGGATGAAGTCGCCATTCGGGTCTTGGTCACTGACGGGGACAACGTGCCCAGTCAGCTGGACGCCCTGACGGCCGACACCCCTTTCCCCGTCACGGTTGTACAACGCGACTTCACTCCATTGGCGGACGACACCACCTACGACCCCGTGATCGGTGGAGGCACCGTGAAGGCGGAACATGGTGGATTCCTCTCTGCTGGCGGCACCTTGGGTGGCATTGCGAACGACGCGATGTTCGGTGGGCGAGTCGGGGTTTCCTGCGCGCACGTAATCGCGAGTAGCACGGAGTCAGTGAACATCGCCCAAGGGGACCCGATATACCAGCCCGGCCTGAACCGCAAGATCGGTAGACTCCACCGCTGGCAAGACGCCACCGATACGGCTGTGTTCACGTTCGACGATGCCATCGCCATCGATGGGGCCATCGCTGATATCGGAGCTTATAGCGGTATGTCTCGGGCTGCATTGGGAGATGCAGTGCGGAAGCGGGGCAAGAGGACACTGCTCACCACCGGCCGTGTGAGTGCGGTGGGTCTACAGCCGCTCGGGATCGGCACTCCTCCTAATTCATTCGAAATCTATACCGACGACGTAGTCAATCAGCCGATCTTTGCAGAAAGCGGCGACAGCGGATCCCTCATCGTCAATCTCTTCGACCAGGTGGTGGGGATTCTCACGCAGAAGGGAATCGAGTACAGCAAGATCGTCACCATCGGCACCCCGCCTCCAGGCGCAATATCCGGGTTCGCCACGCAAATGATGACCGAAGGTTCGGTCACTGGTGCTGCCGACTCAGTCGGGATCAACTTCTGAGGGGGCGGTTCGCGAGGCAATGAGGGGGGTGGCGGGAGCATGCACTATCAGCCAGTAGCAAGTCAGCACGGGAGCGTCGGAACGGGTAGCTACGGAGCCCACGGCCGCCGCTGCATCCACGCCATCCTCGACATCGGAACAGCCCTCGCTGCCGGCGACTCCGCTGCCCGGCTTCGCGACCACGTCGCTGCCGGGGAGAAGTCATCTGGTTCTGCTTCGAGCTGGCCACCGATGGATACGTGATCCGGCAAGTCGAGGTTCAGGAGCCCGGGGGTGAATGCTTCGGCCGCCGCCTCGCTTGCCAAATGAGTCCCTCCTGCACCGCGAGAAAGTCGAGAAGCGGCGCAACAGTTCGGCCACCAGAGCTGCGGGTACATCGCGGTGAGACAGCGGACGCCGTCGCTTCAACGCGGGCCCCGGGCAAGGTCCCCGTGTCCGGAATTCATTCATCCTCCTGAGCGCTCTGCCACCCTGTTGCCTGGCAAACCGACGGCAGTCAGGGGGGAGAACGTTGACGACACCCACCACTCCAGGCAGCGATCCGCCTCAAGCCACACCCCCTGCTACAGCTCCGGCGGCGCCGCTTGCTGCCGCAACAACGCCACCTTCCACTCAGGACACGTTCGCGAGTGGCGTCGCAGAAACTCTCGCACCTGGCGCCGGGGCACTGACGGGATGGAAACGGTGGCGGTATGTGGCCCTGGTGGTTGCAGTGACCGTCTCTCTATCCGTGCTCACTTTGTGGGGCGGGGACCTCTGGAACTGGTGGCGAGCCGACGAACACATGCGTCAAGACGAAGCGGCTCAGTCCCGCTTCGACGAAACCAGGGCACCCTTCACAGTCGTCGTGGAGCGTCTCGCTGAAGACGAGTACCAACCCGATCTCCTCATCGACCGTCCCTTCACGTCGGCCGAGCTGCGCAAGCTCATCGCACTCAATATGCAGGATCCAGAAGACATCAAGGACTTCGACTCGATGATGGCGGAACGCAAGGCGCGACGCGTGAACGCGCCATCATGGGATACCGCTATGCTCGCCACCGCGAGCGTCTACCAGCTGAACATACACAGCGAGAAGGACGACGCTCTGACCATCAACGGCCTTGAAGCGATGAACGTGCGATGCGGAGACATCCCCACCGCAAAGACCGTCATCAGGTTCCCCAGTCAGGGCGAGGTCAGTGCGGCCGGCCTGCTGCTGGATCTGGACTCTCGCCCGAAAACCCCGATCAACACCGACCACGACGCACCCGACGCAGGCAAGCCGTACTTCTCGCGCCACGGGATCGCTATCGGTGGTACCCAGTCACCGGGGCTGGTGAGACTCGAAGTAGCAACGGGGACGGCGCGGTGCACGTTCAACCTCAGAGCTCGCTATACGCACACGGACACGGAGGTGCATTCGGTCGTCATCACCAACGGCGGACAGCCCTTTGTCGCCGAGAGCACCCCCAAGCGCCCGGAGCAGGAGATCATCTTCAGTATCCCGGACAGATCGTTCGTTGACTGTTCGCAGCGGTGGGTCCCAGGGTGTAGCGAGTACTGGAAGTGATCCTCGAGAGGACTCACATGCCCATTGCCTGGCCGGCTATCGGCGCCCGACGGTCCATGCCCGGCTGAACGGTGCGGCGGCCAGCACCGCCCTCCCCCGCCCCGGCATGGTGGCAGCACGCATAGCTGCCCCCCGAACTATGGTGTCCCACCACATGTGCCCCTGACCTGCGTCTTCCTACCGTGTGCCGACACCCACCCGTCCCCACCGCACACGAGGAAGTGGCGCACATGGCATCCCCGACCACCGCTCCCCCACCCCCGGCGAGCCTGCCGCGCATCGTCGCCGCCAGCCTCATCGGGACCACCATCGAGTGGTACGACTTCTTCCTCTACGGATCCGCCGCCGCGCTGGTGTTCAACAAGCTGTTCTTCCCGGACTCCGATCCGCTGGTCGGGACGCTGCTGTCGTTCCTGACGTACGCGGTCGGATTCGCGGCCCGCCCGCTGGGGGCGCTCGTGTTCGGGCACTACGGTGACCGGCTGGGGCGGAAGAAGCTGCTGGTGCTCAGCCTCGTGCTGATGGGCGGGGCGACGTTCGCCATCGGGCTGCTGCCCACGCACGCCACCGTCGGGGCCGCCGCGCCCGTACTGCTCACCCTGCTGCGGCTGGTGCAGGGCTTCGCGCTCGGCGGCGAGTGGGGCGGTGCCGTCCTGCTGGTGTCGGAGCACGGGGACGCGCGGCGGCGCGGCTTCTGGGCCTCGTGGCCGCAGACCGGCGCGCCGGCCGGGCAACTGCTCGCGACCGGTGTGCTGTCGCTGCTCACCGCCGTACTGTCCGACGACGCCTTCGGCACCTGGGGCTGGCGGATTCCGTTCCTGCTCTCCGGGGTGCTCGTGCTCGTCGGGCTGTGGATCCGTCTGTCCGTCGACGAGTCGCCCGTCTTCAAGGAGGCGCTGGAGCGGGCCGAGGCGCGCCGGGACGAGGCGGACGAGAAGCCGCCGCTGGTCTCCGTACTGCGCCACCACTGGCGGGACATCCTCGTGGCGATGGGCGCCCGGATGGCGGAGAACATCAGCTACTACGTCATCACCGCGTTCATCCTCGTCTACGCCACCACCTCCGCCGGCGTCTCCAAGCAGACCGCGCTGAACGCCGTGCTCATCGCTTCCGCCGTGCACTTCGCCGTCATCCCGGCCTGGGGCGCGCTGTCCGACCGGGTCGGACGGCGGCCGGTGTACCTGTTGGGCGCGGCCGGTGTCGGGCTCTGGATGTTCCCGTTCTTCGCGCTCGTGGACACCGGCTCGTTCGGGTACCTGATCCTGGCCGTGACCGTGGGGCTGGTGCTGCACGGCGCCATGTACGCGCCCCAGGCCGCCTTCTTCGCCGAGATGTTCGCGACCCGGATGCGGTACTCGGGTGCGTCGATCGGGGCGCAGTTCGCGTCCGTGGCGGCCGGCGCGCCCGCCCCGCTGATCGCCACCGCGCTGCTCTCCGACTACGACAGCTCCACCCCGATCGCGCTGTATGTGATCGCCGCCGTCGTGCTGACCCTGGTCGCGGTGACCCTGTCCCGGGAGACACGGCACCGGGATCTCGCCCGCGTCGAGGGCGAGGACGGTGAGCCCGCCGGCGCGGCGCCCGCCACCGAGGCCCGGACCGTCTGACCACCTGCCCCCTGCCCGCCCCGGCGGGAGGGGCGGCACCGGCCCCGCGCCCCGAGCCACTGCCGCGACCGGCCCCGCGCCCCGAGCCACTGCCGCGACCGGCCCCGCGACCCCTAGCCCCTGCCAACCGGCCCGCAGCCCACGTCAGACCGGCCCCAAAGCCCACACCGCAGACCGACCGGCCCCACAGCCCACGCCGCCGACCGGCCCGGGCTCGCGGGGCCGGTCAGCGTCGTGCCGGTGCGGCCAGGCGGTGCAGTCGCAGGGCCAGCTGGATCTCCAGTACGCGGGCCGGGCTCTGCCAGTCCGCGCCGAGCAGGCGGCCCACGCGCTCCAGCCGTTGCGCCACCGTGTTGACGTGGACGTGGAGGGTGTCCTTCGTGCGCGCCGGACTCATCCCGCCCTCGAAGTACGCGTCCAGGGTGCGCACCAGGTCCGTGCCGCGCCGCTCGTCGTACGACACGACCGGGCCGATGGTCCGCTCGACGAACCCGGCGATGTCCCGTTCGCCCGCGAGGAGCAGGCCGAGGAAGCCGAAGTCCTCGGCCGCCGCGCCGTCCCCGGCCCGGCCCAGCAGGCGCAGGGCGTCCAGACAGCGGCGGCCCTCCGCGTAGGCGGCGGCCACCGTCTCGGGGTGCCGGGCCAGGTCGGTGACGGGTGCGGAGGCGCCGACCGTGACGGGCTGGTGGACGGCCGTGCCCAGGTCGCGTGCGGTGCGGCGGGCCACCTCCGTGGCGGTGGCGCCGGTGTCCAGCGGCAGCAGCAGGACGGTGCCGCCGTCGCGGGCCGCGGCGAGACCGCGCCGGGTGGCCGCGAGGTGGGAGGCGGCCGACCACAGCCGGCGGCGGGCCGCGGCCTCCTCGTCGGCGTCGGCCGCCGGGCCGTCGAGACGGGCGGCGAGGACCACATGGGTGGCGTCCAGGTCCGCCTGGAGGCGGCTGGCGCGTTCGCGCAGCAGGCGCGGGTCCCGGTCGCGCACGTCGAGCAGGTCGTCCAGCAGCTCGCCGCGCACGCGCTGTTCGGCCTCGGCGGCGGAGCGGCGGGCGAGCAGCAGCAGGGAGGTGACCATCGCCGCGCGCTCCAGGGTGCGCTGGTCGACCGGGTCCAGACCGGGGTGGCCGCGCAGGGCCAGGGCGCCGAGGAGTTCACCGCCCGCGGCCACCGCGGCGATCCAGTCCTTGCCGTGCCGTACGGCATGACCCCCGGCGCGGGAGACCTCCAGCGGTGCGGCGGGCGCCGCGGCCGCCTCGGTGAACTCGACTGCTCCGTCGAGCACTTCGGAGACCGCGGCGGCCACGTCGTGGACCCCGCCGCCGCGCAGGACGAGTTCGGCGAGCCGGTCGTGCACCTCGGACGCCCGTTCGATGACGGCGCTGCGGTCCCGGATGATCTCGTTGGCGCGCTCCAGGCCGGCCAGGGCGGAGCGGGTCTCGGTGAGCAGGTTGGCGGTGTCGATGGCCGCCGCGGCGAGCGCGGCGAAGGAGCCGAGCAGGGCGATCTGCTCGCGTTCGAAGACCCTGGCCCGCCGGTCGGCCGCGAAGAGGACGCCGATCACGTGCGGGCCGAGCATCAGGGGGACGCCGAGGATGGCGACCAGGCCCTCGTCGCGGACGCCGGCGTCGATGGTACGCGTGTGCTGGAAGCGGCCGTCCCGGAAGTAGTCGTCGGTGACGTACGGCCGCGCGGTCTGGGCGACGAGCCCGCCGAGCCCTTCGCCCATGCCGAGGCGGAGTTGCTGGAAGCGGGCGGAGACGGAGCCCTCCGTGACCCGCATATAGGTGTCGCCGCGCACGGGGTCGTTGAGGCTGAGGTAGGCGACGTCCGTGCCGAGCAGCGAGCGGGCGCGCTGCACGATCGCCTGGAGCACGGCGTCCACGTCGCGGAGTCCGGCCAGGTCGTGGGCGGTCTCGAAGAGCGCCGACAGCTCCGCCTCGCGCCGCCGGCGTCCCTCCAGCTCGGCGCGCACGCGCAGGGCCAGCGCCCTGGCCTCTTCGAGCGCGGCGATCCGGCCGGCCGGTGCGCCCGCGGCCCGGGCGAGCAGGACGGGCTGCTCATAGGCCTCGACGGAGGCGTCACGGGCCAGCAGGCCGAGGTACGGCGCCTCGGCGCTGCCGTTGAGTGCCGGCTGGAGATGATCGCGGGACATGGTCACAGGATTCCGTATCGGCCGCCCGGTCCGGCAGCCCTGTGGATAACTCCCGGAGCCGGAGCTGCCGGGCCGGTCAGTGGGCCGTCCACCCGCCGTCGAGGACGAGCGAGGTGCCGGTGACGAAGGACGCCTGCGGGCTGCACAGGTAGGCCACGGCCTCGGCGACCTCCTCGGGTTCGATGAGCCGCCGCAGCGCGCTGTCCTTCAGCAGGATGTCGGAGAGCACGCGCTCCTCGGGGATGCCGTGGGCCTCCGCCTGGTCGGCGATCTGCTTCTCGACCAGTGGGGTGCGCACATAGGCGGGATTCACACAGTTCGAGGTCACACCGTGGGCGGCACCTTCCAGTGCGGCCGTCTTGGACAGTCCTTCCAGACCGTGTTTGGCGGCCACATAGGCGGACTTGAAGGCCGAGGCGCGCAGACCGTGGACGGAGGACACATTCACGATCCGGCCCCAGCCGTGCGCGTACATGTGCGGGAGGGCGCCGCGGATGAGGCGGAAGGGTGCTTCCAGCATCACGGTGAGCACTGTGTGGAACACCTCGGGCGGGAACTCCTCGATGGGCCGTACGAGTTGCAGCCCGGCGTTGTTGACCAGCACATCCGTGCCGGCGGCGGCGCGTTCGGCGGCGTCCAGGTCGGTGAGGTCCACGACCCGCGGTACGACGGTGCCCGTGAGGCCGCCGGTCCGTTCGGCCTGCCGGGCCAGCTCGGCCAGGCCGGCCGCGTCCCGGTCGACGGCGCGCACCTCGGCCCCGGCGGCGGCCAGCCGCAGCGCGCAGGCGCGGCCGATGCCGCTGGCGGCGCCGGTGACGAGTGCGGTCCGGCCGTCGAGGTCGAGAGCGAGGGGCTGAGGCGGGGCGCCGGGTCCGGGCAGCGGGAGGGACGAGGTCATGGGCCGACCCTAAGTGGAACCCCACGGTCACCACATATGGTGCCCACCCATACTTCAGCCGAGAGTCATAGGGTCGAACCATGTGGGTGCATCAGACAGGGCCTGCTTGATCCGGAAGAGGGCGAACTCGTGCAGTGCGGGCAGCGCGTCCACCGCGAACCAGCCGACTTCCAGTGACTCGTCGTCGTTGACCCGGGCCTCGCCGCCCACCGCCCGGCAGCGGAGGGTGATGTCCATGTACTGGCAGACGTCACCGTTGGGGTACGTGACCGGCGGCAGCGCCTGGACCAGGACCACCCGCTCGACCACGCAGTGCACCGCCGTCTCCTCCTGGACCTCCCGCACCGCGCAGGCCGCGGGCTGCTCCCCCGGCTCGGGGATGCCGCCGATCACGGACCACTTGCGGGTGTCGGAGCGCCTGCCGAGCAGCACCCTGCCGTCGTCGTCGAAGACGATCGCGGTCACTCCGGGGAGCCACATCAGCTGCTGTCCGGCGGAGGCCCTGAGGGTGCGGAGGAATTCGGGAATGGCCATGATCAGACCCTAGTCGGAACGCCGGACGGCACCCGGCCGGTTCGGGTGCGTACGACGGTCACATTGCCGTACGGTCATATGACAGTCACACCGCCGTACGGGCATACGGCGGTGGAACGACGGCGGCGCTACCGGAAGGGTCCGCTACGCGTCGCCGGTGCGCCGGGCGCGCAGGCCGGATCCGATCGCCCAGCCGATGCCGCCCGCGGCGAGGAGCACGAGCGCGATCTCCGGCAGGACGCCCAGCTCGGTGGCCGGCGTCGTGGACGTGCGCAGCGGCACCTTCTGGACCAGGTAGGCGGGCACGAACATGCCCGTCTTCTGGGTGATCCGTCCGTCCGGCATGATGACCGCGCTCACGCCGCTGGTCACCGGCACGGTCACGGTCCGGCTGTGCTCGACGGCGCGGACGCGGGACATGGCGAGCTGCTGGTAGGTCATCTCGCTGCGGTCGAAGGTGGCGTTGTTGCTCGGCACGGAGATCATCTCCGCGCCGTGCGTCACCGTGTCCCGCACGTCCCAGTCGAAGGCGGCCTCGTAGCAGGTGGCCAGGCCCACCTTCGTGCCGCCGATGTCGAACACGCCCGGTCCGTCGCCCCGGCTGAAGTCCTGGTGGACCATGTCGGTCCAGTTCTTGTTGATCGCGCCGACCAGCCGGCGCAGCGGCAGGTACTCGCCGAAGGGCTGGATCTGCCGCTTGTCGTAGGTCTGCGTCGGGCCCTTGACCGGGTCCCACAGGATCTGCTCGTTGAGCAGCTTGCCGTCCCGCTCCACCACACTGCCGACGGAGACCGGCACGCCGATGTCCTGGACCGCCTGTCCGATGACGGCGGCGGCGTCGGGATACTCGAAGGGGTCGAGGTCGGAGGAGTTCTCCGGCCACAGGACGTAGTCGGGCCTGGCGGTCCTGCCCGCCCTGATGTCGGCGGCCAGCTTGTGCGTCTCGCGCGCGTGGTAGTCGAGCACGGCCCGCCGCTGGGCGTTGAACTCCAGTCCGGCGCGCGGCACGTTGCCCTGGATGAGCGCCACGGTCACGGTGCCGTCCTCCGCCTCGTCGCTCACCAGCGCGCGGGCCGCGACCGCGCCCGCCACCGGTACGGCGACGCTCAGCAGCGCGGCGGCAGCGGCGGCGCGCCGTACGGTCCGGGTCCGCCGCCGGGCGGCGAACAGCCGCCCGGCCTCGTACAGGCCGAATCCGCACAGGACGACCGCGAAACCGAGCACGGGCGTGCCGCCCACCGCGGCGAGCGGCAGGAACAGGCCGTCCGCCTGACCGAAGGCGATCTTGCCCCAGGGGAACCCGCTGAACGGCACGCGCGCGCGTGCCGCCTCGCCCGCCGTCCACACGGCAGCGGCCCACACCGGCCAGGCGGGCAGCCTGGAGACGGCGGCGACGCCCACCCCGACGAGGGCGACGAAGAGCGCCTCGATGGCGACCAGGGCCACCCAGGGCAGGGGCCCGACCTCCACACTGGTCCACACCAGCAGCGGCAGCAGAAAGCCCAGCCCGAAGAGGTAGCCGAGGCCGAGGGCGGCCTTCCAGCTCCGGCCGCGCAGCAGCCAGCCGAACCCGGCGAAGGCGGGCAGGGCCAGCCACCACAGGGTCCGCGGCGGGAAGCTGACGTAGAGCAGCACGCCGCACAGGGCGGAGGCGACGGCCGGGACCAGCCGCAGCAATCGGCCACGGCGGGCGGTGGAGGCGGGACGCGGCCCGAGCCGGTCCGGCTGGTCCACGGAAGGTGCGGTGACGGTCACCCGGGTGAGTGTACGGCGGTGCACGCCACCGCCGACAGCACGGCCGGACACCGGTCGATCGGCGGTCATCGCTGGTGAGCGGCCGTTCACCGGGGCCGGAAGACCGACGCGGTCGTCCGTCGGTGAGCGCCCGTCGAGCGGGGTATCCGGCGGGTCACCGCCGGCGGGTGCCCAGTGCCGGGCCCGGAAGGCCGGCGTGGTGCTCGACGCTGGTGCGCGAGCCTGCCCGTGCCAGGCGGAAACGGTGTCGGTTACCTGGCGGAATCGTGCCGTTTCTCCGCTTCTCGCCCCCGAAGCGGTCGGGAGCCGTTACGGTGTGCCCAGTCTCGGCGGCGCGGCCGGTCCCGGCCCGCGGCCGTGGCCTGCCACAGGTCGGGGGACGGGGTACGAGGGGCGGCGGGTGGGGTCGACGGGGACGCAGTCTGTGACCGGTGCGTACGGTGCGGAGGTCTGCGAGACACGAAGAAACGTTTCCGACGGGACGGGCATGATCCTGCTCGGGGCCTGTGCCGCGTGGTCGCTGATCACCGCGGCGGTCCACGACGGGCGGCCCGAGGGCATGCTGCTTGCGGTGCTCGCGGTCGCCGCCGGGTTTGCGGCGGGCCGGGTCTCCGGCGCGCTGCTGCCGGTGGCCGCGCCCTGCGCCGGTGCGGCGGCGGGCCTGGCCCTGGCCGTGGCGCTGCCCTCGTATTCACCCGGCCCCTGGTACGCCGGCCCGCTCGGGCCTGCCGGTGCCACGGCCGCGCTGCTGGCGCTGGCCACCGGGGCCGCGTGCTGTGCCGCCTGGGCGGCGGGCGGGCCTGCGCTGCGGCTGGGTCTGGGCGGGCTGGCCTGCGCGTCGGTGCCGGCCGGGATCGCGCTCGGGTCGGTGGCGGGCTGCGGGGCGGGGGCGGTCGTCCTGTTGTGCGCGCTGGCCGCGGGCGTGGCGCGCGGCCGGGGCCCGTGGCTGGCGGGGCTGGCGGTGGCGGCGGGCCTGGCGGTGGTCACGCTCTGGGCGGTCGCCGCGGACGCGCTGCCCGTGGGGATCGCCGGGGCGCTCGACGGCCGGTTCACCGCGCACCGGGTGCCGAGGTGGCGGGACGCCTTGTGGCTGGCGGAGCGGCACAGCGGTCTCGGAGTCGGCCCGGGCCGGTTCGGCGAGCTGGGCGGAGTCGTCTCGCCGGCGCCGCCCGCCGAGGGCACACCGCACTCGGCCCCGTTGCAGCAGGCGGCGGAGCAGGGTCTGGTCGGGGTGTTGCTGCTGGCCGCCGTGTTCTGCTGGCTGCTGTACGCGCTGTGGCGCACCCCTCGCTCCACACCGGTCGCCCTCACCGCGGGCGCGGCCCTGACGGCGCTGGCCGTCCTCGCGTCGGTGAGCGACGCGCTGAGCTTCACGCCGGTGACGGCGGGCGCCGGACTCCTCGCGGGCTGGGCCACGGCACGTCCGTTAACAGCGCCGGACAGCACGCGCCCCGGCCGCTGAGCGCGCCGTACCGCCGAAGAGCCGGAAGCCGGAAGCCGGACGCGGGGCGTGGGACGCGCCGCCGGAACCGGGCGCAAGCAGGCGCGAATCCCCGGAACGCGGGCGTCCGCGTCAGCCCGCCGTTCCCGGCCGGATCGTGCCCAGGCGGTCCCGGATGGCCCGTACCGCGGCCTCCGCGTTGTCCACGGTGATCGTGAACGTGTGACCGTCCCACAGGCGCAGCACGATGCCCTCGCCGCGGCGCACGACGACGGCGGTGCCCTTCTCGGGGCGCCAGCGGTAGCCCCAGCCGCCCCAGTGCCGGGGCGTGACCAGGGCGGTGAAGTCGGCGCCGGCCACATGGGAGAGCGGGATGCGGCGGCGCGGCAGCCCGATGTGACCGCAGCGCACTTCCAGGGATTCCCTGTCGAGTTTCAGATCGACGTGTACGAAGGCCAGCGTGCCGAAGAGCACCAGCAGGCCGGCCGCGATGCAGCCCACGACGGACATCGCGAGCGGGGCGATGCCGGACGTCCAGGCCGAGTCGACGGCCAGTTCGATGCCGAGCGCCATGCAGGCCGCTCCGACCATGGCGAGCAGCCACTGGACGCGGTTGGTGGCCCGTCCCGTCCAGACGTCCGGGAGGCGTTCGTCGTCGGCGTCGGGGTGGTCCCTCATGTTTATGAGGTTACCCAGGTTTCGGCGCTCCGGTAGGCCGTGGCGCGGGCCGGCCGGCCCGGGTCCGGCGCGGTGGGCTGGTCCGCCGTTCGGCCCCGCCGGTCAGCGCACCGGGCTGGCGGAGCGCAGGAAGCGGCCTTCGCCGTAGGACAGCGCCGTGTCGGGGAGTGTCGCCTCACGGCCGCTGAGCAGCACGGTGAAGCCGCCGTCGGCGGGCGCGGCCGGGTCCGGTGCCACGCCGATCCGGCGCAGGGCCTGGGCGGCCACCGCTCCGGCGGTGCCGTGCAGGACGAGCGGCGGGCGGCCGGGCTGCTGGACGGCGGTACGGATGCGCTCCGCGACCAGCTCGTAGTTGGTGCAGCCCAGGACGAGCGTGGTCACGTCGTCGGGCGTGCGGGCGGCGGCCGAGGCGATCGCGGCGTCGATCGCGGTCTCGTCCGCGTGGTGCACGGCGTCCGCGAGACCGGGGCAGGCCACCTCGGTCACGGCGACGCCGTCGGCGAACTGCTCGATCAGTCCGCGCTGGTAGGCGCTGCCCGTGGTGGCCGGGGTCGCCCAGATCGCGACGGGTCCGCCGCCGGCGGCGGCCGGCTTGATCGCCGGGACGGTGCCGATCAGCGGCAGTCGCGGTTCGAAGCGCGCCCGCATCGCCGGCAGCGCGTGCACGGAGGCGGTGTTGCAGGCGACGATCAGGACGTCGGGCTCATGGGCGGCGGCGGCCGCGGCGACGGCGAGGGCACGCTCGGTGATGTCCTGAGGGGTGCGTGGGCCCCAGGGCATGCCGTCCGGGTCCCAGGACAGCACGAGGTCCGCGTCGGGCCGCAGTCGACGTACCGCGGCAGCGGCGGGCAGCAGGCCGATTCCGGAGTCCATGAGCGCGATCTTCACCTGTTCACGATAGACGATGGGCACTCGCACACCGTTCGGGTGGGGCAGACTTCGGCCGTGAGCGCCTTCCTGTGGATCACTGTCGTATCGCTGGCCGCCTGGACCTGGCTGCTGCTGGGCCAGGGCTTCTTCTGGCGCACGGACGTCCGTCTGCCGCCGCGCCGGGAGCCGGACGAGTGGCCCCCGGTCTGTGTGGTCGTACCGGCCCGGGACGAGGCCGGCGTGCTGCCCGCCAGCCTGCCGTCGCTGCTGGCGCAGGACTATCCGGGGCGGGCCGAGGTCTTCCTGGTGGACGACGGCAGCACGGACGGCACCGGGGAGCTGGCCCGGGAGCTGTCCCGGCGGCACGGCGGGCTGCCGCTGACGGTGGCGTCGCCCGGTGAGCCGCCGGCGGGCTGGACGGGCAAGCTGTGGGCGGTGCGGTACGGCATCGGGCTGGCACGCGCGCGGGACCCCGAGTACCTGCTGCTGACGGACGCGGACATCGCGCACGCGCCGGACAGTCTGCGCGAGCTGGTGGCGGCGGCCCGCACCGGCGGCTTCGACGTCGTGTCGCAGATGGCGCGGCTGCGGGTGGCGAGCCGGTGGGAGCGGCTGGTGGTGCCGGCGTTCGTGTACTTCTTCGCGCAGCTGTATCCCTTCCGGTGGATCGGCCGCGCGGGTTCGCGCACGGCCGCGGCGGCGGGCGGCTGTGTGCTGCTGCGCGCGGACAGGGCGCGGCAGGCGCGTATCCCCGACGCCATCCGGCACGCCGTCATCGACGACGTGGCGCTCGCCCGCGCGGTGAAGGGCTCGGGCGGCCGGGTCTGGCTGGGGCTGGCCGACCGGGTGGACAGCGTGCGCCCTTATCCGCACCTGCGCGACCTGTGGCGGATGGTCTCGCGCAGCGCCTACGCCCAGCTTCGGCACAACCCCCTGCTGCTGCTCGGCACGGTCGCCGGGCTGGCGCTGGTGTACCTGGTGCCGCCGGCCGCCGTGGCCGTGGGCGCGGCCGGCGGCGGTACGGTGACCGCGCTCGTCGGGGCGGCGGCGTGGGCGGTGCTGGCCGGCACGTATCTGCCGATGCTGCGCTACTACCGGCAGCCGTGGTGGCTCGCCCCGCTGCTGCCGTTCACCGCGCTCCTGTACCTGCTGATGACGGTGGACTCCGCCGTGCAGCACTACCGGGGGCGCGGGGCGGCGTGGAAGGGCCGCACCTACGCCCGCCCGGACGCCGTGCCCGAGGAGGGCTGAGCCCGGCCGCGCACGACCGGGTCACACCCGGCCGGGTCACCTCCCGGCTCACGTCCGGCCCCGACCACCTCCCGGCTCACGGCCGGACCGGCCCGGTCACTTGCGGCCCGGTGTCCAGTTCATACCCCAGCCGTAGGCGCGGTCTATGGTCCGCTGCGGGCTCGATCCGCGTTCCGGTACCAGATAGCGCGCCTCGCGCCGGACGACGAGGTCGTCGCCGGTGTGGGTGATCAGGGCGAGGGCGCAGACCGGGGAGGCGACGGTGCACTCGTCCAGGGAGAACTCGATGGGCGCGCCGTGCTGCGGCTGGAGGGTGACGGTGGCGTTCAGGTCGGCGAACGAGCGGGCGCCTTCGTAGACGGTGACGAAGACGAGGATGCGCCGGAAGTCGTCCCGGTGGTCGAGGTTGATGGTGAGGTTCTCGCCGCTCGCCACGGCTCCGGTGCGGTCGTCGCCGTCGAGATGGATGTACGGCGGCCGGCTCAGCGAGCCGAAGGCGTTGCCGAGGGCCTGTACGACTCCCTTGCGGCCGTCGGCGAGTTCGTACAGGGCGCACAGGTCGAGGTCGACGTTGCCCCGGCCGCCCCAGCGGCTGGCCCAGCCCGTGGACTGCGTGCGGGACTGCCAGTTGAGGTTCACCCGCATCGCGCCGGAGGTGCCGCCCTGTTTGGTCAGGGAGACGGACGGGGCCGCCTTCGTCAGCGTGACCTTGGACAGACGGACCGGCTGGGCGGCGGGGGCGGGGGCGGGCGGGACTGTAGAGGGCGGCGGGGCGGACGCGGTCGCGGGGCTCGGCGGGGCGGGCGGAGTCGCGGAGGGCGGCGGGGTGGCCGGGGCCGGCGGTGGTGCGGCGTGCTGGGGTTCGTCCACGGTGATGCCGAAGTCCGTGGCCAGTCCCTCGAGCCCGCTGTCGTAGCCCTGGCCGACGGCCCGGAACTTCCAGCCGCCCTGGCGGCGGTAGAACTCGCCGAGCACGTAGGCCGTCTCCACCGTGGCGCCGGTGCTGTCGAAGCGGGCGACCACCTGGCCGGAGGCGGCGTCGGTCACCTCGATGCGGAGGTCCGGGACCTGTCCGAACGTGCCGCCGTCGGCGGAGGCGGCGAGGACGATCCGGTCGATGGCGCCCTCCACGCGCGGGAGGTCGGCCAGCAGGGTCTCGGTGACCCGTCCGCCGGCCGTCCGCTTGCCCTCGTGGCGCACCGCGCCGGAGGGGTGGACGGGCTGGTTGTAGAAGACGAAGTCCGCGTCGGAGCGCACCTTCCCGGAGACGAGCAGCAGCGCCGAGGCGTCGGCGTCCGGCACCCCGGGTCCGGAGCCCCGGCTCACTTCGACGCGCAGCGCCGCGGCCGGCACCGGTGTGTTCGATCCTTTCGGCATGGACATGTCCGCCCCCATCGCGTATCGGCTCGCGGGTTCGCCTGCCGGCGCGGGCCGTGGCGGGCCCGTGCCGTCCCTACCCGCACAACCTATTCCCGGGGACGGCGCGCGTCCGGCAGCGGCACAGGAAGATCGGCGGCCAACCGCCGGTAACCCGGGAGGAACTCGGCCTTTACACGATCCAAACGTTGCCTGGCGTCCCTTTTTGCCGCGTTCGCTCGGATTGGGGATACCAGGCTCCCGACGACACGGAAAACAACCGTCTTATCGGTCTCCCCAACCAGCACATCGTGGGCTTAACTTATGTGCCATGACCTCCCCCCGCTCCACTTATGGTGGCGGCTACTACTCCGCCTCCTTCCCGGACACCCCGATCTACGACTCGCTCGTGGCCGAGCGTGGCACCCCGCAGATCGCCCCGATCCGGGTCCCCGCCGCCTACGACACGGGCAGCGCCCTGCCCGCCCTGCCGTCGGCACTGCCCGCCCTCCCGGCGGCCCCGGCACCCCAGCAGCCTCCCGCCTACGGCTACGGCTACCCGCAGACCCAGCAGCCCACACCGGTGCATGCGATGCACCAGGCTCCCACGGCGTACATCCCGCAGCAGGCGAGCGCCCCGCGCGGCTATCCCGGCCCGCAGGCCCCGCAGCAGCAGCAGCGGCCGACGGCGCAGGGCGCCGGGTACGAGGCCATGCGTCCGGCCGCGCCGCGGCCCGCGCCGGCTCCCTACCAGGACCCGTACAACAACCAGCAGTACCGCGGCTACTGAGGCGCGTCCCGGCTGTCGGTGCCGCCTGGCACGATGGACGGCATGGGAAACGCCACGGTGCAGTCGATCCACGTCCATCCGGTCAAGGCGTTGCGGGGGGTGTCGCCCCGGACGGCCGTGGTGGAGCCCTGGGGCCTGGCCGGTGACCGGCGCTGGACGCTGATCGACAACGGGGGAAAGGTCGTCACACAGCGCGAGCAGCCGCGCCTCGCGCTGACCGCCGCCGAGCCTCTGGCCGGCGGCGGCGTCCGGCTGTCCGCGCCCGGCCGCGAGCCGCTGACGGTCGAGGTGCCGGAGCCGGCGGCGACCGTGCCGGTGCACGTGTTCGGCACGGAGGTGGCGGGCGTCCCGGCTGCCGCGGCCGCGCACGCCTGGTGCGGCGCTTTCCTGGGCGCCGAGGTCCGCCTGGTCCACATGGACGACCCGGCCGTCCGCCGCCCGGTCGACCCGGAGTACGCCCTGCCCGGTGAGACCGTGAGTTTCGCCGACGGCTATCCGCTGCTGGTCACCACGGCCGCCTCGCTCGACGCGCTGAACTCCCTGATAGCCGCCGGGCCGTACGCCCACGAGGGCCCGCTGCCCATGAACCGGTTCCGGCCCAACGTCGTCGTCGCCGGCACCGAGCCCTGGGCCGAGGACCGCTGGAGACGGATCTCCGTCGGCGGGGTGGTCTTCCGGGCGGCCCGGCCGAGCGGCCGGTGCGTCGTGACCACCACCGACCAGGACACCGCGGCGCGCGGCCGGGAACCGCTGCACACCCTGGCACGCCACCGCCGCACCGGCGGCAGGCTGCTGTTCGGGCTGAACCTCGTTCCCCTCTCCCCCGGCACCCTCACCGTCGGCGACCCGGTGCGCGTGCTCGACGCCGCCGAGAGCGACGCCCTGGCGGCCGGCCGGTCCTGATGCGCCGGGCCGGGAACCCGGGGCGCGGTCCCGGTCGTTGGGACGGTGAGCAATGCGTGGGACGCCGCGTGCGTCGGTCACCACGGCGGGGATGACGCCGCTTGCTCCCGGTCCGGTCCGGGACGAGCGCCGCCGCGGGGTGGTGACGGACCGGAAGGGGGTGGGGACATGCGGGCCCTCAGTGGGCTGTGGCGCTGGCGGCGCAATCCGCTGCGCCGTGCGACCGATCTGGCCGAGGCGTGGGCGGCCCTCGTCGCGCTGCTGCTGATCGCCGTGGTCGCGCCGGTGACGGGCTGGCTGGCCGGGTCCGCCGCCCAGGACTCGCTGCAGCGGTCGGCGCGGCAGCAGCAGCACGCGCGCCGGCTCGTCACGGCCACCGTGGTCCGGCAGTCGGGCGGCGCGCTGCCGGAGGTCGACCCCGAGACGGCCTCCGGGAGCACGACCCGCAGCCGGGTGCTGGCGTACTGGACCGGGCCGGACGGCACCGCGCGGCACGGCCAGGTCCTCTCGGACCTGAAGTCGCCGCACCGGGGCGACCGTTTCCGGCTCTGGACCGATCCGAGCGGCCGGATAACGACCCGCCCGCTGGACTCCGCGACGGCGATGACCCACGCGGTGCTCGCGGGGCTCGGCGCGGCCCTGCTGACCGCGGCCCTGGTCGAGACCGGCAGGCGGCTGACCGTGTGGCGCCTGGTCCGCCGGCGGTACGCGCGCTGGGACCAGGCGTGGGAGCGGGCGGGCCCGGACTGGGGCAAGGCGGGCACCGGCTGCTGACGGTCCCGCGGCCGTGGTCGGCCGGGCCGCACGCACGCGCTACGGTGGACCGGCCGAAGCGCTGTCGGCGCCGGCCCGCGAACGCGCTCACGCCCGCGGGCGGGCACGGTCGCGGTCCGGGCAGGGCCGCGGTCCGGACACCGGCGGCAGCGCGCCGACGGGCGGCGGGCCATCAGGACGACGAGGTGGGGGCACAGCAACGCCATGGCACAGGGCACGGTCCAGGTGACGCACACCGGTACATCGCGGTGGCGGCGCCGCACGGGTGAGTACGCTTCGCTCGCCGCCGCCCTGGAGGCCGCCGCCGACGGCGACGTCCTCACCATCGCCCCCGGCACCTACCGGGAGAACCTCGTCGTCCAGCGGGCGGTGACCCTGCGCGGGTCCGAGGGCTCGGCCGGCTCGGTGCGGATCGCGCCCCCGGACGGGGTGCCGCTCACCGTGCGGGCCTCGGCCGTGGTGCAGGACGTGCACGTGGAGGGCCAGGACGCGGCGGCGCCCGCGCTGCTGGTGGAGGACGGCACGCCCGAGCTGATGGACGTGCGGATCGTCACGCGGTCCGCCGTCGGCATCGAGGTGCGCGGCGGGGCCCGTCCGACCGTGCGCCGGTGCACCGTCGACAATCCGGCCGGTGTCGGCATCGCCGTGCTCGACGGCGCCGGCGGGGTGTTCGAGGACTGCGAGGTCGTCGCGGCCGGGCAGGCGGGCGTGGCGGTCCGCGGCGGCGCCCATCCGCGTCTGGAGCGCTGCCGGGTGCACCACGCCTCCGGCACCGGGATCACCGCGACCGGCGAGAACTCGGCGCTGGAGGCGGTGGGCTGCGAGATCTACGAGGTGCGCGGCTCCGGGGTGCAGGTCACCCAGCGGGCGACCGCGCATCTGACCGACTGCGATGTGCACCGCACCACCGCCGACGGGATCACCCTGGACACCGACGCGGTGCTCACGCTCGCCGACTGCCGCCTGCACGACATCCCGGAGAACGCGGTCGACCTGCGCTCGCGCTCGGTGCTGACGCTGACCCGGACGACGGTCCGCCGGTTCGGGCGCAACGGCCTGTCGGTGTGGGACCCGGGGACCCGGGTGGACGCCAACCAGTGCGAGATTTTCGACAGCACCGGTGACTATCCGGCGGTGTGGGTGAGCGACGGGGCCACCGCCGTGCTCGACTCCTGCCGGGTGCACGACGTGCCGGACGCGCTGTTCGTCCTGGACCGCGGTTCCCGCGCGGACGTCGTCGACAGCGACCTGTCCCAGGTGCGCAACACGGCCGTGTCGGTGAGCGACGGGGCGACCGCGCAACTGGACGACTGCCGGATCAGGGACGCGGCCACCGGCGCCTGGTTCCGCGACCACGGCAGCGGCGGCACGCTCAACAACTGCACCCTGGACGGCACGCAGACCGGGGTGATCGTCACCAAGGGCGCCGACCCGACCGTCGAGCGGTGCACCGTCGACTCGCCCGCCGAGGCCGGTTTCTACGTCTCCGCGGGCGGCCGGGGCAGCTTCCTGCACTGCCGGGTCACCGGCAGCGGCGGCTACGGCTTCCACATCATCGACGGCTGCCGCACCACCCTGCGCAGATGCCGTACGGAGCGGTGCGCGCGCGGGGGGTACGAGTTCGCCGACGGCGGTCCGGACGCCGGCTCCGGCACGGGTCCGGTCGCGGAGGACTGCACCAGCGACGAGAGCGGCGGGCCCCGGACGCCCGCGCTGCCGGAGCCGGCCGTGCAGACGGTGCCGCCGGCCGGCGGTCTGCTCGGCGCGTTCCCGGGGCAGCGGGCGGCGGAGCCGGAACCGTCCGGCGGCACCGTGGAGCCGGTGCCGCCGGCGCGGACGTCGAAGGACGTGCTCGGCGAACTGGACGCGCTGGTGGGCCTGGAGAGCGTCAAGCGCGAGGTGCGGGCGCTGACCGACATGATCGAGGTGGGCCGGCGCCGGCAGTTGGCGGGCCTGAAGGCCGCCTCGGTCAAGCGGCATCTGGTCTTCACCGGCTCTCCGGGCACCGGCAAGACGACGGTCGCCCGGCTGTACGGCGAGATCCTCGCCTCGCTGGGCGTGCTGGAGAAGGGCCACCTGGTCGAGGTGTCCCGGGTCGACCTGGTCGGGGAGCACATCGGTTCCACGGCGATCCGCACCCAGGACGCCTTCGAACGGGCACGTGGCGGTGTGCTGTTCGTCGACGAGGCGTACGCGCTCTCCCCGGAGGACGCCGGGCGGGACTTCGGCAGGGAGGCCATCGACACGCTCGTGAAGCTGATGGAGGACCACCGGGACGCGGTGGTGGTGATCGTCGCCGGGTACACCGCGGAGATGGAGCGTTTCCTCTCCGTCAACCCGGGTGTGGCGTCCCGCTTCTCCCGCACCATCACCTTCGGCGACTACGGCCCCGAGGAGCTGCTGCGGATCGTGGAGCAGCAGGCCGACGAGCACGAGTACCGGCTGGCGCCGGGCGCGTCCGAGGCGCTGCTGAAGTACTTCACGGCGCTGCCGAAGGGTCCGGCGTTCGGCAACGGCCGTACGGCCCGGCAGACGTTCGAGGCGATGGTGGAGCGGCACGCCAGCCGCGTCGCCCAGCTCCCCGACCCCAGCACCGACGACCTGTCCCTGCTGTACGCGGAGGATCTGCCGGAGCTGCCCTGAGCGGCACGAGCGGCCCGAGCGGCCCGAGCGGCCCGGGAGCGGATGTCCCGGGCCGTTCGCCGGTGCTACAGGTTGTCTCCCCAGCCGGGCTGGATCATGGTCTGGAACGCCCACTCGCCGTCGCGCCTGAGCAGGATGTCGGCGTAACGGAGCCGCTGGGAGTGGCCGTCGGCGGTCATGGTGGAGTCCGTGAAGACCACGGCCATGGAGGAGGACAGGAACACCGGTGTCCGGGTGGACTCGAAGGTGATGTCCTGGTCCCCTTCGCCCATCACCCCGCTCATGGTCGCGAGGAACCGCTCGCGGTCCCACTGCGCCGCCCGGCCGTCGCCCGCGGAGTCGTCGCTGACGAGGTTGAGCGGGAACACCGCCATGTCCGCCATCCGCGGGACGTCACGCCGGCCGCTCGCCGCGTCGTACTCCGCGAACCAGGCGTCCAGGCCGGCGCGGTCCTCGGCGGTCGGGGTGTATCCGGTGTCGGGCAGGTGGGTCATGCGGGCTCCTTCGGGGCTTGCTAGTCAAGTTTGTCTAGTGGCGCGTGCCGAGAGCGTATACCGCTCTACGCAACTAGTAAAACTTGATTAGCCGACTTTCCTGGTCTCGTCCCGCTCCCGCCGTCGGCCGGGAGTCCGGTCCGTCAGGAGCCCGGCCGGTCAGGAATCCGGCCGGCCGGGGTCCGGGCGCTGGCCGGGGAGTCCGGGGCGCAGGCGGGTGAGGAGGCGTGCGCGTTCGCGGGTGAAGACGGGGTCCGACGGATAGGCGGAGTGGCCGAGGATCGGGGCCGGGAGCGGGTGGTCGGAGGTGCGGCCGTAGCCGCGCGGGTCGGGCAGGGGCTCGTGGTCGACGTCCGGCGTGGTGCCGTCGGACACGTGGACCGGGCCGCCGATGGGGTCGGTGCGGCGGTAGAGGTTGCGCCAGCAGGCGATGTCGCGGTGCAGGGCGGCGAGCGCCGGCGGGCCGAAGTGCGCCGGGAACCAGCGGCCGTACAGGCGCTCCAGCGGGGAGCCGTAGGTGAGCAGGGCGACCCGGGCGCGCACGGACGGCGGGAGCTGCCAGGCCGCCGCGGCGGCGAGGACGCTGCCCTGGGAGTGCCCGGACAGCACCAGCCGGCCTCCGGTGCGCCGGGTCCAGGTGACCATGCGCCAGGTCAGGTCCGGCACCGCGCGCTCGGCGTAGCAGGGCGGCGCGAAGGGGTGGGCTGCGCGCGGCCAGAAGGTGCCGACGTCCCACAGGATGCCGATGGTGCGCCGGGCCGAGGTGTCCTTGTAGGCCCGCCTGCCCCAGGTCACGAAGAGCAGGAAGCCGACCCCGACCAGCCAGGAACCCAGCGCCTGGGAGGTCTCGGCCAGGGCCCGGACGAGGTGGGGGGTGCGGTCGGCCGCGCCGTCGGGCGTCTCGCCGGTGCTCAGGGCGCCGGCCAGGGAGAAGGCGCCGAGCAGGAGGGTGGTGGCGGTCAGGACGCCGACGACGAGGGGCATCCGGTCGGTGAGGGTGGCCATGGCGCGGGCGTGCGCGATGGCGCGGGTGCGGGACGGGTCCTCGGGTTCGCCGGGGTGCTCGCGGCGCACGCGGGCGCGTTCGGCGCGGGCGAGCCGGGCGGTGCGCGCGGCGAGCCGGACGGCCAGGAGCAGCAGCACCGCGAGGAACAGCGGGATGGCGGACGCCTGCCAGGTCAGCAGCACGGGCGGTCCGGTGAGCAGGGAGCGGGTGCCGTCCAGCCAGTCGGCGACGCGCTGGGCGAGACCGCCGGACATGACCCCGCCCAGCGCGCAGGCGAGCAGGGCGACGGCGGGTCCGCCGAGGCCCCGCATCCCGGCGCGCGCGTCGGGGCGGCGCCGGTACAGCAGCCGGGCGACGGCGGCGAGGGCGACGACGAGCAGCACCTGGGCCAGCATGAGGGCGCCGAAGGCCGGGTCGCCGGGCAGCCGGCCGGTGGACCGCCAGCCGGGCCGGGACCAGCCGGCGTAGACCGCGGCGAGCAGCAGCAGGGCGAGCGCGCCCAGTTTGAGGGAGCGGACGAGGTGCCGGTCGAGGCGCTGGTCGAGCCGGTGCTCGCTGCGGCCCCGGCGGCAGACCACCCAGACCACCACCAGCGCCCAGCCGAGCAGGGCCGCGGTCAGGGCCCAGCCGAGGGCGTCCAGGATCTCGGGGCCGCCGGGCCGGTGGTCGAAGCGGGCGGCCGGGGTGGTGACGGCCGCGGCCACCGTGAGCAGTCCCGCCGCGGTGTGGGCCGCGCGCAGCCGGGAGACCAGCCGGCGCCCGTACCAGAAGCCGGGCCGGGCCAGCGCGCTGACGTGCGGGTCCGCCCCGGAGGCGTCGGGGTCCGGCGCGGATGCGTCGGGGTCCGGGCCGGGCGCGTCGGGGTCCGGGCCGGGTTCCGGTGCGGACACCGGCTGCTGGGACTCGTAGGCGGCCCAGGTGCGGTGCGAGAGGTACCACAGCAGCGCGGTCAGCGCGACCGGCAGCACCGCGGCGAGGGCCAGCCGGCGGCCCGGCGCGCTCCACCAGCCGCCGGACCCGGCGGGTGCGCCGGGGGCCGAGGGTGCCAGGAAGCCCAGCCATGAGTGGCGTCGGGCGCACGCCGGGACGCCCGCGCACTGCCAGGCCACCAGGTCCAGGGCGACCTCGCAGACGGCGGCGACCAGGAGCACGGTCAGGGTGAGGGCGGCCAGCCGTACCAGGAGGCCGTAGAGCCGGACGGTGCGGGGCCGGTCCGAGGCGGCGGGACGCATCCAGTGGGCCAGGTTGACGACCATGAACGGCAGCAGCAACAGCCACAGCGCGCGGCTGCCGTCACCGGAGGTCAGGTTGCACCAGACGTACGCCTCCTGCACCGGGCCGTCGCGGGACTCCCGCCCGGCCGGGGCGCCCCCGGCGTCCTTGGTGTCTCCGGCGTCCTTGGGGTCCTCGGCGTCCGCGGTGCGCCGGAAGACGGCGGCGGTGTCGTCGCCCGCGACCCGGACCGTGCGCGGGTCGCCGAGCATGGCGTCGGGCGTGGTGCCGCCGACTCCGTGCACCAGCAGTTCCAGATCGGTCTCCGACCGCCCCGGCCGCCCGGCCGTACGGTCCACCTCGCCCGCGTGGTCCCCGTGGCCCCCGTACCCCTCGTCGCCGTCCCCGGGCCGGCCCTCGTGCCGCCGGTGGTCTGCGGACCGGTCCCCGTGCCGCCCCGCTGGGCGGTCCTGCGCGCGTTCCACTGTTCTCGCACATCCCCCGTGACGCCCCGACGTCTTGTGTGGTGCGGGTGTCAGGATCTCCGGTCCGGGGGCCGCGCGCACCCGTCGTCACGGAATCTCCTCGAACGCGGGTCACGGCGGACGGTCCGGCGGGCGGTGACGCGTTTGGGGCGGCGCCGTGGAAAGATGGGACGCCCGCGCACCGCCCGACGGGTGGACGTTCCTGGTGGGAGCCGGTGCGCCGGGCGTGTCGGATCGGTTGGCGGCGAAAGGACCGGAGCGTACGTGAGCGAGAATCAGAACCTCCTCGCGGAGCAGCGCCGCGCCCTGATCCTGGACGAGGTCCGGCGCCGGGGCGGGGTACGGGTCAACGAACTGACCCGCAAGCTGGGCGTCTCGGACATGACCGTCCGCCGCGATCTGGACGCGCTCGCCCGCCAGGGGATGCTGGAGAAGGTGCACGGCGGTGCGGTGCCGGTGGTCGAGGCGAGCACGCACGAGCCGGGGTTCGAGGCGAAGTCGGGGCTGGAGCCGACCGCCAAGGAGGAGATCGCGCGCGCCGCGGCCCGCCTGGTGGCCCCGGGCGCGGCGATCGCCCTGTCCGGCGGTACGACGACGTACGCGCTCGCGCGGCATCTGCTGGAGGTCCCCGACCTGACCGTGGTGACGAACTCGGTGCGGGTCGCGGACGTCTTCCACGCGGCGCAGCGCACCTCGGGGCAGCGGCAGGGGGCGGCCACGGTGGTGCTGACCGGCGGGGTGCGCACTCCGTCGGACTCGCTGGTGGGACCGGTGGCCGATCAGGCGATCGCCGCGCTCCACTTCGACCTGCTCTTCCTGGGCGTGCACGGCATATCGCTGGAGGCCGGTCTGTCCACGCCGAACCTCGCGGAGGCCGAGACCAACCGGCGTCTGGTGCACTCCGCGCGCCGGGTCGTGGTGGTCGCCGACCACACCAAGTGGGGCACGGTGGGCCTGAGTTCCTTCGCCACGCTGGACCAGGTGGACACGCTGGTGACCGACGCGGGGGTGCCCGCCGAGGCGCGCGCGGAGATCTCCGAGCAGCTGCGGGTGATCGTGGCGGGCGAGCCGGAGGAAGAGGGCGCCTGACGGGTCGTCGGAGCGCGGCCGTGCGCCGGCCGGGGAGCGGGGGCCCACTCCGTGACCGGCGCCGGGACCCGGGGCAGGCGCGTCAGACCCGGAAGATGTCGAGGAAGCTGCTCCAGAAGCCCTTCTTCCTGGCGGTTTCCTGGCGTGCGGCGGACGCCGGCGCGGTGGGCGGCGGCTGCTCCCCGGCGGCCGGGACGCCACGGCCGCGCAGCGCGGAGGTCATCCGGGTGGCCGGGGTGGGGCTGAAGGTCACGGGCAGCGCGACCAGCGCCCGGTGGAACGGGCCCGGCCGCCACTGGAGTTCCTTCTCGTGGGCGGCCAGGGTCAGGTCGGGCAGCGCGTTGAGGATCTTCTCGACCGCGGTGACGGCGATGACCTGCGCCGGGTCCTTGGCCGGGCAGGCGTGCGGGCCGGCTCCCCAGCCCAGGTGGGCGCCCTTGCTGTGGGTCCGGCGGGCCTCGGCCAGCGCCGGATCGCTGTTGGCGGCGGCGAAGCTGATCACGACCGGGGTGCCCGCCTCGGCCACCACTCCGCCGAGGTCCACGTCCTGGACCGGGTAGTGGGTGGCGTAGTTGGCGATGGGCGTCTGGTTCCACAGCACATGGTCGATCGCCTCCTCGATCAGCATCCCGGAGTCGCGTCCGGTCGCGCCGGGTGACAGCAGCAGGAGCAGCGCGCTGCCGATCAGGTTGCGCTCGGGTTCGACGCCGGCGCCGATGAGGATGACGAGCTGGTCCTTGAGTTCCTCGTCGGTCAGTCCGGCGGGGTGCTGGATCAGCCAGGAGGTGACGTCGTCGCCGGGCCGGCGCCGCTTGAGGGCGATCAGCTCCATGAGGCAGGCGGAGATGTCCTCGTTGGCGCGCTGGGCGTCGTTGCCGTCGAACATCGCCGACATGGCGCTGGTGAGGGTGTCGCCGATGTCGGCGGGGCAGCCGAAGAGCTTGTTGAACAGCAGCAGCGGCAGCAGCTTGGCGTAGTCGTTGAGGAGGTCGGCCCGGCCGCGCTCGCTGAACTGGTCGATGAGGTAGTCGGCGAGGGGCTCGACGTCGCGGCGGACCCGGGTCATGTTCAGCCGGGCCAGGCTCTCCGTGACGGCCTTGCGCAGCCGCAGGTGCACGGCGCCGTCGGTGAACAGGCAGTTGGGCCGGTACGCCATCATCGGCAGCACCGGGTTGTCCGGCCCGATCCGTCCTTCGTTGAGCGCCTTCCAGCGGCGGGCGTCCCGGGCGAAGAGCGTGGTGTTCTGCAGCACGCGCAGCGCCATCTCGTGGCCGACGACCAGGGTGGCGTCGACGCCGGGCGCGAGTTCCACCGGTCCGGCCGGGCCCTGGGCGCGCAGCCGGTCGTAGACCTGCTGCGGGTCGGCGGCGAACTCGGGGTCGTACAGGGGGCATCTGGCCCCGGCGGGGGCTGACTGGCGGTCCATGGGGGTGTTCCTTCTGGTGGCTCCGGGCCGAGGGGTCCGGGCGAACGGGGGTGTCAGGCGGCTCGGGCGAGCAGATGCCGCACGAGCGCGATCAGCGCGCGGGCGGAGGACTGCCGGTCACGGGCGTCGCAGTAGACGACGGGGGTGTCCGGGAGGAGGTCGAGGGCCTCGCGCACCTCCGCCTCCGCGTACGCCGTGCCCGCCTCGAAGCTGTTGACCGCGATGGCGTACTCCAGGCCGTAGCGCTCGATGAGGTCGATGACGGGGAAGGTCTCCTCCAGCCGGGCGGGATCGACCAGGAGCAGCGCGCCCAGCGCGCCGCGGGCCATGTCCTCCCACAGCTGCATGAAGCGCTGCTGTCCGGGCGTGCCGAACAGGTACAGCACGAGGTCGTCGCTGAGCGTCAGACGGCCGAAGTCCAGGGCCACGGTGGTGGTGGTCTTGTCGGTCACTCCCCTGAGGTCGTCCACGTGGAGTGACGCCTGGGTCATCTTCTCCTCGGTGCGCAGCGGAGTGATCTCCGACAGCGAGCCGATGAAGGTCGTCTTGCCCACCGCGAAGTGGCCGACGACCAGGATCTTGGCGGCGTTGGTCACCGCGCTGGAGACGTAGATGGATCCAGGGGCCGTCTCAGCCGATGAGGGATTGGAGTCCATTCAGAACCTTCTCCAGGGTCGCTCTGTCAACGTTCTGAGCCCGGGGCGGCTCGGCGCGGCGCAGCAGATGGCCTTGCTCCGCTAAATCGGTCAGCAGCAGCCGGGCCACGCCCACCGGCAGTCCCACGTGGCCGGCCACCTCGGCGACCGACAGGTAGCCGCCCGCGCACAGGTTCCAGATCGCCATCACCTCGGGGCCGGCTCCGAGCGGAGGCGTCCGCTCGGGAGCCAGCGTGACCAGGGTGTGCAGGGCCAGCTCGTCCGCGTCCGGCAGCGTGCGGCCGCCGGTGATGACGTAGGAGCGGACGAAGTCGCTGGTGACCGAGGCTTCCTCGCCGGGTGTCGTCATGCGCCGGCACCGTGGTCCGAGCGCGGCGCGACACTCATCGCCTTGCTCAGGGCGGACACCGTCTTCTGCATGCGGAAGGACATGGCCTCCATGTCGACGTCCAGCGCGGCGGAGACGGCGAGGTACGAGCCCTGGCCGGCGGCGATCAGGAAGATCCAGCCGCCGTCGTACTCCAGCAGCGTCTGCTTCCAGATGCCGTGTCCCGCTCCCACGAAGCCCGCGACGGCGCGGCTGAGCGACTGCATGGAACTCATCGCGGCCGCGTTCGTCTCGGCGTCGTCCCGCCCGATGTCGTCCGAGCGCTGCAGCAGCAGGCCGTCGCCCGAGACGAGGATCGCGTGCCGGGCGCCACGCACCTCCAGCACGTCGTTCAGCACCCAGGACAGGTCGGTCTTCACTGGTCGTCAGATCCTTCCGTGGTGTTCGTGGTGCGACCGAGGTGTGTGCCGCGGGCGAACGCCCCGAGCCGCGAGGCCGTCACCTCGCTGGCCGGTTCGGGCGTCCCCTCCTGATCGGTGCTGTCGAGGGCGGGGACCACGGTGACGGGGCCGCCGCGCCGACGGCGTTTGGGCAGGCCGCCCGAGGTCGTGCCCACCACGTGCGAGGGGCCCACGACCGGGACCGGTGCCAGGCGCTGGGGCGCGCTCTCGACGGCCGCGGTGTCCTGCGCGCCGGCCACGGGGGCGGGGGCTTCGGCGGCGAGGAGGCTTTCGGGCACACGGATCACTGCACGCACTCCGCCGTAGGGGGACACGGAACCGACGGAGACGGCGAAGCCGTAGCGGGCGGCGAGCATGCCGCACACGGCGAAGCCGAACCGCGGCGGGTCGCCGAGACCGGTGATGTCGACGGGACCGTCCACGGACAGCAGGGCCGCCGCCCGGTCCTTGGTCTCCTGGTCCATGCCGAGGCCGGCGTCGTCCACGATGAAGCACACGCCGGTCGGCACGCTCTGGATGTTGATCTCGACCGGTGTTCCGGGCGCGCTGTAGGTCGTGGCGTTGTCCAGCAGCTCGGCCAGGACGACGGCCACCGGTTCGACCGCCTTGCCGGCGAGCGAGACGTTGACCTGCGAGTGGACGCTGACCCGGTCGAAGTCCTTGATCCGGCCCTGGGCGCTGCGGGCGACGTCGTAGACCGTGGCGGAGCCGTCGCGCCGGCCCAGCCAGCCGCCGCAGAGCACGGAGATGCCCTTGGCGCGGCGGCTGAACTGGCTGCCGGTGTGGTCGATCGTCATCAGGTCGGCCAGGACGTCCGTGGTGTCGCCGTACTTCTTCAGCAGGTCGTCGAGGAGCACCTGCTGCTCTTCGGCCAGCGACTGGAGCGTGCCCATCGCGGACTTCAGCACCGCCTTGGTCGCCGCCTCCGCGTCCGCCCGTACGTCGGCGAGGTCGCGCTGCTGCTGCGCGGTCAGCGCGGCGACGTGGGCGTGCAGCCGGCCGGCGTCACCGCGGGCCTCGCCCAGTCCGGCTTCCAGCTCCTTTCTCGTTCTTCGGAGAGCCATGTTGGTTCTCCGGGCCCGCATCACCGCGAGGACCGCGGCGACGAGCACCACCAGCAAGATCCACAGCAGTGGATCCCGGGACAATGACGTCATGAGACTCTCTTCAAGTCGCAGCGCGCCGGACATGTGAGCAGCGCGATGGTGCCTTCGAGACTGGCCCCCCGGACGCGTTGATGACACGCCGTCAGTCCATTGAAAAGTGCGATGATCTTATCAGCCGCAGTCAGGCAACCAGCTTGCCCAGAGCGCCACTTGAGACGTCACCAAACCCACACAGCCTAGTCACCCGCCGGTCGGGCGCCGGCCGGCGGCGGAACGTGACCGGATCGTTTCCGGCCGGACGCCCGTCCGGTACCCGTCCTCAGTCCGGCCACGCCCCCGTCGCCAGGAACGCGTCGATCGCCGCCGCGTACGGCGTGACGTCCAGGCCCTGCTCCGCGAGCCACGCGTCCGAGTAGTACTTGTCGAGGTACCGGTCGCCCGGGTCGCACAGCAGGGTGACCACGCTGCCGGTACGGCCCCCGGCCACCATCTCCGCCACGATCCTCAGCGCGCTCCACAGGCCGGTGCCCGTGGAGCCGCCCGCCTTGCGGCCGAGGGCCGCCTCCAGCGCCCGCACGGCGGCGACGCTCGCCGCGTCCGGCACCTTCATCATCCGGTCGATCGCGCCGGGCACGAAGCTGGGCTCCATACGCGGCCGCCCGATGCCCTCGATCCGTGAGCCGCAGTCGCAGGTGACGTCCGGGTCGCCGGTGGTCCAGCCCGCGAAGAAACAGGAGTTGTCCGGGTCGGCGACACAGATCCGGGTGTCGTACTGCATGTAGTGGACGTAGCGGGCGAGGGTCGCGGAGGTGCCGCCGGTGCCCGCCGTGGCCACGATCCAGGCCGGCTCCGGGAACCGCTCCAGCCGAAGCTGGCGGAAGATGGATTCGGCGATGTTGTTGTTGCCCCGCCAGTCCGTGGCCCGCTCGGCGTAGGTGAACTGGTCCATGTAGTGGCCGCCGGTCTCCGCCGCCAGCCGGGCGGACTCCTCGTACATCTTCCGGGAGTCGTCCACGAAGTGGCACCGGCCGCCGTGGAACTCGATGAGACGGCACTTCTCGGCGCTGGTCGTGCGCGGCATGACCGCGATGAACGGTACGCCGATCAGCTTCGCGAAGTACGCCTCGGAGACCGCCGTCGAACCGCTGGACGCCTCGATCACCGGACGGCCCGGCCGGATCCAGCCGTTGCACAGGCCATACAGGAACAGGGAGCGGGCCAGCCGGTGCTTGAGGCTGCCGGTGGGATGGGTGGACTCGTCCTTCAGATAGAGGTCGATACCCCACCGCTCGGGCAGCGGGAAGCGCAGCAGGTGCGTGTCCGCCGACCGGTTGGCGTCGGCCTGGACCTTGCGAACGGCTTCTTTCAGCCAGTCGCGGTAGGCGGGGTCACTGCGGTCCACATCGAGGGTGGCGCCGGTCCTGGTCTGGGGTGGGGTGCTCACGGCGGGGCTCCTTACGCTGGTCGCCGACGGCGCCTGGCGCGGGCCGGCAGATCGAGCATAGGCACCTTTCGCACACGTTCCCACCTGCATAAACGCATCTTTGGGCGGCCCAAAGACCCGCTGGGGCACACACGTGCGAGCCGGCGGACCCGTCCTGGTGCTCCGTACGGCTGTCGTGCGCCGCCCGCGCGCACTGGTGCTCCACGCCGTACAGAGGCAGACTGCACGCGACGGGACGGTCCGTCCCGAACGGGGGCGCACACGCAACGACGGGAACACCGCGAGGGGGCGGCGAGACATGGCGGAGCCGGAGTTCACGGCCACAGGCGTGCGGATCGGCAGACGGCTGCGCTCGCTCACCCGGGCCGGACAGGTCCGGATCAGCGACGGCAGGCTCCAGTTGCTCACCAGCTACGGCAGCGAGATCGACAGCGCGCCGCTGCGGGCGGTGCGCGCCTCCACGCCCTGGTTCGTGTCCGACGACCGGGCGCTGGCCGACCTGAACGGCACGCGGTACCTGCTGACCCTGGGCCAGCGGGACCCGGTGCCGGACCGGTCCGGGCCGCCCGCGGCACGGCGCTTCGTCGAGGCGGTGCGCCGGGCGGCCGGACGCGGCGGCTGAACGGCGGAACGCGGCGGCCGCGCGGAGCGGAGCGAAGCGGCTTCGCCGTGGCAGCGGGGGGCGCCGAAGCGGATCGCCGTGGAAGCGGCGCCGCCGTGGCAGCGGCGCGGTGCCGTTGTGGCCGGTGCGGTGCGGGAGTGGCGGCGGTGCGGCACCGTCGCAGTCGGCACGCCGCCATCGCGCTCGGTGCGGCACCATCGCGGTCGATGCGGCGCATGGGCGACCGGTGCGGGCCACCGCGGTCAGTGCGGCGCCGGTGCGGTCGGCGCCGGCGCGTCACCATCGAGGTCGGTCCGGTGCCACCACAGTCGGTCCGGTTCCACCGCGGTCGGCCGGACGGGCGTGACCTCGACGGTGGGCGGGCGTGGCGCGGACGCGTATCGTCACCGCGCCGTCGCGGCGAGTTGCGGGAGCGCGCCCGCTGCGTCACGCTGGTCTCACTTCACTCTGGGTTTACCGGCGATAACGCTGCGAACCAGCCCGCCGGCCAGGACAGCAGGCGGACGTTTGGACGCAAGCACCCTGCTGGACCCGTTGTTCTCCGTGTTCCTCCGGTTCCTCCGGACCTCACAGGGGAGTCGCAGCCGTGATCAGTCATCCAAGCAGGTACTGCACGGTGGAGCTCCAAGCCCTGCCGTCGCGGATCGGCCAGGTCCGCAGAATCGTATCTGCGCAGTTGCGCTACTGGCATCTGGACTCGTTGATCGACCGGGCCGCGCTCGGCGTGACGGAGCTGCTGAGCAACGTCCACCGGCACGCGCGGCCCGACAAGTCGTGCACCGTCGAGCTGGAGCTGCTGCCGGACCGCCTCACGGTCTCGGTGCGCGACCACGACCCCCGCCTTCCCGTGCCGGTCGACACCGCGGATCCGCCGGACGCCACCCCGCTGGCCACCTGCGGGCGTGGTCTGGCGATGGTGGCCGCGGTGAGCGAGAGCTGGGGCGCGCGGCCGGACGGCGAGAACGGCAAGGTCGTGTGGTTCACGCTGCCGGCTCCGGCGGCGGCGCGCACCCATCCGGTCGTGACCGTGCGGAGCGCGGCACGGCCGGCGCCGACGCCGGTGCCCGTCGCGGCGGGCGTGGTGACGGAGGTCTCCGCCGCCGCGGGGGCCGCCGGGATACCGGCCGGGGCCGGGGCAGCGGTGGGCGGCCGGGCCGGTGTTCCGGTGGAGACGGCCGTCGCGGCGAGCGTGGCCGGGGCGGCGGCGATGACGGCCGGACCTCCCGTCGCGCCCGCCTTGCAACCCGTCTCCCCGACTCCCACCGCAGGCCCCGTCTCCCCTACTCTCACCACAGGCTCCGCCTCCCCGACTCCCGCCGCAGGGTCCGCCTCCCCTGCGGTCGGGACACCCGCGCCCGCCGGGTCGGCCGTTCGCGGCTGACCCTGCGGGCGCGCTTCTCCGTCCCGGACTCCTGGCGAGGAGCCCGGGATGCCCGTGTGCCCCCACCCACCCCATCCCGCCCCGACGACGGCGCGGACTGGCATTCTGTAACTACTAGTATGTACAGTACCCGCATGAGCACCCCGGAACGACTGATCGAATCCGCCCGTGAGCTGCTGTGGGAGCGCGGGTACGTGGGTACCAGCCCGAAGGCGATCCTGGAGCGCGCCGGAGCCGGCCAGGGCAGCATGTACCACCACTTCAAGGGCAAGCCGGACCTCGCCCTGGCGGCGATCCGGCGCACCGCCGAGGAACTCCGGGCCACCGCCGAGGCCGTGCTCGGCGGGCCGGGCACGCCGTACGAGCGCATCGAGGCGTATCTGCTGCGCGAGCGCGATGTGCTGCGCGGCTGCCCGGTCGGCCGGCTGACCATGGACCCGGACGTGATCGCGAGCGAGGAGCTGCGCGCACCGGTCGACGCGACGATCGCCGCGATCCGGGACCGGATCGCGGCGATCGTCGAAGAGGGCAAGAGCGAGGGGCAGTTCGCACCGGAGCTGGACGGCGCGGAGATCGGCGCCGCCGTCCTCGCCACCGTCCAAGGCGGCTACGTCCTCGCCCGCGCGTCCGGCTCCCCCGCCGCCTTCGACGCCGGCGTACGCGGCCTGCTCGCCCTGCTCGCCCCCCGGACTCCCGGACAGGAGAACTGAGTCGCGTGCGCCTCACCCGACAGCGTCCCGGCACCCGGCGGGGCCCGGCGGAGAACGTGCCGGGCGCCTTCATGACCCGCCTGGTGGTCATGGAGACCGCCGCGGACGGCACCACGACCGAGTGTCACGCACACGTGGCCGACCACCCCGCCTGAGAAGGGAAGCGCGAAGTGCACGCGATGCAGTACGAGTTCACCCTGCCCGCCGATTACGACATGGGCATCGTCCGGTCCCGGGTCGCCCGCGTCGGGCACCTGCTGGACGACTGGGACGGCCTGGGCGTCAAGACGTACCTGATGCGCGAGCGGGGAGTGAACGGTTCGCCGGTGAACCAGTACGGGCCGTTCTACCTGTGGAACACGCTGGAGGGCATGAACCGGTTCCTGTGGGGCGGCGCCTTCCGGGGACCCGTCGACGACTTCGGGCGGCCGGCGGTCCGGCAGTGGACCGGTCTGGCCTTCGAGGAGGGTGCCGCGAGCGCCGCCGCGCCCGCGTTCGCCGTCCGCCGGCGGCAACCGGTCCCGGACGGAGTGGAGTTGGCGTCCTTCATGGCGGACGCGGTGGAGGAGACCGGGCAGCTGGCGGCGGACGGCGCCGTGCTCGCGGCGGCGGCCGTGGACACGCACGCCTGGGAGCTGGTGCACTTCTCCCTCTGGGAGCAGGGTCTCTGGGAGCACGACGCCCCGAAGGCCGACGGCGATCTCTTCGAGGTGCTGCACCTGTCCGCGCCCGGCCGGGACCGGCTCGCGCACGGGAGGCAGTGGTGAGGCACGTCCGTACGGTCCTCGGTGACATCCCGCCCGCGGAGCTGGGGGTGTGCGACGCGCACGACCACCTCTTCCTGCGCAGCCCGCTGCTGCCGGGGCAGGAACTGGACGACGTGTCCGCCGCGCGGGCCGAGCTGGCGGCGTTCCGCGCGGCGGGCGGAACGGCCGTCGTGCAGTGGACGCCGTACGGCATGGGACGGCGGGCGGCGGACCTGCCCGCGTTGTCCCGGGCGGCCGGCGTGCGGATCGTCTGCGCCACCGGGATGCATCAAGCCGCCCATTACGAGCCGGAGCTGCTGGAGCGGCTGAGTGGCGCGGCGCTGGCCGGGCTGTTCGTCCGCGAACTCACCGATGGTATCGGGACATCCGGGGTCCGGGCCGGTCTGATCAAGGTGGCGGGCGGTTTCCACGGGCTCGACGCGCACGCCCGCCGGACGATGACGGCGGCGGCCGAGGCGCATCACGCCACCGGCGCGCCGATCGCCGTACACCTGGAGCTGGGCACCGGTGCGCTGGACGTACTGGACCTGTTGTGCGGAGAGTTGAGCGTGCCCGGGGAGCGGGTGATCCTGGGGCACCTGAACCGCTTCCCCGACCCGGTGGTGCACCAGGAGGCCGCCGCGGCAGGCTGCTGGCTGGCCTTCGACGGGCCGTCCCGCGCCCACCACGCCGCCGACTGGCGGATGCCGGAGGCCGTACGGGCCCTGGCCGAGGCGGGGTTCGGGGACCGGCTGCTGCTCGGCGGGGACACGGTGACCGCCGGGGCGCGTTCGGTCGACGGCGGGCCCGGTATGCCGTACCTGCTCCGCCGGGTGCGGCAGCGGCTGGCGGTGGCGGTGGGCGGGGAACTGGTGGAGCGGATACTCACCGAGCACCCGGGGCGGGCGTTCGCCGCCGACTGGAGGTGAGCAATTCCGGTAGACGGTTCGGCTGTGTCCGGGTCCTCGGCACAGCCGGGGCGCCGGCCGGCTGGAGGTCCTGTCGCGCCGTACCGTCGGCCGCGCCGAACGGCCGCCGCGGCCGGAGCGACCATGGTCGAGGGGAGCCCCTCCGGTGCCGGCGGACTCCCTGCGGGGTCCGCTCCCGACCCGCCGGGCCTCCCGACCCGCCGGACTCGGCTCACTCGCTCTCGGTCAGCGCCGACAGCGGGTCGTCCAGTACCGGCTGCCAGGCCAGTTCCGCCGCGCCGACCAGGCTGCTGTGGTCCAGGGTGCACGGCAGGATGGGTACGCCCCCGCTCTGGCCCCACAGGCTGCGGTCCGCGACGACCGCGCGCAGCCGGCCGGGGTCCGCTTCCAGCAGGGTGCGGTGCAGGCCGCCGAGGATGATGCGGTCCGGGTTGAGGATGTTGACCAGGCCGGCCAGCCCGAGGCCGAGGCGGTCGATGAGGGCCTCGGCCGCCCTGCGGACGGCCGGGTCGTCGTACTGGGTGCGCAGCAGGTCGCCGGCCTGCCGGAGCAGTGACACCTCGGGGCCGGGGTCGCGGCCGGCCTCCATGAGGAGGGCCAGCGGGTCGGCCTCCACGTCCAGGCAGCCCCGGCCGCCGCAGTGGCAAGGGCGGCCCTCGGGGTTGACCGTGAGGTGGCCGACCTCCAGGGCGAGGCCCGAACTGCCGGTGTGCAGACGGCCGTCCAGGACCAGCGCGCCGCCGACACCGCGGTGTCCGGTGGCCACGCACAGCAGGTGCCGCGCGCCCCGGCCGGCGCCGTGCCGGTGCTCGGCGAGCGCGACGAGGTTGACGTCGTTGCCGGTGAACGCGGGCCCGGCGAGACCGGCGGCGCGCACGCACTCCGCGAAGGTCCGGCGGACGGGCGCGCCGACGGGCCAGGCCAGGTGCAGCGGGTTGAGGGCCAGGCCGTCGGGCTCGGCGACGGCGGACGGCACGGCGAGTCCGGCGCCGACGCAGCGCCGGCCGGTGTCGCGCAGCAGCCGCGCGCCCGCCTCCACGACGCTGCCGAGCACCTGGGCCGGGTCGGCGTCGACGGTCTCGCAGCCGGGCGCGGTCGCCACGATCCGCCCGCCGAGCCCGACCAGCGCGGCCCGGAAGCCGTCGGCGTGGATCTGGGCCGCGAGCACCACCGGCCCGTCCTCGGCGACCTCCAGCCGGTGCGAGGGGCGCCCCTGGGAGCCGGCCGCGGAGCCGGGCCGGGCGTCCACCCGGATCAGGCCGAGCGCCTCCAGCTCGGCGGCGACCGCGCCGGCCGTGGCCCGGGTGACGCCGAGTTCGGCGGTGAGCACGGCCCGGGTCGGCGCGCGTCCGGTGTGCACCAGCTCCAGCGCGGGCCCGAGGGCTCCGCGGCCCCGGTCCAGCCGCGCCCTCGAGGTGGTCCTCTCCCCCGGTGTCCGGGGTTCCGCCTTGCCGTTCATGAGGGCGAGTCTCCCATGATCCGCACCCGGGCCGACCGGTGCCGCCCGCACCCGGCCGCTCACCGGGAGGGCGGGACGCGGCCGTCCGGTGCGGCGGGTCCGGCGCCGACGCAGCGCCCGGGCGTACGCGCGGCACCCCACTGGCGGGCGGGCCGCGAGGGGCCGCCGAAGCCGAACGAACCGCCGCCGCGCGGCCGCACGACGCGGTACGGCCCGGGTCCGGGCGCCGTCGGCGCCGAACGGCCCCGTTATCTTCTTCGCGGTCCTGCAAGAGGGCCGCTGGCCTCCGGGCCCGGCATGACTGTTGCCCCCTGTCGATCGGATGACCTGGGGGGTG
>NZ_JBIROU010000027.1:0-64738 GCF_044332325.1 Streptomyces sp. NPDC017095
GAAATACCAGCTCAAACCCCGCGACTGGGAAGCCGCCGCACGCGAGGGCCGCACCCTCGCCCCCCTGCTCACCCGCCTCAACACCATCCGACGGCGGCATCCCGCGCTCCAGCGCCTGCGCAATCTCCGCTTCCACCGGACCGACAACGACGCCGTGCTCGCCTACAGCAAGAGCACGGGCCCTGACACGGTCATCGTGGTCGTCAATCTCGACCCGCACCACACCCAGGAGGCCACGGTCTCGTTGGACATGCCGCAACTCGGCCTGGACCACGGCGCCGCCCTGGCCGTGCACGACGAGCTGACGGGCGAGACGTACCACTGGGGCAGGACCAACTACGTGCGGCTCACGCCCGGCCGGGCGCCGGCCCACGTGCTCCACGTCGGGCGTTCGACGCCCCGGATCGGAGGGCCCGCAGCGCCATGACCGTCAACGACCCCGTACCGGACACCTTCGAGGACACCCCCGCCAAGGACCGCGACCCCGACTGGTTCAAACGCGCCGTCTTCTACGAGGTCCTGGTCCGCTCCTTCCACGACAGCAACGGCGACGGCGTCGGCGACCTGAAGGGCCTGACCGCCAAGCTGGACTACCTGCAATGGCTCGGCGTGGACTGCCTCTGGCTGCCGCCGTTCTTCAAGTCGCCGCTCAGAGACGGCGGGTACGACGTCTCCGACTACACCGCCGTGCTGCCCGAGTTCGGCGACCTCGCCGACTTCGTGGAGTTCGTGGACGCCGCCCACCAGCGCGGCATGCGCGTGATCATCGACTTCGTGATGAACCACACCAGCGACCAGCACCCGTGGTTCCTGGAGTCCCGCAAAAACCCCGAAGGCCCGTACGGCGACTACTACATGTGGGCCGACGACGACAAGCAGTACGAGGACGCGCGGATCATCTTCGTCGACACCGAGGCCTCCAACTGGACCTTCGACCCGGTGCGCGGCCAGTACTACTTCCACCGCTTCTTCTCCCACCAGCCGGACCTCAACTACGAGAACCCGGCCGTGCAGGAGGAGATCCTGGCCGCCCTGCGCTTCTGGCTGGACCTCGGCATCGACGGCTACCGGCTGGACGCGGTGCCCTACCTCTACGCGCAAGAGGGCACCAACTGCGAGAACCTGCCCGCCACCCACCTGTTCCTCAAGCGGGTCCGCCGGGAGATCGACGCGCTCTACCCGGACACCGTGCTGCTGGCCGAGGCGAACCAGTGGCCGGAGGACGTGGTCGACTACTTCGGCGACTACGGCGCGGGCGGCGACGAGTGCCACATGGCCTTCCACTTCCCCGTGATGCCGCGCATCTTCATGGCCGTACGCCGCGAATCGCGGCACCCGGTCTCCGAGATCCTGGCCAAGACCCCCGCGATCCCGTCCAACTGCCAGTGGGGCATCTTCCTGCGCAACCACGACGAGCTGACCCTGGAGATGGTCACCGACGAGGAACGCGACTACATGTGGGCCGAGTACGCCAAGGACCCGCGGATGCGCGCCAACATCGGCATCCGCCGGCGCCTGGCACCCCTGCTCGACAACGACCGCAACCAGATCGAGCTGTTCACGGCCCTGCTGCTGTCCTTGCCCGGCTCCCCGATCCTGTACTACGGCGACGAGATCGGCATGGGCGACAATATCTGGCTGGGCGACCGCGACGCCGTCCGCACCCCCATGCAGTGGACACCCGACCGGAACGCCGGCTTCTCCACCTGCGATCCCGGCCGGCTCTCCCTGCCGACCATCATGGACCCCGTCTACGGCTACCAGGTCACCAACGTCGAGGCCTCCATGTCCTCGCCGTCCAGCCTGCTGCACTGGACCCGCCGCATGATCGAGATCCGCAAGCAGAACCCCGCGTTCGGACTCGGCTCGTTCACGGAACTGACCTCGTCGAACCCGGCGGTCCTGGCGTTCCTGCGCGAATACGGCGACGACCTGGTGCTGTGCGTGCACAACTTCTCCCGCTTCGCCCAGCCCACCGAACTCGATCTGCGGGCGTACGACGGACGGCACCCCGTCGAGCTGATCGGCGGCGTGCGCTTCCCCGCCATCGGCGAACTGCCCTATCTGCTCACCCTGCAAGGCCACGGTTTCTACTGGTTCCGGCTCACCCGAGTCGCATCCCGCATCGGCCGCCGCCGCTGACCCGTCCGGCGCCGAGGAAAGGACGCGTCACCATGCCGAAGACCATCACCCCCCGACCGCGCGCCGCGGCCGGACCCGACGGGCCGCTGGCCTCGCTCGGCGGGCTGCTGCGCGACTGGCTGCCGCGGCAGCGCTGGTTCGCGGGCAAGGACCGGCCCGTCACCGATCTGTCGGTGCTGTCCGTGACCGAGCTGTTCCCGGGGTGTCTGCACCTGCTGGTGCACGCCGCGCACGGGCCGCTGCCCCTGCCCGGCGGCACGCCGGCGCCCGGTGACTGCTACCAGTTGCTGCTGGGTCTGCGCCCGCACCTCGCCCCGCGCCTGGAACGGGCCCTCATCGGCCGGGCCGCGGAAGGCCCGCTGGCCGGTCTCGCGGTGTACGACGCGCTGCACGACCCGCGCTCGGCCCATCTGCTGCTGGAGCGGCTGCGGCAGCCCGGCGCCGCGGGCCCGCTGCGCTTCGAGGCGGACCCGGCCGCCCGGGTGCCCGGCGGTCTGCCGCCGCGGCTGCTGGACGCCGAGCAGTCCAACTCCTCCATCGTGTACGGCGACGCGTACATCCTGAAGCTGTTCCGGCGGATCCAGCCGGGCGTCAACCCGGACCTGGAGGTGCCGGCGGCGCTGGCCGCGCTGGGCTGCTCCCGGGTGCCCGCGCCGGTGGCCTGGGTGACCACGACCGCCCCGCGCCCGGCCACCCTCGGGGTGCTCCAGCCGTTCCTGCCGGACGCCGCCGACGGCTGGTCGCTGGCGCTGGGCGCGCTGGCCGCGGGCGACGACTTCACCGCGGAGGCCCGCGCGCTGGGCCGGGCGATGGCCGAGGTGCACCTCGCGCTGGCCGAGGCCTTCCCGCCGGCCGGGCCGGGCGAGAACGGCCGTACGGCCGAGGCGATGTGCGCGCGGCTGGACGCCGCCGCGCACGCCGTGCCCGCGCTGCTGCCCTTCGTGCCCGGTCTGCGGGCCGCCTTCGCGGCGCTCGCCACCTGCGACACCGGGCCGCCCGCCCAGCGCGTCCACGGCGACCTGCATCTGGGACAGGTGCTGCGGGCCGGCCGCGACTGGTTCGTCATCGACTTCGAGGGCGAGCCGTCCCGGCCGCTCGCCGAGCGCCGGGCCCCGCAGTCCCCGGTGCGGGACGTCGCCGGGATGCTGCGCTCCTTCGACTACGCGGCCCGGCAGCGCCGCCCCTGGCGGCCCGAGTGGGCGCGCCGCTGCCGGGAGGCGTTCTGCGCGGGCTACGCGGCCCGCGCGGGCTGGGATCCACGCAAGAAGCACGCGCTGCTGCGCGCGCACGAGACGGACAGGGCGGTCTACGAGGTGCTGTACGAGGCGAGACACCGACCGGACTGGCTGCCGGTTCCGATGGCGGCGATCAAACGGCTCGCCGTGTGGGGAGGCTGACGCATGGCACTGCGCGACACCACGGCGCCCGAGGGCGCGGGGCCACTGCCGCCCGTGGCCGAGCCGCTGGACGCGGCCGACCGCGACCGGCTGCTGGCCGGGGCCCATCACGATCCGCACGCCCTGCTGGGCTCCCGCCCGGTGCCGGGCGGCACCCTGTTCCGGGCGCTGCGCCCGAACGCCCGCTCGGTGAGCGTCCTGGCCGACGGGACGCGCACCGAGCTGCGGCCGGAGGGCGACGGTCTGTTCGCCGGAATCCTGCCGTACCCGCAGGTGCCGTCGTACACCCTGCTGGTGGTCTACGACGACGGGGAGCAGGAGGTGCACGACCCGTACCGCTTCCTGCCCGCGCTCGGCGAGCTGGACCTGCACCTGATCCGGGAGGGCCGGCACGAGGAGCTGTGGCGGGCGCTCGGCGCGCAGCCGATGGTCCACCAGGGCGTGGCCGGCACCCGGTTCACGGTGTGGGCGCCGAACGCCCGGGGTGTGCGGGTGGCCGGGGACTTCACGTACTGGGACGGGACGCAGTACCCGATGCGGTCGCTCGGCGCGAGCGGGGTGTGGGAGCTGTTCCTGCCCGGGATCGGCGAGGGCACCCGGTACAAGTTCGAGATCACCTCGCGGCACGGCCACCGGTTCCTGAAGGCGGACCCGATGGCGCGGTGCGCGCAGGTGCCGCCGGACACCGCGTCGGTGGTGACGGCCTCGCACTACGAGTGGGGCGACGCGCAGTGGATGGCGCGGCGCGGTGACACCCCCGTGCACCAGGCGCCGTTCTCGGTGTACGAGGTGCACCTGCCGTCCTGGCGGCCCGGCGCGACCTACCGCGAACTGGCGGAGGAACTCCCGGCGTACGCGCGGGACATGGGCTTCACGCACCTGGAACTGATGCCGGTGGCCGGGCATCCGTTCAGCGGTTCCTGGGGCTACCAGGTCACGTCGTACTACGCGCCGACCCCGCGGCTGGGCTCGCCGGACGACTTCCGGTACTTCGTGGACGCCTGCCACCGGGCCGGCCTGGGCGTGATCATGGACTGGGTGCCGGCGCACTTCCCGAAGGACGACTGGGCGCTGGCCCGCTTCGACGGGGACCCGCTGTACGAGCCCGGGAACCCGGCGCGGGCCGAGCACCCGGACTGGGGCACGTACGAGTTCGACTACGGCCGTACGGAGGTGCGCAACTTCCTCGTCGCCAACGCCGTGTACTGGTGCGAGGAGTTCCACATCGACGGACTGCGGGTGGACGCGGTCGCCTCGATGCTCTACCTGGACTACTCCCGGGACTCCGGGCAGTGGGAGCCGAACGTGTTCGGCGGCCGGGAGGACCTGGACGCGGTGGCCTTCCTCCAGGAGATGAACGCCACCGTCTACCGGCGCTGCCCCGGCGTGGTGACGATCGCCGAGGAGTCCACGGCGTGGGACGGGGTCACCCGGCCGACGGACGGCGGCGGGCTCGGGTTCGGCCTGAAGTGGAACATGGGCTGGATGCACGACTCGCTCCAGTACATCCAGAAGGACCCGGTGCACCGCGCGTACCACCACAACGAGATGACCTTCTCGATGGTGTACGCCTACAGCGAGAACTACGTGCTGCCGATCTCGCACGACGAGGTCGTCCACGGCAAGCAGGCGCTGGTGTCGAAGATGCCCGGCGACTGGTGGCAGCGGCGCGCCAACCTGCGCGCCTACCTGGCGTTCATGTGGGCCCACCCGGGCAAGCAGCTGCTCTTCATGGGACAGGAGTTCGCGCAGGGCGCCGAGTGGTCCGAGGCGCACGGCCCGGAGTGGTGGCTGCTGGCCGACGACTACCACTCGGCCGGCGACCACCGGGGCGTCCAAAGCCTGGTCCGGGACCTGAACCGGGTGTACGGGGCGACGCCGGCGCTGTGGCAGCGGGACACCGACCCGGGCGGCTTCCGGTGGGTGCTGTGCGACGCGGCGGACGACAACGTGCTGGCGTTCCTGCGGTTCGCCGCCGACGGCGCTCCGCTGCTGGCGGTGTCGAACTTCTCGCCCGTCGTCCGGCACGGCTACCGCCTGTGGGTGCCCGGCGAGTGCCCCGCCTGGCGGGAGGAGCTGAACACCGACGACGTCCGCTACGGCGGCAGCGGCGTCGGCACCGGGGCGCCGGTCAAGCCCGACGAGGGGTTCCTCACCCTGTCGCTGCCGCCGCTGGCCACGGTCTGGCTGACGACGGAGCGCTGAGAGCAGCCAGGTGTCGCGGGGCGTCCGGGGGGCAGGCGGGGTCGTACAGATCCCCGACTGCCCCTTGCGGCATGACAGAGGAGGCCGGCCCACGTGCGCACCGTCGGAGTGGAGGAGGAACTCCTCCTGGTCGATCCGGACAGCGGCGACCCGAAGGCGCTGGCGGCGGCCGTGCTCGCCCGCGCCGAGCAGGACGATCCCGGACAGGACGTCTTCGAGAAGGAACTGTTCGGGCAGATGCTGGAGTTCGCCACGCATCCGCAGTCGGACATGGCGGACCTCGGCGAGGAGATCGTCCGCTGCCGCAAGGAGGCGGCCCGGCACGCCGGGCAGATCGGCTGCTCGGTCGCCGCGCTGGCCAGCTCGCCGCTGCCGGTCAGCCCGTCGCTGAGCGTGAACGACCGCTACCGGTGGCTGGCCGAGCGGTACGGGGTGCCCACCTGGGACCAGCTCGTCTGCGGCTGCCATGTGCACGTGTCGGTGGAGTCCGACGAGGAGGGCGTCGCCGTGCTCGACCGGCTGCGCCCCTGGCTGCCGGTGCTGCGCGCGATCACCGCGAACTCGCCGTTCTGGCAGGGCCGCGACACCGGCTACGCCAGCTACCGCAGCCGGGTGTGGAACCGCTGGCCGTCGGCCGGACCGGCCGAGCCGTTCGGGACCCCCGAGCGGTACCACCGGCGGGTGACGGACATGGTGGCCACGGGCGTCATCCTGGACGAGGCCATGGCCTACTTCGACGCGCGGCTGTCCGCCCGCTATCCCACCGTGGAGATCCGGGTGTCGGACGTGTGCCTGTCCGCGCGCACCGCCGCAACTGTCGCGACGCTCGTCCGCGGCCTGGTGGAGACCGCCGCCCGGGAGTGGCGGGCCGGCCGGCCGGTGCCCGACACCGGCGTGAGCCTGCTCCGGCTGGCCGACTGGCAGGCCGCCCGGTTCGGTTTGGAGGGCGACCTCGTCGACCCGGTGACGCTGCGGCCCCGGCCCGCCCGGCAGGTGCTGGACGCGCTGCTGGAGCACACCGGGGACGCGCTCGCCGACAGCGGCGACGCCGACCGGGCCGCGCAGGGCGTGGCGGAGCTGCTGCGCACCGGCAACGGCGCGCGCGAGCAGCGCGGACTGTTCGAACGCACGGGCAGCCTGCGGGACGTCGTCACCGAGTGCGTGCGGCGCACGCAGGCCTGAACGTCCCGCAAGCACCGGTCAGAAGATCAGGATCAGGGCGTACACCAGGAAGAACGCCGCGATCAGGATCACCAGGCCCAGGATCAGCGTCAGCGGCGCCTTCGCCCAGCCCTTCGTCGGATTGTGCGTCTCGCGGGGTCCGGCCTCGGGCATGCTGCTCTCGGCGGGCGGGGTCTCGCCCGGCGGGACTCCGCCGCCGGGCTCCAGCCCCGTGGTGCGTTCGGGCTCCGGATCAGGGTTCACATGGCTCATGCATGCCGAGTCCCCACCAGACGCCCGGATCATCAGCCGATCACGACTTCTCCGTTCCCCGCTCCCGGCTCGCCCGCCTGGGCTACATTCGAGCACCGCCGGAACGGAGCCGTTCGGCGCAGTGACCCCGCGTACCCAGGAGCAGCGCATGCGGAACGTCGCCCTCGCTCCCGCGGCCGCCCCGCCGCTCACCGGCGGTCTCGCCGACAGCGTCTTCGCCGCGGCGGACCGGAGCCCGGCCCGGCCGGTGCTGGCCCGCCGCGCGCCCGCCGGGTCCGGCTGGGAGGAGGTCACGGCGGCCGGGCTGCGCGACGAGGTGGTGGCCCTGGCCAGGGGCCTGATCGACGCCGGGATCGCGCCCGGCCACCGGGTGGCCCTGATGGCCCGGACGCGCTACGAGTGGACGGTGCTCGCGCACGCGGTGTGGACCGTGGGCGCGGAGCTGGTGCCCGTCCATCCGGCCGCCGCGCGGGACCAGGCCGAGTGGATCCTGCGGGACGCCGGCTGTGTGGCCGTGATCGTGGAGGACGAGCAGGGCGTCATGACGGTCGGCACCGTGTGCGCCCGGCTGCCGCGGCTGCGGCACGTCTGGCAGCTGGACGCGGGCGCCCTCGCCGATCTCGTGGCCCGGGGCGCGCGGGTGCCGTACACCACGGTGGAGTCGCTGCGCCGGATCGTGCTGCCGGACGCGACGGCGGCCGTCGTCTACACCTCCGGGACCTCGGGGCGGCCGATGGGCTGCGCGCTCAGCCACCGCGGCCTGGCCTACCCGTGCGACACGCTGCTGGCCGGCTGGGGGCACGCCGCCGCTCCAGCGGGCCGGCAGCCGTCCGTCCTGGCCTTCCTGCCGTTCTCGCACGTCTACGGCCTGATGATCATGCTGACCTGTGTGCGCGGCGGGGTGCTGATGGCGCACGAGCCGGAGCTGACCGAGGCGGCGCTGACCTCGGCCCTGGCCACGTTCCGGCCGACGTACCTGTACGGCGTGCCGTCGGTGTTCGAGCGGCTCCACAAGACCTTCCTGCGCACCGCGCGGGAGGCGGGCCGGGGCGCCCTGTTCGAGCGGGCCGCGCGCACCGCGCGGGAGTTCGCCGCGGCCGGGGAACGCCGGCGGCTGGGCACCGGGCCCGGTCCCGGGCTGGAACTGCGGCTCCAGCACGCCCTGTACGAGCGGACGGTGTACCGCGGGCTGCGCGCGACGCTGGGCGGCCGGGTGGTGCGCGGCGCCTCGGGGGGTTCCGCGCTGAGCCGTGAACTGTGCCTGTTCTTCGAGGGGATCGGGGTGTTCGTGCACGACGGGTACGGACTCACCGAGACGTCCGGCGGGGTCACCATGCAGCCGCTCGGCCGGGAGAAGTCCGGGACCGTGGGCCGCCCGCTGCCCGGCACCGAGGTCCGGGTGGCCGGGGACGGGGAGATCCTGGTCCGCGGGCCCTCGGTGTTCCAGGGCTACACCGGGGACGAGGCGGCGACCCGGGCCTCGCTGCGCGACGGCTGGCTGGCCACCGGGGACATCGGGCGGCTGGACTCCGAGGGCTATCTGACGATCACCGGGCGCAAGAAGGACATCATCGTCACCAGCGGGGGCAAGAGCGTGGCGCCGGCCCCGCTGGAGCAGCGGCTGCGCATGCACCCGCTGGTCCACCAGGCGGTGGTGCTCGGCGACGACCGGCCCTGCGTCGGCGCCCTGATCACCCTGGACCCGGAGTTCCTCGCGCACTGGCGGGCCGCCCTGGCGGTGCGGGGCGCTTTGCCGGTCCGGGAGACGCGGGAGGAGAACGCGCTGCGGGAGGAGATCGCGCGGGCCGTGGCCTGCGCCAACAGCACCGTGTCGAGGGCGGAGTCCATCCGGGTCTACCGCGTCGTACGGGAACCGTTCGCCCCGGCCGGCGAGCTGCTCACGCCGTCCCTGAAGCTGCGCCGGGACGCCGTCGTGCGGCACTACGCCGCCGAGATCGACGCGATGTACCGGTCCCGGTCACGGCCGGTTCCGCCGGAGCCCGCCGAGTGGGACGAGCCGGACGACGTGTTCCGGTGAGCCGGTGCGCCCGGCGACGACCACGGGACGCCGGCAGAGCGGACGGATAGTCCGCGCCTGCCGGGGAACCCGCAGCAGCGCACGAGAGATCAGCAACGACGACCGTCCTGGTCGCCGGGGCCCGTGGGGCCCGGCGGGCCCGGACCGGGGAATGCGAGATGGCGACGGAGCCGCGTTGGGACGACACACCGCCTTCGGAGGAGAAATATGAGCGTACGTTCTCCTTCCCCGGCGAACTGCGCAACGTCACGGGCGCGCGGCTCGCCGCGGAGCAGTACCTGTGCGCGCTCGCCCGGGACGCACCGCCGGGCGCGCAGGAGTACTGGGACGACATCCTGCTCGTGGTGACCGAGCTGGCCGCGAACGCGATCCAGTACGCGCCGGGCCCCTTCGACCTGCGGATGCGCCGCACCTTCGACGGGGTGCACGTGACGCTGCGGGACACCAACCAGGCCCGGCCGGAGCCGCGGCCCTTCCACCCGCGCACCGGCGGCGGCGGAATCGGCTGGCACCTGGTGCACACGCTGTGCAGCCAGGTCAGCGTGGTCGTGCACGACGGCGGCAAGGACATCCACGCGTTCCTGCCCTGGTGACGAGTGTGTAGCCGGGCGCCAACCGGGTTACTCCACCGGCGGTGGGGGCACGTGGGTCCCCATACGTTCGTCTGCCTGCCGCACCCGGCTGGCGGGGCTGCCGAAGCCGCGGTGGGATCGGAGTCGGCGCTCGGCGATCCAGGGCATGCGAACGGCGTCGAGTCGGACCGCCTGGAGCCGCAGAAAGGGATGGACACCGTGACACGACCCAGGATCCTGGTGGTTGGCGCAGGCTTCGCCGGAGTCAGTTGCGTCCGCCGCCTGGAGCGCAGTCTCGCCCCGGACGAGGCCGACGTCACCTTGGTGACGCCGAACTCCTACCAGCTCTACCTGCCCCTGCTGCCACAGGTCGCCTCCGGCGTGCTCACGCCGCAGTCGATCGCCGTGTCGCTGCGCCGCAGCAGCAAGTACCGCACCCGGATCATCCCCGGCGGTGCGATCGGCGTGGACCTGAAGTCCAAGGTGTGCGTCGTGCGCACCATCACCGACCGGATCGTCGACGAGCCGTACGACTACATCGTGCTGGCGCCGGGCAGCGTGACCCGGACCTTCGACATCCCGGGCCTGACCGAGCACGCCTTCGGGATGAAGACCCTCGCCGAGGCCGCCTATGTGCGCGACCACGTCATCTCGCAGCTGGACCTGGCGGACGCCAGCGACGACCCGGCCGAGCGGGCGGCGCGGCTGCAGTTCGTGGTGGTCGGCGGCGGCTACGCGGGCACGGAGACCGCGGCCTGTCTGCAACGGCTGACGCACGCGGCCGTACGGCGCTACCCGCGCCTGGACCCGGGGCTGATCAAGTGGCACCTGATCGACATCGCGCCCAAGCTGATGCCGGAGCTGGGCGACAAGCTGGGCCGCAGCGCGCAGGAGATCCTCAAGCGGCGCGGTATCGAGGTCTCGCTCGGGGTGTCGATCGACAAGGCCGGCCCCGAGGAGGTCACCTTCACCGACGGCCGGGTGGTGCCGACGCACACGCTGATCTGGACGGCCGGGGTGGTCGCCAGCCCGCTGATCGGCACGCTCGGCGCGGAGACGGTCAAGGGCCGGCTGGCCGTGACGGCGCAGATGTGCCTGCCGGGCGAGGACGGGGTGTTCGCGCTCGGTGACTCGGCGGCCGTGCCGGACCTGGCGAAGGAGCAGGAGGGCGCGGTCTGCCCGCCCACCGCCCAACACGCCATGCGGCAGGGCAAGGTGGTCGCCGACAACGTCATCGCCACGCTGCGCGGCCAGCCGATGCGGCCGTACGTGCACAAGGACCTGGGACTCGTCGTCGACCTCGGCGGCAAGGACGCGGTGTCCAAGCCGCTCGGTGTCGAGCTGCGCGGGGTGCCCGCGCAGGCGGTGGCCCGCGGCTACCACTGGTCGGCGCTGCGCACCAACGTCGCCAAGGCCCGGGTGATGACCAACTGGCTGCTGAACGCGGTCGCGGGCGACGACTTCGTCCGCACCGGCTTCCAGGCCCGCAAGCCCGCCCGGCTGAAGGACTTCGAGTTCACGGACGCCTATCTGACGCCGGAGCAGGTGCGGGCCCGGGTGGAGGGCACGCCGGCCGTCCAGCCGTGAGGTGACAGGGATCACAGAGGGCCGCCGGTCATTTCCGTACCGACCGGCGGTCCTCTCTGGTGACCGGAACACGTCACCGAAAGGAACACCACCATGGCGGAGCGGACCGTGAAGGGCCCGGCCAGCTATTTCCCGTCGATCGAGGAGAAGTACGGCCGGCCGGTCGCCGAGTGGCAGGAGCTGATCCGCTCCTCGCCGCTGACGCGGCACATGGAGCTGGTCGGCTGGCTGAAGTCCGAGCACGGCCTCGGCCACGGACACGCCAACGCCCTGGTCGCCGCCACCCTGGCCGAGGACTGACAGCACGGCCCCGCGTGCGATGCTGGGTCGAAGATCGAATTCCGATACGGGAGAGAGCGCGGCGGCGTGAGGGCAGTGGCACGGTCGGGACGGGTACGGATGTGGGACCTGCTCGCGGCGTCGGATCCCGGACTGCTGCGGCTGACCGCGGGGCTGCGCACGGTCACCGCCATCGCCCTCGCGCTGGCCGTGCTCGCCGTGCTGCGCGTCCCGGTGCCCCAGCTCGTCGCCGGGGCCATGGCGGCGATGGTCGCCACCTTCGCCATCCGGGAGAAGCAGCGCGGACCGCAGGCGGTCACGCTCGCGCTCGGCCTGCCCGTGGCGCTGGCCTCGGTGTCGCTGGGCGCGCTGCTCAACCAGCGGGTGGTCGTCGGTGACCTGTTCTTCGTCGTCCTGATCTTCTGCGCCGTCTACGGCCGCCGGTTCGGCGACCGGGGCACGGCGCTGGGCCTGATCGGGTTCCAGATCTACTTCCTCTCCCTGTTCGTCGGCGCGACGGCGGCCACGCTGCCCGCGCTGTACGGCGTCCTCGGCGTGGCGTTCGCGAGCAGCGCGGCCGCCCGGTTCGCGCTGCTGCCGCAGACCGCCGCGGGCACCCTGGACCGGCTGCGGCGGGCCTTCCGCGCCCGGCTCGCCCAGTTGCTGGCCAGCCAGGCCGAGCTGCTGGACGCCGGGCCCGAGGAGATGGAGAAGGTGCTGGAGGAGCTGCGCACCCGGACCGCGCGGCTGCACGAGACGGCGCTGATGATCCAGGGCCGGCTGGAGGACGGCACATCGGACGCGGCGGGGGCCCGGCTGCTCCAGCGCCGTGTCGCGGACGCCGAGATCGCGGCCGAGCGGCTCGGTCTGCTGCTGCTCACCGCGCGCAGCGCCGAGCGGACCGACACCCTCACCCTGCACCTGCCGGGCGCCCCGGTGCCCACCGGGGTCGAACCGCCGGTGCGGGACGAGGCGTCGGCGGCGCTGCGCCGGGACCTGTGGGCGCTGCGGCTGCTGATGCTGCGGCCGGCCGGCGAGGTGTCGGGCACCGCGCTCGCCCAGGTCCGCAACCGGCTGCTCGGCTACCGCGAGGAGGAGAACCTGCCCCAGGCGTCCCCGGCCGTGCAGGACGTCTTCCGGGGTCTCGGCGAGGCCGCCCGCGCCTCGCTGGGTCTGCGGCTCGCCCTGGAGGGGCCGCAGGACGACTCCGACGACAGCCCGGCGACCGCGCGCTCCCGCGAGGAGCTGGACGCGGAGGACGCCGCGATCGAGGTCAGCGAGGAGAGCGAGCCGCCGGCGGCGGAACCGGCCGGTCTGCAACGGCCCACCACCCGGGCCGCGGTCCAGGTGGCCGTCGGCTCCTCGCTGGCCATCGCCGGCGGTGAGCTGCTGTCCAGCCAGCGCTGGTACTGGGCGGTGCTGACCTGCTGGATCGTGTTCCTCAACACCGCGTCCACGGGCGAGATCCTGGTGAAGGGCTACCGGCGGCTGCTGGGCACGGTGCTCGGTGTGGTGGCCGGCATCGGGCTCGCCGGGCTGGTCGGGCACCACACCTGGACGGCGTTCGCGCTGGTGCTGCTGTTCATCTTCGCGATGTTCTACACCGCGCCGCTGTCGTACACGCTGATGTCGTTCTTCGTGACGGCGATGCTGGGGCTGCTGTACACACTGCTGAACACCTACAGCATGGCGGTGCTGGTGCTGCGGGTGGAGGAGACGGCGCTGGGCGCGGCCTGCGGGGTGTTCGCGGCGGCGATCGTGCTGCCGGTGCACACCGACCGGCGTACCAACGAGCTTCTGGTGGCGGTCCTGGAGCGGCTGGCCGAGGTCACGCGGGGCGCCGTCGACCAGCTGAGCGGCGGGGCGGGCGGTGATCTGGTGGAGCTGGCGCGCGAGCTGGACCAGGCGCTGGCCGATCTGCGGGCGGCCAGTCAGCCGCTGACCCATCCGATCACGCCGCTGCGGTCGCGCCGGAACACGGCCCGCTACGTGGTGGCGCTGCTGGAGACCTGCGCGTACCACGCGCGCTCGCTCGCGGCCACGGCCGAGCTGCTGCCGACGCATCCGTCGATCGCGGCGGACCCGCGGCTGCGCGGGGCGTGCGGGCGGATCGTGCACAACATCGAGGCGATCGCGGCGCGGGTCGCGGACCCGCGGGCCGCCACGGAGATCGAGAGCGGCTCCAGCATCGCGTCGATGCTGGAGCCGGGGACCCTGCGCACGCCGCGCTACGGCCGGGTGACCGACCGGGTGCTGCGCCATCTGCAACGGCTGGACGAGGCGGTCTCCGGCCTGGCGCGTCCGCTCGGTGTGGCCGGCGGCCCGGCACGGCCGGGCCGGTGAGCTGCGTCGCCGGCCGGGACAGGTGTAGCGCCGGCCGGCGTAGGTTCCTCGCCGGCGAGTACAGCTTCCTCGCCGGCCGGCATGAGGGAGGGCCGTCGGTGAGGGCCACCGGCGGCCGGCGGGCCGGGGGCGTGCGCCGCCCGGCCGTGCTCTTCACCGCGGGTCGGCGGTGCCGGGCCGGCGGGCGCCGAGGGCCTCGTCGCGGACGCGGGCGCAGCTGCGGCTGATCAGCCGGGAGACATGCATCTGGGAGATGCCGAGCCGGTCGGCGATGCGGCTCTGGGTCATGTCCTCGAAGAAGCGCATGTAGAGGATGGCCCGCTCGCGCTCGGGCAGCCGGCGCAGTCCCTCCTTGGCGGCCTCGCGGTCGACCACGACGTCGTAGGAGGTGTCCGCCTCGCCGAGGGTGTCGGCGAGGCTGTAGCCGTCGTCACCGGCGGACAGCTCGGCGTCCAGCGAGAGGGTGCTGAAGCTCTCCAGCGCCTCCATGCCGGCCGTGACCTCGTCCTCGGTGAGCCCGGTGTGGGCGGCGATGTCGGCGACGGTGGGTTCGGGGCTGCCGGGGTTCTGGGTGAGTTCCCGCCGGGCGACCCGGACGCGGTTGCGCAGTTCCTGCACCCGGCGCGGCACCCGCAGGGCCCACATCCGGTCGCGGAAGTGCCGCTTGACCTCTCCGGTGATCGTCGGGACGGCGTAGCTCTCGAAGGCGCCGCGGGACGGGTCGAACCGGTCGATGGCCTTCACCAGGCCCAGCGCGGCGACCTGGCGCAGGTCCTCGACGGACTCGCCGCGGTCGCGGAAGCGGCCGGCGATCCGGTGGGCCATGGGCAGCCAGGCGGTGACGAGCCGGTCGCGTACGGCGTCCCGCTCGGGGCCGTCGTCCAGTTCCGCCAGCCGGGCGAACAGCTCCGCGGTGTCGGGGGCGTCGTCATGGTTCCGGCGGCCGGGCGTCCCGGTGGTGGGGGCGGTGGGGGTGCCGTGACGGCTTGTCGACATGTCGGTCAGCATGCGGAATCGCTCCTGAACGTGGTTTCAGGGCACGGCCGGAACAGCGGTTCCGGGTTCAGGCCCGAACAGTGGTGTCAGGGTTGCCGCGGGTGAGCCGCCGAGCCCGCCGGGAGGGGCCCAGGCAGCGGTACTCTCCCCGCTGGGCGCGCGCCTCCGGTCCGAAGCACGAGACTCCGTCTGCCCCCCGCCCACACGGGCAAACGCGATGAACGGAACTTCCCGCACCGCTTCAGCGCAGCGGTACGACGGCCGTGATGCGCTTGCCGCCGCGGGGCAGCTCCGCCACCCGGACGTCCCTGGCCAGACGGCACACGAGGGGCCAGCCACGGCCGCCGGGCAGGGTGCGGTCGCGCCGGCCGGCGGCCACGGGGAGCGCGTCGCTGCGGTCGCTGACCGAGACCCGGACGCCGTCGGAGTCGACGTCCACGTCGAAGCCGGTGATGCCGCCGCCGTGGCGCAGGGCGTTGGTGGTGAGTTCCGAGGTGACCAGCAGGGCGTCCGCCATGGTCTGGGCCGGGCACGGCAGAGCGCGGGCGCGGCACCGTTCGGTGATCACGCGCTCGACGGTCCTGCGGGCCTCGGCCGGCCGGCCCGGCACCCTGCGGCGGGGGCCCGGCAGCGTCACGGAGGAACCGGTCCGGTGCTTGTCGTGCATGTCTTCCTCCTTGGGCGGTGCCCGAGTTGCCCTGTTCCCTCCTTTTCGACTCACCCCCAGCGGCGGTGTCAAACACCCTCGGTGTGGCGGTCATCACCCGGGCCGGAGCGGGTACCCGCGTGTCATGACGGATGTGGTGGACGCGGACGAGTTGTTGCGGCGGATCAGGCGCGGCCGGGAGTACGCGAGCGAGCAGGAGCGGTCCTGGCGGGAGCGGGCCGGCGCGCTGGCAGCGACCGACCCCGAGGGCGCGCGGGAGGCGGCGGACCGGGCACGGGCACTGGAGGCGGTGGCGGGAGTGCTGGAGGAGATCGTCCGGCCGGGCGGCGGTCCGGTACGGGACGACGGAGTGAAACAGGTCACTTGACCCACTTTGGGGTTGCCCCCGGGTACAGCAGATGGTTTATCGTTCATTCATAGTGATGCGCGGAGCGGCGCGGAGCCGTCCTTCCCCGCTCCTCGTGTCACCGCGTACGGCCCTGGCTGGCCTCCCCCGTCCAGCCAGGGCTTTTTTCTGCCCGGAAGGCGGCGCGCCGGGTGCCGCCCCGCCGCCGGACCGCCTCCTTCGAGGTGCCCGGTGCGGCGGCAGCGGATGAAATGGGCTCAAGCACACCAGCAGGACCGTCAACCGCCGCCGGCGAGGAGCCCCGCGCCATGACCAAAGCCATCAAACTGCTCACCGCGCTCCCCCAGGCTCAGCGCGAACGCCTCATGGAGGTGGCCAAGGAGGTCTCCTTCCCGGAGGACACCCGCATCTTCGAACCGGGCGGCACGGCCGACCGCTTCTGGGTGATCCGCTCGGGCGCGGTCCACCTGGACCAGCAGGTCACCTCCCGGCAGCGGGTGACGGTGGCCACGCTCGGCGCGGGCGACCTGCTCGGCTGGTCCTGGCTGTTCCCGCCGTACGAGTGGGACTTCGGGGCGGTGGCCTTCAGCAACGTGCGGGCCTACGAGTTCGACGGGCCGTCGGTCCTCGCGCTGTGCGTGGAGGATCCGCTGCTCGGGCTCTCGGTGGTGCGCACGGTGGCCGAGATCCTCGCCCACCGGCTGGAGACGACCCGCGGGAAGCTGATGGAGCAGTACACGATGCGCCGGCGCAGCGGCCCGCTCTAGGACCTGTCAGGACCTGTCAGGACCTGTCGGCGGGGTCAGATCCGGTAGCGGCGCAGCGCCGGGAACGCGGCGGCCAGGGCCAGCATGGACACGACGACCAGGGCGCCGCCGCCCGCGACCGCGGCGCGCGGGCCGAACGCGGCGCCCATGGTGCCGTGCAGGACGTCGGCCAGCCGTGGCCCGCCCGCGACGACCACCGTGAACACGCCCTGCATCCGGCCGCGCATCTCGTCGGTCGCGGCCGACAGCAGGATGGCGCCGCGGAACACCATCGACACCATGTCGGCGACCCCGGCCGCGGCGAGGAAGACCACGGCGACCCACAGGTTCCCGCTCAGCCCGGAGCCGGCGATGGCCGCGCCCCAGGCGACGACCGCGCCGATGACCATCCAGCCGTGCCGGCGGGCCCGGGAGAAGGCACCCGAGAACAGGCCGCCGAGCACCGCGCCGACGGGGACGCCGGCGAACAGCACACCGAGCGCGAGGCCCTCGCCGTAGGAGCCGTACGTCTCGGCGGCCAGTTGCGGGAACAGGGCGCGGGGCATGCCGAACACCATGGCGACGATGTCGGCGAGGAACGACAGCAGCAGCACCTTGTGCAGGGAGATGTACCGGAAACCGGCCGCTATCTCCCGCACCCCGGCCCGGCGGGCCACCTCGCCGAGCGGCGGCAGGGCGGGCAGCCGGAAGACGGCCCAGACGGTCGCGCACAGCGCCAGCGCGTCGATCAGATACAGCTCCGGGAGCCCGACCACCGGGATCAGCGCGCCGGCGAGCATCGGGCCGGCCACCAGGCCGACCTGCATCACCGTCGAGCCGAGCGCGCCCGCGGCCGGCAGTTGCCCGGCCGGGACCAACCGGGCTATGGAGGCGCTGCGGGCGGGCGCGTTGAGCCCGAAGAACGCCTGTTGCAGCGCGAGCAGGACCATGAGCACGGCGACCGAGTCCAGACCGGAGACGGCGTGCGCCCAGAACAGCAGCGAGGTCACCGCGATGCCGCAGTTGGTGACCAGCAGCAGCTTGCGCCGGTCCACGGTGTCGGCGACCGCCCCGCCCCACAGCGCGAAGGCGACCATGGGCACCAGTCCGGCCAGGCTCGCGTAGCCGACCCAGGCCGAGGAGTGGGTGATGTCGTAGATCTGCTTGGGTACGGCGACGGCGGTGAGCTGGCTGCCGACCGCCGTGACGATGGTCGACGACCACAGCCGCCGATAGGCGGGGATACGCAGCGGACGGGTGTCCATCGCCCAGCGCCGCCAGCCGCGCCGGGGCGGCTCCCCGGCCGCCGGCGCGCCGCTGTCGGTCCCGGTGCTGCTGCTCTCGCTCGTGTTCACGGAAGTCCTGGTTGCTCGTTACATCTTTTCGGTTTCGGGAGCCCGACTATCTCAGCAAGACCCGGTTCCGGCCGAACGGGCCGGATCAGGACCCGACGAGCAGGCTCACGCCCAGGACCAGCATGGTGGCGGCGACCAGGCCGTCCAGCACCCGCCAGGCGCCCGGCCGGGCCAGGTGCCGGCCGAGCAGCCGGGCGCCGAAGCCGAGGGCGGCGAACCAGCACAGGCTGGCGAGCGCGGCGCCGAGCCCGAAGGTCCAGCGCAGCGGGCCCCGGTCCGCCGCCAGCGAGCCCAGCAGGAACACGGTGTCCAGGTAGACGTGCGGGTTCAGCCAGGTCATCGCCAGACAGGTGAGCACCGCCCGGCGGCGCGAGCCGGCCCCCTCGCCCTCCGTGCGCAGCCCGGGTCCCGGCCTGAGGACCCGGCGGGCGGCCAGGGCGCCGTAGCAGAGCAGGAAGACACCGCCGACGATCCCGACCGCCCGGACCGCGCCCGGCCAGGCCGCCACCACCGCGCCCACCCCGCCGACGCCGAGTGCGATGAGGAGCGCGTCGGACAGGGCGCAGATGCCGACCACGGCGAGGACGGCGTCCCGGCGCACCCCCTGCCGCAGGACGAAGGCGTTCTGGGCGCCGATGGCCACGATCAGGGAGAGGCCGGTGCCGAATCCGGCGGCAGCGGCGGTCAGAGCGGAGTGCATGCCGTCGACGCTAGGGAAACGCCTCGCACAAGTACAGCTAAAGATTTTTACGTACCATTAGGAGATGTGATGAGCGACCTTCCGGCGGAGCAGGTGCGCACCCTGCTGGCCGTGGTGGACGAGGGCACCTTCGACGCGGCGGCCGCCGCACTGCACGTGACGCCGTCGGCGGTCAGCCAGCGGATCAGGGCCCTGGAGCAGCGCACCGGCCGGGTCCTGCTGAAGCGCACCAGACCGGTCCGGCCCACGGAGTCCGGCACGGTGCTGGTGCGGTTCGCCCGGCAGCTCGCCCGGCTGGAGCGGGACGCCTGGGGCGAGCTGGGGCTGGACGGCAGCGGGGAGCCGACGCGGGTGTCGGTCGCGGTGAACGCGGACTCGCTGGCGACCTGGTTCCTGCCGGCCCTGACCCGGGTTCCCGGCCTCTGCTTCGAACTGCACCGGGAGGACCAGGACCACACGGCGGCGCTGCTGCGCGAGGGCCTGGTGATGGCGGCGGTGACCTCCTCCCCCGACCCGGTGCCCGGCTGCGCGGTCCGCCCGCTCGGCCGGATGCGGTATCTGCCGGTCGCCGCGCCGGAGTTCATCGCCGCCCGGCTGGACGGCCGGCCCCTGGCGGAGGCGCTGCCCCGGGCACCCGTCGTGGTCTTCGACCGCAAGGACGACTTCCAGGACGGCTTCGCGCGCCGTCTCGGCCTCGCCTCGGCCGGACCGCTCCGGCACCAGGTGCCCACCTCGGAGGGGTTCGTGGCGGCGGTCGCGGCGGGGCTCGGCTGGGGCATGGTCCCGCAGGCACAGGCCGGACCGCTGCTGGAGCGGGGCCGGCTGGCCGTGTTCGCCCCCGGCGAGGTCATGGACGTCACGCTCTACTGGCAGCAGTGGAAGCTGGATTCGCCCGCCCTCGCGGCCCTGGCCGACGCGGTGACCGCGACCGCGGCCCGGGCACTGCGTCGCTGACTCCATTTCGGATGCTCTTTCCGAACTCCCCTACAGGAGCGCCCGGTCGGACCCCCGAACGCCCTGCACCCCCCGCTGACCTGCTTGTTGACCGTCTACGGCCGCTGGACGGGCCGCTGGACGGGGTGCCCCGGAGGCGACCGGTGCCCGATCCGCCGCCGGTTGTGCCGTTTCACGTCGGCGCGAGAGGTCACCCGAATCCGTGAGACCGCATACGGAGCGCGTGCGACAGGGCACGGACGACTTCCACCGATCCGATCCAGGAGACATCCGATGGACAACTGGCGTGACCATGCCGAGTGCCGCACCGAGGATCCCGACCTGTTCTTCCCGATCGGGACCACCGGGCCGGCACAGGTGCAGACCCAGCAGGCGAAGGCGGTGTGCGGACGCTGCCCGGTCCGGGAGCAGTGCCTGGGGTGGGCGCTCGACAGCGGCCAGATCATCGGTGTCTGGGGCGGGACGACCGAGCTGGAGCGCCAGGCCCTGCGGCGCCGGGCCCGCTCCCGGCAGCGCTCGGGCTGACCGGGGGGACCCGGTGCAAGAGCGGCTGAGCCCCGGCGGGAGCCCCCCGCCGGGGCTCAGCCGCTCTTGCGGCGCAGGGTGCCCCAGTCCCGCTCCTGCCGGGTCACCTGCTCCCTGGCCGCCTCGATGACGTCCTCGGCGATCCAGCACAGCGGCTCGACGTCGGCCACGAGGGGCTCGTTGTCGGGGCCCCGGCCCGTCTCCCGGCCGCGCAGCACCCAGGGGCGCACGCCGGGTCCCTTCTCGTGCGGCAGGTGGGCGTAGTCGTAGAGGCGGCGGGCCACCCACAGCTCCACCGACCGGTCGCCCCACCACTCCGCCACGTCGAGCGGGTTCGCGGACAGTCCGGGCAGGGCGACGCCGGTCAGCTCGTCGGTGCTGGAGGAGGTGTGCAGGTCGGCGCCGGGCCCGCGGGACCAGCGGACGTACAGGCCCTGGTGCCGTTCCGCCAGGCGGGCCGCTTCGGTGAGGGTGGACACGACCGGCAGGTCTTCCGGTGTGCTCATGGCCGACCTCCCTGTGGTGCGCGTGCGCGACCGGAGTACCCCCGGCGCGCGCCGGAAACCGGATGCAGGCCCTCCGCCCTGTTTCGGATCGCGTCCCAGGTCACCGGCCCGGCCGGCGTACCCTCACCGCCCGCGACCGGCGGCGTACGAACCGCGAACGACTCTCACCGCAGGCGACCGGCGGCGCACGGACCACGACCCGCCCCGCCGCCCGCGACGGGCGGCGCACTGCTCTCGCCTGCCGCGACCGGCGGCCTGCGGCTCCGCGACCGGTTCAGCGGGCGAGCCAGTCGGCGGCCCCCATGACGACGACCGGGTGCCGGGCCGGGTCCAGGGCGCGCAGCAGTTGCCTCATGTGGGTCCGGGCGATGCTGACGCAGCCGTGGGTGGGGCCGCCGTGGTCGACGTGCAGCCACACTCCCCCGCCGCGCTCCGGGCCGAGCGGCCGGGTCCAGTCCAGCGGCGAGGTGCCGGGCTCACGGTTGTAGTCGACGGCGACGACGTAGTCGAAGGAGCCCTCCAGGGGCTCGCCCTCGAAGCCGGTGCCGGGCGAGCGGAAGCCGCGGGAGTGGTGGTACGGGAGCCGGCTGCCGGGGTCCGGGAGCAGGCCGCCGGCGTCGGAGAGGGTGTAGACGCCGAGCGGGGAGCGCAGGTCGCCGGCCGTGTGGTGGGCGCTCCAGCCGCGCAGCGCGTTGTGGCCGGGCCAGGCCGGGCCCGCCTGCCAGCCGGCGGCGGTGCGCCGGTGCAGGACGACCGTGCACAGCGGGGAGTCCGCGCCGCGCCCGGTGACGACGACGGCCTGCGCGCAGCGCCCGGGTATGCGCGCGGACCGCTCGGGACCGAGCCCGGGTATGCGGCGCCGGGCCGGGTCCGTGGACGCCCCGGGGGCGGTGGCCGCCGGCCGGCGGGCCGGCGTCCGGGTCTCGGTCGCCTCGGCGCCGCCGCAGCCGGTGAACAGCAGCGGGGAGGCGAGGAGTGCTACGGCGGTTCTGCGTGGGATCATGGGTCGACTCTGGCCGAAGGCCGTGGGGAGAGAGGCGGGTTGGCGGTGCTGTCCGGCTTGCCCGGCGTGAACAGCCAGGTGCGGAACAGCCCGTTGAGCTGCTTCCCCGACTTCTGTTCGGCAAGCCTGGCGAACTGGGCGGTCGTGCCGTGTCCGTCGCGGTGTCCGGCCGTCCAGGCGCGCAGGACGCGGAAGAACTCCGGGTCGCCGACGGCCCGCCGCAGCGCGTGCAGGGCCATGGCGCCGCGGGCGTAGACGGGGGTGCCGAAGAGGTGCCCGGGGCCGCCCGGGTCGCCGGGCGGATAGGCCCACAGTGCGTCACTCGCCGGGCGGGCGTAGAGGCTGTCGAAGGTCCGCTGGGCGCTGGGGCCGCCGTGCTGCTCGCTGTAGAGCCACTCGGCGTAGGTGGCGAAGCCCTCGTTGAGCCAGATGTCCTTCCAGGCGGTCAGGGAGACGGAGTCGCCGAACCACTGGTGGGCGCTCTCGTGGACGAGGGTGGCGAGGTCGGGTGCGGAGTCGTAGAGCGGCCGGGTCTGGGTCTCCAGGGCGTAGCCGGCGTCCGGGGCGTGGTCGACGATCGAGCCGGCGGCCCGGAACGGGTAGGGCCCGAACAGCCGGCTCTCCCACTCCAGCACGGACGGCAGCTTCTTCAGCACGGGCGCGGCGGCGCGGGCCTCGCGGGGGTCGACGGCGTTGTACACCCGGACGCCGTCGCGGGTGGTGTACCGCTCCACCTGGAAGTCGCCGATGGTGGCGGTGGCCAGGTAGGCGGCCATGGGCCGGGTCTCGCGCCAGCGGAAGGTGGTGTGCCCGTGGGCGGTGCGCCGTCCCAGCGGGACGCCGTTGGCGACGGCGGTGAGACCCCGCGGCACGGTGATCGTGAAGTCGTACGACGCCTTGTCCCGGGGGTGGCCGTCGGCCGGGAACCAGGTCATCGCGCCCTGTGGTTCGCCCGCGACGAAGGCGCCGTCGTCGGTGGGGATCCAGCCGTCCGCCGAGCCGTCGGGGTCGGTGACCGGCTTCGGGGTGCCGTGGTAGGTGACGGCGACCCGGAACAGCCGGCCCCGCGCGGGGGCGCGCGAGGGGGTGACGACGAGTTCCTGTCCGTCCCGGGTGAAGCGGGCGGCCGCGCCGTCGACCGTCAGCCGGGTGACCTTCAGGCCGGTCAGGTCGAGGTCGAAGCGGGTGAGCCGCCGGGTGGCGCGGGCGGTGAGGACGGCGGTGCCGTCCAGGCGCCGGGAGGCGGGCTCGTAGCGGAGGGTCAGGTCGTAATGGCGCACGTCGTAGCCGCCGTTGCCGCTGAGCGGGAAGTACGGGTCGCCCGCGCCCGGCGCGCCGGGGCCGCACGGGGCGGCGGGGGCGGTGGCGCCGAGGAGCGCGGCCACGGCGACGGGGACGGTGGCGAGGACGGCGGTACGGCGGCGGGCGGGTGGTCTGCGCGTGGGCCTCACATGCGCTCCTCGGGAAGCGGCCGGTGATCGACTGGCCGTCAGCGTAGGCGGGCCGGCGGCCGGGCTTCCCTCTTCTTCCGGTCAAGTCCTGCCGCGTCCTTCCGGCCGAGCCGGGCCGCGTCGCCGCCGGGACGGCGGCGCGCGGCGCAGTACGCTCCAACGACCGTCCCCGACCCGGAAGGAACCGTGTCCGTGAGCGTGCGCGTGCGCCGGATCTACGACCCGCCCGAGCCCGACGACGGTCTGCGTGTGCTGGTGGACCGGCTCTGGCCGCGCGGCCTCGCCAAGGACGAGGTCCATGTGGACGAGTGGCCCAAGGGGCTGACGCCTTCGGCCGAGCTGCGCAAGTGGTACCACGCGGGCGAGGGCTCCTACGAGGAGTTCCGGCGCCGGTACGAGGCGGAGCTGGACGCGCCGGAGGCCGCCGGCCCGCTGGACAGGCTGCGCACGGCGGCCCGCGCGGGGCAGGTGACGCTGCTGACGGCGTCGAAGCGGCCGGCGGAGAGCCACGCGCGGGTGCTGGCCGAGCTGTTGCGCGACTGAGGTTCAGCCCGTGTGCGCGGCCGCGTGCCGGCCCGCCGCCCGGCCGGAGAACAGGCAGCCGCCGAGGAAGGTGCCTTCCAGGGCGTTGTAGCCGTGGACGCCGCCGCCGCCGAAGCCGGCCACCTCGCCCGCCGCGTACAGGCCCTCGACCGGGGTGCCGTCGGTGCCGAGGGCCCGGGAGTCGAGGTCGGTCTGGATGCCGCCGAGGGTCTTGCGGGTCAGCACGTGCAGCCGGACGCCGATGAGCGGGCCGGCGGCCGGGTCGAGGAGGCGGTGCGGGGCGGCGACCCGGCCGAGCCGGTCGCCGAGGTAGCGGCGGGCGTTGCGGATGCCCTGGATCTGGGCGTCCTTGCTGTAGGGGTTGGCGAGCTGGAGGTCGCGGGCCTCGATCTGGCGGCGTATCCGGGCCGCGTCCAGCAGCGGCTCGCCGGTCAGGCCGTTCATCTTCTCCACCAGGCGTTCCAGGCTGTCCGCGGTGACGAAGTCCTCGCCCTGGTCGAGGAAGGCCCGCACGGGTGCCGGGGCGCCCTTGCCGAGCACCCGGTCGCGCAGGACGGCCTTGCGGTCCCGGGCGGTGATGTCCGGGTTCTGTTCGGAGCCGGAGAGCGCGAACTCCTTCTCGATGATCTTCCGGGTGAGGACGAACCAGGAGTGGTCGTACCCGGCGATGTCCGGGGTGGTGCGCAGGTACCGGAGGGTGCCGAGGGTGTCGTAGCCGGGCAGGCAGGGGTCGGGCAGGCGGCGGCCGAGGGCGTCGAGCCAGATGGAGGACGGGCCGGGCAGGACGCGGATGCCGTGGCCGGGCCAGACCGGGTCCCAGTTGCGCAGGCCCTCGGTGTAGTGCCACATGCGGTCGCGGTTCACGAGCCGGACGCCGGCCGCGGCGCTGATGTCGAGCATGCGGCCGTCGACGTAGGAGGGCACGCCGGTGACCATCGCGGCGGGCGGGGTGCCGAGCCGCTCGGGCCAGTGGCGGCGGACGATGTCGTGGTCGGCGCCGATGCCGCCGGTGGTCACGACGACGGCCTGCGCGGTCAGTTCGAAGTCGCCGGCGCGGTCGCGGCCGGAGGCGACGCCGCGCGGGGAGTCGTCCGGGGCGAGGACCGTGCCGCGCACGCCGCGTGCCGTGCCGCCGTCGACGAGGAGTGCGTCGACCCGGTGGCGGTGGTGGAAGGTCAGCAGTCCGTCCCGGGCGGCCTGCCGGGCGTAGCGGACGAAGGGTTCGACCACGCCGGTGCCGGTGCCCCAGGCGATGTGGAAGCGGGGCACGGAGTTGCCGTGGCCGTCCGCGCGCAGGTCGCCGCGTTCGGCCCAGCCGACGGTGGGCAGCAGGTCGATGCCGTGTCCCCGGAGCCAGGACCGCTTCTCGCCGGCCGCGAACTCGACGTAGGCGCGGGCCCAGCGCACCGCCCAGGCGTCCTCGTCGGCGAGCCGGTCGAACTGCGCGCTGCCCCGCCAGTCGGACCAGGCGAGGTCGAAGGAGTCCTTGACGCCGAGGCGGCGCTGCTCGGGCGAGTCGACCAGGAAGAGGCCGCCGAAGGACCAGTACGCCTGCCCGCCGAGGTTGGCGGCGTTCTCCTGGTCGACCAAGGCCACCCGGCGGCCCCGGCTGGTGAGTTCATGGGCGGCGACGAGCCCGGCGAGGCCCGCTCCGACGACGATGACGTCCGCGTCCATGGTGCATGTCCTTCCCTGACGGTGTTGGTGCTGGTGGTCCGCCGCCGGGCTAGGCGGGACCGCGGCCGCCGTCCGTCAGCAGCGCGGTGAGCAACTGCCCCAGCCAGGCCCGGGCGGCCTCGGTGTCCCGGTCCAGCAGCAGTTGGGTGGTGACACCGTCGTACGCGGCGACCACGGCGCGCGCCGCGCCGTCCGCGTCGCCGAGCACGGCGGGCAGCGCGGTGTGGCCGCCGGCCCGGGAGAGCCGGTCGGCGATGGCCTCGCGGAGCCGGGCGCGGTGGTCGAGCAGGGCCCGGGCGACGACGGGGTCACGGGCGGCGTGCACCAGGAAGTCGGTCTTCACCAGCAGCCAGTCCACGTCGAGCAGCAGCACCTCGGTGACCCGGTCCACGGCGGCGGGCACGTCCAGGCCGGGACCGTCCTGGGCGAGCGCGTCGGCCACCTGGGCCGCGAGGAGCCCGGCGCGGTCCCGGTACAGGGCGAAGAACAGCTCGTCCAGGGTGGCGAAGTTGGAGTAGAAGGCGCCGCGGCTGAACCCGGCCGCCTCGCAGACCTCCTCGATGGTGACCCGGCCGAAGCCCTTCGCCGCGAACACGGTGAACGCGGCGTCGAGCAGCCGGGCCCGGGTGCGGACCCGGCGCCGGGTGACGCGCCGGGGTGTCTGTTCCACCGGTTCCATCGGCACCGCCCCCTCGTTCGATACGCCAGCGTATCCAATACACCGGTGTAGCGAAAGACTCCGGACGCAACGCAGACCGGCATCCGGGGGACCCGCTCGGCCGGTGATCAAATGGAACGCACATTCGATTAAGGAGTACGCTGGACTCATGTCCACGCACCTCCAGGGCTCCCTGTTCGACCAGACCGACGAGCTGCGGCTCGGCCCGCTCGACGGGCTGCGCCGGACCGAGCTGGGCACGGGCGCCTGGATCGACGTCCTGCCGGGCTGGCTGCACGGCGCCGACACGCTCTTCGAACGGCTCGCCGCCGACGTGCCCTGGCGGGCGGAGCGCCGGAAGATGTACGACAACGTGGTCGACGTGCCCCGGCTGCTGGCCCACTACGGCGCGGCCGACCCGCTGCCCCACCCGGTGCTGGACGAGGCCCGCGCCGCCCTGTCCCGGCACTACGCCGAGGAGCTGGGCGAGCCGTTCACCACCGCCGGGCTGTGCTTCTACCGCGACGGCCGGGACAGCGTGGCCTGGCACGGCGACCGCATCGGGCGGGGCGCCCGCGAGGACACCATGGTCGCGATCCTCTCCGTCGGCGAGCCCCGGGACCTGCTGCTGCGCCCGGCCGGCACGGGCGGCGCCACGGTGCGCCGGCCGCTCGGCCACGGCGACCTCATCGTGATGGGCGGCTCCTGCCAGCGCACCTGGGAGCACTGCGTCCCCAAGACCGGCCGGGCCGCGGGCCCGCGCATCAGCGTCCAGTTCCGGCCGCACGGCGTGCGGTGACCAGCCGCCCGCGCCCCCGGACGGGACGCCGATCTGATTGGCTGGCCCTCCACGAACGTCGCACAGGGCTCGGGGAGACCATGCGGGCAGAGGTACGGCAAGTAGCCGACGGCACCTTCCTGGTGCACGGCAACCACGTCAACTGGGTGATCCTCAAGGACGGGGACGCCCTCACCCTGGTGGACACCGGCTATCCCGGAGACCGCCCGGGGCTGCTGGAGTCCCTCACGCAGGTGGGCGGTTCCCCGGAGGCGGTCGCCGCCGTCCTGATCACCCACGCGCACAACGACCACCTGGGCTCCGCCGAGTACCTGCGCGTCGCCCACGGCACGCCGGTGTACCTGCACCCGGCGGAAGTGCCGCACGCCCGTCGGGACTTCCTCCAGCAGGCCACCGTCAAGGACGTCGTGCGCAACGCCTGGCGGCCCGGTGTGCTGCCCTGGGCCGCCCATGTGATCAAGGCCGGCGGCATCGACCACAACCCCGTCACCGCGCCCGCGCCGTTCCCGGCCGACGGCCCGCTGGACCTGCCCGGCCGTCCGGTGCCCGTGCACACGCCCGGCCACACCGACGGCCACTGCGTCTACCACCTGCCGGAGGCGGGCATCGTCGTCTCCGGGGACGCGCTGGTCAGCGGGCACGCGATCTCCCGGATCAAGGGTCCGCAGATCCTGCCCGGCTTCTTCCACCACGACCGCGCCGGAGTGGTGGCCTCCCTGGAGCTGATCGGCGCGCTCGACGGCGACCTGCTGCTGCCGGGCCACGGCCCGGCGCACCGGGGCCCGGTGCGGGCGGCGGCCGAGCTGGCCCGGGGCCGGGCGTCGTAGAACACCCGCTCGGGGCCTTAGGGTTCGTGTCATGGCCTTGCAGATCAGCGCCACGAACCCGGAGCACCCCGCCCTCCTGCTCGCCCTGCCCTGGCAGACCCCGCTGGAGGAGTGGCCCGAGGAATATCTCGTGCCGCTCCCCCGCGGCATCTCCCGGCACGTGGTGCGCTACGCGCACGCGGGCGACGAGGTGATCGCCGTCAAGGAGCTGGCCGAGCGGCCCGCGCTGCGCGAGTACGGACTGCTGCGCGACCTCGACCGGCTCGGCATCCCGGCCGTCGACCCGCTCGCCGTGGTCACCGGCCGCACCGACCCCTCGGGCGCCCCGCTGGAGCCGGTGCTCGTGACCCGGCATCTGCGCGGCTCGATGCCGTACCGCTCGATGTTCGAGACCACCATGCGCCCGGCGACCATGCACCGGCTGATGGACGCCCTCGCCGTGCTGCTGGTCCGGCTCCACCTGGCCGGGTTCGCCTGGGGCGACTGCTCGCTGTCCAACACCCTGTTCCGGCGGGACGCGGGCGCCTTCGCGGCCTATCTGGTGGACGCCGAGACCGGCGATCTGCACCCGCGGCTCAGCCCGGGACAGCGGGACTACGACCTGGAGCTGGCCCGCGTCAACATCAGCGGCGAACTGCTGGACCTGGAGGCGTCCGGCGCGCTGCACCCGTCCGTGGACCCGGTGGAGTTCGGTCACGAGATCTGCACCCGGTACCAGGGCCTGTGGCAGGAGCTGACCCGCACCTCGGTGTACCCGGCGGGCAAGTACCACTACATCGAGCGCCGGATCCGGCGGCTGAACGACCTCGGTTTCGACGTGGCCGAGATGCAGATCGAGCACTCCTCCAACGGCGACACGGTCACCTTCGTGCCGAAGGTCGTGGACGCCGGCCACCACCAGCGCCAACTGCTGCGGCTGACCGGCCTGGACGCGGAGGAGAACCAGGCGCGGCGGCTGCTGACGGACCTGGAGAGCTGGATGGCCACCCAGGACGACTACGCCCCGGGCGACCCCCTGGCCGCGCGGCCGGAAGTGCTGGCCCACCGCTGGGTGCGGGACGTCTTCCGGCCCACCGTCCGCGCGGTGCCGCCGGAGCTGCGCGGCTCCATGGACCCGGCCGAGATCTACCACCAGTTGCTCGAACACCGCTGGTACCTGTCCGAGCGGGCCCAGCACGACATCGGCATCGACACCGCCGTCAAGGACTACACCGACAACGTCCTGCCCCGGGCCCGCGCCCCGCTGGCGGAGGCCGGCCCGGAGTAGCTCACGCGTGCGGGACCACGGCCACCGGGCAGCCGGCGTGGTGCAGCACCCCGTGCGCCACCGAGCCGATCCGCGCGCCGACCGCCGTACGCCGCGCCCGGCGCCCGACGACCATGAGCTGGGCCCGGCCGGCCAGCGACAGCAGCACCTGGCCCGCGCTGCCCATCTCGACGTGCTCGGCGACGGGCACCTGGGGGAACCGCTCCCGCCAGGGCTGGAGTGCCTCGGCCAGCGCTTGCTTCTCGTACGGTTCGAGGCCGCCCGCGTCGTCGAGCAGCTTCAGCGAGCCGGGGCTGTAGGCGAAGACCGGCGGCAGGGTCCAGGCCCGTACGGCGCGGACGGCGGCGCCGCGGGCCGCCGCCGTCTCGAACGCGAACCGCAGCGCCGCCTCGCTGTCCTCGGGGCCGCCGTGCTGGCCGACCACCACGTCCCGGCCGGCCGCCTCCGCGGTGGCGTCGTCGCCGGCCCGGACCAGGACGACCGGCCGGGACGCCTCCGCGATCACCTGCTGGCCGACCGAGCCGAGCAGGAAGCCGACCACCGGACCGTGCCCGCGCGAGCCGAGGACCAGCAGTTCGGCCCCGGCCGCCGCGTCCGCCAGCGCGTCCGCGGCCCCGGCCTCCAGCACGTTGGTGGTCACCGGCAGTCCCGGATACCGCTCCGTCACCGTGCGCGCGGTGTCCGTCATGCCCTGCGCCACCCACTCGCGCTGGGTGTCCCGGCCGGCGGCGGCGAGCGCCTCGGCGTACCGCCAGGCGTGCACCACGCGCAGCGGCAGACCGCGCCGTACGGCCTCCCGGGCCGCCCAGTCCAGCGCGGCCAGACTCTCCTCGGTGCCGTCCACCCCTGCCGTGATCGGGCGTGTCATCCGTGGGCCTCCTCGTCGTCGCGTCCTCGCGGTACCGGTGCCCGCGATCGGGCACCGCCGCGCACCGGGACGATCATCTCCCGGCCGGCAGGCGGAACCGGAATCACCGACCTACGACGCGGCCGGTCCGGGCCGGGGCGCGCCCGCCCGGACGGTTCGCCCGGACAGGCGGATGCCCCGCGCGAGGCGGGGCATCCGGTGGTGCTGTACCGCGCCGGCCCGCATGAGCGGGGCGCGCGGCGTGGGGTGGTGCGGGTCGTCAGCGCGGCGTGTTGGCGGCGGTGACGTTCACGGCGGCCCACGAGGTGTTGACCGTCTTGTACTCGGTGCTGTTCGCTCCGTACAGGTCCTTGGCCGCCTTCAGCGTGGCGATGCGCGCCTGGTGGAAGTCGGTGGAGGAGACCATGTACCGGGTGAGCGCCCGGTAGTAGATGGCGGTCGCCTTGGTCCGGCCGATGCCCTTGACCTTGAGGCTGTGGTAGGTCGGCGAGTTGTAGGTCACCGTGCCGATCTTCTTCTTGCCACTGCCCTCGGCGAGGAGGTAGTAGGCGTGCGAGGAGACGCCGGAACCGGCGTGCACCTCGGTGTAGTAGGTGTCGGCGGACCAGTAGTCGATGGTGCCTTCCAGCTTGTCCAGCGACGGGTGGTCCAGGCGGCGCAGGAACTTCTGCGCGAGGCCCAGCTTCTCACCGATCAGGTAGTCCGGGGTGTCCTTCGTGTTCTTGGCGTAGAACTCGACGTTCGAGCCGAAGATGTCCGCGAGCGACTCGTTCAGCGAGCCCGGCTCGCCGTACTGGTTGCCGTCGGAGTCGACGAAGGTCGGCTGGAGGTTGGCGGTCGCCTCGACCACGCCGTGGGTCAGCTCGTGACCGGTGACGTCGAGGACGACGAGCGGCTTCTTGAACATCTCGCCGTCGCCGTCGCCGTACAGCATGCAGTTGCAGGTCGGGTCCCAGAAGGCGTTGGCGACCTTCTTGCCCCAGTGCACCATCGCCTGGGCGGCCTTGCTGTTGTTGGCGATGCCCTTGCGCTTGAACGTGGACTTGTAGAAGTCCAGCGTCTTGGTGACGCCGTACTGCGCGTCGGCGGCGACCGTGGCCCGGCTGCTGGTCGCGCCGTTGCCCCACACGTTGGTCGTGTTGGTGAACTTCGTGCCGGCGCCGAACTTCTCCGTGTACGAGCCCTTGGCGTCCCGCGTCTCGGTGCCGTACCGGCTCGGATCCTTGAGCTGGTAGTGACCGCGCGAGGTCTGCGTGGTGGTCAGGCCGACGTTGCCCACGAAGAGGGTCTTGCCGGTGCCCTTGGCGGCCGACGGGTAGGCCGCGGCGCCGGTGGCGCCCGAGCCGACCAGGCCGGAGGCGGCGGAGGCGGAGCCGGTGGCCGGGTCCGCGGTCTCGCCGCGCCGGTGCAGGGTGTCGATCAGCTTCGGCGACAGGAACTCGTCCCGGGTGGGCGTGTTGCTGCGCACCTTGCCGGTGACCGCGTCCACGACGACCGTGCGGGCGGTGTCCTGGCCGGTGACGGTGACCTGGTAGGCGAGCGCGGAGGCGCCACCGCGGGCGTCCACCACGAGCCGGGCGCCGCCGGCGTCGCCCTTGGCGGCCTTCGCGGCCTTGGCGGCGGCCTGGCCGGCGGTCAGCTTCGCCTGGCCGGTGGGCTTGACCGCGTGGCCGGCCGCGCGGGTCACGCCCGCGTAGCCCAGCGTGCGGTCGAGGTGGACGACGAGGTCGCCGCCGAGCACCGGCAGGCCGTCGTGGGTGCGCACGAAGCGGACGTGCCGGGCGCCCTCGGGGTCGATCATGACGTCCTGGGCGTGCAGTGCGTCGCCCTGGGAGACGCCGGTCGCCGAGGCGTGGGCGAAGGCCGCGGTGCGCGCCGCCTCCACCACCACCGTGGCGTCCGAGGCGGCGGAGGCGGCGGACCGCTCCGCTCCGGTGGAGGCACTCGCGAAGGCCGTGCCGGCCAGGCCCGTGGCAGCCGTCGTCACCGCGACGGCAACCGCCATGGTGCGTATGTGCGGTCTACGCAATCTGATCAGGGTTCCTTCGTTCGAAGGCGGCCGACATCGTCAACCGCCTTGAGACGTGACGCGGTTGGGCGCCACGGGAGCCGGTCCGGCTCCGAGCGCCCACCCTTGCGGATTAGTCATGCGCACGTAAAGCCGGAATGATCCATTTCGCGAACTTCTATGGCAATCCTTTGCAAATGGACGCCATGGAGTGATCACCGGATGACCGACTGTGTGTCGGCTGTGGAGACGCCGCCCACATCCCCTAGGTTCCCAGGGCGGGATGTGACCGATATCGCATCAGGAACCGGGCCGACGGGAGAGAATACGGGATGGTCTCGACAAGGGTGGGGCGGGGAGCGGTCCTCGGAGCGGTCGCACTGTCACTGCTCGCGGTCCCGGCGCGGGCCGCGGCCGGGCAGCGGGACATCACGGCGGCGCTCCCGGCGCCCGACACCGCGGGCGTGGCCGCGGTGTTGCGCTCGGCGGTGGCCCAGGGCGCCCCGGGAGCGCTGGCTCGGATCGACGACCACGGCCGGACCTACCGGGTGACCCGCGGCGTCGCCGACCGCGCCACCGGGCGGGCCATCGGCACCGACGACCGGTTCCGGGTCGGCAGCGTCACCAAGACCTTCACCGCGGTCGTGCTGCTCCAGCTCGTCGACGAGCACCGCCTCGCGCTCGACGCGCCGGTCAACCGCTATCTGCCGGGGCTGCTGCCGGACGACCGGATCACGGTCCGTCAGGTGCTGAGCCACCGCAGCGGTCTGTACGACTACACGAACGATATGTTCGCCGCCAGCGTCTCCGGCTTCGAGGCGGTCCGCAAGAAGGTCTTCACCTACCGGCAGCTGGTCGCGCTGTCCCTGAAGAAGCCCCGCACCAACGCGCCCGGCGCCGCCTACGCGTACTCCAACACCAACTTCGTCGTCGCCGGGCTGCTGGTCGAGAAACTCACCGGGCAGCCGGTGCGGACCGCCTACCGGAACCGGGTCTTCACACCACTGAAGCTGCGCGACACGTTCTACGTCCACCCCGGCACCACGCTGCCGGGCCGGTACGCCCGCGGCTATCTGACGCCGGACCGGGCGGGCGCCCCGCTGGTCGACGCGACGGAACAGACGGTCTCCTGGGCGCAGAGCGCCGGGGCGGTCATCTCCAGCGCGCGGGACCTCGACGTCTTCTACGGCGCGCTGCTCAGGGGGAAGCTGATGTCGGCCGCGCGGCTGGCGGAGATGGAGCGGTTCACCAAGGTGAACGCCACGACGGCGTACGGCCTCGGACTGCGCCGCCGCGAGCTGTCCTGCGGGGTGTCGGTGTACGGGCACACCGGAGCGGTGCAGGGCTACTACACGTACGCGTTCGCCACGAAGGACGGCGGGCGCAGCCTCACCGCCATGGCCACCACGTCGAACAACGGGAAGGTGCTCGACACGCTGGCCGGGGCCCTGGAGTCGGCGTTCTGCGGGAAGTCCGCGAAACCGGCACACTCCGCGATCTTGGCGGAACGCGGCCGTCCGCGACACCATGCCCTGCATGAAGGGTGATCTCTTTTCCAGTCAGCATGTGGTGCAGCCGGCCGTGGCGCCGGGGATGTACGTCGAGAACGCCAAGTGCGTCAAGTACGCGGTGGACGGCGAGATGTACGCCCGCCAGGGCGCGATGGTCGCCTATCGCGGCAATCTCGCGTTCGAGCGCAAGGGGCAGGGGGTCGGCGGCATGCTCAAGCGTGCCGTCACCGGGGAGGGGCTGCCCCTCATGGCGGTGCGCGGGCAGGGCGAGGCCTGGTTCGCGCACGAGGCGCAGAACTGCTTCATCGTCGAGGTCGAGCCCGGCGACCAGTTCACCGTCAACGGCCGCAACGTCCTGTGTTTCGACGCCTCGCTGTCGTACGAGATCAAGACGGTGAAGGGTTCGGGCATCGCCGGCGGCGGCCTGTTCAACAGCGTGTTCACCGGGCAGGGCCGGCTCGGTCTGGTCTGCGACGGCAACCCGCTGGTCATCCCGGTGTCCGCGCAGGCGCCGGTCTACGTCGACACGGACGCGGTGGTGGGCTGGACCGCGCACCTGCAGACCTCGCTGCACCGGTCGCAGTCCATCGGCTCGATGCTGCGCGGCGGTTCGGGCGAGGCCGTGCAACTGATGCTCCAGGGCGAGGGGTTCGTCGTGGTGCGGCCGAGCGAGCTGACGCCCCAGAAGGCGCAGCAGCACTGAACCTTCCCGTGTGATCCACACCGCACGCGCAACCCCGGCGGCCGTACCCGCGTCTTGACCGGCGACAGACCGAGCCCCGGCCTCTCGGGCCGGGGCATATCTCCGAGACGCTATGCATGCCGTGTAGAGACGCCGTCTATACATCGCGTGCATAGAAGGGTACGCATGTACGGCAAGGCTTTCGCCCCGGAGTACCAGGGCGCCCTGACCACCCTGTCCGTGAACTCCTCGCTCACCGATGTGCTGGCCGAGGCCACCGAGCGGCTGCGCGAGGCGGAACGCGCCGGGCGCGCCGAAGAGGCGGCCCGCTGCGGGCTCGCCGTCGCCGAGGCACACCGGCGGCTCGGCCGGATACAGGACGCCGACCGGGCGTGGAAGGCGAGTTACCGCGCCGCCCGGGAGGCCGGCGACACCGCCGCGATGGCCTGGGCGCTGTGGAGCGGCGGCACCCTGGCCCGGCAGCGCGGACGGTTCCCGCTGGCCTGGCGGCTGCTGGGACTGGCGGCCGAACTCGGCGAGCGCGGCGGGGACGTCGTCGCCCGCGGCTACTCGCTGGCCGGCCTCGCGGAGACCGGCCGCATCCAGGGCGACTACGCGGCGGTCGGCCGGCTGCACGAACAGCTGCTGGCCGAGGCCCGCAAGCGGGGCGAGGCCCGGCACACGGTGTGGGCGCTGGAGGGCATCGCCCAGATGCGCCGCAACACCGGCGACTACGACGAGGCGTACGCCCTGTTCGAGGAGGCGGCGCAGATAGCCGCCCGGGCCGACGACCGGCGCGGGCACGCCTGGGCGCTGCGCGGCCTCGCGGACGTCCTGTCGGTGCGCGACGGCGCCACCGGACGGGCCCTGGAGCTGCTGGCCGAGGCGGAGGCGACCTGCCGGGAGATGAACCTCTCCAGCGCGCTCGCCTACAACCACAAGATGCAGGGCAACGTCCTGTACCGCGCGGGCCGTTACCCCGAGGCCCGCGACCGCTACGAGCTGGCGCTGGCGGAGTTCCGCGCGATGAGCGAACCGCGCGGCGAGGCGCTGTCCCGGCTGGGCCTGGCCAAGTCCCTCGCCCGGCTCGGCCGCGACCGCGCCGAGACCGCCGCCGAACTCGCCGGCCTGGCCCGGACGCTGGAGCGCGGCGGGCTGCGGCACGTACGGGAGATGGTGGTCCGCGCCCAGCGGGAGTTCGGTCTCGAGACGGAGACCGCACGGTGACGGCGCTCGTCTCCGCGGTGCGCGCACCCGCCCCGGGTGTCCTCGCCCGCTGCCGTGAGCTGACCCGGCCGGCGCTCCGGGAGGCGGTAGGCCGGCTGCACCCCTGGGTGGGCGAGATGGCCGCGTACTCCTTCGGCTGGTGCGAGGTCGGCGGAGCGCCCGTCACCGCGCCGGGCGGCAAGGGCGTGCGCCAGGCGCTCGCCGTCCTCGGCGCGGAGGCGGCGGGTGCCGCCGGGCGGACGGGTGTCCCGGCGGCGGTCGCGGTGGAGCTGGTGCACGCCTTCTCGCTGCTGCACGACGACATCATGGACGGCGACGCGATCCGGCGCCGCCGCCCCGCCGTGTGGCAGGCGTACGGCACGGGTCCGGCCGTCCTGGCCGGCGACGCCCTGTTCGCGCTGGCGGTGGACGCCCTCGCCGCCGCGCCCCGGGGCCCCGGGGCGGTGCGGCTGCTCTCGGCGGCCCTCGCCGACCTGGTGCGCGGCCAGGCCGACGACCTGCTGTTCGCCACCCGGCCCTGGACGGGCCCCCAGCGGGTGACGCCGCGGGAGTACCGGACGATGGCCGAGGGCAAGACGGGCGCGCTGCTGGGCTGTGCCGTGGCGCTGGGCGCCGCGCTCGGCGGGGCGCCCGAGGACACGGTCCAGGCGCTGGACCGGGCCGGGCGGCACCTCGGGGTCGCCTTCCAGCTCGTCGACGACGTGCTCGGCATCTGGGGGGACCCGGCCGTCACCGGCAAGCCCGTGGGCGGCGATCTGCGGGAGCGGAAGAAGACGTTCCCGGTGCTGGCCGCGCTCGGCTCCCCGGCGGCCCGGCGGCTGCCCGCGCTGCTCGGCTCCGCCGGGCACGCCGAGGAGGCCGCCGCGCTGATCGAGGCGGCCGGGGGCCGTACGGCGGCGCTGGCCGAGGCGCGGGCCCGGACGGCCGCCGCGCGCGAGCTGCTGGCCTCCGCGCGCCTGGCCCCGGCCGCCGCCGAGGAGCTGACCGGGCTGGTGGACTTCCTGGTGGGCCGCGTACGGTAGGCGGGATCCGGAAAGGCGTTGACCAGCGGCGCCCCGGCGGGTCAAGGTGCGAGCGGCGCGGCCGATCCGCGCCGGAAGGGGTGCAGCACCTTGATCGACATCTCGGACATCGCAGCCGCCGCCGAGCGGATCGCCGGACACGTCGTACGGACGCCGACGGTGCCGAGCCCGGGCCTGGGCTCCCTGCTCGGCGTCCCGGTCACCGCCAAGCTGGAACTCCTCCAGCGCACCGGCTCGTTCAAGGCGCGCGGGGCCGTGGCGAAACTGCTGTCGTTGAGCGAGGCCGAGCGCGCCGCGGGCGTGGTCGCGGTCAGCGGCGGCAATCACGGGATCGCGCTGGCGGTGATGGCGGCGGCCCTCGATGTGAAGGCCACCGTGGTGATGCCGCGCACCGCGCCCGCGCGCTCCATCGCGCTCGCCGGGGACGCCGGGGCCTCGGTACGGCTGACCGACGGCATGGACAGCGCCTTCGAGCTGGTGACGCGGCTGCGGGACGAGGGCCTGACGCTGGTGCACCCGTTCGACGATCCGGTGGTCATCGCCGGGCAGGGCACGGTGGGGCTGGAACTGGCCGAGGACGCCGGGGAGCTGACCGACGTGGTCGTCAGCGTCGGCGGCGGTGGTCTGATCGCCGGGATCGCGACGGCCCTGCGCGCCCTGCGGCCGGACGTGCGGGTGTGGGGCGTGGAGACCGCGGGCGCGGAGGCGATGGCCGGCGCGCTCACGGCCGGCGGTCCGGTGCCGGTGCCGCTGTCCTCCCTGGTCACCACGTTGAGCGCGCCCTCGGCCTCGCAGCTGACCTACGACCATGTGGCCGCGCTCGTCGAGGAGGTCCTGGTGGTGCCGGACCAGGACGCGGTGCGGGGCTGCCTGGACCTCGCCGAGCACGCCAAGGTGTGGGCCGAGCCGGCCGCGGGATGTCTGCTGCCGGCCGCCCGGCAGGTGGTGGAGCGGGTCGGTGACGGCGCCCGGATCGGGCTCGTGGTGTGCGGGGGCAACACGACACCCCGGGAACTGTTCGGCTGGGCGGACCGCTTCGGGCTGCTGTGAGGTGACCGTCGGTGTCGTCCCGCCGGGCGGCCGGCGCGGCTTCCCGCCGCGCCGCACCGCCCAGGCCGCGGCTGCGGCCTGGGACGACACCACGAAGCCGGTCGTCCCGGAACCGGAAGAGTGGGCCGCACCCCGTTTTCCGGCCGCCGAGCCGGGGACTCGCTGCTTATGGTGCAAATCGGATACACGATGATGACCGAGCAGGCCGGCCCCCGGGACCTGGTGGAGCACGTGGTGGGAGCCGAGGAGGCGGGTTTCGACTTCTCGGTGATCTCGGACCACTACTTTCCGTGGCTGCGCTCGCAGGGACACGCCTCGTACGCGTGGAGCGTGCTGGGCGCCGCGGCCCAGGCCACCTCGCGGATCCCGCTGATGACCTACGTCACCTGTCCCATCCTGCGCTACCACCCGGCGGTCGTGGCGCAGAAGGCGGCGACCGTGCAGTTGCTGTCGGAGGGCAGGTTCCGGCTCGGCCTCGGCGCAGGGGAGAACCTGAACGAGCACGTGGTGGGCGGTGGCTGGCCGCCGGCGGACGTGCGCCACGAGATGCTGGAAGAGGCGGTGCACATCATCCGCGCGCTGTTCGAGGGCCGCCATGTCACGCACCACGGACAGCACTACGACGTGGAGTCGGCCCGGCTGTGGGACCTGCCGGAGTCGGCGCCGCCGATCGGCGTCGCGGTCTCCGGCGAGCAGTCCTGCAAGCTGGCCGGACACCTCGCCGACCTGGTGATCGCGACCGAGCCGAAGGCGAATCTGCTGGAGGCCTTCGACCGGCACGGCGGCAGCGGCAAGCCCCGGGTGGGCCAGCTTCCGGTGTCCTACGATCCCGACCGGGGCGTGGCGATCGAACGCGCCCACTCCCAGTTCCGCTGGTTCGGCCTGGGCTGGAAGGTCAACGCCGAGCTGCCGCATCCCGACTCCTTCGAGGCCGCGACCCAGTTCGTGACCAAGGACGACGTCGCCTCCTCCATCCCGTGCGGTGACGACCCGGACGCCTTCGTGGAGGCCGTGCGGCCGTACGCCGAGGCCGGATTCGGGGAGATCGCCCTGGTGCAGATCGGCGGCGACGCGCAGCGGGAGTTCCTGGACTGGTCGGCGAAGACCCTGCTCCCGGCTCTGCGGGAGGCCTTCGCCTGACGCCGCGGGCACCCGGAACACGCCGGGCCGAAGGGAATCGGCCGCTCGGATGAGCATCCTGGGCGATGCCGGGGTACTAGGACGCTCTACGCCGATCATTCCCGGAGGCCCGCGCGTGAACTCGTTCGTGCACAAGACGCTGGTGGTGCAGCTCCTCGCACCCGGTACCGGACGGTGCCCGGTGCTGGCGCATCTGGGCTACGACGCCGACGACCCGTTCGCCGTCACCGCCCTGTTCACCCATGACGGCCGTGTGCTGGCCTCCTGGCGGCTGGACCGGGACATGCTCGCCGCGGGCCTGGCCCGGCCGGTCGGCCTGGGCGACGTGCGGTTGCGGCCGGAGGGCTCCGAGCCCTGGCGCGAACTGCGCATGGAGTTCCTCGGGGACGTCCGGCCGGACGGCGGCCGGCAGCGCGCGGTGGTGTTCGCCTGGGCGCCCGCGGTCGCGGCGTTCCTGCGCGAGACCCACCGGGTGGTGGCGCCGGGACAGGAGCAGGTCCCCGTGGACGAGTTGCTGGCGGAGATCCTTTCCACGGGCTGAGTAGCCGTACTCATGCCGGCGGGGTGACCCCGGCGCCACGATGGGGCTCCACGACGCCTGACGGCAAGGAGCCCCCCGTGACCGCTGTGCACCCCGCCCCGCTCCGCGCGCCGCGCCGTGTGCCGCCCGCGCTCTTCGCCGGGGTGGCGGCCCTGGGACTGACCGTGTCGGCGGTGGGCGCCCGCGACCGCACCACCTGGTTCCTGGAGACGGTGTGGGCCCTGATCGGCCTGCCCGTGGTGGTGCTGGCCTGGCGGCGCTTCCCGCTGACGGGGCTGCTGTGCGGGCTGCTCACGGCGCACGCGCTGGTCCTCGCGGCCGGCGGCCACTACACCTACGCGCAGGTCCCGGCGGGCGACTGGGTGCGCGACACCTTCGGCCTGGACCGCAACCCGTACGACCGCTTCGGGCACCTGATGCAGGGCTTCGTGCCGGCCGTACTGGTCCGTGAACTGCTCAGCCGGACCTCACCGTTGCGCGGCAGCCGCTGGATGGCACCGCTCACCGTGTGCGCCTGTCTGGCCTTCAGCGCCTGCTTCGAGCTGCTGGAGTGGCTGGCGGCCGGGATCGGCGGCCACGGCGCGGACGCGTTCCTCGCGACCCAGGGCGATGTGTGGGACACCCAGTGGGACATGTGCTGCGCGCTGATCGGCGCCGTGCTGTCCCCGCTGCTGCTCGGCCGGGTGCACGACCGTCAGCTGGACGCGCTGTCGGACGCGTCCGTCTGATCGGCCGTCCGGTTGGTGTACCGGTGGCGGGCCCACAGCGGCAGGCCGTACCAGCACACGAGGTACCAGGCGACGACGGCCGCCACCAGGTACGGCACATAACCGTCGTGGGTGGCCACCCGCATGATCAGCAGCAGGGACGACGTCATGGTGGCGAGCAGCAGGACCAGGCCGGCCAGCGTCAGCCGGGAGGCGAGCCGCACCGCCTGCGGTTTGACCGACCGGCCGGAGACGAGCCGGTGCAGGGACACCGGTCCGATGAGGGCGCCGGTCGCGCAGGCGCCCATCACCACGGTCACGATGTAGATCACCTGGTCGGTGGTGGCCAGCCGGCCGTACTTCGGCTGGAAGACGACCGTCAGCAGGAATCCGAAGAGGATCTGCACGCCCGTCTGCGCCACCCGGACCTCCTGGATGAGTTCACCCCACATCCGGTCGGCCCGTTCCTCCTGCGTCTCATCGCGCCCCCGGCGCCGCCCGTCCTGCGTCATGCGGTGCGGATAACCGCCCGGCCGTTCGTTCAAACGAACCGGTGTGCCCGAAAGCGCGTCTACCAGCGGTGTTCGACCTGGTCCTTGATCCGGCGGTCGTAGAGGTCACGGATCGCGGCGGCCGTCTCCGGCGGCAGCGGCGGCAGCTTGGCCGCGGCGGCGTTGGCGCGGGCCTGCTCCGGGTTCCGGGCGCCGGGGATCACCGTGGTCACGCCGTCCTGCTCGATGATCCAGCGCAGTGCGAGCTGGGCCGGGGTGCAGCCCTCGGGGGCGAGCGCGGCGAACTCGGCGGCGGCCTCGACGCCCGTGCCGTAGTCGACCCCGGCGAAGGTCTCGCCCTGGTCGAACGCCTCGCCGTGCCGGTTGAAGGTGCGGTGGTCGTCGGCCGCGAACACCGTGTCCTTGGTGTACTTCCCGGACAGCAGCCCGGAGGCGAGCGGCACCCGCGCGATGATGCCGACGCCGGCCTCGCGGGCGGCGGGCAGCACCTCGTACAGGGGCTTCATGCGGAACGGGTTGAGGATGATCTGCACGCTCGCCACGTTCGGCCGGGCGATCGCGGTGAGCGCCTCGTCACAGGTCTCCACGCTCACGCCGTAGGCGGCGACGCGCTCCTCCTCCACGAGGGTGTCGAGGGCGTCGAACACGGCGTCCGAGGAGTACACCGAGGTGGGCGGGCAGTGCAGTTGGACCAGATCGATGCGGTCGACGCCGAGGTTGCGGCGCGAGCGGTCGTTCCACTCCCGGAAGTTGGCCAGGACGTAGTTCTCCGGGACCTGCGCGAGCCGGCGGCCCATCTTGGTCGCCACGAACACATGCAGGTCCGGACGGCCGCGCAGGAAGGAGGCGATGGTCGCCTCGCTGCGTCCGTCGCCGTACACGTCGGCCGTGTCGAAGAAGGTGACCCCGGCCTCGGCCGCCGCCTCCAGGACGGACAGGGCCACCTTGTCGTCCACCTCCCCCCAGTCGGCGCCGAGCTGCCATGTGCCGAGTCCGACGACCGATGCCCACTGACCCGACCTGCCGATTACGCGTTCGTCCATGGCGACAGTGTGTCATCCGGTGCGACGGCCGGCACGGCCGTGGTGGCTCCTTCGGTGCGGTGGTGCCGGCGGGCGGGCCAGCGCGGGTCAGCGGTGCCGGGCGGTGGCCCGGGCGTGCAGGGCGCGGGCGGCGCGGGGGCCGAGCCAGCGTTTGAACCGGCGCAGCGGCTCCATGCGGCCGGCCGCCCGGTCCAGGCCGTAGTACAGCCGCGGCGGCACGTACGGCAGCAGCGGCGAGTGGCGCTGGCCGAGCAGGGCGAACATCCGGTGCGGGGGCAGCTCGATGTAGCGGGGCAGGTTCTCGTACCAGCGGGCGCTGTAGCGGGCCGCGCTCTGTGCGGACAGCAGCTCGGCGCGGCGCCGACGTTCGTAGGCGGCGAGGGCCTCGGGCAGGGCGGTGTGCGCGCGCAGGGCGCCGGCCAGGCACAGGGCGTCCTCCACGGCGAGGGTGGTGCCGGCGCCGATGGAGTAGTGGGTGGTGTGGGCGGCGTCGCCGAGCAGGACCAGGTCGCCGTCGCGCCAGGTGCGGTTGGTCAGGGTGCGGAAGCGCTGCCAGGAGGCGCCGGGGCGGGCGATGAGCGGGTGGCCGTCGAGGACGCGGGCGAAGAGTTCCTCCAGCAGGGCCAGACTCTCGCCGGGGTCGGCCCGGTCCAGGCCGAGGCCGGTGAGGGTCTCCGGGGAGCACTCGACGACACAGGTGCTGTGGCCGCCGCCGTACCCGTAGCCGTAGGCCCAGATCCAGCCGTGCGCGGTCTCGGTGAAGGCGAAGGTGAAGGCGTCGAAGACCCGGGTGGTGCCGAGCCAGATGAAGGGGTTGCGGCCAGCGGAAGTCTCGGTGCCGAAGTGGTCCGCGCGGCGGGCGCGCAGGGCGCTGTGGACGCCGTCGGCCGCGACGACGAGGTCGGCGCCGGCGGGCGGCCGGGTCACCTCGCTGCCGTACTCCAGGCGGACGCCGAGGCCGCGGGCCCGGGCGGCGAGCAGGTCGAGCAGCCGGTGCCGGCCGATGCCGAAGCCCTCGTCGCCGTGGTGCCGGGTGGTCAGGTCGCGTACGTGGGCGACGCCCTCGCTCCAGCGCACGGAGTGAGCCTCGATCTCCCGCGCCAGGACGGGGTCGTGTTCCCCCAGCCGGTCGAGGAGGCCCCGCCAGTACGTCACGCCCCAGCCGTAGGTGGAGCCCTCGGGGTCGCGTTCGTGGACGGTGACGTCGTGCGCCGGGTCCTGCCGCTTGAGCAGGAGGGCGAGACAGAGTCCGGCGGGCCCGCCTCCGACGCAGACGACCTTCACACGCACACTCCTGACAGTCACCCGACGCAGCCGGTCGAAGACGGAGGGTAGCAGGGACGGCGACCCTCCCGATCGCGTCAGTCTGGGGTGGTGAGCCGCGCCACTCGGGCGGGCGGCGACGGGAAAGGATCAAGGAAAACCGGGGCGGTCCGGCAAGGAATTACCCGTTCCGGGGCGGACCGGACCACCGGGACGGCAAGATCAACTTCGTTCAACTCTCTACGACATGTGGTTAATTGTCCGGATCGGAGCCAACCGGTTCCGCACGATTTCTCCTGCTCCCACAGGTCCCGATAGGCATGCCTCATCACCGCAGAACCACTCTCGGGGAGGACCCGCATGCCCGACATCACCCGGCGCCGCGCGCTCACCACGGCGGCCGCCGTCGCCGCCACAGCCTCGGCCGCCGTCGCCCTGGCCGCCCCCGCCGCGTCCGCCGCGTCCGCCGCCGTCCGTCACGAGCCCACCGCGCCCGGCTCCTTCGACGAGGTCTACCAGGGCCGCCGGATACAGGGCCGTCCGGCGGCCGGCGGCGGACACCACCACGAACACGGCGGCGGCTACGAGGTGTTCATAGACGGCGTGCAGCTGCACGTGATGCGCAACGCCGACGGAAGCTGGATCAGCGTCGTCAGCCACTACGACCCGGTGCCCACCCCGCTGGCCGCCGCCCGCGCCGCGGTGGACGAGCTGCAGGGCGCGCCGCTGCTGCCGTTCCCCGCCAACTGACCGCCCACGCAAGGACTCCGGGAGCACCGCGCACCATGACCGTACGCAAGAACCAGGCCGCCCTGACCGCCGACGAGAAGCGCCGGTTCGTCGCCGCCGTCCTCGAACTGAAGCGCGCCGGACGCTACGACGACTTCGTCCGCACGCACAACGAGTTCATCATGTCGGACACCGACAGCGGCGAGCGGACCGGCCACCGCTCGCCCTCCTTCCTGCCCTGGCACCGCAGATTCCTGCTCGACTTCGAGCAGGCGCTCCAGTCGGTGGACTCCTCCGTCACGCTGCCGTACTGGGACTGGAGCACCGACCGCACCCTGCGGGCCTCGCTGTGGGCGCCGGACTTCCTCGGCGGCACCGGGCGCAGCACCGACGGCCGGGTGATGGACGGTCCGTTCGCCGCGGCCACGGGCGACTGGCCGGTCACCGTGCGCGTCGACGCCCGTACGTTCCTGCGCCGCTCGCTCGGCACCGCCGTGCGCGAGCTGCCGACACCGGCCGAGGTGGAGTCGGTGCTGGCGATGGCGACGTACGACATGGCGCCGTACAACAGCGCCTCGGACGGCTTCCGCAACCATCTGGAGGGCTGGCGCGGGGTCAACCTGCACAACCGGGTGCACGTCTGGGTCGGCGGCCAGATGGCGACCGGTGTCTCGCCCAACGACCCGGTGTTCTGGCTGCACCACGCCTACATCGACAAGTTGTGGGCCGAGTGGCAGCGGCGGCACCCGGACGCGGGGTACGTGCCGACGGGCGGCACCGCGGACGTGGTGGACCTCGGCGAGACGATGAAGCCGTGGAACACCGTGCGCCCGGCGGACCTGCTGGACCACACCCGGTTCTACACCTTCGACGCCTGATCAGGCGTCGGCGGTCCGGCACTCCGGGTGGCCCCAGCCCTGCGCGTTCTTGGCGATCTTCTCGCCGGCCGCGTAGGACCGGCCGCACAGGCAGCGGCCGGGGAACTTCGCCTTGATGGTCCGCGCGGACGCACCGCCGGTCCGGGCGGCCGCTCCGCCCGTGCGGGCGGGTGCCTTCCGGCGGGGTGCGCCGGCCGTCGCCGGGGTGTCGGGCGAGGGCGGGGGCTGCGGCGAGCCGAGTGCGCTGCCGGCCTGCTCCTGCGCGGAGGCCGCCTGGCTGGCCGCGCGGTCGGCGAAGTCGTTCAGCGGGTCGCCGTCGACCTGGTGGGCGGGCACATAGCGGAACTCGACCGACCGGCCGCCGAGCAGTTCGTCGATGCGGACGACCAGGTCCTGGTTGGCGACGGGCTTGCCGGCGGCGGTCTTCCAGCCGTTGCGCTTCCAGCCGGGCAGCCAGGTGGTGACGGCCTTCATCGCGTACTGGGAGTCCATCCGGATCTCCAGCGGCACGTCCGGGTCGACGGCCGCGAGCAACTGCTCCAGGGCGGTCAGTTCGGCGACGTTGTTGGTGGCCCGGCCGAGCGGGCCCGCCGCCCAGCGGGCGGGGGTCCGCTCGTCGTCGTCCGAGACCACCCACGCCCATCCGGCCGGTCCGGGGTTTCCCTTCGAAGCCCCGTCGCACGCGGCCACCACACGTTCACGCATGCGCTCGATCATGCCATGGCCTTCGCCCGGCCCGTGCCGGGGCCGGTCACACGTCCCTGAGCCGGGGCATCTCCCCCTCGGTGGTGGTGACGTCGATCACCGAGAAGTCCGCGCCCTGCGGGTCGCTCAGCGCCGCGAACCGGCCGAAGGGGCTGCTCATCGGTCCGAAGCCGAGGATCCCGCCCAGCTTCACGGCCCGGCCGACGGCCGCGTCGCAGTCGTCGACGGCGAAATAGACGTTGATGTACGACGGGACCTCCGGCGGGAAGTCGTCGGTCATCCGCATCCGGCCCAGGACGGTGTCCTCGCCGACCTCGAACATCCGGAAGTCGACGGCCTCGTCCTCGATCTCCTTCATCCGGTACGGGAAGACGGCGCAGAGGAAGGCGTCCGCCTGCTCCGGCTCCCTGGTGAACACCTCGGCCCAGCAGTAGGCGCCGGGGGTGGCCGTCGCCTCGAAGCCCTCGTGAGCGCCCGCCTGCCAGATGCCGAACACGGCACCGCTGGGTTCCCGGGCCAGGCACATGGTGCCGAGGCCGCCGACCCGCATCGGCTCCATCAGCACCTCGCCGCCGTGCCCCCGGACCTTCTCCGCGGTGGCCGCGGCGTCCGGCGAGGCGAGGTACAGGCACCACTGCGACCGGCCCTCCTGGCCGGGCACGGGCGGGACGACCGCGGCGACGGCCCTGCCGTCTGCGTAGGCCTGGGTGTAGTGGCCGTACTCCGACGACGACTCGCCGAAGGTCCAGCCGAGGACGTCGCCGTAGAACCGCTTGGCTCCCTCGACGTCGCTGAACATCGCGTCGGCCCAACAGGGCGTTCCTTCGGGTTGCACGGCCATGCTGGCGGCCCTCCTGGTGCGGTGTGCCCCGTTTGTTCACGCTAGTCATCCGGGGTCCGGGCCGCGCGCCGAGCCGGGAGCGGCGTGCGGGCCGCGCTTCCGACCCGGGAGCGGCGTGCGGGCCGCTTCCGGGCGGGGACGGCATGCGGGCGGCGCTTCGGGGCGGGGACGGCGTGCGGGCCGGGCCCGCGCTCCGCCCGCCCGCTCCGCTACTCCCCCGCGTACGCCTTCTCCAGCTCCGCGGCGTCCAGCTTGCCCATGCCCATCATGGCCCGGGTGGCGCGCGCGGCCTTCCGCGCGTCCGGATCGGCGATCATCCGCAGCAGCGGGGCGTAGACGACCTGCCAGGACAGGCCGTACTTGTCCTTGAGCCAGCCGCACGAGCCGCCTTCGCCGCCGTCCTCGGTGAGCTTCGTCCAGTAGGAGTCGATCTCCTGCTGGTCGGCGCAGAGGATCTGGAAGGAGACGGCCTCGTTGAACGTGAACTGGGGACCGCCGTCGAGCGCGAGGAACCGGTGTCCGTTGGCGGTGAACTCCACGGTCAGCACGGAACCGGCCGGGCCGGGCCCGTCCTCGGGCCAGCGGACGACCCGTCCGACGGCGGAGTTCTCGAAGACCGACACGTAGTAGTGCGCGGCCTCCTCCGCCCGGCCGTCGAACCAGAGGCAGGTGAGGAATCCGTCGGTGGTCATGAGCGCCTCCCGGGGCGTGTGGCGGAGTGGGGAACACGTCATCGTCATGGAGGAAGACCCCCGCCGGGCGCGAAACTCATCGGTGCGGCCACAGTCGCGCCCCTGAGGGAAACCCAGGGTGGTGACCGGCTGTTTCCCGCCAGTGCGGCACGACATGGGCATGCACGGCGTGACCGGGGGTACCCGGGCCGTGAGCGGTTCGGCGAGGGTGTATGACCTATGGAAAAGTGGGTACGCGCTCGGCACCCGAGCTGGACGGCACCGAACACAGAGACCGTAGAGGCACACGTCGCACCGTGACTTTCGTGGGAGAGGCAATGAAGACCGCCGCCGGGACCCGGTCGGAAGCAGAGGTCGTCGAGCAGACCGAGCAGGACAGCACGGGCGGGCTGCCCGGCATCGCGGACCCGGCGTCCGTCGCCCCGCGGGACGCGCGCGAGCTGTCCCGCCAGTTCTTCCGCCGGCTGACCGAGCTGGAAGAGGGCACGCACGCGTACCAGTACGCGCGCAACACCCTCATCGAGATGAACATGTCGCTGGTGCGCTTCGCGGCCGGACGGTTCCGGGGCCGCGGCGACGACATGGAGGACATCGTCCAGACCGGCATGATCGGTCTGATCAAGGCGATCGACCGGTTCGAGCTGGCGCGCGAGGTGGAGTTCACCTCGTTCGCGCTGCCGTACATCGTGGGTGAGATCAAGCGGTTCTTCCGGGACACCACCTGGGCCGTCCACGTGCCGCGCCGCCTCCAGGAACTGCGGGTGGAGCTGGCCAAGGCCCGCGAGGAGCTGTCCAGCCGGCTGGACCGGGACCCGACGGTCGCCGAACTGGCCACGCTGATGAACCTCTCCGAGAACGAGGTGATCGAGGCGCAGCTCGCCTCCAACGGCTACAACTCCGCCTCCCTGGACGCCGCGCTCACCGGTGACGGCCCCGAGGACGGCGAGGCGGTGCTCGCCGACTTCATCGGTGTGGAGGAGGAGGGCCTGCGGCTCGTGGAGGACTTCCACGCGCTCGCCCCGCTGATGGCGGAGCTGAGCGACCGCGACCGGCAGATCCTCCACCTGCGGTTCGTGGAGGAGGCCACGCAGGCGGAGATCGGCGAGCGGCTGGGCTGCTCCCAGATGCACGTCTCGCGGCTGATCAAGCGGATCATCGCCCGGCTGCGGCAGGGGATGCTCGGCGAACTGGGCTGCGCCTGACCCCGGTGCCCGGGAGGCGCCTCCATCGGGAAGCGCCTCCCCCGGCTCCCCCGGCATCCTCCGGCGACCGGGAGCCGTACAGCGGTCCTCGCCGGCGCGAGGGGGCGACGGTGTGGAGCGCTTCTCGGCGGGGCGACGTTTGTGTTCTCGACGGATCAGCGGTTCAGCGGGAAGACGGCCCGGACCCGCTTGCCCACGGGGACGCGTTCCACGGTGACCTCCGAGGCCAGCGCGTGCACGATCTCCAGCCCGTGCCGGCCGACGCGCTCCGGATTCTTCGGGAACCTGCGGGGCAGCGCCGTACTGCTGTCGTACACGGACACCGCGACCGAGGTGCCCGTGCCCTCCAGCTCCAGGATGTACGGGCCGCTGCTGTGCCGGTCGGCGTTGGTGACCAGTTCGCTCACCAGCAGCAGCAGCTCGCCGTCGGCACGGCTGTCGGCGGTGGCGCACCACTCGGTCCGCAACTGCTGGAGGAACTGGGCGGCGAAGGCACGGGCCTCGGCGATGCAGCCGGGGTCGCCGGTGTAGTGCGCGGCGCGGCGCAGCGGTTCCACGGGTACGTCGAAACCACTCGGTATCACTGCCCCGCCCAGATGCTCCGTCATGCTGTCTCTCTCGAATACCCGGTCCGGCCGGTCGATGGTGCACCAGTCCTCGTACCCCGAGTCGGGGCCTCCAGTCCACCCGAACCGCGCGTCGGCGGCACACAGTGGTGAGTGTCACCAAGACGCGGCCGGGCCGCCGGTCAGGCTACGGGAAGGACCAGCCCCGGTATGGTCCGCTGCATGCGCAGCGCGTCGACGGACTCGGCGAGCAGCTCGTACTCGGTGGTCTCGTCGCCGGTCACGATCCGCACCAGCCTGCCCGCCGCCAGCTCGTCGGCGACCAGCTCCTGCCGGTCCGGATCGCCGCACCAGGCGCGCAGCACGGCGGGTACGTCGGGCACGGTGTCGGCGACCGGCACGAGCGCGTTCGGCGGGAAGTGCGCGGTCTCGGGCCGTGGGTCGAGCCGGTCCGCGATCCAGCTCGCGCGGTCGCGCAGCCACCACAGGGCGAGGGCGAGCGTAGGAGCCCGGTAGGTGCCGAGGGGCACGCCGATACGCCGTCCGCCGCAGACACCGTACGCCGTGACATGGCACAGGAACTCGTCGTGCATGCGCCCTCCCCCGTCCGCGGCGTTCGCCAGTCGGCGGGCCTCGCTCTCGGTGCGGCTCATGTGCGGTGGGTGATCGGGCCTTCGCTGGAAGTGAAGGCCGCACAGACGAGTATGTTCACCGCTGAATCACTGTCACCATGTCTTTCCGGCCAGTCTGTTGGCATATTCAGCGCGCCCGCTGGCCGGAATCCTGCGGCTCCGCGACGGCTCCGAGGGGCCCGGCCATGACCTCCGGGGTAATCGACGGGCCGCGACCGCGCCGGGCAGGGTGGACCCACCGGGTCGCCGCAGGCCGCGTCCGGTTCCTGACCAGTAACGATCCTTCGACGGAGGCTGATCTCCCATGTCCGCGACCACTCACCGTGACGTGACCACCGACCGTTACGCGACCGCCGTGGCCCGGTATTTCGACGCCTGGAACGCGACCGGCCCGCGGCAGCCGGCGCAGGCGGTAGCCGCCGCCTGGTCCGAGGACGGCGGATACACCGACCCGCTTGCCGACGTGCGCGGGCACGACGAGATCGCGGCCGTGATCGCCGCCGTCCACGAGCAGTTCCCCGGTTTCGTCTTCCGGCCCCTCGGCGCCGTGGACGGCCACCACCACACGGCGCGCTTCTCCTGGGAGCTGGTGAGCGAGGCCGACGGGTCCGCGCCGGTGGCCGGCTCGGACGTGCTCACGCTGGACGCGGACGGCCGTATCCGCTCCGTGCTCGGCTTCCTCGACCGGGTGCCGTCCGGCGCGTGAGGAGCCGCCGCACGCGTGAGCCCGGCCACCCTGGGCGGGCGGCCGGGCTCGTGCGGGGGCGGGCTCGTGCGGGAGCGGGCGGGCTCGTGCGGGGGCGGACTGTCCCCCGCCGGACGGCGCGCAGGGGACGGCGCCGTCAGACGGTGGCTGGCCGTCGAGCGAGGCCCGTCAGGCGGGGGCTGTCAAGCCAGGTCTGTCAACGGTGGCCGTCAGGCCAGGCCCGTCAGGCGGGGGGCCGGCGCCGGGGAGGTCACTGCTTGACGATGGCGTCGATCCGAGCCAGTTCCCCGGCGTCGAACTCCAGGTTGCGGATGGCCGCCACGCTGTCCTCGAGCTGGCGCGCGCTGCTCGCGCCGACCAGCGCCGACGTCACCCGCCCGGCCCGCAGCACCCAGGCCAGGGCGAGCTGGGCCAGGCTCTGGCCACGGGAGCCGGCCACCTCGTCGAGCGCGCGCAGCCGGGCGACCAGGTCCTCGGTGACCGCGTCCGAGTCCAGGAACGGGCTGTCGCTCGCGGCCCGGGAGTCCTCGGGGATGCCGTCGAGGTAGCGGCCCGTGAGCAGGCCCTGCTCCAGCGGGGAGTAGACGATGGAGCCGACCTGGAGTTCGTCCAGGGCGTCGAGCAGGCCCTCGTCCTCGGGGCGCCGGTCGAGCATCGAGTAGCGCGGCTGGTGGATGAGGAGCGGGGTGCCGAGCCCGGCGAGGATGCGGGCGGCCTCGCGGGTCTGCTCGGCGGAGTAGTTGGAGACGCCGACGTACAGCGCCTTGCCCTGCTGCACCGCCGAGTGCAGCGCGCCCATCGTCTCCTCCAGCGGAGTGTCCGGGTCGGGGCGGTGGGAGTAGAAGATGTCGACGTACTCCAGGCCCATCCGCGCCAGGCTCTGGTCGAGCGAGGACAGCAGGTACTTGCGCGAGCCCCACTCGCCGTACGGCCCGGACCACATCCGGTAGCCGGCCTTGGTGGAGATCACCAGCTCGTCGCGGTAGCGGGCGAAGTCCTCCTTGAGTGCCGCGCCGAACGCGGACTCGGCGGCGCCGGGCGGCGGGCCGTAGTTGTTCGCCAGGTCGAAGTGGGTCACGCCCAGGTCGAAGGCGCGGCGGAGGATGGCCCGCTGCGTCTCGACGGGACGGTCCGGGCCGAAGTTGTGCCACAGGCCGAGCGACAGGGCCGGCAGCTTCAGGCCGCTGCGTCCGGTGCGCCGGTAGGGCATGTCGGCGTAGCGGTCGGGGTGTGCGGTGTACAACGCGACTCCATGAGGGGTGGGCACGGATCTACCGGTTCCACTCTTCCCCCGGCGCCGGGCAGTGGTCCAACAGAAGAATCCGATGGAATTCAGCGGCTAGGGTTCTCAATCATGGAACTGCGCCATCTCCAGCACTTCGTGGCGGTCGCCGAGGACCAGCACTTCACCCGGGCCGCCGAACGCCTCATGGTGTCCCAGTCCGGCCTGTCGGCGTCCATCCGGGCGCTGGAGCGGGAGCTGCGGGCGCCGCTGTTCGTACGGACCACGCGCCGGGTGACGCTGACGGAGGCGGGCCGGGCGCTGCTGGCCGAGGCCGAGCGGATCCTCGCGCAGGTGCGGGCGGCGCACGAGGCCGTGGCGGCGGTGCAGGGGGTGCTGCGCGGCACGCTGGCCCTCGGCACCGAGCAGTGCATCGCCGGGGTGGACGTGGCCCGGCTGCTGGCGGCCTTCCGGGGCCGGCACCCGGACGTGGAGATCCGGCTGCGGCAGGCCGGCTCGGGCGAGCTGGCGGAGGAGGTCGCGGCCGGGCGGCTCGACCTGGCCTTCGCCTACCGCACCCAGGCCGACACCGACCAGTTGCGCTCGGTCTCCCTGGCCGGCGAGCCGATGACCGTGCTGTGCCATCCCAGCCACCGGCTCGCCTCGGCCCCGGCCGTGCTCGGCCCGGACGGCCTCGCCGGCGAGGTCTTCGTCGACTTCCACCCGGACTGGGGCCCGCGCCGCACCACCGACGCGGCGTTCACCGCGGCCGGCATCCGGCGCACGGTCGCGCTGGAGGTCAACGACGTGCACAGTCTGCTGGACCTGGTGGACGAGAACCTGGGCATCGCGGTCGTGCCCCGGCACTTCCGGCACAAACGGCCGTCGCTCACGGCGCTGCCGCTGAAGGGCACGGCCGAGACGGCGTACGAGACGGTGGCCCTGCTGCCGCCGGAGCGGGCCACGAGCCCGGCCGCCCGGGCACTGGTCACCCTGCTGGAAACGGGAACCTGACGCCTCGCGGGAGCCTTGCCGAGCCGTCGGGACGCACCCGGATCATCCGATAACCGCCGCGGCAGCGGAGCTGCTGCCGGGTTCCGGACGCGTGAGCGGCGGTGGTTTGCGATGGTGGACGTATGCATGCCAAGGACATCCTCATCGACGGCTACGGCCGCATCCAGGAAGAAGTCCACGCCGCCCTCGACGGGCTCGGCCCGGACGCCCTGCACCACCGCCCGGCCCCCGACGCCAACTCCGTCGCCTGGCTGGTCTGGCACCTCACCCGGGTCCAGGACGACCACATCGCCGACGCCTTCGACCTGGACCAGGTGTGGCTCGCGCAGGGCTGGGAGAAGCGGTTCGGGCTGGACCTGCCCCGGCACGACACGGGCTATGGGCACACCCCGGCCAAGGTCGCGAAGGTGCGGGTGGAGTCGGCCGGCCTGCTGACCGGGTACTACGACGCCGTGCACGAGCAGACCCTCGGCGCGCTGCGCACGCTCGCCGCCAAGGACCTGGAACGCGTCGTGGACGAGCGCTGGGACCCCCCGGTCACTCTGGGCGTGCGCCTGGTCAGCGTCCTGTCCGACGACCTCCAGCACGTCGGACAGGCCGCCTACCTCAGCGGACTGGTTCAGAGCGCGGCGGCGTAGCCCGGCAGGACGACGTCCTCGATGAGGGCCTTGCGCTCGTCAAACGGCAGGAACGCGCTCTTCAGGGCGTTCACCGTGACGGTGCGCAGGTCCTCGACGGTCCAGCCGGCCTGCTCCACCAGCAGGGACATCTCGCGGGTCATCGTCGTACCGGACACCAGGCGGTTGTCCGTGTTCAGCGTGACCCGGAAGCCCAGGTCCTTCAGGGCGGTGATGGGGTGCTCGGCGATGGAGGTGGCGCAGCCGGTCTGGAGGTTGGAGGTGGGGCACATCTCCAGGGCGATGCGGCGGTCGCGCACCCAGGACGCGAGGCGGCCCAGCTTGCCGTCCACGATGTCCTCGGTGAGGCGCACGCCGTGGCCGATGCGCTGGGCGCCGCACACCTGGAGCGCCTGGTGGATGCTGGGCAGGCCGTGCGCCTCGCCGGCGTGGATGGTGAACGGCACGCTCTCGCGGCGCAGGTACGCGAAGGCGTCGAGGTGGTCGGCGGCCGGGAAGCCGTCCTCGGCGCCGGCGATGTCGAAGCCGACGACACCGGCGTCCCGGTAGGCGACGGCCAGACCGGCGGCCTCGCGCACCCGGTCGAACATGCGCATCCCGCACAGCAGGGTGCCGACCCGGACCGGGGTGCCGGCCGCCGCCGCCTTCGCCATGCCGGCGGCCAGGCCCTCCTGCACGGACTCGACGACCTCGTTCAGCGTGAGGCCGCCGGCGAGCAGCAGCTCGGGGGCGTAGCGCACCTCCGCGTAGACGACGCCGTCGGCGGCGAGGTCGAGGACGTACTCCTCGGCGGTGCGCAGCAGGCCCTCGCGGGTCTGCATGACGGCGAGGGTGTGCTCGAAGGTGGCGATGTAGCGGACCAGGTCGCCGGAATCGGCGGCCTCGACGTACCAGGCGGCCAGTTCGGCCGGGTCGGTGGTGGGCAGCGTGTGGCCGGCCGCGTCGGCGAGTTCGACGACGGTGGCGGGGCGCAGGCCGCCGTCGAGGTGGTCGTGCAGGACGGCCTTGGGCAGCCGGCGGAGGGTCTCGGTGTCGATGCGGGGCGCGGTCATGGCAGGGGCTTTCCTCAGCGGTGGTTCCGGGCGGGTCAGGCGGCGGGCTGGAGCAGGTCCCAGCGGTTGCCGTACAGGTCCTGGAAGACGGCGACCGTGCCGTACGGCTCGTGGCGCGGCTGCCCCAGGAAGGTCACGCCGGCGGCGGTCATCCGGGCGTGGTCGCGGGCGAAGTCGTCGGTGTGCAGGAAGAAGCCGACGCGTCCGCCGGTCTGGTCACCGATCCGGGCGCGCTGGCCGGCGTCCTTGGCGCGGGCCAGCAGCAGTCCGGTGCCGGGCCCGTCGCCGGGCTCCACGACGACCCAGCGGGAGCCGTCGGGACGCGGGGCGTCCTCGGCGAGGCGGAATCCGAGGGCCTCGGTGTAGAAGCGGATCGCCTCGTCGTAGTCGGGTACGACGAGGGTGACCAGGGCGACGCGACGCATGGCGGCCTTCCGGTGCGGGGGTGGTTAGCCGGTGAGGTTATACGTAAAACTACCGGGACGCCAGTCCTGTTTCTACGCGCGTCACACGAGGGCGGAGCGGCGGTGCGCGCAGGGCGTGGCGGAAGCGGTGGAGTGCGGGTACGGCCGTGTGGTGCGGGCCCGTCGGGGCGGGACCGTCAGGCCGTCTCCTCGCCCTGGGCGATCTCCAGCCGGTGGTGGACGTCGGCCGTCGCCGTGGCCGAGGCCGCGCAGGACAGGACGGCGCAGGCGGCGAGCAGCGCGCCCACGGCACGGCGGGCGCCCGGCGGCGGGCCCGGGGCGGCGAGCAGGGCCCGGACGCGCTGCGGGACCGGGCCGGTGGCCGCGCCGGGCGCGAAGCCGGGGCGGGCGGGCCGGGTGGTCCCGGCGGCCTGGGCGGCGAGCGCCGCGCGGGCGATGGCGCGGGCGGTCAGCGCGCGGTCGCCGACCGAGGCGGCGGCGGCCTCGTCGGCGGCGCGCTCGGCCGCGAGGCGGACGGCGGCGCGGACCCGGCGCAGCACGGGATGGCGGTGCGCCGCGAGTCCGGCGGCGAGGGCGTAGTGGTGGCCGCCCGCGTGGTGCGCCCGCTCGTGGGCGAGCAGCGCCTCCCGCTCGGGACCGTCCAGGCTGCGCAGCAGGCCGTGGTGACGATGATCCGGTGCGGGCGGCCGGGCAGGGCGCAGGCGTCGGGCCGGGGCGAGTCGATCACGCACAGGTCGCCGGCGGCGGGCCGGCGGCCGGCCTCGGCGCGGGCCGCGCGGAAGGCCCGGGCCTCCGCCAGGGCCGCGCGGGCGAGGGTCCCTCCGCCGTGCAGGAGCAGGCCGGCCGAGACGGCGCGGCCGGGACCGCGAAGCCGGCGGGGGCGGTGCGCAGCGGGTGGACCAGTTCGCCGAGCGCGGCGAAGAACGGCAGCTTCAGCAGGCCGAGCAGGAGGAGCACGCCGAGGGCCACCGCCGAGCAGCCGGCCAGGAGGACCGCGCGGCCGGCGACGGACCACAGCGCGGCGGCCGGGGTCGGCCGGTCCACGGCGCGGCGGACGAGCGGCGGCAGCGCGAACGGCAGCGGGAGCAGGAGCAGGGCGGTCATCGGTCGCCGGGCGGGGCCGTCAGCGGCCGTCGGAGGCGAGCAGGTCACGCAGGACGCACTCGTCGTCGGGGCCGAGCTGGGCGATGAAGCGGGCGAGGACCGTCTCGCGGTCGCTGTCCCGGTCGAGTTCGCTGTGCATCCGGCGGGCGGTGAGACCGTGGGCGTCCTGCACGTCCCGGACGGGGAAGCAGGCGTAGCCCCGGCCTTCGCGCCGCCGGTCGATCACGCTCTTGGCGTGCAGAGCGCCGCCCCCGGCGCCCAGTCGGTCGCCCGCGCCGCCCGGCAGGCGGGCCGGCTGGGCCGGGCCAGGACGGTCGTCACCGTCGTCCGGGCGAGGCCGGGTGCGAGGCCGAGCTGGACCTGGCCGGGGGTCCGGGGGGTGCGTGCGGCCCAGAGCGCGGCCAGGACGCTCGCTTCGAGTTCGCCGGCCGGCGTTCGTCCTTGGCGTCGGTCACGGGAGGTTCCTCGCCCCGTCTTCGCGTGCGGTCGGGAAAGCCGTCCAAGGGGAGGGACCGGTCATTCGCGCCCGGACCACGCGACGGACTCCCCGCGGCCGTAAGGCGGCCGGGCCCGGCGCCCGTACGGCCGGACCCGGCCCGTTCGCCGCCGGACCCGGCCCGTTCGCCGCCGGACCCGGCCCGTTCGCCGCCGGACCCGGCCCGTTCGCCGCCGGACCCGGCCCGCTCGCGGCCGGCCCCGGGTGGCCGCGAGCGGCGGCTCAGCTCAGCGGCTTGGCCAGGACCGCCTTGCGGTGGCTGAACGTCTCGATGGAGTAGCGGCCGTGATAGCTGCCCATGCCGCTCTCCCCCACCCCGCCGAACGGCAGGTCGGAGACGGTCAGATGGGCGAGGGGCAGGCCGTGGCCGAGGGCGCCCGAGGAGGTCTCGGCGGCGATGCGCGCGCGGGTCTCCTCCGACTCGCTGAAGACGTACAGGGCGAGCGGCTTGTCGCGGTCGTTGATGAACCCGATCGCCTCGTCCAGGCCGGGCACGGTGACGATCGGCAGGATCGGGCCGAAGATCTCCTCCCGCATGACCGGCGACCCGGGGTCGACGTCCGCGAGGACCGTCGGCGCGAGGTAGCGGTCCGCCCGGTTCCCGACGCCGCCGACGGCGACCCGCCCGGAGCCGAGCAGGCCGGACAGCCGGTCGAAGTGCCGCTCGTTGACGATCCGCCCGTACTCGGGCGAGCGCGCCGGGTCGGCGCCGAACAGGCCCTCGACCGCGCGGACGAGCGCCGCCTCCAGGGCCGGGGCGGTCTGCGGGTCGGTCAGGACGTAGTCGGGGGCGACGCAGGTCTGGCCGGCGTTGAGGAACTTCCCGCGGGCGAGCCGGTCCGCGACCACGTCGAGGTCGGTGCCGCGGTCCACGAACACCGGTGACTTGCCGCCGAGTTCGAGGGTGACCGGGGTGAGGTGCTCGGCGGCGGCCCGCATGACGACACGGCCGACGGTGCCGTTGCCGGTGTAGAAGATGTGGTCGAACCGCTCGGCCAGCAGGGCCGTGGTCTCCGGGACCCCGCCCTCGACGACGGCGACCGCGTCCGTGTCCAGGTAGGCCGGGATCAGCCGGGCCAGCGTGGCGGAGGTGGCCGGGGCCAGCTCGCTGGGCTTGACGACGACCGTGTTGCCGGAGGCCAGCGCGCCGACCAGGGGGGCGAGCAGGAGCTGCGCCGGGTAGTTCCAGGGCGCGATGACGAGGACGACGCCCAGCGGTTCGTACTGCGTCCAGGCCGTGGCGTCGGCGCCCAGGTGTGCCGGGACGGGCGCGGGCTCGGGGCGCAGCCAGTCCGCCAGGTGCTCCAGGGTGTGGTCGATCTCCCGGACGGTGAAGTCGATCTCGGTGCGATAGGCCTCGGTGCTGCTCTTGCCGAGGTCGGCGCGGAGGGCGGCGGCGAGGTCGGCGCCGCTCTCCGTGAGCAGGGCGCGCAGCCGGCGCAGCTGGCCGGTGCGCCAGTCGGCGGACCGGGTGCGGCCGGTGCGGAAGGTGGCGCGCAGCCGGGCCACGACGTCGGCGGGCCGCTCGGGCAGGGGGTGGTTCACGGTGCCTCGCTGGGGGTGCGCGGACCTGGGCGGCCCGCGGTGCGGTGGTCGGTCAGATGCATATGCCAACCTTTCATGTCCTCAAGTTCATTCCGGACAGCCGGCCGGGTGACGAGCGTCACCTCGCGGCGCGGGCCGGACGCGCGGGAACGGTCCGTGCGGGACCGGGAACCGGACGCGGGGAAGAATCGTCCGCATGGATTCCACCTCGCATCCGCTCGTCGTCCGCGCCCGCCGGCTCGCCACCGAACTGCTCCTGCCCGAGGCCGAGCGGGTGGACCGGGAGGGGGTGCCCGCGAGCCATATCGAGGCGGTGAAGCGATCGGGGCTGCTCGGGGTCGTCGCGCCGGCGGACCACGGGGGCGCGGGGGCACCGGTCGCCGTGCTGCGGGAGACCTCGGAGATCCTGGCCGGAGCGTGCTGTGCGACGTGGTTCGTGCAGACCCAGCACCACACGCCGGTGCAGACCCTGACGCGCGGCGAAGGCCCGGTGCGGGACCGGCTGCTGGGCCCGCTGTCCCGGGGCGAGCTGCTGGCCGGGGTGGCGTACGCGCAGCTGCGGGCGTATCCGCGCCGCCCGGTGCGGGTCCGGCGGCAGGACGGCGGCTGGCGGTTCGACGGGACCGTGCCCTGGTACACCGGCTGGGGGCTGAACGACGTGCTGCTGCTGGCCGGGGCCACCGACTCCGGCGAGGTGCTGTTCGCCTTCGCCGACGCCCGTGAGCAGCCGGGGCTGCGGGCCTCACCGCCGATGCGGCTGGCCGCCCTGACCGCCGCGCGCACGGTGTCGCTGGAGCTGGACGGCCTGTGGCTGCCCGAGGAGGCGGTGGCGCTGCACCTGCCGTACGACCGCTGGGCCGCCGGCGACCGGGTCAGGACGCTGCACGCCAACCCGGCGGTGTTCGGCGTGGCCCAGGCCGCGCTGTCCCTCCTGGACGACACCGCCGCCGCCCCGCTGCGCTCCCGCCTCGCCGAGGTCCGCCGCAGGGCCTACGACCTGGCCGACCGGCCGGTGCCGCGGACCGGTGCCGGACCGGCGCTGCCGCAGGCGTGGGTGCGGGAACGGCTGGCGGTGCGCGCGGAGGCGTTCGAGGTACTGCGCACGGCCACCACGGCGGCGGTGGTGGCCGGCGGCGGCCGTGCGATGTCCTTGGCCTCCCGCGCCCAGCGGCTCGCGCGGGAAGCGCTGTTCCTGCTGGTGCAGGGGCAGACGGCCGAGTCGCGCGAGGCGCAGCTTCGGGCCCTGGGCGCCGGGCCGGCGGACGCCGGGGAACAGGACGGCTGAGGAGCGGCCCGCGCCCGGGGAGGACCGGCCGTGACCGCGCCCCGTTCGGGCGGGAGGAAACCCCGGCCCGCCGGCGCGTGGTGTTCAGCTCACAAACGGCGTCACGGCGGACGGGCGGGCCGCCGTCGTGCCGGGGTGCGCCCACAGGCGCTGCGCGGCGAGCCGGGGCAGGACGCCCTCGCCGAACCAGTAGGCCTCCTCCAGGTGGGGATAGCCGGAGAGGACGAACTCGTCGATGCCGAGGGCGTGGTACTCCTTGATCCGCTCGGCGACCTCGTCGTGGCTGCCGACCAGCGTCGTCCCGGCGCCTCCGCGCACCAGTCCGATGCCGGCCCACAGGTTGGGGTGGATCTCCAGGCCGTCCCGGCTGCCGCCGTGCAGTTCCAGCATGCGCCGCTGGCCCTCGGACTCGCTGCGGGCCAGGCCCTCCTGCACGGTGCGCACGGTGTGCGGGTCGAAGCCGGCGAGCAGCCGGTCCGCCTCCGCCCAGGCCTGCTCCGCGGTGTCCCGGGTGATGACGTGCAGCCGGATCCCGAAGCGGGGTATACGGCCGTGCCCCTCGGCCAGTTCCCTGACCCGGGCGATCTTCTCGGCGACCTGCGCGGGCGGCTCGCCCCAGGTGAGGTACACGTCGGCGTACCGGGCCGCGACCGCGACGGCGGCCGGTGAGGACCCGCCGAAGTACACCTCGGGCACCGGTTCGGGCGGCCGGGTGAGCCGCGCCCCCTCCACCCGCAGGTGCTCGCCGTGCAGGTCGACGCTCTTGCCCTCCCACAAGTCCCGGACGATGTGCAGGAATTCACCGGTACGGCGGTACCTGTCGTCCTTGTCGAGGAAGTCGCCGTAGGCCCGCTGTTCCTGGCTCTCGCCGCCGGTGACGACGTTGAGCAGCAGCCGTCCGCCGCTCTGCCGCTGGAACGTGGCCGCCATCTGCGCGGCGAGGGTCGGCGAGAGGAAGCCCGGCCGGAAGGCGACCAGGAACTTCAGCCGTTCGGTGTGCTGGCTGACCATCGCGGTGGTCAGCCACGCGTCCTCGCACCAGGCACCGGTCGGGGTGAGCGCGCCGACGAAGCCCAGGTCCTCGGCGGCCCGGGCGATCTGGCTCAGGTAGCCGACCGTCGGGGGCCGGTCGCGGCCGGAGGCGGTCACCGGGGTGCCGTGGCCGCCGCCGACGACATCGCGGCTGTCGCCGTTGGTGGGCAGGAACCAGTGGAAGGTGAGGGACACGGGGTCTCCGATCGCTTGCGTCCGTGGGGGGAGGAGAAGGCCGGGGCCGCCGCCTGGTCAGCTCGCCGCCGCCAGCAGCGGGGTGCGGTCCAGGGCCGCGGCGAACTGGTCCACCACCTGCGCCAGCGCCTCCGCGGTGGCGGGTGCGACGGTCAGCGAGCCGTCCTCCCGTACGGAGATGTCCTTGTCGAGGGTGAACCAGCCCTGGACTATGTGTGCGGCACCCATGGAGTTCAGCACCGGCCGCAGGGCGTAGTCGATGGCCAGGACATGAGCGGTGGAGCCGCCCGTGGCCAGCGGCAGCACGGTCTTGCCGGTGAGCGCGTACTGCGGGAGCAGGTCCAGGAGCGCCTTGAGGACCCCGGAGTACGACGCCTTGTAGACGGGCGTGCCGACCACGACGCCGTCGGCGCGGGCGAACAGCTCGGTGACCTCGACGATGGCCGGGTGCCGGAAGTCCGCGCCGAGCAGGGCCTCGGGCGGGAGGGCGCGGACGTCGAGCGGGATCACGTCGTGGCCCTGGGCGATGAGCCGCTGGTCCAGGTGGCGCAGCAGACGGCCGGTGCGCGAGGAGGCGGAGGGGCTGCCGGAGACGGACAGGACGGTGGCCATGGGTGCCTCGTTTCTGGGGTGCGCCGGACAGCCGTGGCGGGGCGGGCGTCCGGGAGGAAACGCGATCGGGAGGAGTGCGCCGCCGAGCCGGGCTCGCGCACGCGGGACTCCTGCCGCGCGACCGCTCGACGGGACGTCGGGCACACGGCGCCCGGTACGCGGACGTACGGGGAGCGCGGGGTGCCGGAGGCCCGGAGGGGAAGGGAAGGAGAGGAGGAGAAGGGCGGCGGATCAGACCGCGGCGCGACAGACGGCGCTGGAGACGCGTGCGAGATCGACATGGCGTCGCCGCGTGAGGTCCAGTCGCATCGTCATGTCGTTGATCGTGGCAGCAGCCGGTGAGAGGCGTCAAGGAAATCCCGGCGGGTCTCGTATCGCGGACCGGCGCGCTGCCGGGGGCCGTGACCGCGAGCCTGGTGAACCTCCGCACGTCAGGGGCGTGTTCGGCGGCGGTGCGGGCGGGCCGTCCGGCCGCCGCGGCCCGGGGCGGGGCGGGGCCGCCGGGCGGCCGTCGGGTCCGGCCGTCCTCCACCCGCGCGTCGGCCACCACGAGGAACGCGTCCGGCTCCGGACCTCTCACCGAGGAACGCGTCCGGCTCCGGGTCCCTCACCACGGTCGCCGGACCCCTCCGCACCACTCTTCCGCCACGGCCGGGCCCCCCGCGGTACGCCCGTTCCGGTGACGACCCCGTCCGCTCGCCCGCCCCGGCGGGAAGTGTCCCCAGGGGACCGGCGACACAAAGGAGCTGCGAGCGATGCGGCAGGACGACTCGGCGGACGGGTTCCGCTGCCTGGTGACCGGGGCCACGGGCTACATCGGCGGCCGGCTCGTGCCCGAGCTGCTGGCCGCCGGCCACCGGGTGCGCTGTCTGGCCCGCTCCCCGGAGAAGCTGCGCGACCATCCGTGGGCGGACGCGGTGGAGGTCGTGCGGGGCGATGTCACGGACGCCGGCTCGGTCACCGCGGCGATGCGGGACGTCGACGTGGCGTACTACCTGGTGCACGCGCTCGGCAGCGGCGCGGACTTCGAGGAGACCGACCGCCGGGCCGCCCGGATCTTCGGGGAACGGGCGAAGGCGGCCGGGGTGCGGCGCATCGTGTACCTCGGCGGTCTGGCGCCGGCCGGGGTGCCCGAGGACCGGTTGTCGCCGCACCTGAGGTCCCGGGTGGAGGTCGGCCGCATCCTGCTGGCCTCGGGCGTGCCGACGGCCGCGCTGCGCGCCGCGGTGATCATCGGCTCGGGCTCGGTCTCCTTCGAGATGCTGCGCTATCTCACCGAACGGCTGCCGGTGATGGTCACGCCGAGCTGGGTGCGCACCCGGATCCAGCCCATCGCCGTACGGGACGTGCTGCGGCTGCTGGTCGGCTGCGCGGGGCTGCCGGAAACGGTGCACCGTACCTTCGACATCGGCGGCCCGGACATCCTGACGTACCGGGAGATGATGGTCCGCTACGCGCGGGTGGCGGGGCTGCCCCGGCGGCTCATCGTGTCCGTGCCGGTCCTCACGCCGGGCCTGTCGAGCCACTGGGTGGGTCTCGTCACGCCCGTGCCGGCGCCCATCGCGCGGCCCCTGACCGAATCGCTGCGCCACGAGGTGGTCTGCCGCGAGCACGACATCGCCCGGTACGTGCCCGATCCGCCGGGGCATCCGCTCGGCTTCGACGAGGCGGTGCGGCTGGCCCTGCGCCGGGTGCGCGAGGCGCGGGTGAGCACCCGCTGGTCCTCCGCGGCGGTGCCGGGCGCGCCCAGCGATCCGCTGCCCACCGACCCGGACTGGTCCGGCGGAAGCCTGTACACCGATCACCGCGAGGCGGTGGTGCAGGCGCCGGTGTCCGCGCTGTGGCGGGTGATCGAGGGCGTGGGCGGCGAGCACGGCTGGTACTCCTTCCCGCTGGCCTGGAGCGCGCGCGGCTGGCTGGACCGGCTGGTGGGCGGGGTCGGTCTGCGCCGGGGCCGGCGGGACGCGGAACGGCTGCGGGCGGGCGACTCGCTGGACTTCTGGCGGGTGGAGGAGATCGAGCGGGGCCGGCTGCTGCGGCTGCGGGCGGAGATGCGGCTGCCGGGGCTGGCCTGGCTGGAGATGTGCGCGGAACCGGACGGCGAGGGGCGGAGCCGGTACCGCCAGCGCGCCCTGTTCCATCCGCGCGGGCTGCTGGGCCACATCTACTGGTGGGGTGTGTCGCCCTTCCACGCGGTCGTCTTCGGCGGCATGGCCCGCAACATCGCCCGGGCGGCGGCCCGGCAGCATCCCGGGCCTGCCCGCTGACCCTCCGCCCCGCCGCACACCGGGCACCCGCAGACCAGAGGACCCGTCAACTCCTGTCGCAGACCGACCTGGAAGCGCCCCCGTCCCTCCCTTTCCCCCGGAGACCCGCCATGTCCGTCCCGGTCGTCCTGTTCACCGCCGACCTGCGCCTGCACGACCATCCGCCGCTGCGGGCGGCGCTGGACGGCGGCGGCCCGGTCGTCCCGCTGTTCGTGCGCGACCGGGGCGTGGCCGACGCGGGGTTCGCGGTGCCCAACCGGCTCGCGTTCCTCGCCGACTGCCTGCGGGACCTGGACGGCGGGCTGCGCGAACGGGGCGGGCGGCTGGTCGTGCGCTCCGGGGACGTCGTCGAGCAGGTCTGCGCGGTGGCCGCGGAGGCGGACGCCGACGAGGTGCACATGGCGGCCGACGTCAGCGCCTACGCCGGGCGGCGCGAACGGCGGCTGCGGCACGCGCTGGAGGCCGCCGGGCGGCGGCTGCGCGTACACGAGACGGTGACCTCGGCGGTGGCGCCCGGCGCGCTGACCCCGGCCTCCTCGGACCACTTCGCGGTCTTCACGCCGTACTACCGCCGGTGGTCGGGGCAGCCGCTGCGGGAGGTGCTGCGCGCGCCGCGCGCGGTTCCGGTGCCCGCCGGCATCGGGTCGGAGGACCTGCCGTCCCGGGTGGCGTCGGCCGAACTCTCGCCGGGGCTGCCCGAGGGCGGTGAGACCGCCGGGCGGGCGCGGCTCGCCGACTGGCTGCGCTCGGGTGTCGCCGGGTACGAGGACCGGCACGACGACCTGGCCGGGGACGCCACCTCCCGGCTCTCGCCGCACCTGCACTTCGGCACGGTGTCCGCCGTCGAGCTGGTCCGGCGGACGCGCCGGGCGGGCGGTCCGGGCGCGGAGGCGTTCGTCCGGCAGGTCGCCTGGCGGGACTTCCACCGCCAGGTGCTCGCGGCGCGGCCGGACGCGGCCGTCGCCGACTACCGCACCCGGCACGACCGGTGGCGGTCCGCGCGGACGGCCCGGGCGGACGTCGAGGCCTGGCGGGAGGGCCGTACGGGCTATCCGGTGGTCGACGCGGCGATGCGCCAGCTGCGCCACGAAGGGTGGATGCACAACCGGGCCCGGCTGCTGACGGCGTCCTTCCTGGCCAAGACGCTGTACGTCGACTGGCGCGTCGGGGCCCGGCACTTCCTGGACCTGCTGGTCGACGGGGACGTGGCCAACAACCAGCTGAACTGGCAGTGGGTCGCGGGCACCGGCACGGACTCCCGCCCGAACCGGGTGCTGAACCCGGTGGCCCAGGGCCGGCGGTACGACCCGGACGGCGCGTACGTACGGCGCTGGGTGCCCGAGCTGGCGGGTGTGCCGGGCCCGGCGGTGCACGAACCGTGGAAGCTGCGGGGCGCGGACCGGGAGTGTGCGGCCGCCTACCCGGAGCCGGTCGTCGGTCTCGCCGAAGGGCTGGCCCGGTTCCGGCAGGCCCGGCTCCCCCGCTGAGCACGCTCCAGACCTACACATAAGGAAGAAATAAGAGCAAACTGGACTCTGTGGCGCTTGCCGCGCAACGGACCGGCCGCGGTCCGGTCGGCGAAGTCGAAGGAGACGACTATGGCCAACTTGCACAGGGGTGACCTATCGAGCCACCCCGATGTCTCCGAAATGCGGGATCGCTACGCCCGCGTCCTCGGCGGCCGCGATGTGGCGCTCGTGGACGGGCCGGTGTTCCTGCTCGGCGTGTACTGCGCCGCGTCCCCGTGGATCCTGCACTACACGGCGAGCCAGCCCGCCCTCGTCACCCACAACCTGATCGTGGGCGTAGCGATCGGCCTGCTGGCCCTCGGATTCACCCGGGCGCCGGAGCGCATGTACGGCCTGAGCTGGGCCATGTGCGCCCTGGGCGTCTGGATGATCATCGCCCCGTGGATCGTGGGCCGCCGCCCGGACATGGGCGTCGTCATCAACAACGTCGTGATCGGAGCCCTGGCCCTCGTCCTCGGACTGATCTGCGCCGGCACGGCGGCGAAGACCGCCTCCCGGCCACTGGACCCCCGGCCGTAGCGGAACCCGGGCGAGAGCCGGGAAGAGCCGCAGGAGCGTCGGAGAACTCGTGGAAGTCGAAGTCGTGGAAGAGGAACGGCGGGGCCGGTCCGCCCGGGCGGACCGGCCCCGCACCCGTCCCTGATTGCCCCGCGCTCGTCGCTCTAGGGTCTTTCGTTTGGATCAGGCCGGATCAGGGAGCGGGGCCTGGTGCCGTGCATCGCAAGGCGGAGGAGGGCGCCATGGCGGAGCCATGGCAACCGACGACAACGCCGCGAGGTG
>NZ_JBIROU010000028.1:0-49443 GCF_044332325.1 Streptomyces sp. NPDC017095
ACCAGCGTCCTGTTCGCCATGCTCCGCGACGGAACCTTCTACGAACCCAGGAGCCCCCGCATCGCTTGACGAAAGACATAGAGGCACCCCCCCGCTCGCAGGCCGCCCGGTTCCGCCGGGCACGCCCTCTTGGCGCTGGGCCCGTCGTGCCCAAGACTGTCCCGATGACGCAGCGTACGGAGTTCGCGACGGTAAGGGACCGGCTGGCCGTGGACGACCTGGTCACCGCGTACGCGGTGGCGGTGGACGACGGTGACTGGGCGGCGTACCGGACGCTGTTCACGGCGGACGGGCGGGCCGACTACCGCTCGGCGGGCGGTATCGAGGGCGAGACGGAACAGGTCGCGGTCTGGCTCGCCGAGAGCCTGGCCCTGTCCGCCCCGCGCCAGCATCTGATCGTCAACCGGCAGGTACGGTTCGGTGCGTTGGAGCAGGACACCGGCGACACCGCGCGGGTGCGCGCCGACTACCTCAGCCCCCTGCGCCTCGCCGGTTCCGCCGGCCCCGCACCGGATCTGCTGTGCGGCGGCCGGTACGACTTCGGGCTGCTGCGCACCCCGGACGGCTGGCGGCTGCGCGAGGTCGTCGTCCACGAGAAGTGGCGCCGCCGGGCGGCCGACGGGACCGGCGCCCCGTAGGAGACGGCCGGGAGGCGGCACCCGGCCCGCGTTCCGGGACACGCCGGCACCACGTCCGGCGCACACGGGAACGACAGCTGGGTAGGGAGGGTCCTTATGAGGACGATCAACCGCCTGCTGACCTCCCCCTGGCGCCGCTCGGCCGCCGCCGCGCTCCTCGGCGCGCTGCCCGTGCTCGCGTTCCCGGCCCCTTCCCTGTGGTGGTTCGCCTACGTCGCCCTGGTGCCGTGGATCCTGCTGGCGCGTTCGGCGCCGACCGGGCGCCGGGCCGCGTACGACGGCTGGTGCGGCGGCTTCGGCTTCCTGGTGGCCGTCCACCACTGGCTGCTGCCGAGCCTGCACGTGTTCATCTTCCTGATAGCCGCGCTGTTGGGCCTGTTGTGGGCGCCGTGGGGTCTGCTGGTGCACCGCCTCCTGGGCGGGGTGCCGTCGCCGGGCCGGGCCGCCGCCGCTCTGCTGGTGCTGCCGTCGGCCTGGCTGGCGGTGGAGCTGGTCCGGTCCTGGCAGGGGCTCGGCGGGCCGTGGGGCATGCTGGGTGCCAGCCAGTGGCAGGTGGAGCCGGCGCTGCGGCTGGCCTCGGTCGGCGGGGTGTGGCTGCTCAGCTTCCTGGTGGTGGCCGTCAACGTGGCGGTGGCCGTGCTGGTGGCGGTGCGGACCGCGCGTGTGCCGGCCGTGGCCTCGCTGGTCGCCACGGCCGCGGTGGCCTCGGCCGCGTGGGGGTGGGCGCCGCGCCCGGAGGTCGACGGGCGGGTGCGGATCGCCGTCGTACAGCCGGGTGTCGTGGCCGGGACGGACAGCGGTGACCGGCGGTTCGACGAGGAGGAGCGGCTGACCCGGCGGCTCGCCGGACAGGACGTCGACCTGGTGGTGTGGGGCGAGTCCAGCGTCGGCTCCGACCTGGCCGGCCGGCCCGCCCTGGCCCGGCGGCTGGCGGCGCTGTCCCGTGCGACCGGCGCCGACGTGCTGGTGAACGTGGACGCCCGCCGCTCCGACCGGCCCGGCATCTACAAGAGTGCGGTGCTGGTCGGCCCGGACGGTCCGACCGGCGGCCGGTACGACAAGATGCGGCTGGTCCCGTTCGGCGAGTACATACCGGCCCGTTCGCTGCTGGGCTGGGCCACCTCCGTGGGCCGGGCCGCCGGCGAGGACCGGCGCCGGGGCACCGCGCAGACCGTGCTGGACGTCGGGCACGGGCTGCGGGTCGGCCCGCTGATCTGCTTCGAGACCGCCTTCCCGGACATGAGCCGGCATCTCGCCGAGGACGGCGCGGACGTCCTCCTCGGCCAGTCCTCCACCTCGTCCTTCCAGCACAGCTGGGCGCCCGGGCAGCATGCCTCGCTGGCCGCGCTGCGCGCCGCCGAGACCGGCCGCCCGATGGTGCACGCCACCCTCACGGGCGTGACGGCGGTGTACGGCCCCGACGGGCGGCGCCTCGGCCCGTGGCTCGGCACCGGCGCACGCGCCGCCCGGGTGTACGACGTACCGCTGGCGCACGGCAGCACGCCGTACGTCCGCTACGGCGACTGGCCCGCGCTCGGCGCGCTGCTGGTGCTGGCCGCGCTGGCCGTGACGGAGGGCGTCCGGGCGCTCAGGCCGCGCCGGCCCCGTCCCGCACCGCGCGTACCACGCGCTCGCACAGCTCATGACTCGCCAGTGCGTCCCTCGCGCTGAGCACCTGTCCGGCCCGTACGGCGTCGAGGAAGGCGAGCACCACCTGCTCGATGCCGCGCTGGCGGGCCACCGGCACCCAGTCGCCGCGCCGGCGCACGGTGGGCTGGCCCTTGTGGTCGATCACCTCGGCGAGGTTGACCACCTGGCGCTTGGTGTCCTGCCCGGACACCTCCAGGATCTCCTCGCTGGAGCCGCTGAGCCGGTTCATCACGCCGAGCGCGGTGAAGCCGTCCCCGGCGAGCTGGAGCACCACGTGGTGGAGCAGCCCCTCCTTGGCGCGGGCGCGGACGGTGATGTCGTCGACCGGGCCGGGCACCAGGAACCGCAGGGTGTCGACGACGTGGATGAAGTCGTCCAGGATCATCGCGCGCGGTTCCTCGGGCAGCCCGGTGCGGTTCTTCTGCAGGAGGATCAGCTCGCGCGGGTGGTCCAGGCACTGCGCGTACCCGGGCGCGTACCGGCGGTTGAAGCCGACCGTCAGGGAGACACCGCGCTGCTCGGCGAGGTCGACCAGCCGCCGGGAGTCGGCGAGTTCGTAGGCGAGCGGCTTGTCGACGTACGTCGGGACGCCGGCCTCCAGCAGCCGGGTGACGATCTCGGGGTGGACGTCGGTGGGCGCGTGCACGAAGGCCGCGTCCAGGCCGGCGGCGAGCAGCGAGTCCAGCGTGGTGTGCCGCTGCCGTGCGGGCAGGCGCAGGCCGTCCGCGACCCGGTCCAGGGTGGCGGGGGTGCGGGTGTGCAGGTGCAGGTCCACTCCCGGCTGCGTGCCGAGCACCGGCAGATACGCCTTCTGCGCGATGTCCCCGAGTCCGATGCAGCCGACCTTCACTTGCTCTCCCCTTACGCCTTGCCTGTGTGGTGCCTTGCGGAAGCATACGGGCGTCAGCCGGGGCGCCGCGGAGACCTCCGCACGGGGTACGGGATCACCCGTACGGCGCACGGGCTGGGGCGGCATGGCCCCGGGCCGGGCGCCGGACCAGCAGAGTGGCGCGGGTGCATCGAACCACGACCACCGCAGCGCTTCTGGTCACCGTGGCCGTCTCGGCCCTCGGCGGCTGTGTGACGGTAGGGCACCCGACGGCTCCGGGTCCGGCGCGTTCGCAGCCGGCCGCGGCCCGTCCGGACGGCGGCGCGCGGCCGGGGAAGGCACGGGAACCGGCCGCCGAGGCGCTGGAGCGGACCGCTGTGCCCCGGCGCGCGGCACCGTCCGGACCGCCCGTCCGGCCGCGTGTCCCGGCCGCACCCGGCCACCGGCCGCCGCGCCCGGCCCGTTCCCCGCGCGCCGTCCCGGCCCCACCCAGGCCCTCGGACGTCTGCGCGCTGGGCAGGGCCTACGGAGGCTGGCGCCAGGACAGCCCGGAGGCGAGGATCTGCGCCCAGGTCTACGGCCCGTGAGCCGCTCCCGTCACCTGCGCCGGAACGGTCCCGGGCTCTCCGGGTCCGGGGTGCCGTCCTCGCCGAGCCGCCGTGCCAGGCGGCTGATCTCCGACCGGACCTGCTCGCCGTAGCCGTCGTCGGCGAGGGCGGCCGCCGCGGCGCGGGCCCGGCGCAGATGGCTGTGGGCGGCCTCGGTGCGGCCCAGCTTGGCGTAGTCGGCGGCCAGGTTCAGGTGCAGGGAGGAGAGGAAGCCCCGCACGCCGGCCGGATCGCCGCCCGCGCGGCCGCCGGCCAGTTCCCCGGCCGCCGACAACGCCCTGAGGTCCCAGGCCAGTTCGTCCGCCGGGTCGTCCTGGGTGTCGGCGAGGTAGTGGGCGAGGGTGCAGCGGTGCAGCGGGTCGCCGTCCTCGCCGATCTCCGCCCACAGGTCCAGGAAACGGCTGCGGGCCTCCTCGCGGTCGCCGCCGTGGTGCAGCATCACGACCTGCCCGATCCGCGTCAGCACGGCATCGGGGGCCGCCTGCTCCTGTCGCTCCGCCACGGGGTCCCTCCGGGCCGTCGTCGGTTGTCCGCTCCCGACGCTAACCGGCGGACCGCGGATTCCCGGTCAGGCGGCGCCGTCCCGCGGCGCACCGGTGGCCCGGTCACGGCCCCCCGCCCGGGTCCCCGGCCGTCAGCCCAGGTCGGGGATGCGCCAGTCGATCGGCTCGTGGCCCTGGCGGGCGATCGCCTCGTTGATCTGGGTGAACGGGCGGGAGCCGAAGAACTTCTTCGCGGACAGCGGCGAGGGGTGCGCGCCCTTGACCACCGCGTGCCGGGTCTCGTCGATCAGCGGGAGCTTCTTCTGCGCGTAGTTGCCCCACAGCACGAAGACCGCCGGGTCGGGCCGGGAGACCACCGCGCGGATCACGGCGTCGGTGAACTTCTCCCAGCCCTTGCCCTTGTGGGAGTTGGCCTCGCCGGCCCGGACGGTGAGGACCGCGTTGAGCAGCAGCACGCCCTGCCGGGCCCACGGCATCAGATAGCCGTTGTCCGGTACGGGCAGGCCCAGCTCCTGCTGCATCTCCTTGTAGATGTTCCGCAGGGACGGCGGGGTCTTCACGCCGGGACGGACCGAGAAGCACAGGCCGTGGCCCTGGCCCTCGCCGTGGTACGGGTCCTGGCCGAGGACGAGGACCTTGACCTGCTCGTACGGCGTCGCGTCCAGCGCGGCGAAGACCTCCTCACGCGGCGGGTAGACGGGGCCCTTCGCCCGCTCCTCCTCGACGAACTCGGTCAGCTCCTTGAAGTAGGGCTGCTGCAGTTCGTCGCCCAGAACCCCGCGCCAGGACTCGGGCAGCATGGCGATGTCGGTCACGTCAACGTCCTCACGGTGTCGGTCCACTTCCAGGCTCCCGAACCTACAGGCGACCACTGACAACCGGTGCCGTGAGGGTGGTTCACCAGCTGGTCTTGCGGTGCAGCGTCCACATCATCATGATCGTCGACGGGTCCAGGGCCTGTTCGCCGCCGGAGATGTCGACGCTGGCCGCCACGAACTGCCGGCCCTGCCACAGGGGGAGCAGCCGGGCGTCGTCCACCATGATCCGCTGGGCCGCCTCCACGTCCTTGACGGTCCGGGCGCGGTCGCTCTCGGCGCGCGCGTGGGGCAGCAGCCGGCCGGTGATCTCCTTGGCCGGGTAGGGCGTGCCGAGGGCGTTGTCCTCGCCGACGAACGGGGCGATGAAGTTGTCGGGGTCGGGGAAGTCCGGGAACCAGCCGCGTCCGAACACCGGGTATTCGTGCTTCTGGTAGCCGAGGACGTAGCTCTTCCAGGGGCGGCTTCGGAGGGTGATGGCGAACAGGCCCGAGCCGTCCAGCTGCTTCTTCAGCTCCTGGAACATCCGGGCGGTCTCGGAGCCGTAGCGGTCGGTGGTGTACCAGAAGGTGAGCGGGACGCGCCGGGTGATGCCGGCGTCGGAGAGGATCGTGCGGGCCTTGGCCGCGCTGGGATCGCCGTAGTCGTCGAAGAAGCCGGTGGAGTGGCCGGTCAGACCCTTGGGGACCATCGAGTACAGCGGGTCGACGGTGTCCTTGTAGACCTTGTGCGCGATCGCGCCCCGGTCCACGAGCTGGGCGACGGCCTTGCGTACGGCGGGCTGTCTGGCCCACGGGTCCTGGGGGTTGAACACCAGGTAGCTGATGTCGGTGCCGGCGCCGTCGAACAGTTGCAGGTTCTCGTTGTCGTGTTCCTGGAGGGCGAGGATGTCGTCGGCGGCCAGGCCGCGGTAGGTGACGTCGACCTGCTTGTCCCGCAGCGCCTTGACCATGCCCGCGGAGTCCTTGAAGTAGCGGACGGTCACCGCGTCGTTCTGCCGCTTGGCGAAGCCCTTGTAGTGGTCGTTGCGGACCAGGACGGCCTCGGCGCCCTCCTCGTAGGACTGGAGCCGGTACGGCCCGGAGCCGTGCACGTCGCTGTCCTTGCGCAGGGAGTGGGCCGGGTAGTCGTCCGGGTCGACGAGGGACATGGCCGGGGTGGCCAGCACGAACGGGAAGGTGGCGTCGGGCTGGTTGAGGTGGAAGACGATGTCGCGGTCACCCGACGTCTCCACGCGGTCCAGGCTGCCGAGCAGTCCGGCTGGGCCGCCGCGGGCGTTGATGGCGCGGATGCGGTCGATCGAGTGCCGCACCGCCTCGGCGGTCAGCGGGTCGCCGTCGGAGAACGTCAGCCCGGAGCGCAGCCGGCAGTGGTAGGTGCGGCTCGTGGAGTCGGTGAACTCGCAGCTCCCGGCGGCGTCGGGCTGCGGGGTGGTGGCGCCGTTCGGGTAGGCGAGGAGCGTCTGGAAGATGTTCCGGTACAGCTCCCAGGAGCCGTCCCAGGCGCCGGCGGGGTCCAGCGTGCTGGGGGCGCTGGTGGTGCCCACGACGATCGCACCCCGGTCGTCGCCACCGCCGTCGGACAGCACCCCGCATCCGGCGGCCAGCGTTAGGGACGCGATCGCCGCGACGCTCCGCAGGAATCGGTTCCGGTTGAACACGCGCACGCTCCTCGATCTGCCATACCAAGGGTCGGCAGACCATACCGCAGCGTCCCGGTGGCTGAACCTCCCCTGGAACAGGGCTTCTTGATCGATTCGGCGATGACGACGTTGTCAGTCCGCCGAGCGGACGTCACGGGTGTTCCGGGCGCCGATCCGTCCGGAAATCGGCGCCCGGTACCGTCGGGCTCAGCTCACGCCGGCGTTGAGGAAGATGCCGCCGTCGACGACGAGCGTCTGACCGGTGACCCAGTCGGACTGCGCGGAGGTGAGGAACGCGGCGGCGCCGCCGATGTCGGAGGGCACGCCGAGCCGGCCGAGCGGGTAGGCGGCCGCGGCCTCCTCCTCGCGGCCCTCGTACAGGGCCTTGGCGAACTTGGTCTTGACCACGGCCGGGGCGATCGCGTTGACCCGTACCCGCGGCGCGAACTCGTGCGCGAGCTGCTGGGTCAGGTTGATCATCGCGGCCTTGCTGACGCCGTAGGCGCCGATGAACGGCGAGGGCGCGAGACCGGCGACCGAGGCGATGTTGACGATCGCGCCGCCGTTCTCCTTCTGCCAGGCGTGCCAGGTCTTCTGGGCGAAGCCGAGGGCGGAGACCACGTTGGTCTCGAAGACCTTGCGGGCGACGTCCGGGTCGAGGTCCGCGAGGGGGCCGAAGACCGGGTTGGTGCCCGCGTTGTTGACCAGGAAGTCGACGCGGCCGAAGGCCGCCATGGTGCGCTCGACGACCTCGGTCTGGTGGTCGAGGTCGTGCGCCTTGCCGGCCACGGCGATGGCCCGGTCGGCGCCGAGCCGCTCGACGGCCTCCGTCAGGGCGTCCTCGCCCCGGCCGGTGAGGCAGACGCGGTCGCCGCGGGCCACCATGGCCTCGGCGATGCCGTAGCCGATACCGCGGCTCGCACCCGTGACGATCGCGACCTTGCCGGAGAGTTCAGCGGAAGTCATGTGCCTGGTCCCTTAGTTGAGCGGTCCGCCGGCGACGTACAGCACCTGGCCGGAGACGAAGCCGGCGGCCTCGCCGGTGAAGAAGGCGATGGCGTTGGCGATGTCCTCGGGCTCGCCGACGCGCTGCACCGGGATCTGGGTGGCGGCGGCCTTCTTGAAGTCCTCGAAGCCCATGCCGACGCGGTCGGCGGTGGCCTTGGTCATCTCGGTGGCGATGAAGCCCGGGGCGACGGCGTTGGCGGTGATGCCGAACTTGCCCAGCTCGATGGCGAGGGTCTTGGTGAAGCCCTGGAGACCGGCCTTGGCGGCCGAGTAGTTGACCTGGCCGCGGTTGCCGAGCGCCGAGGAGGAGGAGAGGTTGACGATCCGGCCCCAGCCGGCGTCGACCATGTGCTTCTGCACCGCCTTGGTCATCAGGAACGAGCCGCGCAGGTGCACGTTCAGGACCGTGTCCCAGTCGGAGACGCTCATCTTGAACAGCAGGTTGTCGCGCAGCACGCCCGCGTTGTTGACCAGGATCACCGGGGCGCCCAGCTCCTCGGCGATCCGGGCGACGGCCGCCTCGACCTGCGCCTCGTCACTGACGTCGGCGCCGACCGCGAGGGCGGTGCCGCCGGCGGCGGTGATCTTCTCGACGGTGTCCTTGCAGGCGGCCTCGTCGAGGTCGATCACGGCGACCGCGTGGCCTTCGGCGGCCAGCCGTACGGCGGTGGCGGCGCCGATGCCGCGCGCCGCGCCGGTGACTACCGCGACCCGCTGTTCGGTGGTGGACATGCTGTTTCTCCTCGCCCTTGAGAGAACCTGGCGGACCCTCGGAGAGAGTCCCCTCGTGCGGTGAGCGACCGCTTAGTACCTTCGGTACCCGTGACGCTAGAAGCCCTGGCACGCGGTGTCAACGGCGCATCGGCCGGTGTGATCCATTACCTCACCAGGAGGTCGAGCAAGCGCTCCGTCTCGGCGGCCGGGTCGGCGGTCAGACCGGTGTGCACGGGTCCGGGCTGGACCACGGTGGAGCGGGGCGCGACCAGCCAGCGGTAGCGGCGCCCCGCGTCGTCGCCGGCCGCCTGCCCGGCCTGCTCGCCGCCCGCGCACGTCCGCTCGATCGCGTCGAGCGCGGCACGCACCCCGGCCACGTCCGCGGCCGGGTCCAGGGCGAGCAGCCGGGCCTCGTCCAGATGGGTGCGGGCGCCGACGTAACCGCGGGCCCGGCAGTACACGAGCACGCCCGCGTTGATGCACTCCCCGCGTTCCACTCGCGGTACGACCCGCAGCAGCGCGTACTCGAACACGTCCCGGTCGCCGCCCTGGCCCGCCCGGGTGATGTGCCGCTCGGTGACGTGACCGGCCATGTGGATGTGCCGCTCGCTCACATGCTCTCCTTCGCTCCGGTGCCGATGCCGGTGATCCGGTCGGCGATGACGGCCGCCCGGGCGAGCAGCGGCCGCGCGTAGGCCCGGCGCAGGTCGTCCGGGGTGTCGAAACCCGGTTCGCCGGCGAGCCAGACGTCCGGGATCTCGGCGGTGACCTCGGCGAGCAGCTCCTCGGTGATCCGCGGCGCCAGCTCGGCCGCGGCGGCGGACACGTCCGGGGCGAAGCGGGCGAGGGCGTGGTCGGAGGCGTCGTAGGGGCGGGCCGCCGAGGTCTGGGCACCGGGCCAGTTGTGGTGCCAGATCATCGTGGCGCCGTGGTCGATGAGCCACAGCTCGCCGTGGTGCACGAGCAGGTTGGGGTTGCGCCAGGAGCGGTCGACGTTGTTGATCAGCGCGTCGAACCAGACGATCCGGCCGGCCTCCCCGGGGTCCACCGGGAAGGCGAGCGGGTCGTAGCCGAGGGCGCCGGACAGGAAGTCCATGCCGAGGTTGGCGCCGCCGCTGTGCCGGAGCAGGTCCTGCACCTGCTGCTCCGGCTCGCCGAGCCCGAGGACCGGGTCCAGACCGACGGTGACCAGCCGGGGCATGCGGAAGCCGAGGCGCCGGGCGAGTTCGCCGCACACCACCTCGGCGACCAGGGTCTTGCGGCCCTGTCCGGCGCCGGTGAACTTGATGACGTAGGTCCCGAAGTCGTCGGCCTCGACGAGCCCCGGCAGCGAGCCGCCCTCACGCAGCGGCGTGATGTAGCGGGTAGCGGTGACTTCTCTCAACATTTTCTACGGCTTCCCCGCTCACTTGCCTTGCTCGGGACGGCCACGTCCGACTCACCCGTCGACGGCGGTGCGCCCTTGCTTCCGGCCTCCGGCACGAAGTGAGCATAGTAACCAAGCGTGACAGCCGGGGAGGAGTGCCCCGACTCGCGGGGGGGTACAGCAGCCGAGCGGGGCCGGCGGGGCCGGCCCTGAGGGTTGGTTACTTTCGCCAGAAGAGGTGGTGCGTCACGCCGCTCGGGCTGGGCACGACCTCCAGGTGGAAGCGGTCGAGCAGTTCGTCGGGGGACTCCCAGAGCCGTAGTCCGGACCCCAGCTTCACCGGCGAGACCGCCACGTGCAGGGTGTCGACGAGGTCGGCGTCCAGGAACTCCCGGACGGTGGTCACCCCGCCGCCGAGCCGGACGTCCTTTCCTCCCGCCGCCTCCCGCGCCTGCCCCAGGACCGTGGCCGGGTCGCCGTCGACGAAGTGGAACGTGGTGTCGGAGAGCGTGAACGAAGGACGCTGGTGGTGCGTCATGACGAACACCGGGGTGCGGAACGGGGGTTCGTCACCCCACCAGCCGCGCCACTCGTGGTCGTTCCAGGGCCCGCGCTGGGGCCCGAACTTGTTGCGGCCCATGATCTCCGCACCGATGTTGCGCGCGTAGTCCCGCGTGAAGTAGTCGTCGAGGCCCCGGCTCCCTCCGGGATCGGTGCGCATGGGCCAGCTCGCCGTGGCACCGGCCCAGGCGAACAGCTTCGCCGGGTCGACGGCGTGGCCGAACGGACTCTCCAGGCTCTGGCCCTCACCGGCGCCGATCCCGTCACTCGAGACGTTGAAGTTCTGGACTCTCAGCAGCTGAGCCACGTGCTCCTCCTGTGGTGTGACAACAGGGGTGAGACTCTCCCGGCCGCGAAAACTCATCGCCGCCTCGTCAGCCGACGCCCGGACCGGTGGACGGACACCGGCGCTCGCAGTGAACGGAGCCGGTTTGCGTGTGCGGCTGAACGGCCGCGCTCCCCCGGCCGTACCCCAGGGCGGACGACGAGGAACGCTCTGCGGAAGGGAACCCCTATGACCAGCGCATCGCCCCACCCCGCGGCCGGACCGGGCCGCCGCGGCGTCATGGCGGCGGCCGGGGCGGCGGGGCTCGCCGCCGCCCTGACCGCCTGCGGCACGGACGACGGCTCCTCCGGCCGTGTCGCCGCCGGAGCCGGCGCCGACCGCGCCGCGCCCGACGGCGGCGGAACCGCGCTCGCGAAGACGGCGGACATTCCCGAGGGAGGCGGTACGGTCTTCAAGGACCACGGGGTCGTGGTCACCCAGCCGACGGCGGGCACCTACAAGGCGTTCTCGTCCACGTGCACCCACCAGGGCTGCGCGGTGGGCGGTGTGGCGGACGGCGTGATCGTCTGTCCGTGCCACCACAGCGAGTTCTCCGCGGCGGACGGCAGCGTGCGCAAGGGGCCCGCGACCCGCCCGCTGCCCGCGGCGCGGATCACCGTCTCCGGTGACGAGATCAGGCTGGCCTGAGCGGTCCCGGCGCCGGCACCGCGGGGCCCGCCGGCACCGAGCGAAGAGTGAGGGGACCGCATGACCGTCGGTCAGCAGCGCCGGGGCCGGCGGATCATGATGACGCCCGGCGAACTGGACCGGTTCCTCGGCACCCAGCGCACCTGCCGGGTCGCGACCGTCTCGGCCGACGGGGCACCGCACGTGAGCCCGCTGTGGTTCGTCTGGGACGGCACCTCGCTGTGGCTGTACTCCGTCGTGCGCAGCCGGCGCTGGGCGCAGCTGGGCCGCGATCCGCGGGTGGCGGTCGTGGTCGACTCCGGCGAGGAGTACGACGCGCTGCGCGGGGCCGAGCTGTCCGGCCGGGTGGAGTCCGTGGGCGAGGTGCCGCGCCGGGGCGGGCTGTGCGCCGAACTCGACACCGCCGAGACGCTGTTCGCGCGCAAGTACTTCGGCCTGGACGAGATGCCGCACGACGGCCGCCACGCGTGGGCCCGGCTGACCCCGGAGAAGATCGTGTCCTGGGACTTCCGGAAACTGAGCGACGGATAGCCGGGGCGCGGCGGCCCACAGCGCGGGCCCGGCGCTCAGCCCAGTTTCCGTGCCGCCGTGCGCAGGGCCTCCACCGCGGCGCGGATCGAGGGCCGGCGGTCGGCGTCCGCCCGCCATATCACGTACACATGGCGGCGCAGGCGCTGCTTGAGCGGGACCAGGGCCACGCCCTCGGGCACCGGGTGCCGGCCCAGCAGCGGCACGATGCACACGCCCAGTCCGGCGGCCACCAGCCCGAGCTGGGTGTGGGTCTCGCCCGCGCGGTGGCCGACGATCGGCTCGACGCCCTTGGAGCGCAGGGTGAACATCAGCCATTCGTGGCAGAACTCGCCCTCGCCCCAGGTGATCCACTCGTCCTCGGCGAACTCGGTCAGATCCACCTCGTCCCGGCCCGCGAGCCGGTGCCCGGCGGGCAGGGCGACCTCGGCCGGGTCGTCCAGCAGGGGCGCCTTGACCAGGCCGTCGGGCACGGGCATCGGCTTGTTGTACCAGTCCAGGACCACGGCGAGGTCGAGATCGCCGCGGACGACGCCCGCGATGCCCTGTTCCGGTTCCAGCTCGCTGGAGCGCACCCGCAGTCCCGGGTGCTCGGCACGCAGGGCCCCGAGCGCGGCCGGGAACAGTCCGCGGGCCGCGGTCGGGAACGCCGACAGCCGCAGCTCGCCGACGGCCTGGCCGCGGTGCGCCTCCAGATCGGACTCGGCGAGTTCGGCCTGCGACAGGATGCGTGCCGCGTGCTCCGACAGCAGCCGGCCGGCGTCCGTGAGCCGCACGCCCCGGCCGTTCTTGGCCAGGAGCCGCTGGCCGATTTCCCGCTCCAGCTTGCCCAGCTGCTGGGAGACTGCCGAGGTGGTGACGTGCAGCGCCTCGGCAGCGCCGCTGACCGAGCCGTGCCGGGCCAGCGCGTCCAGAGTGCGCAGGCGCTCCAGGTTCAACATGTAAGAAATTCTAAGAGGTACCGGGGCCGAAATCTCGATTGTGCTACGTGGTTGCCCCCGGCAAAGCTAGGAGGCATGAGCACGGTCACCTCGTCGACACACACCCGGTCCACCGCCCCCGGCCTCCCCCGGGGCCGCCTCGACTGGCGGCTGCGCTTCGGCGCCCTGTCCGTGATCTGGGGCTTCAGCTTCCTGCTGATCAAGGTGGGCACCGAAGGGTACGCGCCTTTTCAGGTCACCCTGGGCCGGCTGGCGTTCGGTACGGCGGTGCTGGTGGTGACCATGGCCGTGAAGCGGGAGCGGCTGCCGCGCGGGGCCCGGCTGTGGGGGCGCATGGCGATCGCCGCGTTCCTGCTGAACGCCCTGCCGTTCTCCCTCTTCGCCTACTCCGAGCTGACGATCCCGTCCACGCTCGCCGGCATCTGCAACGCCACGTCCCCGCTGTGGGGCATGGTCCTGTCCCTGGTCGCCCTGTCCGAGGACCGGCCGTCGCGGGTCCGGGTCGCCGGGCTCGGGCTCGGGTTCCTGGGCGTGCTGACCGTGCTGGGCGCCTGGCAGGGCTTCCACGGCCTGGACGCCAAGGGCACGACGATGGCGCTGCTGGCCTCGCTGAGCTACCCGGTGGGCTGGATCTACGTCCGGCGGACCCTGGCCGGCACCGGGAACTCCCATCTGTCGATGACCGGCGGCCAGTTGCTGCTGGCCACGGTCCAGCTCGCCATCGTGACGCCCCTGTTCACCAGCGTCCCGGAGCACTTCTCCGTCGTCCCGCTGCTGGCCGTCGCCACGCTCGGGGCGGTTGGGACCGGACTCGCGGTGCTGATCCAGTACGGCCTGGTCGCCGAGGTCGGGCCGACCACCGCGCAGATGGTCACGTACTTCATCCCGGTCATCGCCACGGCGGCGGGCGTGGCGATCCTCGGCGAGTCGCTCCGGTGGACGACGCCGGTGGGCGCGGTGATCGTACTGGCGGGCGCCGCACTGACACAGGCACGCGGCAAGCGGGCCTGAGCGGCGGGCGAGGAGGGCGACCGCGCCTGTGGGGCTGGGCGACCGCGCCTGTGGGGCTGGGGTGCGGCGCCGGGGCCCGGGGGGACGAAGCGGTGCTAGCCGTAGATACGCGCCGGGCCCCGGGAGATGCGCGGGGCGCCGGCCGTAGACGCGCGCCAGGCCCCAGCAGACAGGAGAGGCGCTAACCGCAGACGCGCGCCAGACCCCAGGAGATACGAGAGGCGCTAACCGCAGACGCGCACCAGGCCCCAGGGGAGGCGAAGGGCGCTAGCCGTAGACGCGCGCCGGACTCGGGCGTACCGCCGTCGCCACCGCGTCGGCGAGCGGGATGACGTCCTCCTGAGTGAGCGAGGACACCGTGACGCGGACGGCCTGCGGTGAGGCGAGGCGGAAGCGGGCTCCCGGTGCCACCGCCCAGCCCGCCTGGACCAGGCGGGCCACCGCGCCGGTCTCGTCCGGGACCGGGATCCAGACGTTCATGCCGCTGCGGCCGTGGGCGGTGACGCCACGCTCCGCGAGCGCGTCGACGAGGGCGTCCCGGCGGCTGCCGTAGGCCCGCGCCACCGCCGCCCGGTCCACCGCGCCGTGCGTGAGGAGATGGGCCACGGCCCGTTGCAGCAGCAGACTCACCCAGCCGGGGCCCAGGCTCAGCCGGCCCCGGACCCGGTCCACGGTGACGGGGTCGCCGGTGAGGACGGCGAGGCGCAGGTCGGGGCCGTAGGCCTTGGCGACGGAGCGGACGAACGCCCAGTGGCGGGTGACGCCGGCGAGCGGGTGCACCGGCAGGTCGACGATGCCGTGGCCGTGGTCGTCCTCGACGAGCAGGGTTCCCGGATGGTCGCGCAGCACCGCGCGCAGGGCACGCGCGCGCGTGGCCGTGACCGAGGCGCCGGTCGGGTTCTGGGCCCGGTCGGTGACGATCAGGGCGCGGGCCCCGGATTCCAGGGCGCGGCGCAGGTCGTCCGCGCGCGGCCCGTCGTCGTCCACGCCGACCGGGGCCAGGTGCAGGCCGAGGGCGGGCACGAGGTCGAGGAGGCTGCCCCAGCCCGGATCCTCGACGGCGACCGTGTCACCGGGTCTGAGGTGCGCGGCGAGGACGCGTTCGATCGCGTCGAGGGAGCCGGAGGTGACGGTGAGCGGACCCGCGGGGACACCGTCGGCGTCGAGTTCGGCCCGCGCGAGGCGGGCGAGGTCCGGGTCCACGGGATCGTCGCCGTAGCGGACGGGCCGGGCATCGCCCTGCGCGGCCGCCGCGGCGAGGGCCGGGGCCAGGCGGGGCAGCAGGGCCGGATCGGGGTTGCCCGTGGACAGATCACGGCCGCCCGCGGGCACCTCGACGCGCAGTTGCTCACGGCCGGTGGTGGCGGGCTTGGGGCGCACCCGGCTGCCCCGGCGGCCCGCCGTCTCGATCACCCCGCGCTCCCGCAGGGTGCGATAGGCCGCGGCGACCGTGTTCGGATTCACGCCGAGCCGGGCCGCCAACTCCCGCATGGGAGGCAGGGCTTGGCCCGGTTGCAGCTCTCCGTCGCCGACCGCCTGCTCGATACCGGCCGCGATATCGGCTGCACCGCGTCCTGTGATCCGATATTCTCCTAGCACAAACAGCATTATGCACTAGTACAAAGCTCGCCGCAATGGAGGACCGTCATGCAGGGCACGACCGAGAACAACCGGGCCGCCGCCTACTCCCCGACCGACCGGACCGTGCCCACGCGCTACCCGGACCGGGCGTCGTACGACAAGGAGCAGGTGCACGCGCTGCTGGACGAGGGGTACGTCGGCCACCTCGGTTTCGTCCGGGACGGCGCCCCGGTGGTGCTGCCCACGCTGTACGGCCGGGTCGGCGAGCGGCTGTACCTGCACGGCTCGACCGGTTCGCGTCCGCTACGGATGGCCGGCGCCGCCGACCCGGGTCTGCCGGTGTGCCTCACGGTCACGCATGTCGACGGGCTGGTGCTGGCCCGCTCCGCCTTCCACCACTCGATCAACTACCGCTCGGTCGTGGTGCACGGCGTCGCGTACGAGGTCACCGACCCGGAGGAGCGACGGCTGGCCCTGGACGCGCTGGTCGACCACGTCGTACCGGGCCGGGCCGCCGACTCCCGGCCCGCGACCAGGAAGGAGCTGGCCGCCACCGCGGTGATCCGCCTGGACCTGGAGGAGGTCTCGGTGAAGACCCGTGCCGGCGCGGCCAGCGACGAGCCCGAGGACCTGGCCCTGCCGCACTGGGCCGGCGTCGTCCCGCTCCGCAAGGGCTACGACACGGCGGTCCCCAATCCGGACCTGGCCCCCGGCATCGAACTGCCGGACTACCTGGCGCAGCGGTAACGACGACGGCCCGGCGCGGCGGCGGCCGGTGACACAGCGCCCCACGCCCCTCGGGCCCGGGCTGCTCACGGCGAAGGCGCCCACCGTGGTGCGGCGGGCGTGGCACCGCCGTTCCGGCCCGGCCAGCGGGTGAGCAGGGTCATCGCGCCGCAGCCGGCCGCCGAGGCCGGGACGCACAGCACGCCCGTCCGCCGCCCGCCGGACGGTCGCGGCCGAGCCACCGAAGGCGAGCACGGCCAGACCGGCCGGCCGGGCCGCCGTCCCGAAGTACCCGGTCCGCACCTCTCATTTGGATCATGCCGGGCTCGCGGGCCCTGGCACCGCACCCTGATCCGGCCTGATCCAAACGAAAGACCCTAGGCGGCGCTGCCCCGCGCGGACATCTCCCGTTCCCCGTCGCCGGGGGCGACCGGCTCCGGAGTGCCCTTGTCCGCCGGGGTGGCGGACTGGGCGATGAGCGCGCCGAGCAGGACGACCGCGCCGCCGGCCACCTGCGGCGCGGACAGGTGCTCGCCGAGCAGCACCCACGCGAGCACGGTCGCGATGACCGCCTCCAGGCAGGCGACGACGACGGCGACCTGCGGCGACAGCCGGCGCACGGACAGCACCCCGGTGACGTACGCGATCACCGTGGCGACCAGGACGACCCAGGCGAGCAGGACCCCGGCCGGTACGGCGGTGCCGTGCAGATCCGCCGGGCCGGCCAGCACCGACCAGTCCATGGTCCAGGGGCGGGCCACCACGGTCAGCACGGCGGTGCCGACGAGCAGGCCGTAGGCGATGACTCCGAGCGGGTCCGGCGCCGCGTCGCCCCGGTCCTGGCCCTGGTCGGACAGGACGAAGTAGCCGACCTGGCAGCAGGCGGCGCCGAGGGCGAGCAGCAGGCCCAGCGCGTCGAAGCTCAGCCCGGACCAGATCTCGACCACACAGGCGAGCCCGGCCGCCGCGAGGACCACGCCGAGCGCGGCGGCGCGCGTGACGGGCCGCCGCTGCACGAAGCGCACCCAGCCGAGCACCATGGCGGGCGCCAGGTACTCGATGAGCAGGGCCACGCCGACCGGGATCCGGGAGAGCGCGGCGAAGTAGCAGGCCTGGACGCCGGCGACGGCGAGCAGGCCGAACCCGGCGAGCAGCGCGGGCCGGCGGCGCGGCAGGCCGCGGTGGCGCACCGCGACCGGCAGCATCACCAGGGCGGCGCCGGCCGCCCGCAGCCACACCACGTGCAGCGGGTCGAGTCCCGCCTCGATCAGCGGCTTCGCCGCCACCCCGGACCCGCCGAAGGCCAGTGCCGAGACCAGCGCGAGACCGAGACCGGCGCCCTTGCCGGGACTGCCCTGACTGCTCACAGACGTACGCACCCGCACATGATGACAGGCGCCGACAGGAGCTTCGCTCCTGTTGACACCTGTCTCAGTTGCTGGACGACCGCCGTCGGGCCGGCGTGCCGTCGTCGGCGTACGCGCCGGTGCCGGCCTCGATCCGGGCGAGCAGTTCGCGGGCCGGGATGCCGGCGCGGTCCAGCACCTCCACGGCCCGGGAGCGCGGGTCCGCGGCGAGCGCGGCGAGCAGGTCGGTGCCGGTGACGCGGGCCGCGCCCCGGCGCCGGGCGCGGGCCCGGGCCTCCGCGAGCGCGGCGGAGGCGGCGGGCGACCAGCCCCCGGCGCCACCGGCCACACCGTCCCGCCCGGCGACGGAAACATCCGGCCCGGCGACGGACCGGCCCCGGGCGCACCCGGCCGTACCCTCAGGCTTGCGCGCGTGCGCGGCCGGATCCCTGGGACTTCGCGCGTGCGCGGCTGGGTCCCCCGAACTACAGACGCGCGCGGCCGGTTCTCTGGAGCCGCACATGGCTGCCACCGGATGCCCGGGGCCGCCAGGGGATTCGGCCGCCGGGTGCTCGGGACCGCCGGCCGGCGCGGGTACGGCAGGGAGCGCGGCGGAGTCCTCCACGCTGCGCTGCCAGCGCAGTCCGTAGCCGATGCTGCGCTGCACGAGATAGCCGAGGAGCCGGGCGAGCCGACGCGGTTCGCCTACGGCGGCGCGGGCCCCGGGGTCGTGTTCCAGCAGGGCGTGGAGCAGATGGGCGGTGTCGGTCTGGCGGTCCCGGTCCCGGACGGCCCTGCGCCGGGCACCGGTCACCACCGCTGCCAGCTCGGCGTCGAGCCCGGCAGCGCCGTCCTGGTGCGGAACCGCTGCGCCGGGAGCGGTCCGGTGGACTGTACGGGGTTGCACATCCCCTACCTCATCAGCCCCAACGGGACGGGGCATCCACGAGGGGAACCATCTTCGCGTCCCACGCGGAGTGGACGTCACCGGCCCGGATTTCATCCTCACGGAGGAGATCCGGCCGAATACCGACGCGGAGCGCGCGCCGCCTTGCGTACGGGCCTCAGTCCTCCTCGGCGAGGATCAGGTACAGCTTCTTGCGGGCGTCGTTGACGACGGCCAGCGCCTTTGCCCGCTGTTCCTTGCTGCCCGTCTTCCAGACCTGCGCGAAAGCCTCCATCAGACCGGAGCCGGCCTGCCGGATCTCGCCGAGGGCCTCCCAGTCGACCCCACGCCCGGCCTCTTCCCAGGGGGCGTCCGGACCCTCCTCGGCGGCGGTGCGGCCGCTTTCGGTCAGCGCGAACAGCTTCTTGCCGCCCTCGCTCTCGCTGGCGATCAGGCCCTCGTCCTCCAGGAGCTGGAGAGTGGGGTAGACCGACCCGGGGCTGGGCTTCCAGGCGCCGCCGCTGCGTTCGGCGATCTCCTGGATCATCTCGTAGCCGTGCATGGGCCGGTCCTTGAGCAGGGCCAGGATCGAGGCGCGCACGTCACCGCGGCGCGCCCGCCCGCGCGGGCCGCCCCGTCCGCGCGGCCCCCAGGGGCCCGGTCCGAATCCGGGCGCGCCGGGGCCGAACCCCGGGCCGCCCGGCCCGAACGGCCCGAAGGCGGCCCGCCGGCCCTCGAACCCGCCCATGCCCCGGCGCCCGGGACCCTCGTGCCGATGTCCACGCTCGAATCCGTGGGACCGCATAGCGATCACTCCATTCCATCGTCGATCAGTCACGTCTGCATCGCGTACTTTCGCGACACGTCAACGATATATCGGAATCGATCGCCAGACAATACCCCTGTCCGGACCGGCCACCGCCCGGGTGGGCGCGCTGTCGTCAGCGAGCGAACTTTTCGATGGCCATCGGGGTGACAGGGGTGAAGAAGTTGACGAGGTTGCCGTCGGGGTCGCGGAGCAGGAGCGACCGGTTGCCCCAGGGCATCGTGGTGGGCTCGGTCACGAAGTCGGCGACGAAATCGGCCAGGTTCCGGTACACGCCGTCCACGTCGGCGACGAGGAATTCGATGATCACGGTGTTGTTGTCGGCCGGACGGGCGGAGCCGGGTGCGAACAGTGCCACGGTGCGGCTGCTGCCGATCGCGAGGGTCGCGCCGGCGGTCCGCAGTTCGGCGAAGTCCTCGGTGGACCAGTCCGCCCGGGCTCCGGTGGCTCGCTCGTAGAAGTCGACGAGGCGCGCGATGTCGCCGGTGATGATCCGGATCGACACGAAGTCCATGGTGCTCTCCCCAGGGTGGTGAAGCCGTTGCACCTCGGACGCTAGGGCAAATAGTGGACAGAATCGGTCCGGTATCAACGCTAGGCTCGTGAACATGGCTCGACCTACCAGCCGCGTGCTCACCCTCCTGGAACTCCTGCAGTCGGGCGGCATCAGAACGGTGGCCGAACTCGCCGACCGGCTCGGCGTCGACGGGCGCACCGTGCGGCGGTACGTGGACCACCTGGTCGACCTCGACATCCCCGTCGAGGCGGTCCGTGGCCGTTATGGCGGGTACCGTCTCGCCCCCGGGTACCGCCTGCCTCCGCTCATGCTCAACGACGACGAGGCGCTCGCCGTGCTGCTCGGCCTCGTCGCCGGCCGCAGGACGGGGTTGCTGACGGCGACCGAGACCGCGGGCGAGACGGCAGCGGCCAAGATCCGCCGGGCACTGCCCGAGCGTCTGGCCCGTCGGCTCGACGCTGTCATGGAATCCCTAGCCTTCACGGCTCCGCCCGGGGAGTCGGCCACCCCGGAGACAGGGGTCCTGCTCGCCATGGCCGATGCGGTACGCCATCGCCGCCCGATCTCGATCAGGTACACGACCCGAGACGGCCGACGAAGCGAACGCACGCTGCACCCGTACGGGATCGTCACCCATACGGGCCGGTGGTACGTCACGGGCACCGATCCCGAGATCGGCCAGGACCGGACTTTCCGGCTCGATCGCATCGCGGACGCGAGGACGCTGCCAGGCTCATTCGAGCCGCCCGCTGAACTCGATCCGGCACAGCGCGTCCTGTCAGGGCTCGCCAAGGCCGCGTACCGGCACGAAGTGACCCTGCGGATCCATGGGACGGTCGAACAGATCCGCACCCGACTGCCCGCCAGTATCGCGAGCGTGGAGGGGCCCGCGCCCGCGGAAGGCGATCCGCACACCGAGCGCTGGTTCCACGTCGAATTGAGAGCAGAGCGGCTCGACTGGTTGCCTCCCGTCCTTGCCTCGCTCGACCGGCCGTTCGTCATCGAGCGGCCGGACGAACTCCGCGACCTCGTCATCGCACTCGCCGACCGGCTCACCACCTCTGCCCGCCAAGCCTGACGTCACCGCCGGGAGCAGTCGGCGGTCCCGGGCGGCGCGTGGCGGGAAAACGGGCCGGGACTCGTGAAGTGGACTTGGTCCGGGGGCCGTGGCAGCCGCTAGCGTCGGCTGCATGCGCATTCGAATCGTGGACGCCTTCACCGACCGACCGTTCGCCGGCAACCCGGCCGGGGTCCTGATCCTCGACGACGTCTTCCCGGACGACGACTGGCTGCAGAACGTGGCGATGGAGGTGAACCACGCCGAGACCGCGTTCGCGCACCGGCTGCCCGCGGGCGGTGACGCCGACTGGGCGCTGCGCTGGTTCACCCCCGTCGCCGAGGTCGCCATGTGCGGGCACGCCACCCTCGCCACGGCCCACGTCCTGCACACCACCGGCGCCCACGAGGGACCGGTGCGGTTCGCCACCCGCAGCGGCGTGCTGACCGCCACGCCCGCCCCGGACGGTCCGCTCACCCTCGACTTCCCGACCGCTCCGCTCACCCCGGTCGAGATCCCGGCCGGGGTCGCCGAGGCGCTCGGCGCGCAGCCGGTCGCCGCCTTCGACACCGGCCCGAACGTCGGCGACCTGCTGGTGGAACTGGCCGACGAGAAGGCCGTCCTCGCTCTCTCCCCCGACACCAAGTCCCTCGGCGCCTACTCCTCGCGCGGCATCATCGCCACGGCCCGCGCCGAGGACGCGTCCCTGGGCTACGACTACGTCTCCCGCTGCTTCTTCCCGAACGTCGGCATCGACGAGGACCCGGTGACCGGCAGCGCCCACACCGCGCTCGCCCCGCACTGGTCCGCCCGGCTCGGCCGCGACGATCTCACCGGGCTCCAGGCCTCCCGCCGCTCCGGGCTGGTCCGTACCGGCCTGCGCGGCGAGCGCACCCTGCTCACCGGCCGAGCGGTGACGGTCATCGAGGGCGAACTGCGCGCCTGAGCGGCCCGCCGGCGGCCTGCGCGGTCAGGCCGTCGGCAGCCAGCCCACCTTGCCGGCGAGGAGGGCGTAACCGACGAAGGCCCCGATGTCGAGCAGCGAGTGCGCGACGACCAGCGGGCCGACCCGCCCCCAGCGGCGGTACAGCCAGACGAACACCACGCCCATGGCCAGGTTGCCGAGAAAGCCGCCGATGCCCTGGTAGAGGTGGTAGGAGCCGCGCAGGACCGCGGCGGCCAGCAGCGCGGCCCCCGGCGACCAGCCCAGCTGCCCGAGCCGGCGCAGCAGATAGCCGACGACGATGACCTCTTCGAGCACCGCGTTCTGCACCGCCGACAGCACCAGGACCGGGTACTTCCACCACACGTCCGGCAGTGCCTCGGGTACGACGGTGAGGTTGAAGCCGAGGCCGCGGGCGGCCAGGTAGAAGGCGATGCCGGTGCTGCCGATCACGGCCGCGACCCCGGCGCCCCGGGCCAGGTCCGACCAGGGCCGGGTGCGGTCGAAGCCGAGGGCGCGCAGCCCCGTGCCCTCGCGCAGCAGCAGGTGGGCGACGAGCGCCACGGGGACCAGTGCGGTGGCGATGCCGAAGAGCTGCCAGGCCAGGTCCAGCCAGGGACGGCCGGGCGCGGCGGAGGCGTTGAGGGTGGCGGCCTGGTCCTTGAGACCGCCCGGCTTGGTGACCGAGCCGATGAAACTGATCAGCGCGGACACTCCGCTCGCCCCGAGCGAGAGCGCCAGCACGAGCAGCGTCTCGTCCCGCAGCATCCGCCGCGGGCCGGGCGTCCGCACCGAGGAATCGGCCACCGAGTCAACCTCCTGCCGGCTCGTGGGCCCCCGGCCCACCGTTCGCCCGCAAGGATCGCAGAAGAACCCGGCAGCCCCTTACACCACCCCGGCCCCTCGCCCCCTCGCCCCCTGGCAGACGGCAGACGGCAGACGGCAGACGGCAGACGGCAGACGGCAGACGGCAGACGGCAGACGGCAGACGGCCAGGGTCTCGCGTCCGGGCCACGCCGGGGCCCGCCGATCACGCGCCCCCGCATCCGGCGACCAACGCGCCCGCCTTCAGCGCCCGAGCCCACCCACGCCCCTGCCTTCGACGCCCGGCGGCGCGGCGCCCGGTGCTCCACAGATCAACCAAGCCCAGGCCCGCGCCCGCCGTACGCCGTCGTCCGCTCGCCAGTCGCCGCCCCCAGTCGTCAGCCCGTGAGTGCCGGGGCGGGCAGGCCCACCGGCCAGGTGTGGACCGGCTCGCCGCCGTGCATCAGCTCGGCGTAGCGCCGCGTGGTCGCCGCCAGCGCCGCGTCGCGGGACAGCCCGCGCTCCAGCGCCTGGTGGAACGTGGCCGTCTGCCAGGACGCCCCGTTGACCCGGCGCCGGCAGCGCTCCTCGATCACGCCCAGGTAGAGATCCCGGTCCGCGGCCTCCACGCCCCAAGCGTCCAGCCCGGCCGCGGCGAGCGGCAGCAGCTCGTCGCGGACCAGCGTGACCGCGTCGATCTCGCCCGTGCCGCCGTAGCGTCCCCGCCGGGGCCAGACGAAGCGGGCGTCGATGCCGTACCGGCACGCCGCGTCGAAGTTCGCCTCGGCCGCGGCGAACGGCAGCCGCGTCCACACCGGCCGGGGCTCCTCGGCGAGGGCGCGCACGAGGCCGTAGTAGAAGGCCGCGTTGGCGATGACGTCGGTGATGGTCGGCCCGGCGGGCAGGACCCGGTTCTCCACGCGCAGGTGCGGCACGCCGTCCGCGATGCCGTACACCGGCCGGTTCCAGCGGTAGATCGTGCCGTTGTGCAGCACGAGTTCGGCGAGTCCGGGGACCCCGCCGGCCTCGATGACCTCCAGCGGCTCCTCGTCGTCGCAGATCGGCAGCAGCGCCGGGAAGTAGCGCAGGTTCTCCTCGAACAGGTCGTAGGCGGAGGAGATCCACCGCTCGCCGAACCAGGTGCGCGGCCGTACGCCCTGCGCCTGGAGTTCGGGCGGCCGGGTGTCGGTGGACTGGAGGAACAGCGGGGGCCGGGACTCGCGCCACAGTTCGTGCCCGAAGAGGAACGGGGAGTTGGCGCCGACGGCGATCTGCGCGGCGCTCGCCGCCTGGGCGGCGTTCCACACGTCCGCGAACCGCCCCGGGGTGACCTGGAGGTGCAGCTGCACCGAGGTGCACGCGGCCTCGGGCACGATCGACTTGGACGTGCAGACGAGGTGCTCCACGCCGTCGATGTCGAGCCGGAAGTCCTCGCCGCGCGCGGCGACGATCTGGTTGTTGAGGAGGGTGTAGCGGTCGACCTCCGAGAGGTTGGAGGAGACCAGGTCGTCCCGGCCCAGGGTGGGCAGGATCCCGATCATCACGATGCCCGCGTCGACCTCGGCCGCCTTGCGGTCGGCGTAGGCCAGCGACGTGCGCAGTTCCTCGGCGAGCCGGTCGAATACCCGGTCGCCCAAGCGGTGTGGAGCTATGTTGACTTCAAGGTTGAACATGGCCAGCTCTGTTTGGAAATCGCGGCTCGCGATGCGCTCCAGTACCTGCCCGTTCAACATTTTCGGCATACCGTCGGGCCCCGCGAGATTCAATTCGATCTCGACGCCCATGAGGTTCTTTGGACGGTCGAACCGCTTCTCCCGCAGTAGCCGCTCCAGTCCCGTGAGGCACTTCTGGAGCTTTTCACGGTAGCGCTGGCGATCGGACAGGTCGGACCGCCCCGCCACGACCTTCTCCCCCATCGAAGTGTCCCTCCTCGGATGGGCGGGCCGACGATCCGGCCGCCGGGCTCTCCCGGGTCAGGAGGGATGATGCCCAGCCGAAGCGATCGATAACGTCCCGCGCGGGCCTGTCGCCCGCTACTCTGTCAGATGTTCCCGGCGGCACATTCACGAGGCATGCCGCACGTTGACCATCAAGTGCCCCGAACGCCTCATGAAAAACGCCGACGCCATTCGGCCGACCGTTACCCGCGCGTATGGCGAGGTCAGCGGCGCGCGCCGCACGGAAAATCGGGATGAGTTCCGCACATCGACGGCCTAATTCGCCCTTGTCCGGTCAACCGGATTCAGATAGCCGAAACATCGGCCGAACACGCGTCGTATAAACTCCGTCCACAAGGCACAGGGTGGCACCCTTCGGTGCTGGTTGCCGCGGAGTTTCCGCCGTACCGATTGACGGGCGGCAGGCCGAGCCGCACCCTCGTCACACCGATCCGGGCTCCCACCTCTCGCGCCTTCCGTGAGCAGACAGCGCCGTCCGCCCCACTTCCTCGCGCCGCCGCGCCTGTCTAATGAGAGGCGACCCACATGCCGCTGCACATACCCCCGGCCCCCGCGCCCGCCCTGCGCTCCGTCCTCACGGCCCTCGGTTCCCCCACCGCGGTCCATGAGGCCCGTACTCCCGCCCTGCGTGCCGCGCAGGGACCTGCGACACCCGAACTCCCGCTCCCCGTCCACGTGTTGGACCGGATCACCGCCCAAGGCCTGTCCGCGACCAGGCTGGCCGGCTGGCGGTTCCTGATCCGGTGCGGCGACCGCGCGGTGGCCGCGGCCGAGACCATGCTCACTCCGGACGGCTGGGCCTTCTCGCACTTCTTCGAGGGCCCGTACGTCGCCTCCACCGAACGCGCCCTGGAGCAGGCCGAGGCGCTGCCCCAGCCGTACCAGGCGAGACTGCTCTCCGTTCCCGGCCTGTACATGCTCACCCTGTGGCTGCACGGCGACCGCTCCGGTGACGGCACCGGGGGCCATCCGGCCGCCGGTGACCTGCTCGTCCCGCTGGCACCGGCCCCGCCGGGCATCCCGGCACACCGTCCGTTCCGGGTCGCCGAGCTGCTTCCGGTACTGACCCATCGGGCGACTCCTCTCCCACTGCTGGGCTCACCGGCGCTCGGCTCGCCTGCCTGACCGTCGCCCGCGTACCCCGCTTCCCGCCCGGGAAGCGGGGTACGGTGATGTTCCGGGCTCCGCCGGGCCTCTCCCCGCCGGACTAGTCACATCCGGCCAGTGCGAACCACCCGAAGGGACCGCACAGTTGGGCTGAACCGCCCGCGCGGGTGACGCGTCTTGAATCTGTGAGAAGCGGTGCTGCGAAATCCCTGCGGAATGACACGCAGGAGAGAACACTGGGCGCAGACCGACTCTTCATTCACGGGGGACGGACATGTTCACGACAGAGGGAAAGATCCCGCCCATGTGCCAGCACCAGCCACCGTGCCCGCCAGCCGAATCCGCCGACCGGGAGTCCGCCCGCCTCGTGGCGCACCACCCGGAGCAGGGGTGGAGCCTGCTGTGCAACGGCGTCCTGCTCTTCGAGGACACCGGTGAGCTGCTGCCCGACGGCAGCATCATCGCCCCGCACCGCCCGCTGGGTGCGGAACAGGTGATGACCGCCGCCTGAGCGCGGCACGACACACACCAGGGGCCGGCCACGCACACGCCGTGCGTACCGGCCCCGATGCACGGCCCGCCGCGCCGCCGAAAGTTTCGAGCGCCTGCCTGGGGGCGGAGGTCAGGGTGCGGGCGTGACCGGCTCGTACGCGAACCAGTCGAAGGCCGCGCTGCCCTCGGTGACGTACATCCCGATGACCCGGCCGGTGAAGCCGGCGGCCACCTCGGTGGAGAGGTAACGGCCGTCGAGTTCGGCGAGCGGGACGGTTCCCCCGGCGGTCTCGACGGAGAAGGCCAGGAGGTCCGGGCCGTGCGGCGGTCCCGGCTGCCGGGTCGCGCGGATCTCGACGGCCAGGGTCACGGGACCGGCCGGCAGCGGGTGCTCGGCGACGCGCTGCCGCAGCGGACCGATCCGCGCGATCACGGCCGCCGTGCCCGCGCTCACCTCCAGGTCGTAGTGGTGGGCCTCGTCCAGGCGGACCGACAGTCCGGCCCGCGCCGCCCCCGGTTCCAGCAGCGCCGCGGCCCGGCAGTCGTGGTGCTGCTGGCGGCGGCCGACGAAGGTGTGCCCGGGCCGGTCGAGGCTGTCGCCGGTGGCGGTCAGGGTGAGCCGGCCGGGCCGTTCGGTCAGCGACCAGGAGCCCTCGGGCCTCCGCCGCGGCGATATCCAGTGCGGCGCGAGCACCGCGGCGGTGAAGTCGTCGCGCACCGGCGGCTGTTCGACGGGGGCCCAGACGGCGGGGGCCGGATGCCGCTCGCGCACCGGACCCAGCCGGGGCCAGCCGTCGGCCCACTCCACCGGCGCCAGGAAGGTCTCCCGGCCCAGGACGTGGAACTCGGGGAACCAGCCGCGGGGCCGGGTGCCGAGCAGCACCATCCACCAGCTGCCGTCGGCCGCCTCGACCAGGTCGCCGTGGCCGGTGCACTGGATGGGCAGGCCCGTGCCGCGGTGGGTGAGCAGCGGATTGCCGGGGGCCGGTTCCCACGGGCCGCGCGGCGAACGCGCGCGGGCGGCCGCGACACCGTGCCCCAGGGCGGTGCCGCCCTCGGCGAGCAGCAGGTACCACCAGTCGCCGATCCGGTACAGGTGCGGGGCCTCCGGGTCCCGCAGTCCGGTGCCCGACCACATCGGCAGCGGGCCCTCCAGCACCCGGCCGGTGTCCGGGTCGATCCGGGCCACGGTGACCCCGGCCATCGCGCACCAGCAGGCGCCGTCCTCGTCCCACGCCAGGTCCGGGTCGATGCCGGGCAGGTCGATCCACACCGGGTCCGACCAGGGGCCCTCGGGGCGGTCGGCGGTGACGAGGAAGGTGCCGCCCGCGCCCGCGCCGGTGGTGATGACGTAGAAGCGCCCGTCGTGGTGCCGGATCGTCGGCGCGTAGACACCGCCCGACGCCGGTACGTCGTCGGACAGGGCCAACTGGCCGGGCCGGTCGAGCACGTTGCCGATCTGCCGCCAGTGCACCAGGTCCCGGCTGTGGAACAGCGGGACGCCCGGGAAGTACTCGAAGCTGGAGCACACCAGGTAGTAGTCGTCCCCGACCCGGCACACACTGGGATCGGGGTGGAAGCCGGGGATGACCGGGTTGTCGTAGGTCCGCATGCTCGCCTCCCGGAGGCGGTCGAAAATTTCGGTACGAGCGCCGAATCTTACTGCCGACGAGGGTCCTTGACCCGGTCCGCGCGCCCCGGCCGGGCCGACTCCCCGGTCCGCGCGTCCCGGCCGGGCCGACTCCCCGGACCCCGCTGCCGTCGCGTCAAGAACGGCTCCCCCGGCGTCAGGGCGGCGTCAGGACGGCGGGCGCCGGGCCGCCGGCGGACTACCGTTTCCCTCATGGAGCACCGCGACGACACCCGCCCCCAGACGACCGGTTCGCACCCGTCCGGCACCGGGGCCGTGGCGTACGACCGCGACTGGCCCGGCGAGGTACGCGGAGCGGTCCGCTGCGCCGGCGCGCTGCTGGCATTGCTGCTGGGCATCGACGGGGCGGCCGGCTCGCTGAACTGGTGGCGCGGCGCCCTGTGGCTCCTGCTGGCCCTGCTGCTGTACCTGGTGCTGTACCCGGCGCGCGTGTCGGCCGGTCCCGGCTGGCTGGCCACCCGCCGGCTGCTGTGCACCCGCCGGGTCCGCACCGATCTGCTGACCGCGGTACGCCCGGTGGACGGCGTCAGCCAACGCCTGCTGCTGCGCGACGCCCTGGACCGCCGGGTGGAGATCGACCCCGAGGTCCTGGTCCGCAACCCGCACCTGTGGTATCGGCTCGATGAGGGCGCCCGCCGCGCCGAGGCGGCCGGCCTGCTGGTGTCCGGTACGACCGCCCTGCACGACCTGGCCCGCCGCCTGGACAGCGAGACGGCCCTGGGCGTGTTCCGCGCGTCGGGCATGGAGTAGCCGGCACGTTGTGCACGCAATAACCGGCACGCCGGGCTAGGAGTAGCCGACGCGCCGGGCTTGGGAGTAGCCGGCACGCCGGCCTGCCAGCCCCGCGTGACAGACCCAGCCCGCCAGACCCGGCCTGCCACACCCGGCGTGACCGGCCCCTCGCCCGCACGCCATGACGCTCGGTGGTCGACCGGCGGCACCCGGCCGACGTCGGCGCCGCTCCCCCGCAAGGCACCCGGGTACGGTGCCGGTGCCCCGCAACGGCCTCCCGCCTCGCCTTCTTCGTGCGGACCCGCCGCTCCCGGGCCATTCTTAACGCAAGATTGACGCCGCGGGGCCACCGATGCAGGGGCCCGAGCGTCACTCTCCGCTTACGCTGGTGCCGCCGTCCGTGGGATGGCCGAAAAGAGCTTGCCGCACGTCAGGAGCACGCCCGATGGCCACGACCGAGCGCCCTCCCAGTACCGGCCGCCTGCGCGCCTGGATGCTGGAGGGGCTGTCCGACATGGGCAAGGCCGGTGGCCACACCGGACCGCACGCCGAGCCGGAGCCTCCGCACCAGGGCCAGCGCTGGTGGCGGGTGATGTGCCTGACCGGTGTCGACTACTTCTCCACCCTCGGCTACCAGCCCGGCATCGCCGCCCTGGCGGCCGGTCTGCTGTCGCCGGTGGCGACCATCGTGCTCGTCGTCGTCACCCTGGCCTGCGCCCTGCCGGTCTACCGCCGGGTGGCCGAGGAGAGCCCGCATGGCGAGGGTTCCATCGCGATGCTGGAGCGGCTGCTGTCGTTCTGGCAGGGCAAGCTGTTCGTGCTCACCCTGCTGGGCTTCGCGGCGACCGACTTTCTGATCACCATCACGCTCTCCGCGGCCGACGCCTCCACCCACCTGGTGGAGAACCCGCACCTCACCGGTGCCCTGCAAGGCCACCAGATGGTGATCACCCTGTTCCTGGTGGCGCTGCTCGGCGCGGTGTTCCTCAAGGGCTTCCTGGAGGCGGTCGGTGTCGCGGTCGCCCTGGTCGGCGTCTATCTCGCGCTCAACGTCGTCGTCGTGGCCGCCGGCCTGTGGCATGTCGTCACCGCCGGGCATGTGATCACCGACTGGAGCGGCGCCCTGACCACCGAGCACGGCAACGTCTTCGTGATGATCGGGGTCGCGCTCCTCGTCTTCCCGAAACTCGCCCTCGGCCTGTCCGGTTTCGAGACCGGCGTCGCCGTCATGCCGCACGTCCGGGGCGACGAGGGTGACACCGAGCAGCGGCCCGCCGGCCGGATCAGGGACACCAAGAAGCTGCTGACCACCGCCGCGCTGATCATGAGCTGTTTCCTGATCGCCACCAGCTTCATCACGACGCTGCTGATCCCGGAGCAGGAGTTCAAGACGGGCGGCCAGGCCAACGGCCGCGCGCTCGCCTTCCTCGCGCACGAGTATCTCGGCAGTGCCTTCGGCACGGTCTACGACGTCTCGACCATCGCCATCCTGTGGTTCGCGGGCGCCTCCGCCATGGCCGGCCTGCTCAACCTGATGCCGCGCTATCTGCCCCGCTACGGCATGGCCCCGCACTGGGCCCGTGCGGTGCGCCCCATGGTCATCGTCTTCACCCTGATCGCCTTCCTGGTCACCTGGATCTTCGACGCCGACGTCAACAAGCAGGGCGGCGCCTACGCCACCGGTGTGCTGGTGCTGATCAGCTCGGCCGCGATCGCGGTGACCATCGCGGCGCGCAAGGCGGCCCAGCACGGGTGGACCCTCGCGTTCGGCGCGATCTCGGCGGTGTTCCTCTACACGACCGTGGTGAACGTGATCGAGCGCCCGGACGGCGTGAAGATCGGTGCCTGTTTCATCGCGGGCATCATCCTGGTCTCGCTGCTGTCCCGGCTGGCCCGCGCCTTCGAACTGCGCGTGACGAGCGTGACGCTCGATCCGATGGCCGAGCGCTTCATCCGGGACATGGCCAGCCGGAAGATGCGGTTCATCGCCAACGAGCCGGGACACCGGGACAAGGCCGAGTACCGCGACAAGATCGAGCAGATCCGCGCCGACAACGACCTGCCGGAACAGGAGGACTTCGTCTTCGCCGAGGTCACGGTGACCGACCCGTCCGAGTTCGAGGCGGGGCTGACCGTGCGCGGCGAGGTGCTGCACGGCCGCTACCGGGTCCTGACGCTGGAGTCCGCCTCCGTCCCGAACGCCCTGGCCGCGCTGCTGCTGCACATCCGTGACGTCACGGGCCGCACCCCGCACATCTACTTCGAGTGGACCGAGGGCAATCCGTTCACCAACTTCCTCCGCTTCTTCCTCTTCGGCCAGGGCGAGGTGGCCCCGGTCACCCGGGAGGTGCTGCGCGAGGCGGAACCGGACCGCGCCCGGCGTCCGCGGGTGCACACGGGCTGAGCCCCGACGGGCGGGAACCGGCTGCCCCGCGCGAAGCCGTCATCGGCTCCGGCACCCGCCCGCACCGGCACCGGCACCACCGGGGATGTCACCGTCTCCCCAACCAGCGCCTACCGAACCACCCTTTGCGGAACCACCGTCTCCGGGGCCGCGCCTCCAGTTGCCCGTAGCTGAGCCGGCCCCGTATCTCCACCCGGAGCACGGCCGGCGTCTCCGGGTCCGCGGCCGGGCGGATCCTGGTGCCGCCGAAGCCGATGACCAGCGAGTCGGCGTCCACCACCACGCCGGGCCGGGTGATCAGCCGCAGGGCACCGGCCTGCATGTCCAGGTCGATGCGGAGCGTGTCGTACGTGATCAGCGCCTCGCTGAAATCCAGCGTCACGTCGCCCCAGGCCGACTCGATCTCCATGCGGCGCGGCACGGCCCACTCGCCGCTCCGGGTGGCCGACGCCCCGTGCTGTTCGATCCGGACGACATCCCGGGGCGCTTCCGGGGCCGCCCGCTCCGGCAGGTCGGCCGTCAGCGCGGCCAGCTCTCCGAAGGTGCGCGCGGTCAGTGCCGCCTCCACACGTTCGTCCAGCTCCCCGGCCGTGAGCCGGCCCTCCGCCGCGGCCGCCGACAGCGCCTCCACCACGCGGTCCCGGTCCACGTGCGCCGCCCGCAGACCGTCCGGCTCAGCCGTCCCCACCAGCTCCGCCGACATCGCTCTCACCCCCGTATCGGTTCATTTCCGGCCCGTCCTGGTTCTTCCCCGGGCCCGTCCCGGAGAAACGCTATATCGCGTTATACCGAACGGCCAGCCCTCGTCCCCGGTTTCGGCCACCGGGGCCCTATCGTGACGGGCATGCAGTCCTACACGATCGGCCAGGCGGCACGGCTGCTCGGCGTCAGCCCGGACACCGCCCGCCGCTGGGCCGACGCCGGCCGGGTGGCCACCCATCGCGACGAGGCCGGGCGGCGGCTCATTGAGGGCGGGGACCTCGCCGCGTTCTCGGTCGAACTGGCCAAGGGAGGCAGTGCCGAGGAGGAGACCCCGTACACCTCCGTCCGCAACGCCTTCCCCGGCATCGTCACCGCGATCAAGCTGGGCGATGTCGCCGCCCAGGTGGAGATCCAGGCGGGCCCGCACCGGCTGGTCTCGCTGCTGACCCGGGAAGCCGTGGAGGAACTGGGCCTGGAGGTCGGCATGGAGGCCACCGCGCGCGTGAAGTCCACGAACGTGCACATCGACCGCGTCTGACCCGGCCGGCTTGCCGGCACACGGGCGCCCTCCTCGGCCAAGGCCGCCACTGTAGAAACGCACATGCGAGCCACACGCCACCACCCGCCAGCTCATGCAAAGTGACAGCAGACTTCCGCCTGGCAGATGCGGCAGTATCATCGCCGAACGGTCGATGCCCGGCCGTGGCAGGGCGCGACCGTTGTCCCCAAGCCGAGGAGCAGCCCCGTGATGACCCGTTCCGTCCGCCGGACCCGGCGGACCCTGCAGTCGGCCGGTGCGGGAGCCGTCGCACTGCTGGCCCTCGGCGCCTGCGCCTCGCCCTCGGAGCCGAAGGAGTCGCGCGCGCAGGACTCCGGCACACCGGCCTCCCCGAAGCTGTCCGGCACGGTCACCGTGTTCGCGGCCGCCTCCCTGAAGGAGAGCTTCACCGCCCTGGGCCGGGAGTTCGAGAACCGGCACCCCGGCACCAAGGTCGCCTTCAGCTTCGGCGGCAGCGACACCCTCGCCGCGAGCATCACCGGCGGAGCGCCCGCGGACGTCTTCGCCGCGGCCAGCCCCAAGACGATGAAGACCGTGACGGACCGGGGGGACGCGGCCGGCACCCCGGCCACCTTCGCGCGCAACCAGCTGGAGATCGCCACCCTGCCCGGCAACCCGGCCGGGGTGTCCTCCTTGAAGGACCTCACCAAGTCCGGTCTGAAGGTCGTCCTGTGCGACCGGACCGTGCCCTGCGGGACCGCCGCGCAGAAGGCCCTGGACGCCGCCGGGATCAAGCTGACCCCGGTCTCCTACGAGCAGGACGTCAAGAGCGCCCTGAACAAGGTGGAGCTGGACGAGGCGGACGCGGCGCTCGTCTACAAGACGGATGTGCGGGCCGCGGGTGGCAAGGTGGAGGGCGTGGAGTTCCCCGAGTCGGCCGGTGCCGTCAACGACTACCCGATCGCCGTGCTGAAGAACGCGCCGAACGCCGAGGCCGCCAAGGCGTTCCTCGCCCTCGTGCGGTCCGCCGAGGGCCGGAAGGTGCTGACCGAGGCCGGGTTCCTCAAGCCGTGACCTCGCTCGACCAGCCCGGCGCCGCGGCCGGCCCCCGCACGGGCCGGCCGGGGCGCCGTCGCGTCGGCACGCCGGGCCGGCGCGGAGTGCCGCTGCCGCTGCTGCTGCCGGGTCTGCTGGCGCTGGCGTTCCTGCTGCTGCCGCTGCTCGCGCTGCTCGTGCGCGCGCCCTGGCACGGCCTGCCCGGCCAGCTGACCAGCGCGGAGGTGTGGCAGGCGCTCCGGCTGTCGCTGGTCAGCGCCACCGCGGCGACCGCCGTCAGCATCGTCCTCGGTGTGCCGCTGGCCTGGCTGCTGGCCCGTACGGAGTTTCCCGGCCGGGGCCTGGTGCGCGCCCTGGTGACCCTCCCGCTGGTCCTCCCGCCGGTCGTCGGCGGGGTGGCCCTGCTGCTCGCCCTGGGCCGCAACGGCGTGGTCGGCCGGTGGCTGGACGCGTGGTTCGGGATCACCCTGCCGTTCACCACCGCGGGAGTGGTGCTCGCGGAGGCGTTCGTGGCGATGCCGTTCCTGGTGATCAGCGTCGAGGGCACCCTGCGCGCCGCCGACCCGCGCTACGAGGAGGCCGCCGCCACCCTCGGCGCGTCCCGCTTCACCGCGTTCCGGCGGGTCACGCTGCCGCTGATCGCGCCCGGCATCGCGGCCGGCGCGGTGCTGGCCTGGGCCCGGGCGCTCGGCGAGTTCGGCGCGACGATCACGTTCGCCGGCAACTTCCCCGGCCGTACCCAGACCATGCCCCTCGCCGTCTACCTCGCCCTCCAGAACGACCCCGAAGCCGCCATCTCCCTCAGCCTGGTGCTGCTCACCGTGTCGATCGCGGTGCTGGCAGCCCTCAGGGACCGCTGGATGACGACCCCATGACCCACCGAAGCCGCACCGACGGCGCCGACGCGAAGCCGGACACCCCGGCCGAGGACCGGGAGCGGCGCCCCACCCCGAACCCGGCCCCCACGCCGAACCCGGCCCCCACCCCGAACCCGAACCTGGCCCCCACCCCGGCCCCGGCCACCGGTCTCGACGCCCGTCTCGTCGTCGACCGCCCCGGCTTCCGCTTGGACGTGACCCTGACGGCGGCCCCCGGAGAGGTCCTCGCCCTCCTCGGCCCCAACGGCGCCGGCAAGACCACCGCCCTGCGCGCCCTCGCCGGCCTCACCCCGCTCACGGACGGCCGTCTGCTCCTGGACGGCACGCCCCTGGAGCACACGCCGCCCGAGGCCCGTCCGGTCGGTGTCGTCTTCCAGGACTATCTGCTCTTCCCGCACCTGTCCGCCCTGGACAACGTCGCCTTCGGTCCGCGCTGCCGGGGCGTGGGCAAGGCCGAGGCCCGCGCCCAGGCCGCGGCCTGGCTGGACCGCATGGGGCTCGCCGGCCACGCGGGCACCAGGCCGCGCCGTCTGTCCGGCGGCGAGGCCCAGCGCGTGGCGCTCGCCCGCGCCCTCGCGACCCGGCCCCGGCTGCTGCTCCTGGACGAGCCGCTGGCGGCCCTGGACGCCCGGACCCGGCTGGAGGTCCGCGCCGGGCTGCGCCGGCACCTGGCCGAGTTCGAGGCGGTGTCGGTCCTGGTCACCCACGACCCGCTGGACGCCATGGTCCTGGCGGACCGGCTGGTCGTCGTGGAGGACGGCCGGGTCGTGCAGACGGGCACGCCCGCCGGCATCGCCCGGCATCCGCGCACGGACTACATCGCCCGGCTCGTCGGCCTCAACCTCTACCGGGGACAGGCTGCCGGGCACACCGTACGGCTCGGCGCGGGACCGTCGATCACGACCACGGAGGAGCTGTCCGGGCCGGTCTTCGTGGCGTTCCCGCCGTCCGCGGTGACCCTGTTCCGGGACCGGCCCTCGGGCGCCAGCGCCCGCAACCTGTGGCGGTGCGAGGTCGCGGGCCTGGAGACGCACGGCGACCAGATCCGCGCCGACCTCACGGGTGAGCTGCCGCTCGCGGCGGACCTGACGACGGTCGCCGCCGCCGAGCTGGACCTTCGTCCGGGCGCACCGGTCTGGGCGACGGTCAAGGCGGCCCAGACCCACGCGTACCCGGCCTGAGCGCACCGGCGCCCTCGGGCCGCCGCCCGGCACACGAGATGAGCGGACCGCCCCTCTCCGACGGCAGCCCGGGGCCGCCGCCCGGCCCAGAAGGAAAGGCCCCGCCCGGACCTCCGGGCGGGGCCTGCCTTTACGGCTCGCTCAGTCCTCGTAGGCGTCCAGCGGCGGGCAGGAGCACACCAGGTTGCGGTCGCCGAAGGCCTGGTCGATGCGGCGCACCGGCGGCCAGTACTTGTCGGCGGCCGAGACGCCGGCCGGGAAGACGGCTTCCTCGCGGCTGTAGGAGTGCGACCACTCACCGCCGAGCGCGGCGGCGGTGTGCGGGGCGCCCCGCAGCGGGTTGTCCTCCGCGGGCCACGCGCCGGAGCCGACCTTCTCGATCTCCGCACGGATGGCGATCATGGCCTCGCAGAAACGGTCCAGCTCGGTGAGGTCCTCCGACTCGGTCGGCTCGATCATCAGCGTGCCGGCCACCGGGAAGGACATGGTCGGCGCGTGGAAGCCGTAGTCGATCAGACGCTTGGCGACGTCGTCCACGGTCACACCGGTGGCCTTGGTGATCGGGCGCAGGTCGATGATGCACTCGTGCGCGACCAGGCCGCCCGGGCCGGTGTAGAGCACCGGGTAGTGCGGCTCCAGGCGCTTGGCGATGTAGTTCGCCGAGAGCACGGCGACCTGGGTGGCCCGCTTCAGGCCTTCGCCGCCCATCAGGCGGACGTACGCCCAGGAGATGGGCAGGATGCCCGCGCTGCCCCAGGGGGCGGCGGAGATCGGTCCGACGCCCGTCTCCGGGCCGGCCTCGGGCTGGAGCGGGTGGTTCGGCAGGTACGGCGCCAGGTGCGCGCGGACCGCGACCGGGCCGACGCCCGGACCGCCGCCGCCGTGCGGGATGCAGAACGTCTTGTGCAGGTTCAGGTGGGAGACGTCGCCGCCGAAATGGCCCGGCTTGGCGAGGCCGACCAGCGCGTTGAGGTTGGCGCCGTCGACGTACACCTGGCCGCCGGCCTCGTGCACCCGGGCGCAGATGTCGGCGACGTGCTCCTCGAACACACCGTGCGTCGACGGGTAGGTGATCATCAGCACCGCCAGCTCGTCGCGGTACTGCTCGATCTTGGCCCGCAGGTCCTCGACGTCGATCTCGCCGTCCCCGGCGGTCTTGACGACGACGACCTTCATGCCGGCCATCACCGCGCTGGCCGCGTTGGTGCCGTGCGCGGAGGACGGGATCAGACAGACGGTGCGCTGCTCGTCGCCGTTGGCACGGTGGTAGCCGCGTACGGCGAGCAGGCCGGCCAGCTCGCCCTGCGAACCGGCGTTCGGCTGGAGGGAGACCTTGTCGTAGCCGGTGACCTCGGCGAGACGCTCCTCCAGCTCGCGGATGAGCGTGAGGTAGCCCTGCGCCTGCTCGGCCGGCGCGAACGGGTGCAGCTGGCCGAACTCGGGCCAGGTGACCGGTTCCATCTCCGTGGTCGCGTTGAGCTTCATGGTGCAGGAGCCCAGCGGGATCATGCCGCGGTCGAGCGCGTAGTCCCGGTCGGCCAGCCTGCGCAGGTAGCGCAGCATCGCGGTCTCGGAGCGGTGCTGGTGGAAGACCGGGTGGGTGAGGTAGTCGTCGGTGCGCAGCAGCGCCTCGGGCAGGGTGTCCTCGGCGGTCGCGTCCAGCGCCTCGATGTCGGCGTCGGCGCCGAAGGCGGCCCACACGGCGTCCAGCTGGGCCCGGCCGGTCGTCTCGTCGCAGGCCATGGAGACGTGGTCGGCGTCGACGAGCCGCAGGTTGACGCCGTTGTCCCGGGCCGCGGCGACGACCTCGGCGGCCCTGCCGGGCACCCGCGCGGTGACGGTGTCGAAGTACGCGCCGTGGACGATCTCCACACCGGCGGCCGTCAGGCCCGCGGCGAGGAGGGTGGCGTAGCGGTGCGTGCGGCGGGCGATCGTCCTCAGGCCCTCGGGGCCGTGGTAGACGGCGTACATGCCGGCCATGACGGCGAGCAGCACCTGCGCGGTGCAGATGTTGCTGGTGGCCTTCTCCCGGCGGATGTGCTGCTCACGGGTCTGCAGCGCGAGCCGGTAGGCCCGGTGCCCGTCGGCGTCGACGGAGACGCCGACCAGGCGGCCGGGCAGGCTGCGCGCGAACTTCTCGTGTACGGCCATGTAGCCGGCGTGCGGTCCGCCGAAGCCCATCGGCACGCCGAAGCGCTGGGTGGTGCCGACGGCGATGTCCGCGCCCAGCTCGCCCGGCGAGGTCAGCAGGGTCAGGGCGAGCAGGTCCGCGGCCACCGTCACCAGGGCGCCCAGCTCGTGCGCCTGGTCGATGACGGGCTTGATGTCCCGTACGGCTCCGGAGGCGCCCGGGTACTGGATCAGCACGCCGTTGATCTCGCGCCCGGCGACCTCGGCCGGGATGCCGGCGGAGAGGTCGGCGACGACGACCTCCACGCCGGTCGGCTCGGCGCGCGTCCGGATCACGGCGATGGTCTGCGGCAGCGCGTCCGCGTCGATCAGGAACAGGCCCTTCTTGTTCCTGCCCATGCGCCGGGACAGGGCCACCGCCTCGGCGGCGGCCGTGCCCTCGTCCAGCAGGGAGGCACCGGAGGTGGGCAGGCCGGTCAGCTCGGCGACCATCGTCTGGAAGTTCAGCAGGGCCTCCAGGCGGCCCTGGGAGATCTCCGGCTGGTACGGCGTGTAGGCCGTGTACCAGGCCGGGTTCTCCATGACGTTGCGCAGGATGACGGGCGGGGTGAAGGTGCCGTGGTAGCCCAGGCCGATCATCGAGCCCAGGACCTGGTTGCGGTCGGCGAGCGAGCGCAGCTCGGCGAGCACCTCGGCCTCGGTGCGGGCACCGGGCAGGTCCAGGGCGTCGGCGTTCTTGATCACATCCGGGACCGCGGCGGCGGTCAGCTCGTCGAGCGAGCCGTACCCGACCTGGGCGAGCATCTTGGCCCGCGCCTCCTGGTCGGGCCCGATGTGGCGCTGCTCGAACGGGATGCCCGCTTCGAGCTCGGCGAGCGGAATGCGGTGGGCGGTCATTGCGGAGGCCTCCTGGTCTGACGCGACCTGCGAGGGGCGCCCCGGCACGGGCACCCCGACGGCCTCCCCCTCTGTCATCTGCACCTGAGAGCTTCACCGGACGCCCGCGGGCACCGGCTTTCACCGTCGGTGAGGACGGGAGCCGTCGGACGCCCGTCCTGCTTTCCAGAGTGACCTCGTCCGTGCGGTACGTGAGCCTGAGAGATTCCGGGGAGGAGTTGCTCCTTCGGCGCCTCCGAGGTGGTCGGAGGACTCTCCCGCGCGGGGTCAGCAGCCGCCGTCAGCCTATCAGCGAGGTCAACGCCGTGGTCTTCGAGTGGCCGCCTGCCTGAATGTGCTCTTTGGTAGTGCTGACGGATGAGTCGCGACCACGTGGAGGGAGCGGGACCGTGCAGACCGACATCGATCCGCGCAGCCTGATCGGCCGCAAGGTGTTCGACCGCAATGGCACCAAGATCGGGACCATCGACGAGGTGTACCTGGACGACGCCACCGGCGTGCCCGAGTGGGCGGCCATACGCACCGGCCTCTTCTCCCGGGACGCCTTCGTCCCGCTGGAACCGAGCGAACTCGTCGACGGCACGCTGCGCGTCCCCTTCGACCGCGCCCTGGTCAAGGACGCCCCCGACTTCGGCGTGGGCCGTCACCTCTCCCCGGAGCAGGAACTCCAGCTCTACCACCACTACGGACTCGATACGGCCCCACCCCCCGCGGTCCCCGACCACGACTTCGGCAAGCTGGCGGGCTCGGAGGAGGTCTGACCGGACGCGTCCGCCCCGGCGCCGGGCGGGCGGGCGGAATCCGCGACCAGCGGCAACGGATCGGCCGCCACCAGGTCGGGGTCGGCGACGGGGAGCGTCCGCACCCGCCCCGGAGCCGACAGCGGCGTCTCGAACCGCACGGTGACCCGCCCCAGCCCGCTGCCCTGCACCCACCCGTGTCCGTACTCGGCGTGCCGTACGTCCTGCCCGGCACGCCACTGCCGTTCGACGGGCTCCGGCCGCTCCACGGCGGACTCGGCGGCGCCCGCCTCCGGCTCCTCCTCCAGGGGCACCGGCATCGCCTGCGCGAACAGGTCCTCCTGCGTGTAGTCGGCGAGCCCGGACACCCCCACCCCGAGCAGCCGCACCCCGCCCGTGGTGTCCACGGAGTCCAGCAGCCGGGCCGCCGCCTCGCGGATGACCGCCGGGTCGTCTGTGGGCCCCCGGAGCGTCTCGGAGCGGGTCAGCGTCGAGAAGTCGTACCGCCGCACCTTGAGCACGATGGTCCGCCCGGACAGCCCGGCCCCGCGCAGCCGCCGCACACACCGGTCGGCCAGCCGCCGCACCTCCAGAGCGACCCGCGCCCGGTCGTGGATGTCCACGTCGTACGTGTCCTCCACGGACACCGACTTGGCCTCCCGCTCGGCCACCACCGGCCGCTCGTCCCGGGCCAGGGCCATCGCGTACAGCGCCTGCCCGTGCGCCTTGCCGAGCAGCCGGACCAGCTCGTCCTCCCCCGCCTCGGCCAGTTCCTGCACCGTGGTGATCCCGGCCCGGCGCAGATGGTCGCCGGTGGCCGGCCCGACGCCCGGCAGCGTGCGCACCGGCATCGGCCCCAGCAGCGCCCGCTCGCCGCCCGGCTCGATCAGCACCAGTCCGTCCGGCTTGGCCTGCTCCGAGGCGATCTTCGCGAGCATCTTGGAGGCGGCGAGCCCCACCGATCCGGTGAGGCCGGTGACCGTCCGGATGTCCCTCCGCAGCTTCTCGCCGGCCCGCCGCGCCGACTCCTCGTCCCAGGCCGTCCCCCCGGCCTCCAGATCCACGAACGCCTCGTCCAGGCTCAGCGGCTCCACCAGCGGCGACAGCTCCCGCAGCAGCGCCATCACCTGCTCGCTGATCGCCCGGTACAGCGTGAAGCGCGGCACCAGATAGGCGGCGTTGGGCGCCAGCCGGCGGGCCTGCGCCATGGGCATCGCCGAGTGGACCCCGAACACCCGTGCCTCGTACGACGCGGTGGCCACCACACCGCGCGGTCCGAGCCCGCCCACGACGACCGCCTTCCCGCGCAGGCTCGGTTTGGACGCCTGCTCCACCGAGGCGAAGAAGGCATCCATGTCGAGATGCAGGATCGTGGGCGCGTTTCTCACATCTCCGATGCTGCACCACGGCACTGACAACGGCCGCGGTGCCGGGGCGCCCCCGGCCGGTCCGGCGGTCAGACCGCCCGGTTGCGGCGTCGCGCCAGCTCGTCCGCGGGGTTGTGCCCGACGAGGGTCTCGCCGGTGTCGATGCGCTCGCCGTGCAGCTGGGAGAGGGCGCTCTCCACGTCCCGCCACACCACGCCGACGGCGATCCCGAAGATGCCCTGGCCGCCCTGGAGCAGGGCGTGGACCTCGTCCGGCGAGGAGCACTCGTACACGGTGGCCCCGTCGCTCATCAGGGTCATCCGCTCCAGGTCGCGGAAACCGCGTTCCCTCAGGTGCTGCACGGCCGTGCGGATGTTCTGCAGCGACACCCCGGTGTCCAGGAACCGCTTCACGATCTTCAGGACGACGACGTCCCGGAAGCTGTAGAGCCGCTGGGTGCCCGACCCGTAGGCCGGGCGCACGCTGGGCTCGACCAGGCCGGTGCGGGCCCAGTAGTCGAGCTGCCGATAGGTGATTCCGGCGGCAGCGCAGGCCGTGGGCCCGCGGTAGCCGATCTGCTCGGACGTCATGGACGCCACCCCTCCGCCGTTCGGCACCGCCGTCGGAAGCTGCGGAGCGTGCTCCACCGCGCCGCCGGGATGGGCATGTCCCGCGCCGGGACGCAGCCGCGCGTTCGGGGGCGGGTACGGACCGCTCTCCCCGAAACCGCGTCCGGGGGCACCCCCAGCCGTACCGTCGCCGCTGGTTCTCACGCCGACCTCCGTCCTTGACCTGCCTTCTCGACGGTAGGCAGTCACCAGGGGTGCGTCAACGATCGCCACACTCGGCACGCCGAGTGATAATCACCCTAGGAGTGGTTTCCCGTGCCCCACCGCGGGGAAAGGCTAGCCGAATGCCCTCGCGGCGGGCCGTAGGACGCTCTCACCGGCCGGAGGCAATTGCCGGGGCGCCGGACCCGCGGCGCCGCCGCCCATACCGGGAAAAACTCCGGTCCGGAGGCCGGCCGCGCGCCTGGCCGACTGCGGCGCGGCGGCTCAGCGCCTGCCGGTGTCTCACCGGCTCCTGGTGTCTCACTGGCTGCTGGTGCCGAAGTCCTCGGGCGAGATCTGGTCGAGGAACTCGCGGAACTTCTCCACCTCGTCCTCCTGCTCGTCCGGGATCGCGATGCCCGCGTCGTCCAGCACCGTGTCACTGCCGTAGATCGGCGTGCCGGTGCGCAGGGCGAGCGCTATGGCATCGGAGGGGCGGGCGCTGACCTCGACCCCGCTGGCGAACACCAGTTCCGCGTAGAAGACGCCTTCCCGCAGGTCGGTGATGCGTACTTCGGTCAGCTCCTGGCCGACGGCTTCCAGCACGTCCTTGAACAGGTCGTGGGTCAGCGGCCGCGCGGGGGCCATGCCCTGCTGGGCGAAGGCGATCGCCGTCGCCTCCCCCGGCCCGATCCAGATCGGGAGGTAACGGTCGCCTCCCACTTCGCGCAGGAGCACGATCGGTTGGTTGGAGGGCATTTCGACCCGGACACCTACGACATCGAGCTCGTTCACACAGCAACCCTAGGCGGTGCCCGGGACGTTTGGGTAGTCGGGCCGGGAACAGGTGCCCGATCCGGCCGCCCGGAGGCCCCGGGGTTCAGGGGTTCCGCACCCCGAGAGCGGTATTCACCAGGGCCGCGTGCAGTTTCGTCGTGAGGGCCGCCAGCTCGCGCGTACGGGCCTCGGCGTGCACCCTGGTCTGCGGATTGCGGTGGCGCCTGAGCGGGGCCACCACCTGGTCGACCAGACCCGCCTCGCGGTCGGCGGCGGCCTTCATCACCCTGAGGTGGCGCGGCTCGATCCCGAACCGGCCCAGTTCGGCCACGAGCGAGGCCACCGTGACGGTCTCGGCGTCGTACGCCCCGTCCTCCAGGGGAGCGATGAGCCCGTAGGACTCCCACTCCTTCAGATCGTCCTCGGTGATGTCCGCCGCGGCCAGCAGTTCGGCCTTGCCGATCCTGGCCACCGTGGGACCCTCCACGGGCGCCGGCCCGTCCTCTCCGGTGCGCTGGCGCCCCACCACGGGCAGCGCCACGGCCTCGCCGCGCGCCATGGCGTCCAGATGCTCCCGGATCACCTTGAGCGGCAGATAGTGGTCCCGCTGCATCCGCAGGACATGAGCGAGGCGCTCGACGTCTCCGGCGCTGAACTTGCGGTACCCCGACGGGGTCCGCCGCGGCTCGACCAGGCCCTCCGACTCCAGGAAGCGGATCTTGGAGATGGTGACTTCGGGGAACTCGTCGCGCAGCACGTTCAGCACCGTGCCGATGCTCATCAGCCCACTGTCCCTGGCGGCGGTACCGCTTCCGGCACCGCCGCTCGGTGTTTGAAGCATGGACCTTCCCTGGGGGTGGTCCCCCCGGACGTCCGTCCGGGGGCGGGTCAGATGCCCTGCCGGCTCGCGTAGAACACCAGCCGGTACTTGCCGATCTGCACCTCGTCACCGTTCGACAGAGCGACCTGGTCGATGCGCTCGCGGTTGACGTACGTGCCGTTCAGACTGCCCACGTCGGCCACCGTGAAGGAGCCGTCCGGAGAGCGCCGGAACTCCACGTGCCGCCGGGAGACCGTCACGTCGTCCAGGAAGATGTCGCTCTGCGGATGGCGGCCGGCCGTCGTCAGGTCGCTGTCCAGCAGGAAGCGGCTGCCCGAGTTCGGCCCCCGGCGCACGACCAGCAGCGCCGAGCCCAGCGGCAGCGCGTCCACCGCGGCCTGTGCCTCCGGAGAGAGCATCGGCAGCGGCGTCTGGCCGGTCGCCTCGGAGTCGTAGGCCTCCAGCCCGGAGATCGAGATGGTGGACGTCGTCTCGGAGGCCCGCTCCGGTGCCACCCCGGGGCGCAGCGGCGCCCCGCAGTTGGAACAGAACCGGGCGTTCTCCGCATTGCGGTTACCGCACCTCGTACACACCAGGACCGACATCGACGGATCCTCCTGCCGCGGCTGCCCCGCCGGGGCGTTGGACGCGTACGGACCGGAGGCAAACCCTCCACCCGTACCTGAGGTTGACGGTTGCCCGAAACCTATGCCGCCGGACTGGGCAGGGTCAACAGACGCCGCGCCCTGACCTCCCGAAATGTCACCGCCCGGACCAGCGACCTGGTCCCGGAACAGCGGGCGCTGGCCCTCCGCGTCAGGCTGCGCGCGATGACGAGCGGTCGCGTTGGCGTTGCCCTCTCGCGCGCTCTTGCCGAACAACTTCGCAAACAACTTCACGGGCGATTCCCCTTGACCGAAACAGACCCGCCCGTGGGGCAGGACGAACCCTGATTGCCTACACCGGCCGAGCCGGACATTCTCACAACGTCCGTATCCGCCAAACAGTTTCCACCACGCACCACCTCTTCGGTGCGCCGACCCCCCGCAAGCTCATGCCCCTGCCCGTCCGGCCCCATGCACCGCCGGTTCACCGGGAGGACGACCGAGCGTAGTCAGGCCGCTTCGCCTGCCGCAAGGCGTCCACGATGATCTTGTCCGACCGTTCGACGGTGACCGTGGCCTGCTCCTTCTCCAGAGTCTGCACCACGCCTCCCGGGATGTTCAGCGCCGGCTCCAGGTCCTGCGGCTTGCCGATGACCTGGAAACGATACGGCGCGTTGATCTTGTTCCCGTCGACGCCGACGCTCGCGCCGGAATCGGCGAAGTACGTGCCGGCGACCACGCGGACCCCGTTGACCTGGATCGCCTCCGCGCCGGCCGCGCGCAACTCCTGGATCGCGTCGAGCAGCATGTCCGCCCGGACCGCCCCCTTCGTGTCCTCGATCGTCATGGTGATGCCGGGACCCTGCGCCGCCACGGTGCCCGCCAGGATGCCGAGTTGCCTCGCCTTCTCGGCGGTCTGCCGGCGCGCCTCCGCGGCCTGGTCGGAGCTGCTCTGCAGCTCCTGGCGCTGCTTTTCGAGTCCCTGCTTCTCGTCCTCAAGACGCTGGGTACGCGAATCCAGTTCATCGAGGATGCGAACGAGATCTTCCTGACGCGCGCCGCGCAGCGCGCTGTCGGTGTCGCTGTTGGACGCCACCTGCACGGCCAGGCCGAAGCCGAGGCCGAACAGCAGCAGCGCCACGATGAGTTGGGCACGGGTGAAACGCGGCGGCCACAGGCCCTTGACCAGCCGCTGCCGGCCCGTGAGCGACTGCTCGGGCCGCCCCTCGACGGGCTGCGCGGGCCGGGGCGCGGGCACCGGCACCTCGGCCGGCAGTTCCCGGCGCAGCCGGTTGCCGGGCCGGTCGTCGCGGCCGTCGCCCTGGTTCGGGTCGTTCTGTTCGCTCATAAGTGTCACGCCCGGAACACGTGCCGGCGGATCGCCGCGGCGTTGGAGAAGATCCGGATGCCGAGGACCACCACGACACCCGTGGACAACTGCGCGCCGACGCCCAGCTTGTCGCCCAGGAAGACGATGAGGGCGGCGACGACCACGTTCGACAGGAACGACACCACGAAGACCTTGTCGTCGAAGATGCCGTCCAGCATGGCCCGCAGGCCACCGAAGACGGCGTCCAGCGCCGCGACGACGGCGATCGGCAGATACGGCTCCACGACCGCCGGAACCTCGGGCCGGACCAACAGGCCGGCCACGACTCCCACGACGAGGCCCAGTACGGCGATCACGATGTGCCCTTCCCGGTTTTCTCGGACTTCGGCTGTGCTGTACGTACGATCACACTGGGGGCGGCGGGCAACCGGACGTCGCCCTGGGCGGAGATGGTGGCGCGGATGCCGTAGTTCTCCTCCAGGGCGTGCAGGTACAGGCCGTCGGCGCTGTCCTGGAACCTGGTGCTCAGCCTCTGCCCGTCCCCCACCGCCAGCACCGTGTACGGCGGCACCAGCGGCCTGTTGTCGACCAGTATCGCGTCTCCCGCGGCCCTGATCGCGGACAGGGCGGTCAGCCGCTGCCCGTTGATGGAGACCGCCTCGGCCCCGGACGCCCACAGTCCGTTGACCACCCGCTGCATGTCGCGGTCCCGCACCCGGCCGGTGTCGGAGAAGCCCGACGTCTCGCGCGGGTTGGCGGCGTCACCGCCGCCACTGGCCTCCTTGGCGTCGTTCACCACCAGTTTGACGCCGGGTCCGTGCACGGCGGTGGCACCCGACAGCAACCCGACCAGGTCCGCCTCGGCGCTTCCGCCGCTCGACCTCAGAGCCGCCCGCTGCCGCGCCCCGACGTCGTCCCGCAGCTCGTCGACGCCGCTCTCCAGCTTGTCCGCGTCCGCCGTCTCGTCGTCGATGCGGTCGATCAGCTCCTGGCGCTCCTTGGCCACCACGGGCGCCGTCACGCGCGCTTGTGCCGCTCCCACGGTCACGACCAGCGCGGCGAGGACGAGACCGGCGGCCAGCCCCAGTTTGGCCCGCAGCGTCCTCGGCAGACCGCCCTCGCCGTCGGCCTTCTTCCGGGCAGCCGCCTCGGCGTACCCGTCGTCGAGGCTGTGGTCCATGACGTTGGTGATCAACGACATGGAGGCATCCGGGCGCTGCGGCCGCGTGGGGCTGCTCCGAACGGGGGGTTGCTGCGGCATGCCGCACATCGTCGCATGTCGCGAGCAGTACCTCCGAACGGCCCCACCGGCGTGCCGGACGGGCCCGCCAGGGGACACGTGTCCGGCACGCGCGCGTGCGACGGCATTTCCGCCGCCGGTCGGCGAAACGGCGAAGGGCCCCGGGACCGCCGTACCGGCGGCCACGGGGCCCTTCACTGACGGTCCTACCGGCCGGCGCTGTCCACGACGGCCGACCACTCGTCCAGCAGCGCCTGCGCGGAGGCGTCGTCCGGGCCCTCGGCCCACAGATGGGTGACGGCCTCGGCCGGGTCGGGCAGCACCATCACCCAGCGCCCGTCGTTCTCCACGACGCGCACGCCGTCGGTCGTGTCGACGGAGCGGTCCCCGGCGGCCTCGACCACGCGCCGCATTACCAGGCCCTTGACGGCCCACGGCGTCGCCAGGTCCCGCTTGAGGACGTGCGCCCGCGGGATACGGGCGTCGATCTGGCTCAGCGTGAGCTGGGTGCGTGCCACGAGCCCGATCAGCCGTACGAAAGCCGCGGTGCCGTCGTACACGCTGCTGAACTCGGGAACGATGAACCCGCCCTTGCCGTCACCGCCGAAGATGGTGCCCTCCTCGCGTCCCACGCGCGTGAGGTCGTCCGGCGAGGTGGTGGTCCACTCCACCTGGGTGCCGTGGTACGCCGCCACCTGTTCGGCGATCCGGGTCGTGGTGACCGGCAGCGCCACCCGCCCACTGCGCCGCTCGGCGGCCACCAGGTCCAGCATCACCAGCAGCGCCCGGTCGTCCTCGATGATCCGGCCCTTCTCGTCCACGAGCGACAGCCGCTCGCCGACGGGGTCGAACCGGACACCGAACGCGGCACCCGAGGACGCCACGATCTCCCCGAGCCGCACCAGGCCCTTGCGCCGCATCTCGGCCGTCTCCGTGGGCCGGGTCTCGTCGAGACCGGGGTTGATGGTCAGCGAGTCCACGCCCAGCTTACCGAGCAGGCTGGGCAGCAGGAGCCCGGCACTGCCGTTGGAGGCGTCCACGACGACCTTGAGGCCCGACTCCGCTATCCCGGTCGTGTCGACGTTGCGCAGCAGCGACCCGGTGTACGAGTCGAAGACGCTCGCCGGGAAGTACAGGTCGCCGATCTCGCCCGGGAACGCCCGCCGGTACTCCTGGCGCGCGAACACCCGGTCCAGCTTGCGCTGGCTGCCCTGCGAGAGGTCCGCGCCCTGTCCGTCGAAGAACATGATGTCGACCGAGTCCGGCACACCGGGCGAGGTACGGATCATGATGCCGCCCGCGCTGCCCCGCGCGGTCTGCTGCCGGGCCACCGGCAGCGGCACGTTCTCCAGGTCACGTACGTCGATGGCGCTGGCCTGGAGGGCGGAGATCACCGCGCGCTTGAGCGCCCGGGCACCGCGGGAGTGGTCGCGGGCCGTGGTGACCGTGGCGCCCTTCTTCAGGGTCGTCGCGTAGGCGCCGGCGAGCCGTACGGCCAGTTCGGGGGTGATCTCCACGTTCAGGATGCCGGAGACGCCTCTGGCGCCGAACAGGTGGGCCTGGCCGCGCGATTCCCAGATCACCGAGGTGTTGACGAAGGCGCCGGCCTCGATGGTCTTGAACGGGTACACACGGACATTGCCCTGGACGATCGATTCCTCGCCGATCAGGCACTCGTCACCGATGACCGCGCCGTCCTCGATCCGGGCGGCGCGCATGATGTCGGTGTTCTTGCCGACGACACAGCCGCGCAGGTTGCTGTGCTGCCCGACGTAGACGTTGTCGTGCACGACGGCCTTGTGCAGGAACGCCCCGCTCTTGACGACGACGTTCGAGCCGACGACGGTGTGCTCGCGGATCTCCGCGCCGGCCTCGACCTTCGCGTAGTCGCCGATGTACAGCGGTCCGCGCAGTACGGCGTCGGGGTGCACCTCGGCTCCCTCGGCCACCCAGACGCCCGGGGAGATCTCGAAGCCGTCGATGTCGACGTCGACCTTGCCCTCGAGGACGTCGGCCTGGGCCTTCACATAGCTCTCGTGCGTGCCGACGTCCTCCCAGTAGCCCTCGGCGACATAGCCGTAGACCGGCTTGCCCTCCTTCATGAGCTGCGGGAAGACGTCACCGGACCAGTCGACGGGCACATCGGCCTCGACGTAGTCGAAGACCTCGGGCTCCATCACATAGATGCCCGTGTTGACGGTGTCCGAGAACACCTGTCCCCAGGTCGGCTTCTCCAGGAAGCGTTCGACCTTGCCTTCCTCGTCGACGATGGTGATGCCGAACTCCAGCGGGTTGGGCACGCGGGTCAGGCAGACCGTGACCAGCGCACCCTTCTCCTTGTGGAAGTTGATCAGCTCGGTGAGGTCGAAGTCGGTCAGCGCATCGCCGGAGATGACGAGGAAGGCATCGTCCTTCAATGCCTCCTCGGCGTTCTTGACGCTTCCGGCGGTACCGAGTGGCTTCTCCTCATTGGCATAGGTCAGCTCCATGCCGAGCTCTTCGCCGTCACCGAAATAGTTCTTGACGAGCGACGCCAGGAACTGCACGGTGACCACGGTCTCGGTGAGCCCGTGCCTTTTGAGCAGCCGCAGCACATGCTCCATGATCGGGCGGTTGGCCACGGGCAGGAGCGGCTTGGGCATGCTAGAGGTCATGGGGCGCAGGCGTGTGCCTTCGCCCCCGGCCATCACGACGGCCTTCATGTCGGAAGCGTCCTCCTCCAGAGACGACGGTCTAGCCGACTTCACCCGTCCAGATTGTCCCGCACTTTTACACCGCGGGCCATCGAGGCGTCATGTCTGGACAATCGCCGAGTTCAATCGGTCGTGGTCTCCGCGCGAACCAATCGGCGGACTTGCACCACGTAGAGCACTCCTGCCCACCAATAGAGGGTTGTACCCCATCCGGCGAACGCCCATCCGAAAATGGCAGCGAGTGACGCGATCCATCCACTTCCGTCACTGAGCAGCAGGAGCGGGAAGGCGTACATCAAGTTGAACGTGGCGGCCTTCCCCAGGAAGTTCACCTGCGGCGGCGGATAGCCGTGCCGGCGGAGGATGCCCACCATGACCAGCAGGACCGCTTCACGGGCCAGCAGGAGCGCGGTCAGCCACAGTGGCAGGATCTCCCGCCAGGTGAGGCCGAGCAGCGTGGAAAGCACGTACAGGCGGTCGGCGGCGGGGTCGAGGAGCCGGCCGAGGTTGCTGATCTGATTCCAGCGCCTGGCCAGTTTGCCGTCGAGATAGTCGCTGACCCCGCTGAGAGCCAGCACGAGGAGGGCCCAGCCATCGCTCTTGGGGCCGCCGAACTCCGGCCTGAGGATCAGCCACAGGAACAGCGGTACGCCGGCCAGCCGTGCCATGCTGAGGATGTTGGGGATGGTGAGGACCCGGTCTGTCTGGACACGGGTCTCCTGGACCTCCACCCGGGGGCCTCCTGTGCGAAAAGAGCCGATAGTGCTCCCTGACCCTACCTCAACGCAAAAAAGCTCCGGCTCTCGGGCAGTGCCCAAGAGCCGGAGCTGTAAAAGGAGTTCGGCAGTGTCCTACTCTCCCACAGGGTCCCCCCTGCAGTACCATCGGCGCTGTGAGGCTTAGCTTCCGGGTTCGGAATGTAACCGGGCGTTTCCCTCACG
>NZ_JBIROU010000029.1:0-41234 GCF_044332325.1 Streptomyces sp. NPDC017095
CCCGCGAGAGCGGGTCCCTTCGGGCTTCGCCCGAAGAAGCGAGCCGGCGTGCTCCGCACGCCGGCCGCTCACGCGGAGCGTGAGCGGATGCGGCTCGCTCCGCTCACCGCCGGACGGCACGCGCTCCGCGCGAGACCGCCAACCGCAGGGCAGGCGCCTCGCGTTGCGAGGCGCGGCCGGCCTTCGGCCGACCGGTGGCCTCCGCTGCGCTCCAGCCACCCCCTGACCCCGCGTCAACTCGGGTGCGGGCAGGCGTGCCACGCTCCGCGCGGCACGCCCACGGGCCTCGCGGTCCGAGCGGCAGCAAGAGGCGGGAGGTGACGGGTGGTCGGGAGAATGGCAGGCCGAACCGAGGGTGGGGTGACCGCTCATCAGCCAGAATCTAGCCATGTTCGAGAAACCTTCAGGGCCCTATGTGCTTCATTATGCCTACGAGATAGAGTCTGGACACAGATGGCAGCACTACTAAGAGAGTAGGTAAGGCGATTACGCTCCCCACTACTGCTCGAAGGCTCTGACCCAGTTTCGGTGAGGTTCACCGTAGCCGATCGTATGCCTTTCTACGTGAAGTTTTTCATTCCTGCCGCATTCCCTTTATCTGAGTGGAGAAACCGTGAATACAGGGTTTTTTGTCATTCTGGCCAGTCTGGCGCCGATCATCGCGCCGCTATGGGGCGTCGCGACCGGACTGTTCTGCATCCGCATCGGCCGCAAGGCACGGTCCCCACGCCGGGGCTGGTTCCTCTTCCTGATGTTGGGTCTGCTGCCTGTCGGGGGGCTGTTCGCCGCCCTCGGCCTGATCGCGGCCGTCGGCGTCGTGGCGGCCATAGGGGGCCTCATTGTCTTCCTGATCTATTTAGACTGGCACGGCGGCCGCCTCCCCGGCGGGGACTCGAATCACGAGTAGACAACTCCAGTTTGAGGCCGGAATTGCTGGTAACTGGCGTGATGGCACAGGCGCGGCCCGTGGGACAAGGAATAGCAGAATGGTAGTAAAGGAACTCCGTCCTCACCAGCGAGAAGCCGTGGACGCGGTGCTGCGTGCCCTCGAATTGCCTGCAAGATCTACTGTGCCCGAGAGGGGCCTCCGGACTCAGGTGATCATGGCGACCGGGTCAGGCAAGAGCCTCATGGCCACCCGGAGCGCTGAGGAGCTCCGTGCGGGCCGCGTGCTGGTGCTCGTGCCCTCGCTGGATCTGCTCGCGCAGACCGAGGCCGCGTGGCGCGAGGGAGGCCGCACGGGCCCGATGATCGGGGTCTCCTCCCTGCGGGGCGAGGACGTGACCTTCCCCAACACCACGGACGTAGAGGAACTGGTCGGCTGGGTGCGGCCATTCGACAAGGTCACCGTGTTCGCCACGTACGCCTCCCTCGGGCTCGGCGCGCTGGAACGCGCGCACCAGGCCGGCCTTCCGGGCTGGGACCTGATCGTGGTCGATGAGGCGCACCGGACGTCGGGCCGGCTGGGCAAGCCGTGGGCGGTCGTCCACGACAACCAGAAGATCCCGTCCCTGCGCCGCCTCTACATGACGGCCACGCCCCGGCTGTGGCAGCTCGGGGACGAGGACGAAGCCGGCGCACCCGGCGAGCTGGTCGCGAGCATGGAAGACGACCCCGACGGGCCCTTCGGCGCCCGCTGCTACACGCTGACGCTGTCCGAGGCGATCGATCGGGGAATCTGTGCCCCGTACCAGGTGGTGTGCGTGGACATCACCGACACTCAGCTCCAGGCCGCGCAGCTCCTGGGCGCCGAGGGCCGCTCGGACGAGGTTCGTGGGGCCCGGCTCGCCGCGCTCCAGACCGCGCTGCTCAAGGCGTCCTCGGAGGAGGGCTTCCGGCGCACGCTGGTCTTCCACCACGTGGTGAAGGAGGCCGAGGCGTTCGCGGCCGGCCTTCCGGACGTCGCCACGCAGCTGCACGCCGCCGACCCTGAGCTATACCCGCGCACGATCTGGGCGGACTGGCTGTGCGGCGACCACAAGCCGGGCCACCGGCGCCGGCTGCTCGGGGAGTTCGCGGCCGGGATCGCCACGGACGGCACCGTGGTGGAGAAGTGCTTCCTGTGCTCGGTGAAGGTCCTGGGCGAGGGCGTCGACACCAAAAACTGCGACTCCGTGTACTGGGCTGACGTACGCGGGTCGATGCCGGACCTGGTCCAGGCCGTGGGCCGGGCGCTGCGGATGCAGCCCGGCGAGGGCAAGGTGGCTTCCCTCGTGGTGCCGGTGCTGCTCGGGCCCGGGGAGACAGCGGACAACATGCTCATCTCGCGGGCGTACGGCGGGCTGGCCAAGCTGCTGGAAGCGCTCAGGGCACACGACACCCGCGTGGTCGAGCAGCTCGCCGAACAGCAGGCACAGAGCCGTGTCAGGGGCGTGCAGAGCCGCAGCGGAGGCCAGGAGGGACAAGGCGAGGGAGCAGAGAGCGACCGAAGCGACCGTGGTCTGTCAGTGCCGGCCCGGGAGCTGCTGAAGTTCTCTACGCCCCGTGACCCGGCCGCGCTCGCCGCGTTCATCAACCTGAGGGTCCTCAACCCCGAACACGAGCACTGGCGGCGCGGGGTTGAGGCCGCCGTCATCTACGCGCGGTTGCACGGCGACTTGAAGGTGCCGTTCACGTTCCGCGTGCCCGCCGCCGACGACCAGGAGGCGGAAGACGAGGGGTGGCCGGCCTCGCTCGCCAACTTCCCGCTCGGGCAGTGGACCGCCGACGCACGCCGGTTCTACGCCCGCGGTGACATGGGCGCCGACCGCGTCGCGCAGCTGGAGAAGCTCGGCATGGTGTGGTCGCACTACGACGTCGCGTGGGAGGAAGGCCTCGCGGCCGCGCGTGGGTGGGCGGCCGAACACGGGCATCTCCTGGCCCCGCTGGACGCCACCTTCCAGGGATACCGGGTGGGGATCTGGCTGAAGAACGCGCGGGCCGCCGCCCGCAAGGCGGCCGAGATCGAGCAGCGGCGTGCCGAGGGCCTGCGCGTGGAGTCGTCGGCCGGGGCGCTGTCGGAGGAGCGGCGTGAGCAGCTGGAGGAGATCGACGCCTCCTGGTGCCCGAGCTGGCCGGTCACCTGGCAGCGGTGCTTCCACCTGGTGCGGATGCACCTGGACGCCGGTGAGGCGCTGCCCATCGAGGCGGGCACCGTCGTGCGCCAGGGCGAGGATCTCGGACGGTGGGTGCAGTCGGTACGGCTCGGCTGGAACCAGTTCACCACCGTCCAGCAGTGGCTGTGTGAACAGGTCCTCGGAATCGAGCCCGCCAGCGAGGACGAGAAGCCCAAGCCGCGCCGCACCCAGGCCGACAAATGGGCCCTCAACTACCAGGCCGCCAAGCAGTACTACGAACGCGAAGGCCACCTCCAGGTCCCCAGGAAGCACCTCGAACGGATCGTCGGCGAGGACCAGGAGGAGCGGGAGCACAAGCTGGGAGCCTGGATCGGGAACCAGCGCAGCCGAGCCGCCACGCTGACACCGGAACGGATCGAGCAACTCTCCGCGATCGGCATGCGATGGGCGTAGGTTCGGGGACAACCCCCGTCAGCCGATAGCCGCAACCGCCGCATCGCACGCTAACCGTACGCCGACCGTACGTAGGGCGTACGTAGGGCGGACGGCGTTCCGTGGCGTCTCCCGCCCGGGGGCTCTGATTGCCACTGAAGCTTTGACCGTCTGGAGGGGCTCTACCGGCGGACTGCCGAGATCAGTCCGCCGGGCCGCTCCTCGCGCTGCGGCGGGGTGTTGATCGGGCGGCCGTAGGCGGCAGCGCGCTCGCGCAGGGTGTGGCTGTCGGCCTCCCAGCCGTGTCCGGCCAGCCAGCCCACCGGGTCGTCGGGCATCTCCGAGACCCACATGGACGCCGCCGATCCCGGCACGGCGTCCGCGCCGAAGCGCTCGATCACGCCGCGCGAGCCCAACGTCAGCCCCATCCGACTACCTGCCGCCGACAGCGCACTGATCCGGGCCAGCAGCAGTTCCACCGCGTCCTCGGGCAAGTAGATCAGCAGTCCTTCGGCTATCCACACGGTCGGCACCGCCGGGTCGTGCCCTGCGGCGGCCAGCGCGCCTGGCCAGTCCTCACGCAGATCCACCGCGACGGTGATCCGCTCGCAGCGTGCGACGGCCTGCTCCTGTCGCAGCACCGAAGCCTTGAAGTCCAGTGGCGCGGCGGTGTCGACCTCGAAGAGCCGGGTGCCCTCGGGCCAGTCGATCCGGAAGGCCCGGCTGTCCATGCCGGCGCCGAGCAACACGACCTGCCGCACACCGGACGCGGAGGCCTGCTGCAACAGGTCGTCGAGGAACTTCGTCCTGATGACGATGGAGAACGACACGGCCAGTCGGCGACGGCGCGCGGCCTCGTCATCGGGCAGCGGCGGCGAGGAGGGCCATAGGCCGCCGGCGGTGGCGAAGGCCTGTGCCAGTGGGTCACGGAACAGTGCGTTCTCCCGCTCGGTCTCCAGCGCCCGCACTCTGGCCACCCCCACTGCCGTGGCCCACACTCCTGACGGCTGCACCCGCTTCTGCTCATCAGTCACCGCGCCAGCTTAGGCGGAGACCAACTGCGCCTTCCGCTGCCGGTTTGCCTCCTGGGGGCACTTGCCCAGGGCGTACGTCCGTGCCCGCGCGCCCTGGGGACCGGTCGGCGCCGGGATGATCCCGGTGAGGAAGGACAGCGCGCTCCGGCCTCCAGGTCCTACCGTGGGTCGCGACCCCGGGCCGGATTCCCGGCCGCCGGACCCGCCCCGCACCCCTCCTACGGACGCACACGCCCACCCGGACGGACACGTCCGCACCCGGACAGACGGGCGGGCGCCCCGGCGCGGCGGGCGGCCGAGTGGACGGGCGGGCCGGCGGCGGGCGCGGGCGGGACCTGTCCTCGATGTGGCGGCATCCTGTCCGCGCCGAGGTGTTCCTGGGGCCCGCACCGCGCTAGCGTCAGGTCCGTGATCGTATGGCTCAACGGCACGCACGGCGCGGGCAAGACGACAACCAGCACGCTCCTCCAGCATCTGATTCCGGACTCACGGGTGTTCGACGCCGAGAAAGTCGGCGAGACGCTCATGGACATCGAGCCGGGACTGCCCGCGACGGACAACTTCCAACACTGGCCGCCCTGGCGGCCGCTCGTGGTCGAAACCGCCCGCCGCGTCCTCGACTACACCGGCGGAACCCTGGTGATGCCCATGACCGTCCTGGTCGAGCAGTACTGGCGCGAGATCAGCTCGGGCCTCGCCCAGCACGGCATTCCGGTCCGGCACTTCGTCCTCCATGCCGACCAGGACACCCTCCGCGCGCGCATCGCGGGCGACACCGTACTCGGCCCCGACTCCCCGTTCCGTCTCCGCTACCTTGAGCCCTACGCCGAGGCGGCCCGCACGTGGCTGCACGCCGAAGCCGAGGCCGTCGACACCACACACCTCACCCCCGCCCAGGCCGCCCAGCAGATCACCGAGGCCGTCAAGAGTTGAGACCTTCCGGCGCCGCACCTCGCAGGTGACAACAAGACTGCCTATGTGGCGACTACCGTGCTTTGGCTCAGGCGCAGGGGCGGCCAACGTGCCCCCGTAGACGCTGTCAGAGGTCGAAGTCGAGCTGTTCGACATCGGTGAACTCGACGCTCAGCCCGACGGCGCGGCGGCCGCCGTCGCGGAAGTAGACCTCGCCCAGAGCTTCGGCCGTGATCGCGCGCAGCTCGTCCGCTGATTACCGGCCGCTGGCCGCGTCGAGTGCCCTGCGGTGTCGCGGTCCGCCGCCGCCCGGGCTCGTCGGGGTCCGCGCCACAGTACGCGGCGCTGCCGGCCGCCCAGCGTGCCCCACACCGGCTGTGGTCTGTCCCACCCGCCGTGTCCGCCCCCCTACCACCGGGCCACGCCCCTGGCGCAGGCAGCCGGGCCGGGGACGGTCGTTCCTCGGCGGATCGTCTCTTCTCCGGCCGGACCGCGCCGGGCAGGAGGGAACCACACGCAGGACACTCGGCACGGCCAGCGGCACGATCGGCAGCGGGCCGGGCGACGCGGACTGGCGGGGCCGGGCCCCAGCCGCGCAGGCACGCGACCGCCACCGGGAACGGGCGCGGCAGACCGAAGGCGCGGCACGTGCCGGACCGGGAGGAGTACGACGGGTGACATGGCCCGGCGGGTGATACGAGCGTCGGCGGACAGTGGAGGGCGGGACGGCGGCGGCCAAGCCAGGGCGGCGCGGGGCGCGGACGGCACGGTGGGCCGACGGCGGCACCCGCTCGGCGCGGCCGCGGACAGGACGGTGCAGACCCACGGACACCGGCAGGCCAAGCCAGACGACAGCCGGCCAGGACGGACGGGAGCCAACCGGCGCCCGGACCGGGCCGCCGGCTGCCGCCGTCGACCGCGCGAAATCCGCATCCCTCCAGGTGGCGCGGCTGCTTCATGGCGGCGGGACGGTCGGGAGCGGGCAGTGCCCCGGCGGTCACGAGCAGGATGGCGGACGCGCGGACCTCGATGTCGTACCGGAGGCGGGGCGGGTGGAGCGGCCAGGAACAGGGCCGTCGAACTCGCACGGGCCCGTCCGACGACGTCTGCGGTCCCCTCCGGCAGTGTGGGCGTCGGGGTCGTGGACCGGGCGCGGCGCGGTTGCCCTGATGGTGGTCGCGGTGCCCTGATGGTGCTCGCGGCATCGTAGCGGCCGCCTCGGACACCGCAGGCCCGGCCGGCGTCGTCCGGCCGTCGCGGGCCCGCCCCCGGGCGGGCCCGCACCGGGCCGCCCGCATCGCGTGATCCGCACGCCCACGGCCTCTCCCGGCAGCCCAGGACCTCGCGGTGGGTGAGCGGCGCCCGCCGGGCCGCCGGCGGCCCGCACCGGGGAGAAGACAACAGGAGTTGCCCGGCGGCCGCGGCCCCGGGGGCGCCGGCATCGGTCCGGCGTCGGGCGAGCAGACGAGGAGTGCGGAGCGACGCAGCGTGCTGGCGGCGGGAGTCGCTCTGGGACCGGGGCGCTCGCGGTTCAGACGGCGGTGTGAGCGCCCGTCCATGCCGCGCCGTCCGCTGCCCCGCTGCGCCCGTACACCTTGCTGGCCGCCGCGCCCGTTGGGCTGCGGCCAGCCGGCCGCCGCCCGGACCTTCTCCACGGCCTGGGCCAGTCCCACCCGGGTGGTGATCTGACGCCCCGGTACGCACGCAGCCGGCTTCCGGACAGGCTTGGGACGTACGGCGGACCCGGCCACCGCCCGCGCCCCGCCGGCCTGCACCGGCGACGCCGGCGATGTCCGGGGCGATCCGGTAGCCGCCTGGACAGAGCTGGCTGCCGGCCCCGGCGGCGCGGCCGCGGCCTGCCGGCTCCCGCCCGGCGCTCGCCGCTCATGCCCCGCCCTGGGCAGGCCCCGGCAAAGCCCCGGTCGAGCCGGTCGGCCGTACCGCGGTGAAGGCGGCAGCACCATGGCGGAACGACAGCGCTGGTCACCGCCCTCGCAGACGAGGTGTGGCTGCCGCCGGCCCGGCGCCGCCGGCACCCCGCCCCAGACCAGCGTCGGCGACGTCTGAGACTCACGCAAGCGACTTCGTCATACCCTCCCCTCCCGGACGGCCGGCGCGTGTGGGGCAGCAGGCCGATCGAGGACGTGAGACAGCGTGACCAACCGCCGCACCCGGCAGTTCGACCGCACCGTGCACGAGGACCAGCGCACCCACCCCGGAAGCACCTCATCCGAAGCCCCTAAGGCCGTCGCCGCCCGCGCTGCCGCCCGGCCGCCGCCCGGCCGCCGGCCCGGATCGCCGGCGCGCCGCTGCCCCGCGCCGGGGAGACGCTGGACGGCTACACGAAGCGGGTCGCCGTCGCGGCCGGCGTCCGCCGGCACCGGGCCATGGAACTCCTCGGCCTGGCGCCTGACTCCTGCCGCCTCCCGGCGCCTGGCCGAACTCACCCACGGCCCGCTGCCCGACATCGCGATCCGGGCCCTCGTCGCGGCCACCGGCATGACCACCGCACAGGCCCGGGCCCTCACCATCACCCCCGGGCCCCGCCGCTGACGCGGTCGCGGGCCTTGAGCGCCTGGCGCGGCAGGTGCTCGACGAGAAACTGGTCCAGCGCGCAGGCGAGGGCAGGACCCGTAGGGATGCGCGCACGCTGGCCCGGCTCCAGGGGGAAGCCGGCGCGCGGCGCCCTCTCCTGGCCGGCGCGGCCGGTCCCGCAGCCTCGACGGCTGGGCGGAGCCGGCTGCCCGCCCCGTGCTCGCCGCCCTGCGGTGGCCGGCCGAGGGCGCCCAACTGCCCGCGGACCCCGGCCCCGTCGACGACATCCTGGCTGCTGGCGGCGTCTGAGCCGCACGGCGGCGCGGTGCCGGCCGGTCGTGGGCCGGCACACCGCGGCGGTACGGGTGGCGCGAGGATCAGGTCTCGTCGACGTGGCGCAGGACGACGGTGCGGCGTACGCCTGCCTCCAGCATGGCCTGGGACCGGTGCTGGCCGTTGATGTAACCGGTACCGCTGGAGGGCTGGATCGCGTCGGCGATGCTGAACAAGGTGGCCAGCGCCTCGGTCTCCCAGCGGGTCGCGCCGGCCTCGGCCGCGTGGGCGGTGGCGAACTCCTCCATGCCGCCGGGGGACACGGACTGCGCCCGCGACGACTGCAGGACCTGCAGCGCCATCGCGGTGACCCGGTGCCAGTCGCCGCCGTGGTACCAGCAGCAGGTACGGGCGCCGCCGCGGCGCGGAACGACCTGGCGCAGCCCGCGGCGCCACCATCTCACTCCGGCCGGCATGCACCCCGGCTCCCGGAACGGGGCCGGCCGGGCAAGGCACGCCACCGCGAACTCCTCGAACACCAGTAGTGGTTCCGGCTCGGCGGGGCGCGGCACGTAGCCGGCGCCTCGGTCCGCGGCAACAGGTGCTCCGACCAGGCCCTGCAGCTGATCGTGGGTGATCGCCGACCACTTCGGGCTCCGTGGGCGGTAGCGTTCGGCGCCGGCGAACACCACACGGCGGAAGCGGGTGGCCTGGCGTGGCCGGTCCGGCCAGAGCTGCCGCTCCACCCACACCGGCGGCTGGTCCTCGGCGGGGCAGTGCCTTTCCCACACCGCGCCCGCGAACCTCTCCACCCCGTTCATCAGGCTCATGCCCTCCGCGCCGGCGATCTGGGCCGCCACCGCGACCGGGCGCGCGCCGTCCGCGGTGAACAGCTGCAGCCGGAACGTGGCGGACAGGCCGGGTGCGGTGAACATGTGATCGTCCACGCTGCGCCGGCGCGGAGCCGACAGGGCGTGCAGGTCGTCCGGGCCCTGGAGACGCGGTGCCGGTTGGGAGGCCGGGCCGGCGGGGAGGTCGTCGGTCATCCCCCGATCATTGCCGATCCCGACCCGGTGGCGCCCCGGCCCGGAGCGGTCAGCCGGCCGCGGTCGTCGGCGCGAGGCCCACCTCGCCGGCTTCGACCAGGGCCCGGCGCAGTTGTTCCGTCTCGGCGGGGCGCTCGGCCTCGGGCAGCGCGGCAGCGGCGTGGAGCAGGGCCCGGGCGTGCCGGCGGGCATCGGCGCCGCACTGGTTTCGGCTTGCGGGGCCGCTTCCAGACCGGCTGCCGTCCCAGGGACTCACCGGCCCCAGGCTCCTGGGCCTCGTCGAGCGCGGCAGCCATCCTCGCGCGGCCCGCGAGGGCGCGGGCCAGGACGCCATCGGGGTCGGGGCGTTCCTCCGGGCTGCTCACGCGATTCCTCCAGTGGGGTTCCGGCCCGGTGTGTGCCGGGCGCCGGGCTGCTCGGCGTGCGGCCAGGAGCAGGGCGTCGGGGCTGCGTGGATGGGCGGCGGCGCGTGCGGCGACCTTGGCGGCGCGATGTGCCGTCTTCGTGGCAGTGGACCAGCTTCGGATGTACCGCCCTATGACAGCCGCGCAGGTCACGAAGTACCGCCCTTTGTCAGCGGCAAGTCCGAAGCACACGACCGATGACCAGCAAGAGCAACAGTTCTCCCGCTCAGCCTGACTGACACGCTCTCGTTGACAGGAAGCCGACACATCGCAGCCAGCGCGCCGAGGCTGGTGGTCCACTCGGTGCCGCCGCCGGCCGGGTGGAGCCAGGCGACCGGGCGGTCGGTGCCTGGGTCGGGAGCGACGGCGCGCAGGATGCCGCGGCGGCCGGGCTCGGTGTCCGCGACGGTCCGGCCGATCCACGGGTGGGCGGTGTGCAGCAGGGAACCGGTGGTGGTGTGTTCGTCTCCTCTTCCGCGAGCCGCACGGGGAGCAGCGATGGACGCTTCCGTCATCGGCCGGCGCGTCGCCTACTGGCGGGGGCGCAGGCGCCTGACCCAATCCACATCGGGAACAGAGGCAGAAGGTAGGCTCCGCTACAGGCCTGCGTGCTCATGTCAGCCTGCGGGTGGAGCGCAGGCCCAGGCAAGAGGTAGCCATTTCTAACGCGCAGGAGTTGTTTGATGAGGGGGGCCATGGACGAACACGAGTTGAAGCGCGCGGCTAACGTGGGACTGGATCAACGAGAAGCTGACAAACGCACGGTGGAGCGCCTGCAGCGCATCGCTTTCCGCCTGTTCTGCGTCGGCTTGTTCTTCGGCCTCTGTGGTTGGCTGCTAGACACGCTCCTTTAGCGTCGCCCTCGGCTGGCCCCCCTATCCCCGCCACCGCTGCTGATGCTGCGCCCCAGGCCGCGATGCTCTCCCCTCTGATTTCGGGCGGCGGCGGACCGGATCACCGACGCGCTCGGCATCCCGACCATGATCGGCGAAAAGGCGAACATGACGACGTTCTTGATGCGAGGGCTCGTCGACCGTGGATCGCTGGTCGTCCTGAGCGCCTACCTCGATGGGACGCTGTACCACCCGGCCAGGTCCCGGAGGTTTGCCGTCGTGGGGACTGGCGGACCTGGTCACCGCCGATACCGCCCTCAGGCCCGAATAGACGGCCGCCCGGTCGGGGTCGCCGCGACTGGCTAGTGCGGCTCGGCTGAGTCCGCTTCCCTCAGTCGATCGAGGTCCGCTTCGGCACCAGCCGGGCTGGAGCCGTCGACGCCGCGCTCTACACCACCGCCTCCGTTGACGCGGTGCCCGCCTCACACTCGGAAGTCGGCTGAGAGTGACTGCGCGCGCTGGCGGAGGGTCGGTGCTCGTCACTCGCGTCCCTGCGCTCGGCACGGTGGCAACCTCTGCGCAGAGGCGGCCCTCACACCCTGAACGTGCTCGAAGCCGAGCTGGAACGGGTGCGGGCGGCCCTAGCGGACGCGGAAGTGGTGCACCGGCGCCGGGCGATCGGTCTGGAGCATTACCTGGAGGCTCTGTCCGAGGAGAGTGCGTCCGCCGACGTGTCGCGTCGGACCGCGCCGAGCGGTGCCTCACCGGCGACCGCTACCGATGTAAGAGAGCTGTCGCCGGACTACCAAACCTTGATGGCCGCCGCGGCCGATGCGGGAGCCGATGGGCTCAGTGCGCGGCGGACGGCGGTGGTGCTGGGCTGGGCCAGCGCGTCTGCCTCCGCGTCGAAGCCCCCTGAGGTGTCGGCGAGGCGGTATTCGGCGCGCACGTAGTGGTGAGGACGGCGGCTTCGGGAATGGTGAGCTTGCCGCGGAGGGCACGCTGGAGGCACTCTTCGCTTACCTGACGGCCTGACGGACAGTCCGCTTCATGAAAGCCCGAGGTTAGGACCGTGGTCCGTCCGCTGATCTGACGGCCAGGCCCAGGAGGTCCGATGGAGAGGGGAAGGGCACTATGGATCGCGATGCGCTAAGGCCTGGCTCCTTTCTGAAGGTGGAGCCGTGGACACCGGCGCATGGAGCCGTGGGGGTGAGTGACTACGAGACCCTCTCCGTGCTCCTGGACTCCGGGGCCGATCCGAACGAAGTGTGTGTCGAGCGCACGCTGCTGACTCACGCGATCGCCCTGGAAGGGGACAGCCACCTTCAGACGGGACACCCCCCTGCACACGGCCAGCACGGCAATCGTGCTGGCATACGGCGCCGACCCACGCCTGCCGGGTGTCAGCGGGAAACTTCCGCTGCAGATCGCCGAGAGCTACGGTCACGAACCGGCTAAGCGGCTCCTCCAGCGCTTCCTCGCCCTCACACCGGCGAACACTCCAGGGAGCACGGGGGGAAGTGATCATGAGCTTTCCACTGTGAGGGGGAGTCGTGGACGCCCGCGCACAAGGCCGTGGAGATGAGTGACTACGAGGTGCTCTCCATGCTCCTGGACTCCGGGAGCGATCCGAACGAGCTGTGCTTCGGGCACACGCTGCTGACTCACGCGATCGACGTGGAAGGGGACAGCCACCTCCAGACGGGACACCCCCTGCACACGGCGACCACAGCGATCCTGCTGGCATACGGCGCCGACCCACGCCTGCCGGCCGTCGACGGAGAGACTCCGCTGCAGATCGCCGAGTACTACGAGCACGAGCCAGCCAGGCGGCTCCTCCAGCGCTTCCACGCCCTCACACCGCCGGAAGACCCAGGGACAGGGAGTGCGCGTGGCGAATGATCACGGTCCTTCGCCTCTCGGCCCGGACTTCGCTTACGGCGATGCCTCGGTCTACGTGGACGCGGTGGCCGCCTCGCGGGTCATGACCCGGCTACGAGACGCCCTCGGCCTCGAAGGCGACGCTCTGGCGCTGGCCGTCGGGCCGGTGCGCGTGCACGGCGAGGCCAACGACTACGCCACGGGCCGGCGTGCGCATCCCTTCGACTTTCTGCAATGGCCCACCGTGCTGGAGTGCCAGGCCTCCGCGGGAGCGCCGGCCGAGGTGGTGCAGGCCGTCACGGCCATGCTCGAGGCACTGTGGCGCAGCGGCTTCAAAGCCGTAGCCGCCTGCGACTTCGAGGACGAGCTGCCCGCGCGCGGCGGGAGCGACAAGTACCCCCGGCCTGTTCCTGCGTCCGCCGGTTCCGCGGCTTCTCCGCGCTCGTGGTGGAGGAATCTGATGTTCCCCGGGAAAAGAAAAGAATGAGTTCTGTGATCCGTCTCCGGGAACATCAGGTGACTCAGAAAACGAGCATTCGGAAATGGGTTCAATTCTTTGCAAGATATTTCGTGCCTGTCGAGGGAGCGCGGGGCACGCTGGTGTCCGCCACCGGATCGGGCAAGACGATCACGGCCGCCGCGAGCGCGCTGGAGTGCTTCCCGGGCGGACGCATCCTCGTCATGGTGCCGACCCTGGACCTGCTCGCGCAGACCGCCCAGGCGTGGCGGGCGGTCGGGTACAGGGCGCCGATGGTGGCGGTGTGCTCGCTGGAGAACGACCCGGTGCTGGGCTTGCTGGGGTGCGCACCACCCGAACGCGATCCAGCTCGCGCTGTGGGCCGGGACCGGGCCCGTGGTCGTGTTCGCCACCTACGCCTCCCTCGTAGACCGTGAGGAACCGGAGGACCCGACGCGGCAGCGGAAGATTCGCGGGCCGCTGGAGGCCGCTCTGGCAGGCGGGGAGTGCCTGTACGGCCAGCGCATGACCGGCTTCGACCTCGCCATCGTGGACGAGGCCCACGGAACCGCCGGTGACCTTGGCCGCCCGTGGGCCGCGATTTACGACAACCAGCGGATCCCCGCCGACTTCCGGCTCTACCTCACCGCCGCCCCTCCGCCCCAGCCGCGTAGGGGCGCGGAGGGCCAGGAGGCGGAGATCGCGACCATGGCCGACGACCCGAACGGCTCCTACGGCGCGTGGATCGCAGAACTCGGACTCTCGGAGGCGATCGAGCGGGGCATCCTCGCCGGGTTCGAGATCGACGTCCTGGAAATCCGCGACCCCTCCCCCGTTCTCGGGGGGCCGGAGGAGGCGCGGCGAGGCCGGTGCATGGCGCTGCTGCAGACGGCTCTCCTGGAGCGCGCCGCGAAGTGGAACCTGCGCACCGTGATGACGTTCCACCAGAAGGTGGAGGAAGCCGCGGCGTTCGCGGAGAAGCTGCCTGAGACGGCAGCCGAGCTATACGTCAGCGACGCCTCCGACGAGGACCTGGCGGCCGCGGGGAAGCTGCCGAAGTCCTCCATCGACGCGGAGTTCTACGAACTCGAGGCCAGCCGCCGCGTACCCCCGGACCGCGTCTGGTCGGCGTGGCTGTGCGGCGACCACCTCGTCACCGAGCGACGGGAGGTGCTGCGCCAGTCCGCAGGCGGCATCGACGCGGCCGGACGCCGGGTGCACCGCGCCTTCCTCGCATCCGTTCGCGTGCTCGGGGAAGGCGTCGGCATCACCGGCGAGCGGGGAGTCGAGGCGGTGTGCTTCGCGGACACCCGCGGCTCGCAGGTGGAGATCGTGCAGAACATCGGCCGCGCGCTCCGGCTCAACAAGGACGGCTCCACCAAGGTCGCCAGGATCATCGTCCCGGTGTTCCTGGAGCCGAACGAGGACCCGGCCGACATGGTCGCCAGCGCCTCGTTCCGCCCCCTCCTGGCCGTGCTTCAGGGCCTGCGCTCGCACGATGAGCGACTCGTCGAGCAGCTCGCAAGCCGCGCGCTCACGAGCGGCAAGCGCAAGGTCCACGTCCAGCGCGACGAAGACGGGCGGATCGTCGGGGCCGGCGGCGAAGGGAACGGCGAGGACCAGGAGCACGACGACGGCGCCGACGCCGCTGCCGAGTCCGCCCTGCTGCACTTCTCCAGCCCGCGCGACGCGGCGACCATCGCCGCGTTCCTGCGCACCCGGGTCTACCGGCCGGAAGCGCTGGTGTGGCTGGAGGGCTACCAGGCCCTGCTGCGCTGGCGGAAGGAGAACGAGATCACCGGCCTCTACGCCGTCCCGTATGACGTCGAGGCCGAAGTCGGGGCGACGAAGGCGTTTCCGCTTGGCCGATGGGTCCACCAGCAGCGGAAAGCGCTGCGAGCCGGGGAGCTGGAGGAGCGCCGCAAGACACTGCTCGACTTGCCGGAGGCCGGGATGCTCTGGGAGCCCGGCGAGGAAGCATGGAGACCAAGCTCGCCACGCTGCGCTCGTACCGGCGTGCCACGGGGCATCTCGCGCCGCGTCAGGACGCGGTGGGGGGCGAGGGCGAGGTGATGGTCCCCATCGGGCAGCACATGGCCAACCTGCGCCGGAAGGGCGGTCTCGGGAAGGACCCGAAGCGGGCGGCGCAGCGCGCGGAGCAGCTGGCGGAGATCGCCCCGGACTGGAACTGCCCGTGGCCGCTGAACTGGCAGCGGCACTACCGGGTTCTCGCCGACCCGGTCGACGCCGACGGCGTCCTGCCCTACATCGCGGGCGGCGTCACCTTCGAGGGCGACGACATGGGTACGTGGCGGTGGCGGCAGCAGGAACCGGGCATCTGGGCGCAGCTGCTGCCCGAACAGCGGGAGCGGCTGACCGCGCTGGGTGTGCGGGGCGCCACCCTCTCCCTGACGGCCGCCGCCCCGGCGGAGCTCCCTGCGGCGCCGGCCGCCGCGGCCAAGGGCGCGGTGAAGGCCGGGAGCAAGGCTGAGGCGGCGTTCCAGCGGGGCCTGGCAGCTCTGGCGCAGTGGGTGGAGAAGCAGGGCAAGCGGTCCGTCCCGCGCAGCGCGGTCGTGGAGATCACGGTCGACGGCGAGGCGAAGCCGGTGCCGTTGAAACTGGATGTGTGGCTCTCGAACACTAAGTCGAGGCGGGACAAGCTCACCGCGGAACAGCGCGCCACCCTCGCCAAGCTCGGCATGAACTGGGCGGGCGCGGTGCCGGCCGTCGAGGCCACCCCGCAGCCGCCCGCACCGCAGCCCGCGCCGCTGGGGGCCCCGGTGAAGCGGCGGGTGCGGGAGCATCACGAGGAGTGTGACGAGGAGCTGTACGAGGGCGGGAACTGCACCTGCCGGCCCATCGAGCGGTTCGGGCCGCCCTCCGAGCGGGAGAGCTACTGGGACAACCTCTGACCGCTCCCCCGACAGCGTGAGACCCCGGGCCCTGCCGGCAGGGCCCGGGGTCTCACGCTGTCGGCACGGCCGTACGACCGCGTGGGCCGCCGGTCCAGCGCCTGAAGGACAGCACCGGGGCGCTGGCGACTTGCGTCGGCCCGGCCGCCGGGTCGACGGCGGGTGCGGCGCGGCGGGCCCGGCCGCCGCGCAGTCGGACCGGGTGTGCCCCGATCCCCGGCCGCGGCCGTGCCGCCTATCCCGCCCGTCCCTTACTCCTTCACTCCAGCCAGGGGACATGGGCCAAGCGGCCGCAACGGGGATGTCAGAGATCCGACCACGGCGAAGTCGCGTGGTGATCTGCGCGAACACGGAGGTGGTCCGTCGGGTAGCGCAACAGAAGGAACAATCCTTGGCGCAACCTCCAGCGCAACAGCCAGAGGCCTGGCCTACGGCGGTGTGCCGGCCGGCCTCCAGACCTGGATGATCAAGGCCGCTCCGCGAGCCGTGGAAGCGGCGTCCGCCCTCTGGGCGGCGGTGTTCACCCTCTCGATCGGCCTCGGCGCGCTGGAGGGCGGTCTGCGGCTCGGCGGCATCTGTGCCCTGGCAGCGGCACTCGTGGTCCGGAGCGCCCGCCCCGGTGCCAGCCTGCGATGACCGCCGGTCGTCACCGGCCTTCGACGCGCCGGGCGGGGGCCGCTCCCCGCGCGGCGCCACGGGCGTCGGCGGGGTCTTCGGCCCGCGAACGGCGCACACGGACCGGGGATGACCCCCTGGCGCAGCCAACCGGGGCGGTCCGGGCGCCGCGCCGGCACGGGAGCAACCGGCCGACGGGATCGTCCGGTCCGGGGCGCCGCCCCAGCCGCCGGGCCGTCCGGTCCGGCGGGCCCGCCCCAGCCGCCGGGAGGGCCCGGCGGACCCGCCTCAGCCGCAGGAGGTGCGGTACGCCAGCTGCGGGAACAGGGTGTTCCACTGGCTCTCGGGGACGCTCAGCGGATGGGTGCGGCACAGTTCCTCGTAGACGCGGTCGCTCCTGAGGCCGAGCAGGAACGTCCGGTCCTCGCCGTCGACTTTTGCCACGACCGCCATCCGGGACCTGTTGCCCGGGAGGACCTGCATGTCGGACACGCCCGCCAGGCTGGTCTGGGCGGGGCTGCGCCACCGTCCGTCCGGGCCGGTGTCCCAGATGCGGTACTCCGCGGGGGTGTCGGCCCACTGGCTGCCGCCGCTCATACCGGTCACGACCTGCTGTCCGTCCGGGGTCACCGTGATGGAGTCCACGGTGCGGTCCAGCCGGAGGGTCTCCTGGCGCTTCGGGTGGCGGATGTCGCCGATGTCCCAGAAGCGAACCGATCCGTCACGCAGTATGGTCGCCAGCCGGCCCCCGGTGACCGGATAGTACCCGTGTGAGGTGCCGCGCAGCGTACCCCCTTTCCGGGGCCGGTCCGGGTCGCTCGTGTCCCACAGCCGCAGGGTCTCCCCGGTGCTCTCCACGACCAGTGTGTGCGACTCGCGCAGGTAGGCCAGTCCGCCTCCGGTGGCGCCGTCCGGCACCGTGGCGCCCTTGCGCGGGTTACGGGGATCGGCGAGGTCCCACAGGCGCAGGTCCTGGGAAGTCCCTTCGCCCTCCGTCGTGACGAGGGTCCGGTCGCCGAGGAACCACGGCTGGCCGTGGCCCCTGTCGGCCGGGGCGTCGATCACGGAGCGCCTGACCGGCTCGCGCACGTCGCTCAGGTCCCACACCTCGAGGCGGCGGGTGCCCTCCAGGCCGATGGCGAACAGCGTGCCGTCGGTGCTCACGGCCGTCACCACCTCGTCCGCCGTGAGCGGGATGTCCCTGCCGTGCCGGGGGCGGCCTCCGGCGCCGTCGAAGCCCCAGAAACGGAAGACGTGTCTCCTGGTGCCGTCCTCGTACGAGTGGCCCACCAGTACCGGGGGCTTCTTCCTGCCGGGCAGGAAGTACCGGGCCTGCCACGGCTTGGGCACCGTGAAAACCGGACGGGGCCGGGTGGCCGCGCCGACGTCCCACACCCGGTTCGTGTACGTGTAGTCCTCCTCGTCCTCCTGTCCGAGGAAGTAACGGCCGTCGGGACTGACCGCCTTGGTACCGGGATCGGTATCCGAGGGCCGGCCGGGGAACGCCGGCGCCGGGGGGCGCTCCGGCCACATGCGCACCGAGCCGCCCATGTCCCCCGCCGCGAAGTACCTGCCGTCGGGACTGTACGCGACGGACTGGACGGGCTCGCCCGCGGGCCGCTCGCCGTCCTCCCCGAAGCTGTCGTAGTACAGCGAGGACTCCGCTCCCACCTTGCGCAGCAGCATCTTCGGGTGGAAGCCGTCGTTGTCGGCACCAGCGAGGACCTCGCCGTCCTTACGGAAGGCGAGTGACGGAATGCCGTCGTCCGAACCGAGCACGTCCCATTCACCCTGGTACGACTTCACCGGCGCAATCCGGCGCAGCCGAGGACGCCATCGGGGTCGGGGCGTTCCTCCGGGATGCTCACGCGATTCCTCCAGTGGGGTTCCGGCCCGGTGTGTGCCGGGCGCCGGGCTGCTCGGCGTGCGGCTGCCGGGCCGCCGCGGAAGCGGGCCGCGGCCGGGGGCCGAAGGTGACGGCGCGGGCGCGGATGCCGTCCCGGAGCCCGGCGGCGACGGCTTCGAGCGTCCGGCGGGTCCGCTCCACCGCGTCGACGCCGGTCTCCTGCTCCAGGAAGTCGGCGCCGGTCTCCTGCCTTGGGGAAACGGCGGGGCTTCCGGTCCGAGTGGAACGGCCCCGGGGTGCGCCCCCGAGGCGGCGGGCACGGCGACGGTGCGCGAGCGGGTCCGGGAGCCCAGCCGGTCCGCGCGACGCACGGCCTGGGCCCGGAGCCTCAGTGCCCCGGCGGCGAGACGGGCCCCCTCGCACGAAGGCGCGGACCGCCTGCGGGTCAGCCGGCGCAGCACAGCCTGGCCCTCGGTGTCACCCGGGTACAGGACGCACAAGCCGGCAGTCATCCCCCGGCCGCGCCCGACGGGGCGGGTGCCAGCGGCGGGACGGACGGCGCAACCAGCACACCCCGCATGCCCCATGCCTCCGAGTTTGCGTTAGAGTGCACTCCAACTCCTAGGTTGCAAAACATGCGATACACCAAACTCGGAACGACCGGACTGGAAGTCTCCGCCATCACCCTCGGTTGCATGAGCTTCGGCGAGCCGAACCGGGGCGGTGAGCCCTGGTCGCTGGGCGCGGACGCCAGCCGGGACGTCATCAAGCAGGCCCTTGAGGCCGGCGTCAACTTCCTCGACACGGCCAATGGGTACAGCGCCGGAAGCAGCGAGGAGATCGTCGGTCAGGCGGTCAGGGACTTCGCCCGGCGCGAGGAGGTCGTTCTCTCCACCAAGGTCTGGATGCGCATGCGCCCCGGCCCGAACGGCGCCGGGCTGTCCCGCAAGGCGATCTTCGCCGAACTCGACGCGTCCCTGAAGCGACTGGGGACCGACTACATCGACCTGTACCAGATCCACCGCTGGGATTACGACACTCCGATCGAGGAAACCCTTGAGGCGCTGCACGACGCGGTCAGGTCCGGGAAGGTCCGCTACATCGGCGCCTCTTCCATGTACGCCTGGCAGTTCGCCAAGGCCCTGTACCTGGCTGACCTGAACGGCTGGACGCGGTTCGTGTCGATGCAGGACCACTACAACCTCATCCACCGGGAAGCGGAGCGGGAGATGCTCCCGCTCTGCGCCGACCAGGGCGTCGGCGTGATCCCGTGGAGCCCACTGGCGCGGGGCAGGCTGACGCGGGTCCGGGACGCCGCCACGGCGCGCGCCGCAACAGACCCGGGCGGCAAGATCCTCTACCGCGACGAGGACCAGGCAGTGGCCGGGCGCGTCCACGAGATCGCGGGCAAGCGGGGTCTGTCCCCGGCCCAGGTCGCCCTGGCCTGGGTCATGCGCAACCCGGTGGTGACCTCGCCCATCGTGGGGGTCACCAAGCCGGCCCAGCTGGCCGACGCGGTCGCCGCGGTGGACATCGAGCTCGACGAAGACGAGGCCGCCTACCTGGAGGAGCCCTACCAGCCGCACGAGGCCGCCTACCTGGAGGAGTCCTTCTACAAGCGGCAGCCCGTGGCGGGCTCCCGGTAGTCCGGGCTACCGCCGGGCCTTCTACGAGTCCTTGCCTCGGCCTACACAGCCCTGTGTAGGCCCGGCGGCACTCGAGGGCGCTCGCGCCCGAACCGGCCGCACGGCCTCCTGCGGTGCGAGAACATCGTCCTGTTGGGCGACGTACCCGGCGCCCGGCCCCGTGACCTGAAGGCCTTGGGTCTCAGCCACTCAGCGGCCTGGGCGCCCGCGTGGAAGCACTCCGCCTCCACAGCATCGGCATCACCGTCGGCGCGGTAGACGGTCCAGGTCGTCAGACCCTGCTGGAGGGAAAGGCGAGGCAGGGACAGTGGGCGGTCACCTGCCGCGCGTAGCCGCTGATGTCCACGGAGGTCGGCCGGATGGTGCTGGCCTCAACGAGGCGCAGCGCCCCGGCGGTGGGCCGGAGCGCTGCGCTGGTGCGGCCGGTGGCCACCGGCGGGCGGTCTCCGGCTGGTCGGGCGCGACGTCGCCGCCGTCGCCGCCGGCGGGCCCGCAGTCCCACTCGGCGACCACGGTGCCGGTCTCCCGGTAGCGGGCGACGACGTCCTGGCCGACGGTGCCGTCGGCGTCGGTGAACCAGATCTCCGGCAGCGGCCCGTACGCCGCTTCGTAGGCGGCGACCCAGGCGATCGGGCCGTGGCCGTTGTCGGCGACATGACGGATCGGCTGACCGCGGTCTCCAGGAACAGGGCCGCGCAGGCCGGGGTGCCGAACAGGTCGTGCCAAGGGGGAACGGCTGGACGGCTCACGGGTGCTGCTGCTTGACCACACGGGCCCTCTCCCTGCTCCGGGAGACCGGCACTGACTGCCTCGTGTCCGTCGGCGGCGGTTCGACGACGGGCCTGTCGAAGGCCCTGGCCCTGCGCACCAGCCTCCCGCAGGTGGCCGTACCGACCACGTACGGCGGCTCCGGGGTGACACCGGTTCTCGGGGAGACGCGCGAGGAGCGCAAGGTCCCGCAGTCCTCGGCCGCCGTCCTGCCCGAGACCGTCGTCTACAACATCGACTTAGCCTCTCCCTGCCCCTGCCCCTGCGCCTTGCGGACACGAGTGGCGTGAACGCGATGGCGCACGCCGTGGAGGCGCTCTACTCCCCCGGCCCCGAGCCGGACACCGACCGCCGGGCCCTCGACACGATCTCCCGCATCGCGGGCACTGCCCCGGCTCGCCGGCACCTGCCTGGCCACGGTGGGCATGGGCCTGCACCACGAGCTGTGCCACACCCTGGGCGGCACCTTCGGCCTGCCGCACGCCATGGCCTACAACGCGCCGCGGCCCCCGACGCGATGCGCCGCATCACCCACGCCCTGGACGTGCCCGACGCCCCGAGCGGCCTGTACGACTTGATCGCCGCGCTGCGAGGCCCGGCTTCGCTACGTGAGCTGGGTACGCCCGAAGCCGACCCGGCCCCCGCGGTCGGCCCGGCCGTCTTCGACGCGGCCTCAACACCCCCTGAAAGCACGGCAGAATCGGCCAGACAGGAACTGTTCATCCCGAGCGCTCGCGCTATGGACGGGGGTGTCGCTCCCGGCGGCTGACTGTGACAGGGCGGTCATTCAGGGTCGCCGGGTCCGTCGGCATTCTCTGGGTTGTTGTCTGCGCTCATCGGCGACCGGCGCAGCCGACCCCCGCGACGGTCCCACAGGTCCCCGAGGACGACCTGGAGCACGCCGGTGACCGGAATGGCCAGCAAGACACCGAGGACCCGGCGACCTTGAGGCGGTCGAGGCGGTCGGAGCAGAAGGCGATCAGGTCCTCGGCGGTGACGGTCGTGTCCGGGCGGCGTACGACGACCGCCTTCACGGCCTCGCCCCACCGCTCGTCGGGCACACCGACGACACACACCTCCCGGACGGCGGGGTGTTCGTGGAGGACGGTCTCCACCTCGGTGCAGTAGACGTTGAAGCCGCCCGAAATGATAATGATCATGTCCTTCTGCGGTCGACGAGGAACAGACAGCCGTCTTCCCTCATCCACGCGAGGTTCCCCCGTGTGCACCCAGCCGTCACGGAAGGTCGCTGCGGACAGGACGGGTTCCTTCCAGTACTCGCGCACACAGTCGGGCACGCGCACGATGACCTCCCCGACTTCACGGGGTCCCAGCTCCCGGCCCGCCTCGTCCGCGACGCGTATCTCGGTGTCGTAGGCGGCACGCCCGCAGGACTGGAGCAGCTCCGGGTCTCCGTCACCGCGCGGGCGATTTCCTCGCTGCTCGGAGCCGCGACGACGTTGGTAGTCTCGCCGAGGCCGTAGCCCTGGGCGACGACCGGGCCGAAGAACTCCACCGCGTCGCATAGCCGCTGGGGTGAGATGGGTGCGCCGCCGACGCGCACGCTCGTCAGTGAGGACAGGTCGTAGCGGTCGGCGCCGGGGTGGGCGAGGAGCATGTTCACCATGGCGGGCACCAGGAAGGTGGCGGTGATGCGCTCCTTCTCCACCGTCTCCAGGAGGTCCTCGGGGCTCCAGGCGGGCAGGACATACGTCGCGAAGCCGCCGAACACTCCCGCCAGCAGGCCCATCCCGGTGGCGTGGGTGATGGGGCCGCAGGCCGGGTAACGGGTGCCGGGACGGGGACGGGACTCGTCGGCCATCAGCAGCTTGCGCATGTTGGCCAGGCGGTTGCCGGCCCTCTGCACCGCGGCCTTCAACGCTCCGGTGGAACCGGAGGTGAAGTTCAGGAAGCAGGGCTGCGACTCGTCCACCTCGACACGGAACGGTATCCGCGTGCCCTCGGCGAGCAGGGCGTCGTACGGGACACCGTCCTCCGCTCCCGGGCCCAGTGGGACAGGGAGGCAGCCGGTGCCGGCCGAGGTGATCGCGGCGAGGGCGTCCTCGCGGTGGGACGCGTCGAAGACCAGGGCGCGGACGGGGGCATAGCGCAGAATGTGCTCGATCTCGCCGCGTCCGAGGCGGGCGTTGACCGGCGCCCGCGTCAATCCCGCCTTGTACAGCGCGGATTCGACCTCCACCAGTTCGCCGCGGTTCCACGCGAGCGAGGCCACGGCGTCACCGGGGCGAAGGCCACGGGCGGCCAGGGCGGAGACCAGGCGGTCGGTCGCGCGGTCGAGTTCGGTGAAGGTCCAGGAACGGTCCCCGCAGACGAGCGCCGGGGCATCGGACCAGTAGCGGGCGCTGCCGGACAAGTAGGTGGATCAGGCACGCCTCGTTCGGGCCGTCGGGAGCCAAGGCCCACCAGCGGTTCACGGAATGCTGGAAGGCCGGAGTGTGGGCCGAGCCGGCCCCGGGGACGCGCGCCAGGAGGTCGATGCCGAGTTTGGTGTGTCAAACCGGGAGCGGGGCCGGGGCGGGCTGTGTCGCCTGTCCCGGCCCCGCTCATGAGGGTCAGTCCTCCGTGTAGTGCTGGGAAACGGCTTCCCAGTCCTTGGCCCACCAGCCGGCGAGGCGGTACACCTCGGCAGCAGTGGCGTCCTGTGCCTTCACGGACCGCAGGTGGTCGAGCAGGCCGACGTCGCGGCGGCGAGCTGCGATCACGTAGGTGAGTACATCATCGCCGTCGATCCGCTCGTGGTCCGTCGCCCACAGCGCGTACTCGGGCCAGAGCAGTCCCACGAAGTCGTGGAACTCACCGAGATCCTCCTCCGAGTCCTGCCACGTGTCGTTGTAGGACTCGAAGTCGTCGATGGTGGCACGTCCCTGAAGGACGTCGTCGATGAATGTCATACCTTGATCTTCCGCCCCTTCACCTTCGGCTTGTAGATGTGTCCGCCTTCGGGGTCGGCGCTGCCGAGGTGGTTGCCCTTGGAATCGTAGACCTCGATGTCACCGTGGGTGTAGTCCCACTCGTAGTACCGGCGCGACTTCCCGGTTTTGCCGTTGGTCTTCGTCTTGCCCTTGTACGGCCTCAGCTTCTTCCAGTAGCCGGAGTTGGCCGGGGTCGCCTTCTCGGTGTGCCCGTGGCGATGGACGATCCACTGCGATCCCTTGTAGACCGCGTAGACGGTGATGCCGAGGGCCATGAGGCCCGCCACGATCCAGCCCAGCGGGTTCCACCAGTCGGCGACCGCGAAGAAGCCGAGCGCCGCGACCGCCGCGAAGCGGCCGTCGAGGTCGTAGCAGTTGACCGGGTCGCCGTAGCAGTAGTCGTAGGCGTTGGCGCTGCCGCCGGGAACCGGGTCCGGGGACAGGAAGCGGCCCGTGTCCGGGTTGTAGAGACGTACGCCCATGAGGAGGAGGCCCGATGGGGTGTCGTCCGCGCGCTGCGCACCGCCGAGCCACGCGTAGCGGGCCGCCGGCTGGTCGGTGCGGGGGTGGCCGAACTCGTCGTAGTCGAGAACGGCGGGGGCGGCCTGGGTGTCAGCGGGCAGCTGCAAGGTGATGTCACCGTGCAGGTTGGCGAGCTGCAGGACGCTGCCGCCGGTCTTGTCCGTGATGGCGGTGAGGCTGCCGTCCAGCCCGTCGACGTTACGGGTCAGTGCGCCGGTGGCGGTGTCTTCGACCGTCCAGCGCGGGTCGTCGGTGTCGCCGTCGTAGTGGTTGGTCCTGGCGCCGGTCTGGGTCCAGGCACCGGACGCGTTGGATTCCGTCTTCGAGGCGCGCAGCCGCAGCCCGGAGTCCAGGGTCCAGGTCTGACGCTGGTTGCCGGCGGTTTCCTGCTGGACGAGGTCGTTGTTGAAGTAGGTGACGGCGGCGCCGGGCAGTGCGGTGGTGCGGCCCAGGGCGTCATAGGTGTAGCCGCTGTTCACCAGCCGGTCGGCGCTGTCGTAGGTGTACGACGTGGTGGTGGCGCCGGTGGTGGTGCAGTCCGCGTTGGGTGCGGCGGCGGCGGTGGCCAGCGACTTGCGGTTGCTGTTCTTGTCGAACGTGTAGGCGCGGGTCGTGCAGACGGCGTCCGGGGTGGTGTCCTGTGCCTGGGTGAGGCGTCCGATCCTGTCGTAGGTGTAGGTCTGGGAAGCGGTGACGCCGGGTGTGCCGGTGTGGGTGGCCCACTGGTCGTGGATGGTGGCGGTGACGCTGTCGGCGACAAGGACGGTGCCGTCGCTGTCACGGTCGTAGGTGCGGGCCGTCGCCGTGCCGACGGAGTCCCGCTGCTGGGTCATGGTGTACCCGCCGGCCAGGCCTTCGGTGGTCAGTTCGCCGTCGGCGTCGTAGCGGGCGGTGAAGGTGCCGGCGACCGAGTCGGTCATGGAGGTGGCCATGCCCCGCGGGTCGATGGCGGTGTCGTAGGTGTAGGTGGTGGTCGACGGAACGCTGTCGGTGACCTTGGTCGGCCGGTCGAGCGCGTCGTACTGCGTGGTGGTGGTGCCGCCGTCGGCGTCGGTGTAGGAGATCAGGCGGCCGAGCTTGTCGTACGCCTTGGTGATGGTGCCTCCCGCCGTCGACGTCTGGGAGACCGGCAGGCCGGTGGCGCTGTCGTATCCGGTGGTCACGGTGGGGATCACCGGGCCGATGCCGCCGGTGACCGACATGGTGGCCGGCCGTCCGGCACCGTCGTAGGAGGTGCTGGTGGTGCGAGTGACGCTGCCCGACGTCTCCGTGACGGTGGTGGGGTTGCCCCACCGGTCGTACTGGAAGGTCTTGGTGGGCAGGCTGGTGGGGTTGGCTCCTCCGCCGGTGATGGCCGAGGCCGGGCCGCTCTGGCAGACAGCGTCGGCCCACTCGGGGCGGCCGCCGCAGACGCCGGTGCCGTCGCTCGTGTAGTAGGTCGTGACGGTCGTGCCGGCGTCGGAGCCGTTCGAGGTGGGCTGGCGGGTGGAGGTGATCCGGCCCTGCTCGTCATACCCGGTCGCGGTGGTGACGGCGAGGCCGCCGGGGTCCTTGACCGTGCTGGTTTCCAGGCCCTTGGCCCAGTCGTATCCCGTGCTCACCACGCGCGGGTCGGCGAGCACGTCCGGCCAGGCGCGAACCTGGGCGCCGACCGTCTCCTTGGTGATCTCGTTCTTGACCGTGGCCGTGCCGTCGGTCGGGCGGCCGGCGTCGTACTCCTCGAGCGTATGCCGACGAGCCGCGGTCTGGGCGCCGGCGGTGGCCAGCTTGGTCGCTCCGGACATCAGGTCGCCTGCGAGCGTGACCTGGTGCAGCGGCCCGAAGGTCTCCAGTTCCTGGGTGCCGTCGTCGTTGTAGACGCTGGTCGTGGACAGTAGCTGCGCGCGCTCGGCGGAGGCGAGGGCGTTGATGCCCAGCGTGGTGAGTTCGTCCTTGTGCGCCTGGGTGCTGCCCAGCGCCAGCTCACGGTTGCCCGCGCTGAGCGTGCGAATGACGTTGCCGAGCCGGTCGTACTCCGTGACGGAGAGGTGATGGCCGGGAGTGGCGCCGTCCACCTCTCGACCGGAGGCGTCGAGGTAGTGGATGTCCGCGCGGGTGTAGTCGCCTGCGGTCAGGGACGTGCCGTCGGTGGAGGCGGGCACCTGGTCGGGCGGGAAGACAGCGGTCGCGTCCGTGGGCGTGTCGCTCTGCCCCCAGGCCGCTACCGAGCCCGCGCTCATGTTCTCCGGGGCCCCGGCACCGGAGACGGGCACCGCGTACACCACGGTGGTGGTGGCGGTGCCGTCGGCCGCGGTCGCACTGCCCGGGGTGAGGGTGGGGCGCGAGACCGACAGCAGCATGCCGTCCCCCGCCGCCGGTGTGGAGCCGGCCTTGCCGTAGGCGAAGGTCCACGGCAGCTGACCGGAGGGGGTGAGCGTGGTGACCCGGCCGGCGTTGTCGTAGGCGTACTGGGCCTTCACCGCGGGAGAGACACGCGGGTCCCAGGATTCCCGAAGCCTGCCGGCGTCGTCGTACGCGTACTGCGCGACGGCGACCGCGGTGGACGCGGTGGCGTCCGGCGCGGTGGACCACAGCTTGATCTGGCTCACCTGTCCGGCCACGTCACCGTACGAGGTCGCGGTGGCCGTGGTGGTCGTCGGGTAGACGAACTCCAGTACCCGGCAGCCCTTGACCGTGGGGTCACTCTGGCATGCGGCAAGGGTGGTGGCGGTCGTGGACGCGATGATCCGCTTGGGGCGGGCGAGGGTCTTGTCCCCGACCGTCACGGCCTCGGAGACGACCTTGGTGGTGGAGTTGGCCAGACCGTCGGCCAGCGAGCTGGTGACCGTCCAGGCCGTTGCGGCAGGGGCGACCTTGGAGAAGGTGGTCACCGTGCCGCCCGTGTCGGACAGGGTGAAGTCGCCGGAGGTGAAGGACCCCTTGAGCGTCAGGCTCTCGAAGCCGGGCTCCGGTACCCAGCCGGACTTGGCCGCGTTCGCGGTGAACTTGACCGTGCTGCCGTCGACGGAGGCCAGGCTCAGCGAGGTCGCCGACGTCTTCACGATCTGCGCGTAGTCGGAGTCGACCGCCTCGGCGACGGTGCCGGACAGCCACTCCTTGCCGAAGATCGGCGCCTGACCCTCCTGCGCGGCCCCGGCCTGCGGGGTGCGGGAGGAGGCCGCGCGGGTCACCGACATGCCGAAGAACTCGGCATCGGTGGCGGAGAGAGTGAAATCGCCGGTGAGCAGGTTCACCGCTCCCGGGCCGATCTTCTCGCTCGCCGCCGCGTCCGCGGTGCGGTCCACGACGACGGTGATCGGATCGGACGACGTGGCAGCGCTGTTGGAGCCGGTGAAGTCCGCGCGGAGCTGAACGGCTCCGTCCGGTGTGACGGTCGAGGCTGCGTTCCAGGCCAGGTTCGGGCTCTTGCCCGCGCTCAGCGCGATGGGCCACGCGGTCAGCGGCTGCCCGGCGTTGGTGACGTCACCGGCCGGGATGGGCGCCCAGGTGTCGGCGTCGCCGCGTCGCCAGGAGAAGGTGGCCTTGTCGTACTTGGAGCCGTCGGCTTCCGCGGCGAGCGGTACGCGGGCGGGGGTGCGGGTGCCGTCGTCGGGTGCGGTGACGCCGCCCGGGCCGACGTGGAAGGTGTACGACACGGCCTCGGACTTGTTGTCCGCCTTGTCGGTGACCCGCACCTGCAACGTGTTGGTGCCGGCCTTCGCGGGGGTGACGTTGAAGGTCACCGGAGTGGTGCCGGAGGTGGCGACCTTGGTCCAGGTGGTGCCGTCCAGCGACCACTCGATGCCGTTCTGGTCACCGGAGGGCGGGGTGACGGTGAACTTGCCCGCCTGCCCGGCGCCCTTGACCCACTGGTCGGCGGGGTAGTCGGCGGAGGTCACCGACGCCGGCGCGGAGGGCGCGGAGGTGTCGACGGTGAAGACCGCGTACGGCGACCACTCCAGGTTGTAGCTGGTGCCGTCGAACGGGGTGGTACGGAACTTGTACGTCTTGCCGTTGGCCAGCAGCCCCGCCGGCACCTTCACCGAGGCCGGCTGCCCGGCCGGCACGTACGCCGAGGTCAGGTTGGAGCCGACCTGAGTACCGGTGGCGTTGTCGGCTATCTGGAAGAAGCCCTGGACCTTGTCGTTGTTCGGGTCGGCGAAGGTGTCCCGCAGGGTCGGGGTGAGGGTGTTGACGTACCAGGCGCCCTTGGAGTCCTTGAAGAACGGCGGGCCGGCCTGCTGGTCCGTGCCGGTGCGGGGCCGGTAGTTGTAGGTGACGGTCAGCTTGGGCGGGTTGGACGCGGCGTTCGCGGAGTTCACCCGCTTCCACGGCATGCTCGACGCCTCGTCGGTGGTCCGCAGACCCATGTTCGACGTCGTGTTCTTCGCCGACGCCCATGTCTGCGCCAGGTTGGTCACGTCCGCGCTGATCCAGCCGTCCGGCTGCGTCGAGCAGCCCGGGTTGCCGGTGGTCGCGGTCGACGTGGCGAACTTCTGGTTCCACGCGGGCTGCGCGGACCCGGCCCAGCGCGAGGCGGTCGAGGGCTTGGCGGTGTCCCACACCTCCCACGGGTACGCCTTGCAGTCGGTGTTGCCCGAGTGGAAGTTCCACAGCGACAGCTTCGCGGAGGAGACCAGAGCGTCGGCGAACGGCGCCGTGTTCCACGTGATGAAGGACCGCGCGGTCCGCGCGGTGCCGTCGGCGTTCTTCGTGCCGGGGTTGCCGAGATCGAGCTCGGTGTCCGCGGACCAGTCGACCGTCTCGCCTTGCTGGACGTAGGTGTCGAAGACGTTGCTCAACGCCGTGGTGGAGGGGTCCACCGTGACCGGGAACTTCGTCGCCTTGCCGGCGAGGAAGGCGGCGTCGGGGGTGAAGACCAGATCGATGCCGGAGCCGTGCTGGACGACCTTCAGGCCGACCTTCGCCCGGTGGGTGTGTTCGCCGGAGACCGGGTCCACGGTGGCGTCCCACATCACCGGAGCGGGCATCACCGCACGCTTCTTGCCCGTCTTCGCGTCGCTGAACACGACGCTGCCGTCGGCCTGCTGAGCCGCTTTGAGGCCCTTCGCCTTGAGCGGCATGGTGTAGGCGTAGCCGCCGGAAGCGGGGCGCTGCTTGATGGTGACGTACTGCTCGAAACCGGTCCGGGTGGCCTCCACGACCACGTCCGCACCGGGCACGGCGTCACGGTAGGTGGCCTTCGGGCCGTCCAGGGCCGGGGTGGGCAGGCCGCCCTTCCACCGCAGTTCCACCTGCTCCTGGCCCTGGCCGAGGGTGACCAGGGTGCGTGCCGCGGCCTTGCCCGCCGCCTTCAGCGAGGCGGGCTTGCTGCCGCCCTTGCCGCTCAGGACCAGGCCCTCGGGGTGAGCGGCGGGAGCGACCGTGCCGTCGGCGCGGGCCGCCAGATCCAGGTTTACGTCGGTCCACCGGCCGTCACGCTTGAACCGCACCGGTCCGGCCGCGAGTTCCGTGGTCAGCGACCCGTTCGGGTTCACCCACGTCGTGGACGTCTCCGTGCGTTCCGACAGTGCCTCGACCCGCTTGCCCGACAACCGCGCCGCGACACGGGCCGAGGGCAGGTCGGCGGCCTGCGACGCCCACCGCTTGCCCGCCTGCACGGACTTGGCCGGGGCCTGAGGTGCGGCGAACGCCGCTTCACTGCCGTCCAGCAGCGAGATGGACATGGCCAGAGCCAGCGAACCGGCCAGTGGCGCAGCCACTCTCCTGAAAAGCCCCCGTCGCCATCTGGGCGAAGGGGGTGTGTGCTGATGCACGCGCAACCTCCATGTGAAGGCCCTGTGATGGGCCGAGGGGCGAGCATAAGGTTTGCACTTGACAAGGAGGGGGATCGGAAAGGGTTGATGATCATCTGATTGGACCCTTATGCCATGTTTACTCCTTGCTGTGCGTTGGTTAAGTCTTTGCCGCGTGATGGGAACTTCCGGCCGACGTGCCGTGCTGACGTATGCCTTGTGAAGAACACAAAGACCGTCAAAGGACCTGCTGGTGCGGTCGGCCAAGGCGTTTCGTCACAGGGGTGACCCCGCTGGTGACGGACGTCTTGCTGAATGAGGCGCTACGCCCGGACCGGTCGTCGACGGGCACACACGTCAGCGGCGCCGCCCACCTGCCGGTCGGCGAACAGGGCTTCCAGCGCCGCGCGCCGCCGCTCGTACGGCCATCCGGCTGGGCCGGTCCCGTCCGCGTGGACCAGGTCGAAGACCACATAGTCCGCCGGCCAATGCCCCGCCCCTCCACCACGTCGTCTGCCCGAGGCGCAGCCCGTCGTGGACGTGGAAGCCGGGCAGCCGGCGCAGGAAGACGCTTCGCTCGCCTGCTGATCCGCATACGGTGCCGCTCACCGCAGACGTGTCACCGTCACCACCGCGTGCCGCGTGGTCCCGGCCGGCACCTCTACCCTGGCGTCCACCAACGCCGCAGTGTAGGCGTCGCCAGCCGACGTATGCGCCCGGCCCGCTACCGCGGCCGCCGTTAGGAGCGGGGCGCGCTGAGTACCAAGCCGGGCACCGATCCGTTGCGACAGCGCTGTACGCCCGTCCGGCAGCCGTACCGCCAGTGCCCTCGGCCGCAGTGGCGCACCCGTGTGGCCGACGACCTCCGCGTCCACCGTCTCCGCGTGCCGGATCTCCTGCCAGCCCGACGAGCGGCCCGCCCGGCAGGGCGTCCCGCCTGGCTTGGCCACGATGCCCTCGACGCCGGTGCCCTTTCAGGGACGCGTACCAGGCCTGAGCCACGTCGCGGACCGATGACTGACTGCCACCGGCCTGTGAGCCGCACCGTAGGAGAGGTATCGGCGGGGCGGGCGGTCAGGACCAGGGCGATGAGGGGCTGCGCCAGGCCGGTGGCGTAGGTGGGGCGGTGTCGATCCACTGCGTGCCGGAGGCGGCCTGCACGGGCAGCCGCCTCCGGGGATCGCCCGGCACCGGTAGTTGCCCAGCGCGAGCTCCGCTGTTACAGCAGGCTTCCCGTCGCGGCCTGCCCGGCGACCGTGGGAACGGTCAGGCCGCCGGCGCGAATGCGGTGAGGGCGTCGACGAGATCGGCCGGGGCTTCCAGCGGGATCAGGTGACCGGTGTGGGGGACCACCACGAAGTCGGGGCGGGAGAGGTAGGGCACCAGGTTGTCGCGGAGCACGCCGACGGGTTCCACCTGGTCGTGTTCTCCGGCGACGACGAGAACGGGCACGCTGACCATGCGCGTGTGTGCGGTGATGTCCTGCGCGATGCCGCGCAGCGGCCACTCGGTGCGGGCGGCGTCGGCGGCGGTCCGCGAGTCGGTCACGATCTGCGCCTTGACCGGCTCGGGCAGCTCGGTCGCGGTGAGGACGTGATCCCGTGCCCCGGCCACGGACTCGGCGGAGTCGTAGGCGTGCGACAGGGCTTCCTGGTACTCGGGAGTGACCTGTGCGGCAGGCTTCGCCGGGCCGGAACCGACGAGAACCATGCCGCGCAGGCCGGCGGGCCGGGTGGCCGCGACCAGCTGTGCGACCTTGCCGCCCATCGAATGCCCCACCAGGATGTAGTCGGTGACCCCCGCGTCCGCGAGCACGGCGAGCGTGTCGTCGGCGAGCTGACCGAGCGTGTAGGGACCGGGCAGAGCGCTCGACCGGCTCCACCCGCGGAAGTCGACCGTGAGCACGTCACGGCCCGCCAGGCGGTCGACGACGAGGTCCCAGGTGCGGGCGGAACCACCCCAGTAGTGCAGGAACACCAGAGTCGGTCCGGTCCCCGTCCGATGGTCGTAAGCGGGCATTAGCGTCTGCTGCGTTGTGTCCATGATGGCTCTTCCGGTCGATGCTCTGGGTCGTTCGCCCCGTGCACTCATTGAAACTTGCGCACCCGGGCGGGGCATTGGCGTGACTGGTCACCCGATGGCGGAAACTGGACTGATGAGCGTGATCCGGCAGATGACCTACCAGCCCGCAGGACGCCCCGCCGCCCCGGTCGAGACGATGACGTTCGGCCGCCTCCGCGAGCTGAACGACGGCGGCACGCAGCGCGCCGACTTCCACGTCCTTGCCGTCATCGACGCCGGACCCGGCTCAGTCGCCGTCGATTTCCACCGCCACCCGCTCCAAGACCGGTCCGCGGTGTGGATTCCACCCGGCGCGGTGCACCGGTGGGACGACATCGCCGACGTGGCAGGACACCTCGTGCTCTTCGTGCCGACCGCGCCGGTCACCCACGCCACCCGAGAACTGGCCGCCTCCCCTGACCCGGCCGCGCACTGGAACATCCCCGACGCCGACTGGGCCTTCGTCGACACGGCGCGCAGCCATCTCCTCCTCGAGGCATCCGCCCCACCCGGTGACTCCCGGACAGAGCTGCCCGAGATCCTGCTCTCCGCGCTCATCACCCGGCTGCACCCGCCGCACGCCGAAGCACGGCTCACCCCTCAGGTGTTCCGGTTGTTCCGCTCCAGCGTCGAAGCGCACTTCCGGCAGCACCACGACGCCGGCTACTACGCCCGTGCGCTGGGATACGCGCCCCGCACCCTCTCACGAGCGGTGCAGCAGGCCACGGGCCGCACCGCGAAGGCATACATCGTCGAACGGATCGTCCTGGAGGCCAAACGGCTCCTCGCACACGACCGCCTCACCGCCGCCCGCTGCGCCGACGTACTCGGTTTCCCCGACGCATCCAACTTCTCGGTGTTCTTCCGCAAGGCGACAGGCATGCGCCCGGGCGCGTGGCAGGCGACGGTAGCCGCCGAGTGAGGGCGTCCGGCTAGAAGTCCTCGGCGGCTTCTTGGACCAGGATTCGCTCGATGTGAACGAACGCGCTGTTCCGCCAGTGCCGGTCTTTGGTGCCGATGCCTCAGGAGGCGGCGCGGCATGCGGGTCGTCCGGCCTCTCGTGCAGAACGCGCGTGAAGGCAGCTGTCATGTACAGGTCAGCAACGAGGCGGTCGGCGCAGGCGAAGGCGGCCACCGTCCACGGCCGTCAACCGGTCGGGCTGTCCGAGGGCTGGGGCTTGCCGCGCATGTGGCAGGTCGCGGCGTCGACGAGGGCCTTGTTCGTGGTGGCGGCCTTCTTCTCCTTGATGCCGAAGTTCGTGATGGTGAAGACCGCGACGCTACGGGTGCCGGTGGCGTCGGTGTAGATCTCACTGGAGTAGCCGGTGAGGAAGCGCTGCCAGTCCTGAGCGGTGGAGACCATACCGCCTGCCGCCCACGACCAGCTCGGGTCGATGGCGGCGGTGTCGATGTTGTCCCCGGGGTGTTCGGGCCCGGCGAATCCGACGCCCTCGGGCAGGTCCACGGTCCCGGGCAGGAGGGCCTTCAGGCGCTTGGCGTCCGGCTCGTAGCCGGTCGCGTGGCGTTTCCCGGCGGGCCAGGCCGCGTCCGTGGCCAGGAACGAGTCCTTCATGCCCAGCGGCTTGGTGATCTTCTGCTCGATCTGCTCTGCCAGGCTGCTTCCGGTGGCCTTCTCCAGGATCAGCCCGAGAGCCTCCTAGTTGGCGTTGCTGTAAGAGCATTTCTCGCCCGGCTCGGTCGGCGGGTCCTGCTCGGGAGTGGTGGCGAGAAGTTCCTCCGGCTTCCAGGTGCGCTGCTCCTGACCGGTGAGCGAGGGCAGGAACTGGGGCGTCAGCAGGAAGTCTCCCAGCCCACTGGTGTGGTTGAGCAGCTGCATCCGTACGGTGATGTGCTCACCGCCCTTGACCAGGCCGGGCAGCCACTTCTCCACCGTGTCGTCGAGGCTGATCTTCTGCTGGGCGACCTGCTGCAGGACGAGGGTCACGGTGAGCGTCTTGGTGTTGGACCCGACTCGGAACTGGTCGCCGGCGGCGAGGCGGTGCTCGTCCTTGGTCCAGGCGGCTTGCTTGGCGATCTCGACGGGCTTCCCGTCGCCGGAGATAAGCGGCCGTTCGGCGGGTCCCGCGCACACCATCCATTCAGTCAGTGGCGCGCCGCTGGTACATCGCTCGATGGCGGGCTTCCCACCGGCGCGGGGTCACTCCAAGGAGTGACCCCGCGGGGTACGGCGTCCCGCCGGCCCACGCTCCGACCGAGGGCGGGTCAGGACAGGGTGTTCCTGGCCAGCACCGCCGCCTGTGCCCGGCTCTGGCAGCCGGTTTTCGTGAGCGGCTGACGTGCGTCTTGACCGTGTGCAGGCTCACCACGAGCCGGCCGGCGATCTCGGCGTTGCTCAGCCCGTCCCGGAGCAGACGCAGCACGTCGACCTCCCGCTGGGTGAGGTCCCTCAGCCGGGCCCGGTCATGGTCGCTGGGCCGGCGCCGGCTGCTGAGATGGCCTTCGATGATCCGCTGGGTCACCGCGGGGCTCAGCGCGTTGTGCCCGGCCGCCGCGGCACGCACGGCCGCAGCCAGCTCTTCGTACGAACTGTTCTTCAGCAGGAAGCCGGAGGCCCCGGCCGTCAGCGCATCGTCGACGTAGGCGTCCAGGTCGAACGTGGTCAGCATGAGCGCCCGGCTGCGCCCCGGCCCGAGCAGGCCCCGGCGGCCCAGCTCGCCCAGTGCCCACAGGCCGTCGCGGCGCGGCATCCGGATATCCATCACCAGCACATCCGGCCGCAGCCGTGCGCACACCTCGACGGCTTCCTCACCGTCGTTCGCGGTGCCCGCCACGGTGATGTCCGCCTGACTGTCCAGGATCACGCTCAGCCCGGTGCGGATGACCGGCTCGTCGTCCACGACGAGCACGCTGATCTGCTCAGGCATCCGTACGCTCCCAAGGCATCGTCGCCGTAACACGGAAGCCGCCGTCGCCGGTGGGGCCCGCGGTGAGTTCGCCGTCCAGCGCGCCCACCCGCTCCTCCATGCTGACCAGGCCGAGCCCGATGCCCGCGCCGGCCGCGGCCTGCCGCACGCCGCGGCCGTTCACGATCTCACACCGCAGCTCTCCGCCATCTTTGCCGCGGACGGTGACCTGGACGGGCGCTCCGGGCGCGTGCCGGGCGGGCGTTGACCAGTGCCTCCTGCACGACGCGGTAGACCGCCGGCTGGACCGGCCCCGGCACGGACTGCGGCGCGACGTCCGTCGTCAGCTCGACCGTTCCGCCCGCGGCACGGTGGCTGTCCAGCAACGCGTCCAGCTCACCGAGGTCCGGCACGGGCTGGAGCGGGACGGCGTCCGCGGGGTCGCGCAGCATCCGCAGCAGGTCACGCAGCTCGCCGCTGCTCTGCCGGCCCGCCGCCGCCAGTCCGTCCACCTGGGCACGGGCCCAGTCGGGCAGCTCGCCGCCTCGGGCCCGCCGCGTTTCCGCATGCACGACGAGCAGCGTCAGCGAGTGCGCGACCACGTCGTGCATCTCACCCGCGATCCTTGTCCGCTCGCGTTGCGTGGCCTGTGCCGCCTCCAGGGCCTGGGCCCGGCGCGCGTCGGCCGCCCGCCGCTCGGCCGCTGCCAGCAGTTCCTGCCGGGTGCGCGCGGCGAACCCCATCACCCAGGCCAGCGGCATCGGGGCCAGCGCGGCGAGGACGTCCAGGCCTCCCTGGAAATCGCCGGAGTCGGTCGTCATCCGGTTCAGCCACAGCCCGGCCACGCCCAGCACGGCGACGCCGAGGACCGCCGACACGGTCCGCCGCCAGCTCACGCCGTGGTGTTCCAGGCTGTAGAGCAGCACCGTCGGCGGCAGGAAGACCAGCGGTGACAGCTTGGCCCCCTCACCCGCACTCCCCACAAGCGCCGCCAGAGGAGCCGCGAAACCCACGACGAAGGCGGTGGCCGGCAGCAGCCGCCGCAGCAGCACAACCACCACGCCCACCGCCTCGTACGCCATGAGCGATACCCAGGCCGGCCCGGAGGTATCCACGTACGGCTGCGACAGCAGCGCCGGCACAAACGTCAGTACGACCAGCCCGGCATCGGCACCCCGCCCGGGCCACCTGCCGTCCCTCACTCTCATCCGTCCGACACTACGACCTCGCACACAGGTCTTCGTCACTCCAAAGAGCCACTTCGCGTCACCTCCCGTGCGGAGCGGCGGGAGGACGGTCAGCCGCTGGCGGGCTCGGCGCCCGCGCCGAAGGGCGGGACGACCGCGACGTCCAGCCGTAGAGCTGGCACCCGACACGTATTCCTAGGCTGCGGTATTCGTACGTGAGCAGGGTGTCATGGTGGTCGGCGGCGGGAACTGCGGCGCGCAGCTGCCACGGGGGGCCGTCCGGTGGCTGACAAGGCGCTGTTGCCGACGCCGGTGAGCGGTCGTGACCATCGAGTGGCATCCACCAAGCGACCGGGAGGTCACGCCATGACGGTCACGGCCGAACAGCCCGTCCCCTATCCGTTCAACGAGCCCGACGGGCTGAGCCTGGCGGACGCGTACCAGGCGGCGCTGGAGGAACCGGGCCTGATACGCGTGCGTCTGGCGTACGGGGAGCCCGCCTGGCTGGCCACCCGATATGCCGACGCGCGCCTGGTTCTGGGTGACCGCCGCTTCAGCAGGGCGGAGGCGCTACGGCACGACGCACCACGTCATTCGGAGGGCAGCCAGGACAGCGGCATCCTCAGCATGGACCCGCCCGGGCACACGCGGCTGCGCACGCTGGTGGCGAAGGCGTTCACCGTGCACCAAGTGGAGAATCTGCGTCCGGCGGTCCGGGATCTGGCGCACCGGCTGCTCGACGAGATGGAGGCCATGGGGCAGCCCGCCGACCTCGTGGAACACTACGCGCTGCCGATCCCGGTCGCCGTCATCTGCCGCATGCTGGGAGTGCCGGAGGAGGACCGCCCCAGGTTTCGGGCCTGGAGCGACGCGGCGCTCTCCACCAGCTCCCTGACGGCTGAGGAGTCGGAACGCAACAGGCAGGAACTGCGGGCCTACATGACCGGACTGGTGGCGGACCACCGGCGCAACCCGCGGCCCGACCTGATGACAGGCCTGATCGAGGCACGAGACACCGGTGACCGGCTGAGCGAACTGGAACTGGTCGACCTGTGCGACGGCATCCTCATCGCCGGTCACGAGACGACGGCCACACAGATCCCCAACTTCGTGCACACGCTGCTCGACCACCTCGAGCAGATGGAGATACTCCGCAAGAGCCCCGAGCTGCTGCACGGCGCGGTCGAGGAACTCATGCGCTTCGTGCCCCTGGGCAGCGGCGCGAGCTTCCCCCGGTACGCCACCGAGGACGTGGAGGTCGGCGGTACCCTCGTCCGTGCCGGTGAACCCGTCCTGGTCGCGGTCGGCGCCGCCAACCGCGACGCGCTGAGGTTCGCGGACCCCGGCCGCCTCGACATCACCCGGACCGGCGTCCAGCATCTCGGGTTCGGGCACGGGGTGCACCACTGTCTCGGCGCACCGCTCGCCAGGCTGGAGCTTCAGGAGGCTCTGGGGGCCCTGCTCGAACGCTTCCCCGGTCTGCGTCTCGCGGGCGACGTGCGGTGGAAGGACCAGATGCTGGTCCGTGGTCCGCGCGAGATGCCGGTGGGATGGTGAGGGCGGTGTCCTGGACGACCGGGGTGGACCGCGCCTTGTGCATGGGATCGGGCATGTGCGCCGGTATCGCACCCGAGCTGTACCGGCTGGACGACGAGGGCCGGGCGGAGCCGCTCGCCGCGGACATCCCCGAGGACGAACGTGCGCTGGACGCCGCGGACTCCTGCCCGGCGTCGGCGATCTCAGTACGTGCCGGGCAACGGCTGATCGGGCCACGCCCGTGAGCGGTGCGTCCGGAGCTCCCCCGCCGTGACCGCGATGCCTCGTCGCGCGGCTTCGCGGTCGGGCGACGATCTCGGCGACAGCCGCACGCTGGCCGCCACATCCGAGAGCACCGTGCGCCTGTGGGACACCGCCACCGGACGGCAGCGCAGCACGGTGACGCACACGAGCAGCGTCGTGTCCGTCTCCTTCGACCCGGACGGGCGCCTGTTGGCCGCCGGGGGCGCGGACGGCACCGTGCGGCTGTGGGATCTGGCCACCGGCCAGGCGCAGCGGACACTGGCCACGCCCCGCGCCTCGCCACAGGTCTTCTTCAGCCCCGACGGGCGCACTCTGGCCACCGACAGTGACGACGACGGGATCATACGGCTGTGGCCTGTCGCCCCCGACGATCCGGACGCGGCCGTCACCAGGATCTGCCACGCCCTGCACCGCGAAGTGACCGCGCACGAACGGGCCCAGTACCTCCCGGGCCGGCCTGCCCGCCACGGTTGCGCCTCGTGACCCGCCGCCGGTCTGCCCGCACGCAGGCGAGCGGACTACGGGGTGCCCCTAACCAGATTCGTGGTGCGCCCGCCCTTCGCGCGCAGCGAACGGCGCGGTGTCCCGCCGCGCCAGCTCAGGTCCTGCCCGGGGCACGCCACTTGGTCACTTCGGCGTTGTGCAGCAGCTGCACCCAGACCCGGGAGAACTCCTGCATACCAATGGATCGTCACCTCCGGTTCGCCGCCGGTCCATCGCCCGGCTCCCGGGCGCCGCCCTCCGGTTCGATGCCGGGCGCAGGGCCGTGGCCGAGCGGCGCCGCGCCGCCCGCCACGCTGCTATCTGCCGTCGTGGTCCCGGCCGCCTGCCGTGCTCGGCCGCGCTGCTCGCTGGTCCGCCGTCTGGATCCCGCGCCGGACCGCCCTCCGACAGCCGTCCGGTTTTGGATCCGTCGCCCGGCGGTCGGGCCCCGACCGCGTGGGAGACCCACGATGTCGCCACCGCCTGCGAGTTGCCGATCGTCGGCCCGGCACCGTGCCTCAACATGGCGTTCGCCACCCGGGACGGGCACGTCCTGCACCAGTTCCCCTACACCGAGCAGCTTCTGTCCCGGAGCCCCGAGGGCTGGGCGTCGGTCGCCCCCGACTGGAGGCCGGCCCCCGCGCCGCAACCCGGCGGCGCATTGGTGCCGCCGATCCAGGCCGCGGTGAATTTCTCCTTCACCCCCATCGAGCTGGACCACCCCGACCCGTTCGGTGTCACCGTCGTGCTGACGGAAGAGGACGGCTACCGCATCAGCCTGAACGAAACGTGCGTCCGCTGAGCCTGCGCAGACGAGAGGACCGAAGCCGTGGCCCGCAGCCTGGACGACGATGCGCCCCGCCGCATCAGCGACGCCGATGACCAACTGAGTGCCGGACAACGGCAGGCCGAAGCCGACGAACACGACTCGCTGCGCAGGCCGAGGCACGACGTGAGGCAGACGGAGCGGGACCTGGTACGGCGAAGGAAGAGGATCCGCACGGTGGGCGTGGCCCTGAATGTGGCCGGCGGTGCGGTCCTGACGGGCCTGTTATGGACCGTGCTGACCTGGGGCTCCCTCTCCCGGTTCCTCCAGGTGGACATCACCTGCGCAGCGCTGACGCTGGTCTCCGTCGTGGCCGCCTGGATCGCCGCGACTCCCCGCGGCCAGCTGACCCTTGCCCAGCTGGAGGACATGCTCGCGACGAACCGCGAGGCCCTCCGATTCCTCAGGACACGATCTGCCCAGCCCCCGGCGGCCGTCTGCGGGCCGCCGGGACGGGCCCATGGTCCTGCTGCCTGTCCCTGGAGCAGCAAACGTTGGCCGGGTAGCAGCGGGGCCCGAACATCGACCGGAGTCGGCCTGGTGCCCGTGCAGCATCCGTGTGCCGCCTGGCCCCTGCAAATGCTGCGCTGCACCCGCGACACCGCCCTGCTGCGACCCGACTACCACCACCAGGACCATGAGCAGCACCCCGGCGACCAGCGCTGCTGCCCACCGGGTAGCGACCTGCTGCACACCACGGCGAGCAGTACGACCAGGAGCAGCGGCACCCCCCGTCGGCGCAGGCCCTCGCCTCACAGCTCACACCCTCACACGCACCCCGCTCACCTGGGGAAGCGGGCTGTGTGCCACACAGGATCGGCCCGGAACGGCGCTCTACAGGACGGTGCCGTGCAGGGCGCGGCGGTCGCCGGACATGGCGTAGCGGCGGGCGGCGAGGCCGTGTTCGAGGGGTTGGCCGATCTGGTCGCACCGTAGCGCCAGGACGTCGGCGGCCTCGGTGTCAGAGAGGTAGGCCGGCGCGACTTCGAGCATCAGCTCACCGATCGCGTGGGTGCTGGCGGCGAAGTCGTCGACGACGCGGCGCAGCGCGGCGACGGCCGGGTCCGCCGGCGGATCGGCGGGCGGCGGAGGCGGGGCTGTGCGGACGTCGCGGACGGCCTGGCGGGCCACCATGCGCACCGTGGCGGTGTCGAGGGCGTGGAGGCCGCCGTGGGCGAGCGTGGCGAGGCGGCGGTCAGCTCCGCGACGACGTCCGCACGGCGGGAGATCGCGATCAGGGCGCGCTGGGACAGGCCGTAGTCGAGCGCGGTCTCGGCGGCCGGGGTGCTGTCTCGCGTGCGAGACGTCTCGGTGCCGGCCGCGATGGCGCCGTGGATCACGGTGAGGGAGCGGGCGACGTCCAGGAGCCGGTATGCCTGGGCGCGGCTGATGCCGAACTCTGCGTCGCAGTACGACTCCCAGTTGTTGTGCCCGAGGGGGAGCCAGACGCGGACGGCGTGCGCGTCGCGGACCCGGGCGGCGAGCACGGCCACGGAGCGCCGGACGTCGTCCATCGCCTCGCGGAGCCCGGCCGTCACCTCCCGGGCGCGGGCCGCGGTGAGCGGCGGCCGCGCCGGTTCGGCGCCGTGCTCCTGGTCCTCGTGCTGCTCGCCCACGACTCCATCGTCCTCCGCGCCGGTGGGATCCACCAGGGCGTGCGGGAGCGCCAGCGTAATCCCCGTCGCACAGGTTCACAGCCTCACAGTTCACCGCGTCTACCTGGGGAAACGGCCTGTGCGCCTGCCAGCCTCACAGCGTGGCACCGTGCGCGGGTACGTCACGCTGATCCGCGACGGCGGGCGAGGGCCCGCCGCACGACGTGAAGGGGACCTGGTGGCGGGGATCGAGCGGGAGCCAGCGGAGGTGCGGATACCCAAGGCAGCGCTGGACTGGCTCTGTTCACGTCGGAGAGCAGCGTTTCGACAGCAATCCGGGAGGCACCTCCCACGCCGCATGTTCACGAGTTCCGGTTCCGGTCCGTTCTCGTGGGTGTGGTGACGGGTTGTCAGGAGGTAGGGGTGTGATGGTTTACCGCCGCGGTGACAGGTCCCGGTGCCCGAAGCCTTGGCAGTGGTCTGGCGAGGGGATGGGGAGCAGGGCTGGGCGCGCCGGGCCCGCGTGGTGAGGGTGAGTGCGTGGTCGTTGTGGTCGCTGCGGCCCGGGCAGGGTGCCG
>NZ_JBIROU010000030.1:0-38509 GCF_044332325.1 Streptomyces sp. NPDC017095
GGCGTAGACGGCCACGCTCGCGATCCCCGCGTCCCGGCAGGCCCGGGCCACGCGGACAGCGATTTCGCCACGATTGGCGATGAGCACCTTGCGCATGTCTGTCATCCATCCTCTTGCGGCTGACCGGAGCGGCGCATCGAGACCGCGGCGACCAGCAGGCCGTCCCGTGCCATCCAGCGTCCGCTCCAGCGATCCGAGAGCGCGTCGCGGCCCCGCCCGGGCGAAGCCGACGTCCGCGCGTGGAACTCCCCGCTCAGGGGATTCACCTCGACCACGATCTCACCGAGTCCCAGCGACTGCCCGGTGACCGAGAACCAGGCCTTGAACAGGCTCTCCTTGACGGTGAAGACCAGCCTCGCCCAGCTCACCTGCGGATACGCCGACTCGAACTCCGCCACCCAGGCGCGCTCCTGGGCGGTCGCGACGAGGTCCAGCATCTCGCGGTAGCGCAGCGGCCTGTTCACCTCCGCGTCGATGCCGATCGCGGCCACCTGGTCCGCCCGCGCGACGGCGGCCGCGTGGTACCCGGAGCAGTGCGTCATGCTGCCGACGACTCCGGCGGGCCACAGCGGTTCCCCGGCGGCACCCCGCAGGATCGGCGCGGCACCGACGCCCAGCCGGCGCAGGCCCTGCCGCGCGCAGTCGCGCACCGCGGCGAACTTCAGTCTCCGCTCACGCGACAGGGAAGAGGCCGCGGACCGCTCTTCGGGAAGGAGTCCCGTGTCGTCCGTGGCATGAAATACGTCGACGCCCACGATGGGATCGTCGAGCAGTTCTTCGATGATGTCCGCCACCCCCGTATTCCGGTCGAATGCGCTCTGTCCATTCCTCAGAGTGCGGCGGACGCGCCGGCCGCCTCCACCAGCAGACAGGACCAGGTGAATCCCGCTCCCGCGCTGTAGACCAGAGCCAGCTCGCCGGGCGCGAGGAGTTCCGCGTGTAACACATCGGCAATATTCGCGACGGCGTCACCGGAACCGAGGTGCCCGGTCTCCTGCCCGAAATTCTCGATCTTGGCCGGTACACAGGACGACAGCACAGGAATCCAGTTCTCGGTGAGCAGCTTCGCACCGAACCGGGGCAATACGGCGTACCGCAGCCGCGGATCGTCCGGGCGCACCCCGGCGTCCCGCAGCGCGGCGCCCGTCACCTCCCGGATGGAGCGCTCGTTGACCGCGGCGAAGTCCCGGTCGCCGTGCTCGCGCAGGTAGGCACGTTTGGTGGCGCGCATGTCCACGCGCTCGCGGTAGGCGTGCGGGGCCGTCCCGAAGGGGTCGGCGCCCCGGTGCATGCTCTCCAGCTCCGGGGCCGCGACCGTGGCCGCCGCGAGCAGCCGCAACGGGTCCTCCGGGCCGGCCGGGCTGCGCAGCAGCACCGCGGTCGCCCCGTCACCGTAGGCCACGCCGTAATCGCCCGACCAGCGGTCGAACCCGGGCTCGATGAAGCGGTCCGCCGTGGTGACCAGGCCCCGCTTCGGCCGGCCGGCGCCGGACGGGTCCGGCGTGCCGAGGTACGCCGCCATCAGTTCGACGGCCGCGGCGCCGCCGTTGCACACCTGCTGGAGGCCGAAGGGCATGGCGCGGCGGGCGCCGATCTCGTGGGCGATGTAGTGCGCGGGCGACCACAGGTCGTGCCCCTGGTAGTACATCCAGGCATGGCAGAGCGCGTCGAGCCCGCCGGCGTCGGCGTCCGCGGCCCCGAGGGCGTCGCGCGCGGCCAGCACCGCCATCTCGGGCGCCGCCACGGTGCGGGCCACGGGGAGCGCTCCGTGCCCCAGGCTCCGGGCGTCCCGCGCGCGCAGCCCGCGGCTTTCGACCGCGTCGGCCGCGTGAGAACGCTCCGCGGGCAGCCATACAGCGGCGGAAGTTATTCCTATTGACCCGGCGGGTTTCATTCCTGCACCAGTCTCCCCATAGCTGATACAAATCAACTTCCGGCATTCTGCACGGCCCGGATAAAAGCTGGCTGGAAACCACATAAAAGAGGGGCGGATGCCGGGCCCTCCGGCAATTGGTGGCATCCTGCGTACCCTCTGCGATACACGCCGTGTCACTTTGGTGACGCTTGCCGCCAAACCGAAAACCCGGTTTCGTGGTCGTGGCCGCCAGTGGGCGACGACCACCTGGCCCGGGAATCGGCTCGGGTGAGATCAATTCGACCGGAGGATGAAGAAGATGAGCGACGCTCTTCAGGACGACCTGCGTGAGAAGGCCCGGCAGATCGTGGCCGACGTCCTGGAAGTGGACCCGGCCGAGCTGAGCGACACCAGCAGCTTCGCCGACGACTTCGACGCGGACTCGCTCCTCGTCATCGAGATGTACTCCCGGTTCGAGCGCGACCTGCACATCAAGGTGCCGCAGGAGGGCGTGGTCGAGCTGGACGACCTCACGGCGGTGTACGAGGTCCTCGGCCGGTACAGCACCGCGGGGGCCGTCAGTGCTTGATCAGGGCATGCGCCGGGTGGTCGTCACCGGCATCGGCGCGGTGAGCAGCCTGGGCATGGGCGCCCGGGACTTCATCGCCGGTATCCGGGCCGGCCGCAGCGGCATCGGTCCGATCGGGCAGTTCGACGCCACCGGGTTCGAGCACGTGCTGGCCGGCGAGGTCCGTGACTTCAGCCCCGCGCAGTACCTGCGCCGGATCTCCCCCGGGCAGTGGGGGCGCAGCAGCCAGTTCGCCGCCGCGGCGGCCCGGATGGCGGTCGAGGACGCGGGGATCGGCACCGACGGGCTGCCGGCCCTGCGCACGGTGAGCTGCTTCGGCACCACGAACGGCGAGTCCCAGGTGCTGGAGGACCTGGGGGAACAGTGGGTCTCCCAGGGGCCGGAACACCTCGACACGCACCTGATCGGCCAGGTCGACGCGGGCCGGATCTCCGCGGCGGTCAACGTCGAACTGGGTCTCACCGGCGAGGCGCTCACCCTGGGCACGGCCTGCGCGGCCGGCAACTACTCGGTGGGGTACGCCTTCGACCTGATCCGCACCGGTGAGGCGGACCTGGCGCTGTGCGGCGGGGCCGACGCGTCCAACCGGGCCACGCACGCCGGGTTCCACCGGCTCGGCGCGCTCGCGGCCGACGTGCCGAGGCCCTTCGACGAGCACCGCGACGGCATCGTCACCGCCGAAGGCGGCGCCGCCCTCCTGCTGGAGCCGCTCGACTCCGCGCTGCGACGGGGCGCGCGGATCTACGCGGAGGTCCTCGGGTACGGCCTGACGTGCGACGCGCACCACATGACCAACCCGCACGCGCCGTCCATCGCGGAATGCATCCGGCGTGCCCACCGCAACGCCGGGATCAAGCCGGAGGACGTGGACTACATCTGCGCCCACGGCACGGGCACCGAAGCGAACGACTCCACGGAGATCGCGGCCGTACGGGACGCCTTCGGCGGGCGGGTCCCGCCGATCAGCTCCATCAAGTCGGCGCTCGGGCACACCATGGGCGCGGCCGCCGCGTTCGGCGCCCTCGTGTCCTGCGCCGCCCTCCATGAAGGGTTCCTGCCCGCCAGCACCACCGTGCGCACCGTGGATCCCAAGCTGGGACCGGATGTCGACTGCGTGCCGGTGAAGCCGCGCAGCCAGCGGGTGCGCGTGGTGGAGAACCACGGGTTCGCCTTCGGCGGGAACAACGCCGTCACGATCTTCGGAGACATAGCCGCATGAGTTCCGTGTCAACGCACGACAGGCCCGCTCCGTCGCCGGCGGTCCAGGCCGCGCCGCCGTCCGTGACGCCCGTGGACATCGTCGGGTGCACCGTGTTCAGCGCGGCGGGCGAGGGCCTGGGCGCGCTCGCGGAAGCGCTGCGCCGGGGCGTGCCCGCCGCGCAGGGCCCGGCCGACGAGGCCACGGCGGGCGACTTCCCGCCGGACCCGGCCGTCCTGTCCGTGCCCGGGTTCGCCCCGGCGGAGGTGCTGGGCCGCAAGGGGCTGAGCCGGCTGACCAGGACCGACCAGCTCGTGTCGGTGGCCTGTGCCAAGGCCCTCGGGGAGCCGGCGGAGGAGGCCGGCGGGATCGAGCCGGCGGACACCGGCATCGTCCTGGGCACCTCGGTCGGCAGCACCCGCCGGGTCGGCGACTTCATCCGGGACACCTTCGTCGAGGAGCGTCCCTACTTCGTCAACCCGTCCCATTTCCCGGGCATCCTGATGAACTCGGCCGCGGGCCGGGCGGCGATCCGGCTCGGGCTCACCGGGGTGAACGCGACGGTGTCCGGCGGACCGCTCGCGGGTCTGCACGCCCTGCGCTACGCCCGCAACGCGCTGCTGGCCGGGCACGCCCGGCGGCTGCTCACCGGCGCCTTCGAGGAGCTGTCGCCGCAGCGCGCCTGGGCCTGGCACCGCTCGGCGGGGCTGGCCGCGGGGGTTCCGCTCGGCGAGGGCGGCGCGGTGCACGTTTTGCAGACCGCCGACGCCTCCGCCCAGGAGCCGGAAGGCTCTCGTCCGCTGGCCCGGCTGCTGGCCTGCGAGGTGGGTTTCGCCGATCCCGCCCAGGGCCTCTCCGGCGTCTCCCGGCGGCTGGCCGACTGCGTGCGGACCGCGCTGGCCCGCAGCGGGGTCGCGCCGCACGACGTGGCGGTGGCGGTGCCCGGCGCGGCCGGGCGGCGCGGCTGGGCGCGGGTGGAGGAGAACGCCCTGCGCGAGGTCTTCGCCGGCCCCGCGACACCGTACCGGCTGGCGGTCCAGCCGGTCCTGGGCGAGACGGACAGCGCCGCCGGCGCGCTCCAGCTGGCCGCGGTCCTGGCCCGCTGGCAGGACGACGGCGGGCCGGACACCGGGCGGGAGCGTGCCGCCGTGCTCACGGCGGTCGGCCCCGAGGGCAGCGTGGGCTGCGCCGTCGTGGTCCGACCGGCCGGGTGAGCGCCGTAGCAGGGTGCCGGCCGTACGGACCCCCGGTCGGCGTGCCGGCGGGTCCGTACGGCCGGCTTCCGTGTGGGTGCGTCCGCACATGTTCGAAACATTAAAGTAACTTTTTTTGTTTTTCGGCAGTTGTTTGGGCGGGATCGCGGCTAACCTACCCGGTGCTGAGGGCTTGCCCCTCTTCAGGTGTCGCGACGGAGCCGACGATGTCGACCAGGAAGGGACATGGCGAAGCAGGAGAGAGCCATCTGGACACGGCGTACCTTGCTGCGGGCGGCCGCCGGGGAGTTCGACCGCCATGGGTACACCGGCTCGTCACTCGCGCAGATCGCGCGGGCAGCGGACATCTCCATGGGCGCGCTGACCTTCCACTTCGCCTCGAAACGGGAGCTGGCCGACTCCGTCGTGGCGGAGGGCAACGCGGCGACCCGGGCGCTCGTCGACCGCCTGGCCCGCTACGACGGGCCCCCGGTGCAGTACGTGGCCTCGCTGACGCTCGCCCTGATCGACCTGCTGGAGCGGGACCCCGCGGTGCGGGCCGCCGCGCGGCTGGCCCGCGAGGACGACAGCTGCCCGCACCAGTGGCACGCCCTGTGGGCCCCGGTCGTCTGGGAGCGCCTGCGGCAGGCGCCCGGCGAGGTGCCGGCCGGCACGGACGTGTGGGCCCTGGCCGACCTGGCGGTCCACCTGGTCTCCGGGATCGAGGCGACCCTGCGCCACCCTCCCTGCACCGACGAGCGGCGCGACAGCGTCAAGCGTCTGGCGCGCATCTGGCGGCAGGTCGTACCCGGGATCACGCTGCCCGTGGACGCCGCCGACGACCTCTCGGACAGCGTTCCCGACGCGGCCTGCGCCGAGTGAGCGCCGGCGCGCGCCCGGCGCTCACACCGCGCTGCATCCGCCGTCCACCGGGACACCGGCCCCGGTGACGAAGGACGCCTGGTCGCTGCAGAGCCAGGCCGCCGCCCGCGCCACCTCCACCGGTTCGGCCAGGCGGCGCTGGATGGCCCGGGCGACGGAGGCCTCCTCCAGCCCCGGAATCTGCTCCATCGCCGTCTCCAGCAGCTCGGTGCGCGTACTGCCGACCATCAGGGCGTTGATCCGGACGCCCCGGTCGCCGTACTCCGCTGCGGCGGCCTTCGTCAGCCCCAGCACCGCGTGTTTGGCCGCGACATAGGGCGCGATGGCACCGGTCGCGAAGGCGCCGGCGGTGCTGCACGTGTTGACGACGGCGCCGTGCCCCTGGCTCAGCATCACCGGGATCTGGTGCTTGAGGCAGTTCCACACGCCCTGCACGTTCACGTCCATGATCTGCCGGAAGACCGCGTCGTCAGTCTCGTGGAGCGGGGTGCCGACCGAGCCCCAGCCGGCGTTGTTGAACGCCGCGTCCAGCCGGCCGAACTCCTCGACGGTCCGCCCGACGGCCCGTCGGACGTCGTCCGGTGCGGTCACGTCCCCCACGGCCACCAGGGCGCGGCCGCCCGCTGCGGTGATGTCACCGGCGAGCGCATGCAGCCGCTCCTCGCGGCGTGCCATCAGCGTCACCGCGGCGCCCTCCTGCGCGAACAGCCGCGCCGCCGCCGCGCCGATGCCGCTGGAGGCTCCCGTGATCATCACGGTCTTGTCCCGAAGCAATCCCTGGGTCGCCGCCATGGCCGCCCCTCCCCTGTCGCCCTGTGCTCTCGTGCCCGCACGGGGCCGTCCCCGTCCGGTGTGCCGCGCGCGCGGCGGGTCCGGTCACGCGAAGTCGGCGGCGTGGTCGGCGGCCCACTGCCGGTAGGTGGCCGGTTTCCGGCCCAGCAGCTCCTCGAGGTCGCTCCCGCCGTGCCGGGCGCCCGGGCCGCCGCGCCGTTCGGCCACGTCCAGCAGTGCCCGCGCGAGCGGTTCCGGCAGCCGTTCGCGCCAGCGCGCCAGGGCCTGGCCGGCCGTCAGTTCCTCGAAGCGCAAGGGGCGTCGCAGCACCTCGGACAGGTGCCGGGTCTGCTCGCGCGGCGTCAGCTCCTCGGGTCCGGACAGCGCGTACGTCCGGGACGCGTGACCGGGCTCGGTGAGCGCCCGGACCGCCACCTCGGCCACGTCGCGCGGGTCGACACACGCCGTGGCCGCGTCCCCGCCCAGGCTCCTGACGACCGACTCCGCGCGGATCGAGGGCGCCCAGGCCAGCGTGTTGCTCATGGGCGAGCGCATCCGCAGGACCGTCCACTCCAGGCCGGACGCGCGCAGCAGTGCCTCGCTGTCACGGTTCCAGCTCGCGATCAGGTCGGTGGCGTCCGGGTCGGCCACGGCGGTCCAGGACAGCTTCACCGCCCGGCGCACCCCCTGTTCCCGGGCGGCGGCCAGGATGCCGGCGTCGTCCTCGGGGCGCAGGGGGTTGGCGGTGACCACGAAGACGGCGTCCGCCCCGGCCAGCACCTCCGCGAGCCGGGAGCGGTCCCGGTAGTCCCCCGTGACGACGCCGTCCGGCAGGCCCAGGCGGGCCGCCTTGGCCTCGTCCCGGACCAGCAGCCGGGCCCGGCCCGGTGCGCCGAGGCGCCGGGCGACGTGCCGGCCGACCGCTCCCGTCGCGCCGGTCACCACGATCCTCGGGCCGTCGTCCGCCCACTGCCTCATGCCTTCACTCCTCGTTCTCTGCCGAACCGCATCCGGGCGGCCGCGCTGGGCACGGCGACCGCGGGCAGCACGCACCGCCACAGTTCCTCGACACGGTTCGGCAGGTCGCTGCGGGAGGTCTCCAGCTGGGCGTGCATCTGCGCCCCGGTGCAGGCGCTGACGATCAGCCGGGAGTACGCCTCCACGTCCACGCCCTGCTTCAGCTCCCGCCGGCTCTGCGCGTCCCGGAAGTCCCGCAGCAGGATGGACATCCACTGCTGGTGGGAGTTCTCGCTCTTGGGGATGAAGTGTTCCTGGTCCATGACCAGCCGGGCGCCGGCCTGGAGCAGGGGGTCGTCGAGCAGTTGGTAGGCCCAGGTCAGCGTGACGTCGATGGCGTGCTGGAGGCCGTAGGAGTCCTGCGGGGGCACCACCAGGTCCGGCTGGCCCTTGACGATCTCGCCGGCCAGCTCCTCCTTGGACTTGAAGTGGAAGTAGACGGCGCCCAGGGTCAGTCCGGCCCGCTCGGCGATCCGCGAGACGCTGGCACCGGCGAAACCGGACTCCGCGAACACCTCGGCCGCCGCGTACATGAGGGTGGCACGGGTACGCGCGGCCCTCTCCTGCTTCACCTCTCGCACCGCCATGCGCACCCCGTCGTTCAAAAGTCGTTCAAAACTAGTCAAGAAAAAAACTATTCTTTATCTTAGTGCAGACGGAGGGGTGATCCTATGCCCTTGCGGCCTAGTCGCCACTCGACCAAGGGGGAAATACGCACATGACCTTGACCAACGCCCAACCTCAGGACGCCGCCGACGCGGTCGGCACCGGGATCCTGGTTCGCAAGTCCGTCGAGGAAGAGGCCCTGGTCACCGGCTGGCGCCCGCTCTCCGAGACGTCCCAGTTAGTCACCGCGCGCTGGCCGCGTGAGCACGGCTTCTACGTCGAGGGGGGACGGTACAGCTCGCTGCTGCTGACGGAGAGTCTGCGCCAGGCGCTCGCCCTGCTGACCCACACCGTCCACGACATACCGCTCACGCACCGCCTGGGCTGGGAGCAGATACGGTCCACGGTCGATCCCGGGGCGCTGTCCACCGGGTCGGGTGCCGGCGAGGTCGAACTGCTCATCACCCACCCGCAGGTCAAACGCCGCCGGCTGGGCTCCGTCCACCTCACCTCCCAGGTGGAGGCCACGCTCGCGGGCCGCCCGATAGGCACCGCTTCCCTGCGCTACAGCGCCCACCCGCCGGCGATCTACGACCGGCTGCGCGGCGAACACGCCGACGCGGCCCGCGCCTTCGCCCGCGCCCTGCCGCTCACGCCTCCCGTTCCGGCCGCCCTCGTGGGCCGCGGCGACGCCGGCAACGTGGTCCTGTCCCCCACCTCCGGGACGCACACCTGGCTGCTGCGGGTCGACACCTCGCACCGGGTGCTCTTCGACCACCCGCACGATCACATTCCCGGGATGGTGCTGCTGGAGGCCGCCAGCCAGGCCGCTCAACTGACCACGGCGGCGGGGGCGGTGGTTTCGGTGGTCCCGGTGGTCTTCGACACGACGTTCTACCGGTACGTCGAGTTCGACCAGCGCTGCCTGGTCTCGGCCGAACCCGGCGTCCCGGAGGCCGACGGCCGCGTGTCCGTCGCGGTCAAGGCCCACCAGGGCGGGCACCTCGTCTTCGCCAGCACGGTGACGGTCCAGCCGCAGGTCTGAACAGCAGGCCGGGGCCGGACCCGGGACGGGCGCACCCCTGTCCCCGGTCCGGCCCCGGCCGTGGTCGCGGCGCCGCGACCGGGTCCGCCGGACAGGCGGACCCGGTCCGGGCCTGCCGCGCGGCCGCCCTCCGGGCAACGACGCGAATGATCAGTCAGGCCCTACCGCGCGGCGGCGGTCCGTGCGGCGATCAGTCCGTAGCCGACCTGCGGCAGCGCGCCGAACCGCTCGATGATGTCGGCGACTTCGGAGAGCTGCTGCCGGAACGCGCCGTCGTGGCCGTCGCCGGCCCGCCGGACGGTGTCCGCCGCGACGGCGTGGCTGCGGCGCACGTTCTCGCCGATGTCCAGCACCTCGGTCACCTCCAGGCCCGCGTCCCGCAGATGTCCGACGTAGTCGTCGGCGCTGCCGACCGGCGGGATCTGGAACAGTTCGCGGTTGGCCGCCACGATCTCGGCCTCGGCCTCGGTGAGTTCGCCCTCCACGTACGGGTTGGCCATCACGAGCATGCCACCGGGCCGCAGCACCCGGGCGGCCTCGGCGATCGCCTTCGCCCGGTCGTCCATGTGGAGGAAGGACTCGATGGCGTAGACGGCGTCGAAGCGGCCGTCGGGGAAGGGCAGCGCCATGCCGTCGGCACACTCGAACGCCACCCGGCCCGGACCCTCCCCGACCTCGGGCCGGGCGAGGGCCAGCTCCACCTGCTGGGGGCTGATCGTGATACCGGTGACATGCACGTCGTAGGTGCCCGCCACATAGACCGCGGGGCGCCCGGTGCCGCAGCCGATGTCGAGGACGCGCATGCCGGGTGACAGGGCGAGGCGGTCGGCGACCATGCCGGTCAGGGCGTCGGTGGCCTCGGCGACCGAGCGGGTGTCGTCGTCCCCGTCCCAGTAGCCCAAGTGGATGTTTCCTCCCATCACTTCGGACAGCAGGGCGGACGAGTTGTCGTACATCCGCGCCACATCGTCCGGTGTGGGAGTCTGGTCCTCGTGTGACGCTCCCTGGTGATCCTGCATTCCGGCTCGTCCTTCCGCGTCGGATTCATGCCTCGGCCAGGCACCATCGAATGCCCCGGACGCTATGAAATACAGAGTTTTGCTGTCAACAGCGGGTGCTTACTCATTTGGTGACATTCCCGAGGCATTCCAGCCGTGGCGCATTTCCGGCGAGGTGTCCCGCGGGTACGACGAAAACGCGCGCGGGAACGACGCTTCGCTCTTTCGCCCGCGCGGGCGGCGAAACGTCGTTCCCGGACAGCCGGGCCGGATCCTGTCCCGCGGGATCAGGCCACTTCGCTGGGCAGCTGGGCGTCCTCGCGGGCCGGGGCCGTCGCGGCGGTGTTCCGGCGCGGCGGGACCAGGGCGGCGGCGATGGCCACCGCGCCGACGGCGCACACCGCGGCCGTCCCGTAGAGCGCGACGTGCAGCGCGTGGGTGAACCCGTCGGCCAGCACCCCGGAGGTGCCGCCGGACAGGTCGCCCGCGGCGACCTTCGCGGCCAGCTCCGGCGAGCCGACCCGGGTGCTGATCAGGCTGACCAGGACCGCGCCGTACACGGCGATGACGATGGCCTCGCTGCCGATGCGCATGGTGTTCAGGAACCCGGTGGCCATGCCGGCCTGCTCGGGCTCGACCAGGCTCATCGCCGCGCCGTCGCCCACGCCGAACGACACGCCGGCGCCCAGGCCGGTCATCAGCAGCGGGCCGGCGATCACGCCGAGGGAGCTGGAGGGGCCGATCACGGTGAGCCACGCGTTGCCGCCGGCGAACATCACCAGCGAGAACGTGATCAGCGCGCGGGGCGACACACCGCGGTTGACCAGGCTGCCGGCCAGCGGCGGGGCCAGCAGCACCGGCGCGGTCATCAGCAGCAGCACGGTGCCGGCGCGCTGGGCCGAGAAGCCGCTCGCGCCCACGAGATAGGTGGGCAGGTAGGTCAGCAGCGTCACGAAGCCGAAGGTCGACACCACGGGGACCATGCACAGCGCGAAGAACCGGCGGTTCTTCACCAGCGACAGGTCCAGCACCGGCGCGGCGGAGCGCGACTGCAGGTACACGAAGAACACCAGCAGCGCCACGCCGGCGACGAGCAGCCCGAGCACGCCGGGGCTCGCCCAGCCCCACTCCGGGCCCTGGACCGCGCCGAGGACGAGCAGGCCGAGGCCCGCGACGAACACCACGGCACCGGTGATGTCCAGCCGGGGGCGCTGCTCGGCCCGCGACTCGGCGACGAAGCCGACGCCGGCCAGCGCCACGACCACCAGCACGGCGTGCAGCCCGAACGTGGCACGCCAGCCGAGGGCGCCCACCAGCCAGCCGGACAGGGTGGGTCCGGCGGCGAGGCCGAGGCCGGCGGCGCTGCCGAGGGCGGCGAAGGCACGCGTGCGCGCGGGCCCGTCGAAGGTGGTGGCGAGGATCGCGCCACCGCTGGCGAACACGCCCGCCGCGCCGATGCCCGAGAAGGCGCGGGCGAGGTCGAGCAGGACGATGCCGGGCGCGGCGGCCGCGGCGACCGAGCCGACGGCGAACACCGTCGCGCCCGCCGCGAAGGCCCGGCGCCGGCCGATCAGGTCGGCGGCCGATCCGGTGACCAGCATGAACGAGGCGAACGTCAGGTTGTAGGCGTTCATCACCCACTGCAGGGGCGCACCCGCGGTGTGCAGGTCGTCACCGATGTCCGGCAGGGCGACGGCCGCTCCGGAGATGGACATCGGCACGGTGACGAAGGCCAGCAACACCACTGCCAGCGTGATCGCTGGGCGTGAGCGGCCCGTAGGAACGGTAGTCACGAGTTCAGGCTCCTTAGGAGGCGTTCAACAGCCGCGGTCGGCCACCAAGGCGACAGTGCCACCTAGTGGCACTAGCTGTCAAAGCGCAATCGCGGCCCGGTGGTAGGCTCGTGGACGTGAGTGATGATCTGCGCGACCTGCCACTGCGGGAACGGAAGAAGCTGCGCACGCGGCGGGCCCTGGCCGAGACCGCGCTGCGCCTGTTCACCGAGCAGGGGTACGACGCCACCACGCTCGACGACCTGTGCGACACGGTGGAGGTCTCCAAGCGCACCTTCTTCCGGACCTACCGGTCCAAGGAGGACGTCGCACTCGCCGCCGACAGCGACCTGTGGTCGGCCTACCTGGACTGCGTGGCCACCTCCCGGCTGGACGGTCCGCTGCTGGAGGCCCTCCGCACGGCCCTCGACACCACGCTGGGCGCCCTGGACCCGGACTGGGACCGCCGCTTCCTGGCCACCCGCGAGCTGTCCGAGGGCGTCCCCGCGCTCCAGTCGCACGGCCTCGGGTACTGCCAGGAGACGACGCGCGCCATCGTCGACACGGTGACCGAGCGGTCCGGCGCCGGCGTCGACGAGATCCGCCTCCGGCTCACCGTCGAGATCTTCGTGGCCGCCTGGCACACCGCCTCCCTGCACTGGACGGCGCAGGGCGGCCAGGGCGGCCGCGACGGTTTGATGAAACTGGTCGAGGAGACCTTCGCCCGGATCCCCGAAGCCCTCACCTGCCCCGCCTAGGGTTCGCACGCCCGCCCTACCCCTGCCCCGCCCCGCGATCTTCCGCCGGGCGGGGCACAGCTTTATGCACCCCTTTTCTCCCGGCACCGCCCGCATTTGTACCGCACGCCCCGGGAACCGGCCTCCCGCGTACCTCCTAGGAGGTAGCACCGCCTCGTTCTAAGTGGTATCGCCCTTGAGCTGCCGCACGCCGAAGCCTACGTTCTTGAATTAAGGCCGACGGGCGACGGGAATTACAGCAGAAGGAGGGCCTGGGCGTGACGGTCTCGGAAATTACTCCGGAACAGGAAAAGTCAGGAGTACCGGAAACTCTCGGTTTCCATCGGACCGTCGACCGGCGCTTGGTCCACCGGGCTTCGGTCGCCGAGGTCTTCGTCACCGGAATGGAACGGACCGGGGACTTCACCTTCCGGTCCGCGGCCCAGCTCCCGCTGTCCCACGCGTACTTCAACGATCACACCGGGACTCCCGCGGTCCACGACCCGCTGCTGCTGCTGGAGATCTGCCGGCAGGCGTCCATCTACGGCGCGCACGCGCAGCTGGACATCCCGCTCCAGACCACCTTCATGGTCAACGACTGGTCGATCACCCTGCGCCACGCAGACGCCCTGCTCGTCGGCCCGAAGCCCGGCGAGCTGATCCTCGGCGAGGTCATGACGCCGACGTACGACCGCAGGAACCGCATCACCGCGCTGCGCTTCGACATCACGCTGCACTTCGGGGACCAGCCGGTGGGAGAGGCCCACATCCGCGTGAGTTCCGCGCCCACCGCGCAGTACGCGTCGCTGCGGTACATGCAGCGCGGCAGCACCCCGCCCATGACCTCCGCGTTCCGCTCGCCCGGGCACCGGCGGGACGCCGGACCGCCGGCCGGGGTGGGCCGCGGCAACCCGGCGAACGTCGTGCTCAGCGAGACCGCGTTCGACGCGCGGCAGGGGACGCTGACCGCCGTCCTGGCACCCGACTACGGCAACAGCGGGCTCTTCGACCACGATTACGACCACATCCCGGCCATGGTGCTGATGGAGGCCGCGCGCCAGTCCGCGCTGCTGCTGACCACGCACTCCGCGGCCGGCGGCGCGGCCCAGGGCCCCGGCGCGATCACCGCGTTCGAGGCCTCCTTCTCGCGTTTCGCCGAACTGGACGCGCCGGTCCGGGTCGTCGCGGCCTTCGAGGCCCGGCAGGAGGCGCCGCACCGGATCTCGGTGGCCTTCGAGCAGTCGGACACGACCGTGGCCGCCATCCGTACCGAGGTCCGCCCGCCCGCGCCCGCCGGCTGATGTCCCCGGCGGCGGCGCGTCCCCATCTTTCATACAGCGAGGAGCTGAAATGAGCAGGACAGTCCTGGTAACGGGCGGAAACCGCGGCATCGGACTGGAGATCGCCCGGGTGCTGGCGAGTTCCGGTGACAAGGTCGCCGTGACCTACCGCAGCGGCGAGCCTCCCGCCGAGTTCTTCGGTGTGCGGTGCGATGTCACCGACCGCGAGGACTCGGAGCGCGCGCTCGCCGAGGTCGCCCAGCAGTTCGGCCCCGTGGAGGTACTGGTCGCCAACGCCGGGATCACCAAGGACGCGCTGGCGCCGATGATGTCCGACGACGACTTCCGGGGCGTCCTGGAGACGAACCTGGTCGGCGCGTTCCGCTGTGCCCGGCTCGTGGCGCCCGACATGATCCGTTCCCGCTGGGGACGCATCGTCTTCATGTCCTCGGTGATGGGATTCCTCGGCTCCCCCGGCCAGGTCAACTACGCGTCCTCCAAGGCCGGACTGCTCGGTCTGACCCGCTCGCTCGCCTGGGAGCTCGGCTCGCGGAACATCACGGTCAACATGGTGACCCCGGGTCTGATCGACACCGACATGATCAAGGGTGTGAAGGAGAAGCGCCGCGACGGGCTGCTGGCCCAGACCGCGCTGCGGCGCGTGGGGACGCCGACGGAGGTGGCCGAGGTCGTCCGGTTCCTCGCCAGCGACGCGGCCTCGTATGTGACCGGGGCCTCGATTCCCGTGGGCGGCGGTCTGGCGATGGGGCAGTGACGGTGTCACCGCTCCACGATCATCAGGGGGTAGACATGCAGGGATCCGCCGGCTCTCCGGTCCGTGCCGTCTGGACGGACTACGGAGGCGTTCTGGAGGTTCCGTCCACCAAGGTGACGGTGGCCAACTTCTGCGCGAAGGCCGGCCTGGCCCCGGCGCAGCTGCTCGGGGCCATGGAGAAGGTCGCCGACTCCTACGGGGTGGACCTGCTGGCGCCGCTGGACACCCCGCTCGTCACCCAGGAGGAGTGGTCGGCGCAGGTCGAGGACGTCCTGCGGGCCGACGAAGGGGTGGAGGCGGACCTGTCGGACTTCCCGGCGCGCTGGTTCGAGGGCCGTTCCGCCAACGAGCCGTGGGTCGCGCACCTGCGGTGGCTCGTCTCCCGCGGTGTCTTCGTCGGGCTGATGTCCAACATGGTGCCGGCCTGGGACGAGCACTGGCGCCGGGTCGTCTCGCCCGACGGGCTCTTCAAGGAGCTGGTCATGTCCTTCGAGGTCGGCAGCCGGAAACCGGAGACGGGCATCTTCCGGGTTGCCGAGGAGCGCACCGGGTTCCAGCCGCACGAGTGCGTTCTCGTCGACGACATCGAGAAGAACTGCGCGGGGGCGCGGGAGGCCGGCTGGCACGCCATCCACTTCACGGACCCGGCCCGGGCGATCAGCGAGCTGAACGCGCTGCTCGGCGTGGACGGTCCGGAGTAATGGCCGCCGGGATCACCCTGGACGCGCTGGGCGTCCCCCTGTCCGGGCTGCTCGCCGAACCGCCGTCCGGGCCGCCCCGGGCGGTGGTCGTGGCGCTGCACGGCGGCGGCATCCGGGCCGGCTACTTCGACGGCCACGCCGAGCCCGGACACTCGCTGCTGGACCTGGGCGCGCGGCTCGGTTTCACCGTTCTCGCGCTGGACCGGCCCGGCTACGGCGCGTCGGCTCCGTTCCTGCCGCAGGGGGCGCAGACCCAGGAGCAGGCCACGCTGCTGCGTGCCGCGCTGGCGGATTTCGCCCGCACGCACCAGACCGGGCAGGGCTTCTTCGTGGTGGCGCACTCCAGCGGCGGCAAGACCGGGCTCGCCATGGCCGCCCAGGACCTGGACGACCGCGTCATCGGTCTGGACATCTCGGGCCTGGGCAGCACACCGGCGGCGGACGGCACGCTCCCCCGGGACCCGGCCGGCCGCATCGACTGGTACCGGCACTGGGGCGATCCCTCCCTCTACCCCGCCGAGACGTTCCGCCGGTGCCGTGCGCTGCTGGCCCCGATCCCCGTCCAGGAGATCCAGGAAGTGCCGGTCTGGCCCGAGACGTACGCCTGTCTCGCCGCCTCGGTGACGGTGCCGGTCCGCTTCACCTTCGCCGAGCACGAACCGTGGTGGCGGTCCGACGCGCAGGCCGTGGCCGACCTGACCGGGCCGCTGGCCGCGGCGCGGGTGCGGGTGGACCACCTGCCGGACGCGGGCCACAACATCAGCCTCGGCTGGGCGGCGCGGACCTATCACCTGCGGGCCCTGGCCTTCCTGGAGGAGTGCCTGCTCGCCCGCCGGACCGCCCCGGCCCCGGCCCCCGTCCCGGCCCGCACGCCACCGAGCGGCGAGGGCGTCCCGGCCGCCGCCTCCTGGCAGTTCCTCAAGAGGGTCATGTTCCCCCTCGCCCTGGCGCCCGACACGACCTGACCCCTCCCGCACGCCCCGGCCGCCCCCGGCCGGACGGCGTCCCCCAAGCCGCCCCGGCCAGTACTCCCCCGGCTGGCCGGGGCTTCCTCCCGTACCGCCCGGCCGGCGGCACAAGGAAGCGCCCCGCACGCCCGAGGACGGGCTGCGGGGCGCTCCCGCGGTGAAGCCGCGTCAGTTGTGGCTGTGCAGGATGTCGTTCAGACCGCCCCAGACCGCGTTGTTCGGGCGGGCCTCGACGGTGCCGGTGACGGAGTTGCGGCGGAAGAGGATGTGCGAGGCACCGCTGAGTTCGCGGGCCTTGACGATCTGGCCGTCGGGCATGGTGACGCGGGTGCCCGCGGTGATGTACAGGCCGGCCTCGACCACGCACTCGTCGCCGAGCGCGATGCCGACGCCCGCCTCGGCGCCGATCAGGCAGCGCTCGCCGACGGAGATGACGACGTTGCCGCCGCCGGACAGGGTGCCCATGGTGGAGGCGCCGCCGCCGATGTCCGAGCCGTCGCCGATCACGACGCCCGCGGAGATCCGGCCCTCGACCATGGAGGTGCCGAGCGTGCCGGCGTTGAAGTTGACGAAGCCCTCGTGCATGACCGTGGTGCCCGCGGCGAGGTGGGCGCCGAGGCGGACCCGGTCGGCGTCGGCGATGCGCACGCCCTTCGGGGCGACGTAGTCCGTCATGCGCGGGAACTTGTCGACCGAGGTGACCTGGAGGTGCAGGCCCTCGGCGCGGGCGTTCAGGCGCACCTTCTCGACGTCGTCCACGGCGACCGGACCGAGCGAGGTCCAGGCGACGTTGGCGAGGTGGCCGAAGATGCCGTCCAGGCTCTGTCCGTGCGGCTTGACCAGGCGGTGCGAGAGCAGGTGCAGCCGCAGGTAGACGTCGTGCGCGTCGGCCGGCTTGTCGTCCAGCGAGGCGATGACCGTGCGGACCGCGACCACCTCGACACCCCGGCGGGCGTCCGGACCGGTCGCCGCGGTGGCGCCGCCGCCCAGCAGCTGCGCCGCCCGCTCGGCGGAGAGCCGCTCGGTGCCGGCCGGGCCCGGCTCCTCGACCAGCTCGGGGGCCGGGAACCAGGTGTCGAGAACGGTGCCGTCGGAGGCGATGGTGGCGAGGCCGGCGGCGACGGCGCCGGTGGTACGGGTAGCAGACTCGGTCATGGGGGAAAACCTAACGTGGGCGGGGTACCGAGAGCGAACCGCGTCTCATCTGCCGGGCGCGGTTCAGGGGATCGGCCGAGCCGGCCCGGCGAGCGGGCCCGCGGGTGGCCGGCCGGTACGGCGAGCCGCCGCGGCGCCTGCGGACACCGCGCGCACCCGCTCCGCGCCGCCGCTCCCCGAGGCTCCGGGTGGGGCCGACCGGACCGCCACGCTCCGCACCGACGGCCCGGCGTCAGTGCGATGCCCCGCCCAGGTTCAGCACCGCCACTCCCCCGATGATCAGCACGATCCCGGCGACCTTGGCCGGGGACAGCCCCTCGCCGAACAGCAGCAGGCCGAGCACGGCGACGGCGGCGGTCCCGACGCCGGACCAGATGGCGTACGCGGTGCCGATCTGCACGCTCTTCAGCGTCTGCGCGAGCAGGGCGAACGAGAGGACGTACCCCACGATGGTCACGAGCGAGGGCCAGAGCCGGCTGAACCCCTCGCTGTACTTCATCGCCGTCGTAGCGGTGACCTCGGCCGCGATGGCACCGGCGAGCAGCAGGTAACCCATGCGCAGCAGCGTACGCGCGGGCCGGGCGGTCCGTACCGTGCCGTACCGGCCTGTCCGCCGGGACGGAGAAGGGGGCCGCGGCGCATGGCCACGGCCCCCTTCTCGCGGGTGCTGCGTCAGACGTTGAAGCCGAGCGCCCGCAGCTGTTCGCGGCCGTCGTCCGTGATCTTGTCGGGGCCCCACGGCGGCATCCAGACCCAGTTGATGCGCAATTCGCTGACCAGGCCGTCCGTGGCGGACTTCGCCTGGTCCTCGATCACGTCCGTCAGCGGGCAGGCCGCGGAGGTGAGGGTCATGTCGATGGTCGCGATGTTGGACTCGTCGACGTGGATGCCGTAGATCAGCCCGAGGTTGACGACGTCGATGCCCAGTTCGGGGTCGACCACGTCCATCAGGGCCTCGCGGAGTTCCTCCTCCGAGACCGGCTTCATCTCAACGGTGTCGGTCATGCCGTCTTCCTTTCCGCGTCGGCGCCCAGCGCCTGGGCCGTCGCGTCCTTCCACGCCATCCAGCTCAGGAGGGCACACTTGACCCGCGCGGGGTACTTGGAGACACCGGCGAACGCGACCGCGTCCTCCAGGACGTCCTCCATCGCGTCGTCCGGCTCGATCCTGCCCTTGGACTGCATCAGCTCCAGGAAGGTCTCCTGGATCTTCCGCGCGTCGGCGAGGTCCTTGCCGACCAGCAGCTCGTTCAGCACCGAAGCGCTCGCCTGGCTGATCGAGCAGCCCTGGCCCTCGTAGGAGACGTCCTCGATCGTCGTGCCGGTGTACTTCACGCGCAGGGTGATCTCGTCGCCGCACGTCGGGTTCACATGGTGCACCTCGGCGTCGCCGTCCCGCAGACCACGACCGTGCGGGTTCTTGTAGTGGTCCAGGATGACGTCCTGGTACATCGAGTCCAGCTTCACCTTTTCAGCACGCCTCTCAGCCGAAGAAGTTCCGTACGTGCTCCAGGCCGTCGACCAGAGCGTCGATCTCGGCCGGCGAGGAGTACAGATAGAACGACGCTCGCGTGGTCGCGGGAATTCCGTAGCGGAGGCAGACCGGCCGGGCGCAGTGGTGGCCGACGCGGACCGCGATGCCCTGTTCGTCCAGGACCTGGCCCACGTCGTGCGGGTGGATGTCCCCGAGGGTGAAGGAGATCGCCGCGCCCCGGTCCTCGGCCGTGGTCGGGCCGATGATCCTCAGGTCCGGGACCTCCGTCAGCCGCCGCACCGCGTACTCCGTGAGCGCGTGCTCATGGGCGAGGATCTTGTCCATGCCGATCGAGTTCAGGTAGTCGATCGCCGCGCCGAGGCCGACCGCCTGCGCGATCGGCGGCGTGCCCGCCTCGAACTTGTGCGGTGCCGGGGCGTAGGTGGAGGAGTGCATCGAGACGGTCTCGATCATCTCGCCGCCGCCGAGGAACGGGGGCAGGTCCTCCAGCAGCTCCTGGCGGCCCCACAGGACGCCGATGCCGGTCGGGCCGCACATCTTGTGGCCGGTGAAGGCCACGAAGTCGGCCTGGAGGGCCTGCACGTCCAGCGGCATGTGCGGCGCCGCCTGGGAGGCGTCGACGCAGACCAGGGCGCCGACCTCCTGGGCGCGGCGCACGATCGCCTCGACCGGGTTGACGGTGCCGAGGATGTTGGACACCAGCACGAAGGAGACGATCTTCGTCTTCTCCGTGATGACCTCGTCGATGTTCGACAGGTCCAGGCGGCCGTCGTCGGTGAGGCCGAACCACTTCAGCTTCGCGCCCGTGCGCTGCGCCAGCAGCTGCCACGGCACGATGTTGGAGTGGTGCTCCATCTCCGTGATGACGATCTCGGTCTCGTGGTCCACCCGGTAGGGCTCGTCGGCCCAGCCCAGCATGTTCGCCACGAGGTTCAGCGCCTCGGAGGCGTTCTTGGTGAAGACCACCTCGTCGCGGCTGGGCGCGTTGACGAACGCGGCGACCTTGTCCCGCGCGCCCTCGTACAGCGCCGTGGCCTCCTCGGCGAGCACATGCACACCGCGGTGGACGTTGGCGTTGTGGCGCTCGTAGTACTCGCTCAGGGCGTCCAGCACCTGGCGCGGCTTCTGGCTGGTCGCCGCGTTGTCCAGGTACACCAGCTTCCTGCCGTCGTGGACGACTCGGTCCAGGACGGGGAAGTCCTTGCGGATCGCCTCGGTGTCGAGGAGGCCCGGCAGCTGTGTCACGCGGATGCGCCACCCTTCACGTATGCCTCGTAGCCCTCGTTCTCCAGCTTGTCCGCCAGCTCGGGGCCGCCGGACTGGACGATGCGGCCGCCGGCGAACACGTGGACGTGGTCGGGCTTGATGTAGCGCAGAATGCGCGTGTAGTGCGTGATCAGCAGGGTGCCGACCTCGCCGGTCTCGCGGACGCGGTTGACGCCCTCCGACACGATCCGCAGGGCGTCGACGTCCAGGCCGGAGTCGGTCTCGTCCAGGACCGCGATCTTCGGCCGGAGCAGCTCCAGCTGGAGGATCTCGTGGCGCTTCTTCTCACCGCCGGAGAAGCCCTCGTTCACGTTGCGCTCGGCGAAGGACGGGTCCATGTTGAGGCGCTCCATGGCCTCCCGGACCTCCTTCACCCAGGTGCGCAGCTTGGGGGCCTCGCCGCGGATGGCGGTGGCGGAGGTGCGCAGGAAGTTGGAGACCGAGACGCCGGGGACCTCGACCGGGTACTGCATCGCCAGGAACAGGCCGGCGCGGGCCCGCTCGTCGACGCTCATCTCCAGGACGTCCTCGCCGTCCAGGGTGACGCTGCCGCCGGTGACGGTGTACTTCGGGTGCCCCGCCAGGGAGTAGGCGAGGGTCGACTTGCCCGAGCCGTTGGGGCCCATGATGGCGTGCGTCTCGCCCTGCTTCACGGTGAGGTCGACGCCCTTGAGGATCTCCTTCGTGGCGTTGTCGGCCTCGACGGTGACGTGCAGGTCTCGGATTTCAAGCGTTGCCATGGGTGCCTCAGGACTCCTGGGTGAGGGAGACGAGAACGTCGTCCCCTTCGATCTTTACGGGGTATACGGGGACGGGGCGCGTCGCGGGGAGGCCGGACGGCTTGCCGGTGCGCAGGTCGAAGGCGGAGCCGTGCAGCCAGCACTCGATCTGGCAGTCCTCCACCTCGCCCTCGGAGAGGGAGACGTTCGCGTGCGAGCAGATGTCGTGGATCGCGAACACCTCGCCCCCGGTCTTCACGACCGAGACCGGCGTGCCGTCGAGTTCCACCCGCTTCGGGGTGTCCTCGGCCAGCTCGCTCAGCCCGCAGACGCGTACATAGGCCGTCATGCGACCGACGCCTCCAGCTCCTCGGCGATCTTGGCGAGCAGGCGCTCCTCGATGTCGGCGACGCCGATCTGCTGGATCAGCTCGGCGAAGAAGCCGCGCACCACCAGCCGGCGGGCCTCGTGCTCCGGGATGCCGCGGGCCATCAGGTAGAAGAGCTGCTCGTCGTCGAAGCGGCCGGTGGCGGAGGCGTGACCGGCACCGACGATCTCGCCGGTCTCGATCTCCAGGTTCGGCACCGAGTCGACGCGCGCGCCGTCCGTGAGGACCAGGTTGCGGTTCATCTCGTAGGTGTCGGTGCCCTCGGCGCTGGCCTCGATGAGCACGTCGCCGATCCAGACGGCGTGCGCCTGCTCGCCCTGGAGCGCGCCCTTGTAGACGACGTTCGACTTGCAGTGCGGGGTGTTGTGGGTGACCAGCAGGCGGTGCTCCTGGTGCTGCCCGGCGTCGGTGAAGTACAGGCCGTACAGCTCGGCCTCGCCGCCGGGGCCGGCGTACTCCACGCGCGGGTGCAGGCGCACCACGTCGCCGCCGAAGGTGACGACCACGGACTTGAAGGAGGCGTCCCGGCCGATCAGCGCGTTGTGCTGGGCGACGTGGACGGCCTTGTCGTCCCAGTCCTGGACGGAGACGACGGTCAGCTTGGCGCCGTCGCCGAGGACGTAGTCGATGTTGGCGGCGAGCACCGCGTCACCGGTGTGGTCGACGACCACGACGGCCTCGGCGAAGGCGCCCAGCTCGATCACCTGGTGGCCGAAGGCGGTGCCGCCCTGGCCGTGCACCGTGATACGGACCGGCTCGGTGAGGACGGTGTCCTTCGGGACGGTCACGACCGAGGCCTGCTCGAAGGCGGAGTACGCCTGCGCGGCGACGCGGTCCACCGGGGTGCCCGCCTTGCCGAGCCGCGCGTCGTCACGGCCGACGGTCTCGACGGTGACGCCCTCGGGGGCCTGTACGTCGACCTTCACTCCGTCACCGGTCGCGACGGCGGTGCCGTCGTGCAGTCCGCGCAGCCGCTCCAGCGGGGTGAACCGCCACTCCTCCTCGCGGCCGTGCGGGACCGGGAAGTCCGTCACGTCGAAGGACGGGGGCGCGCTCATGCGCGAGACGACGGTCGACTCCGCGGCGACCGCGATCGAGCCGGCGGTGGTGGAACCCACCGGTGGGGGTCCCCCCGCGCTGGCGGAACCGGGCGTGGGGGAGTTCTGGGCCTCAGCCATGGCTGTCGTAGTGCTCTCTTTCCTGAGTAAGACGTCTGCCGGTGATGGCGGCGGTCAGCCGACCGCGCCTTCCATCTGCAGCTCGATCAGCCGGTTGAGCTCCAGCGCGTACTCCATCGGCAGTTCCTTGGCGATCGGCTCGACGAAGCCGCGCACGATCATCGCCATCGCCTCGTCCTCGGAGAGACCGCGGCTCATCAGGTAGAAGAGCTGGTCCTCGGAGACCTTGGAGACGGTGGCCTCGTGGCCCATGGACACGTCGTCCTCGCGGACGTCGACGTACGGGTACGTGTCCGAGCGGGAGATCGTGTCGACCAGCAGCGCGTCGCACAGCACGTTGGACTTCGACCCGGAGGCGCCCTCGCCGATCTCGATCAGACCGCGGTAGGAGGTACGGCCGCCGCCGCGCGCCACCGACTTGGAGACGATGTTGGACGACGTGTTCGGCGCCATGTGGACCATCTTGGCGCCCGCGTCCTGGTGCTGGCCCTCACCGGCGAAGGCGATGGACAGGGTCTCGCCCTTGGCGTGCTCGCCCATCAGGTAGACGGCCGGGTACTTCATCGTCACCTTGGAGCCGATGTTGCCGTCGACCCACTCCATGGTCGCGCCCTCGTAGGCGACGGCGCGCTTGGTGACCAGGTTGTAGACGTTGTTCGACCAGTTCTGGATGGTCGTGTAACGGCAGCGGGCGTTCTTCTTGACGATGATCTCGACGACCGCGGAGTGCAGCGAGTCCGACTTGTAGATCGGCGCCGTGCAGCCCTCGACGTAGTGCACGTAGGCACCCTCGTCCACGATGATCAGGGTCCGCTCGAACTGGCCCATGTTCTCCGTGTTGATGCGGAAGTAGGCCTGGAGCGGGATCTCCACGTGCACGCCCTTCGGCACGTAGATGAAGGAGCCGCCGGACCACACCGCGCTGTTCAGCGACGCGAACTTGTTGTCGCCGACCGGGATGACCGTGCCGAAGTACTCCTTGAAGAGCTCCGGGTGCTCCTTCAGGGCGGTGTCGGTGTCGAGGAAGATGACGCCCTGCTCCTCCAGGTCCTCGCGGATCTGGTGGTAGACGACCTCCGACTCGTACTGGGCGGCGACACCGGCGACCAGGCGCTGCTTCTCGGCCTCCGGGATGCCCAGCTTGTCGTAGGTGTTCTTGATGTCCTCGGGCAGGTCCTCCCAGGACTCCGCCTGCTTCTCCGTGGAGCGCACGAAGTACTTGATGTTGTCGAAGTCGATGCCCGAGAGGTCGGAGCCCCAGTTCGGCATCGGCTTCTTCTCGAAGAGCTTCAGGCCCTTCAGGCGCAGCTTGGTCATCCACTCCGGCTCCGCCTTCTTCGCGGAGATGTCGCGGACGACGTCCTCGCTCAGGCCGCGCCTGGCGGAGGCACCGGCCACGTCGGAGTCGGCCCAGCCGTATTCGTACTTGCCCAGGCCCTCGAGCTCAGGGTGGGCAGTCTCCGTGGGGAGAGTCATGCGGGGTTCCTCCCGGCCGTGCTTGCAGGTGCGTCAGTGGAAATCTTGGGGATGAACGTCGTGCAGACGCCGTCGCCGTGCGCGATGGTCGCCAGTCGCTGGACGTGGGTGCCCAGCAGCTCCGCGAAGATCTCCGTCTCCGCCTCGCACAGCTGCGGGAACTGTTCCGCGACATGGGCGACCGGGCAGTGGTGCTGGCAGAGCTGCTCGCCGACCGGTGCGCTGCGCGCCGTAGCAGCGTACCCGTCCGCGCTCAGGGCCTTGGCCAGCGCTTCGGCCCGTTTGTCGGGGCTCACGGACTCGACCGCCCGGCGGTACGCGCCGGCCTGGGCGGCGACCCGGGCGCGGGCGAAGGCGGCGACCGCCTCGGAGCCGCCCTCCCGCTCGGCGATCCAGCGCAGGGCGTCCGCGGCCAGCTTGTCGTACGACTGGTCGAAGGCGTCCCGGCCGCAGTCGGTGAGCGCGAAGACCTTGGCGGGGCGGCCGCGCGTGCGCGTGCCGTACACCCGCTGCTCGCGCGCCTCCACGACGTCGTCGGCCACCAGCGCGTCCAGGTGACGCCGGACGGCCGCCTGGGTCAGTCCCAGCCGGCCCGCGAGTTCGGCGACGGTCGACGGCCCGTGGTCCAGGATGGAGCGCGCGACCCGGTTGCGCGTCGAACGCTCACCGGTCGCTAGCTCCTCCTGGCCGGCCCCCGTGGGGGTCTCCCGAGCCTCGCCGACGTTTTTCACAACGCCATTGTTGCGTAATTCCGCGGAACCTGACAAGCGACGTCCGGATCACCGCGCGGTGCCCTGCGTCACTTAGGCATACCTAATCCGACCTGCGCAAACGATCTTCCGGCCGGTCTCTCCGGGCCGCGCCGGAACAATCCGGTGGCGCCGGGCAGCCCCGTCCGGAAGACTCCGTGACCATGTCCGCACCCCCTCCCACCGGCCCACTCGTCACGCGCGACGGCATCGCCGCCGGCCTGCGCCTGCTGGGGGTGGCGAGCGGCGAGACCCTGCTGGTGCACTCCTCGCTCAGCTCCCTCGGCTGGGTGAACGGAGGCGCCGTCGCGGTCGTCCGGGGACTCCTCGACGCGCTCGGCCCGGACGGCACGCTCGTCGTCCCCACCCAGACCGGCGAACAGTCCGACCCGGCGCTGTGGGAGGACCCGCCGGTGCCCGAGGAGTGGTGGGACCCGATCCGCGCGACCATGCCGCCGTACGACCCGCTCGTCACCCCGTCGCGTGGCGTCGGGGTCATCCCCGAGACCGTGCGGACCTGGCCCGACGCCCGGCGCAGCGCGCACCCGCAGACCTCCTTCGCCGCGCTCGGCCCCCGCGCGCGGGAGATCACCGACGGCCACGCCCCGGACTGCCGGCTCGGCGAGCGCAGCCCGCTGGCCCGGCTGGAGGGACTGGGCGCCCGGGTGCTGCTGCTGGGCACGGACTACACCTCCTGCACCTCCTTCCACCTGGCCGAGTACCGGATACCCGGCCCGCTCGTGGAGGTGGGCCGGCCCGCGCCCGGCGGCGGCTGGGAGACGGTGGCCGAGGTCTCGGTCACCTCGGACCGGTTCGACGAGCTGGGGCACGACTTCGAACGGGACCGGCCCGTCGTGCGCGGCCGGGTGGGCGCGGCCGAGGCCCGGCTGTTCCCGCTGGCGGACGCCGTGGCCTACGCCGAACGGTGGCTGCCGCTGCACCGGCCGCGCCCGGAGGAGCACCCGCAGCCGCCCGTCTGACCGCGGGTCCGGCACCCGCCCGTCCGGAGCACCCGCCGTCTCCCTAGACTCTGGACCTATGCGAAGTGAGCCCGTGGTCCAGGTCCAGGCCCTGGTGAAGCGGTACGGCACGAAGACCGCGGTGGACGGCCTCGACCTGGTGGCCCGGCCGGGCGTGACCGCCGTACTCGGCCCCAACGGGGCGGGGAAGACGACCACGGTCGAGACCTGCGAGGGGTACCGGAAGCCGGATTCCGGCACGGTGCGCGTCCTGGGCCTCGACCCGGTGCGGAACTCCGCCGAGCTGCGGCCCCGCATCGGCGTGATGCTCCAGTCCGGCGGCGTCTACTCCGGCGCCCGCGCCGGCGAGATGCTGCGGCACGTGGCGAAACTGCACGCGCACCCGCTCGACGTCGACGCCCTCGTCGAACGGCTCGGCCTCGGCTCCTGCGGCCGGACCGGCTACCGCCGGCTGTCCGGCGGGCAGCAGCAGCGGCTCGCGCTCGCCATGGCCGTCGTGGGCCGGCCGGAACTGGTGTTCCTGGACGAGCCGACCGCCGGCCTCGACCCGCAGGCCCGCCGGGCCACCTGGGACCTGGTGCGGGACCTGCGCGCCGACGGCGTCTCGGTGATCCTCACCACGCACCACATGGACGAGGCCGAGCAGCTCGCCGACGACGTGGCGATCATCGACGGCGGCCGGGTCATCGCCCAGGGCTCCCCGGAGCAACTGTGCAAGGGCGGCGCCGAGAACACCCTGCGCTTCTCCGGCCGTCCCGGCCTCGACGTCGGCTCCCTGCTCAAGGCGCTGCCGGCCGGCTGCACGGCCGCCGAGCTGACGCCGGGCGCCTACCGGGTGGCCGGCCGGGTCGACCCCCAGCTGCTGGCCACCGTCACCTCCTGGTGCGCCCAGCACGGGGTGATGCCCGACCGGATCTCGGTGGAGCGGCACACCCTGGAAGACGTCTTCTTGGAGCTGACCGGCAAGGAGCTGCGCTCGTGACCACCGCGGGTACCTACACCCCCAGGCCCGGAGCCGCCCCGCTCCCCCGCATGATCGCGGCGCAGGCGGCCCTGGAGACGAAGATGCTGCTGCGCAACGGCGAGCAGCTGCTGCTGACGGTCGTCATCCCCACCCTGCTGCTGGTGCTCTTCAGCGCGGTCGACATCGTGGACACCGGCGCGGGCCGGGCGGTCGACTTCCTCGCCCCCGGCGTGCTGGCCCTGGCCGTGATGTCGACGGCGTTCACCGGCCAGGCCATCGCCACCGGCTTCGAGCGCCGCTACGGCGTGCTGAAGCGGCTCGCCTCCTCCCCGCTGCCCCGCTGGGGCCTGATGACCGCGAAGACGGCGTCCGTGCTGGTCACGGAGGTCCTCCAGGTCCTGCTGCTGACCGTCATCGCCTACGCGCTGGGCTGGTCCCCGCACGGCAACCCGGCCGCGGTCGTGCTGCTGCTCGTCGTCGGCACCGCCGCGTTCTCCGGGCTCGGCCTGCTGATGGCGGGCACCCTGAAGGCGGAGGCGACGCTGGCCGCCGCCAACCTGGTGTTCCTGCTGCTGCTCGTGGGCGGCGGGGTGATCGTGCCGCTGGAGAAGTTCGGCCCGGCGGGCGAGCGGATGCTGGGCCTGCTGCCCATCTCCGCCCTCTCGGACGGCCTGCGGGACGTCCTCCAGCACGGCGCCGGCCTGCCCTGGGGCGACCTGGGCGTCCTCGCCGTCTGGGCGGTCGTCGGCCTCGCCGCGGCGGGGAAGTTCTTCCGCTGGGAGTGACCCGCGACCCGCGCGGGAGTGACCCCCGTGCCTGCATGGCCATCACCCCCGGGACCGCATGGCAATCACCCCTGTGGCCGCGCGGGAATCACCCCCGTGGCCGCATGGCCATCACCCTCCTGGCCGCGTGCGAGTGACTCGTGCGGGCCCGGAAGAGTGACCCTCGTGAACGCGTGCACAAGCGGCGGCCTACCATGGTGGGCGTGCCTAAGCTGAACCGCGCCGACGCCGAAGCCGCCCTGCGCAACCCTCTCGCCTTCATCGCCGACCGGTGGACCCCGGACTCCCGGACCATCCGGCGGGCGGCGCTCGCCGCGCTCGTGATGTCGGTGGTCATCGTCGTCACCGGCGGCGCCGTCCGCCTGACCGGTTCGGGCCTCGGCTGCCCGACCTGGCCCACCTGCACCGAGGACTCGCTGACCACCACCCGGGCCATGGGCTTCCACGGGGTCGTCGAGTTCGGCAACCGCATGCTGACGTACGTGCTGTGCGCGGCCGTCGGCTGGGCGATCATCGCGGCGCGCGCCGCGAAGCCGGGCCGGCGCACCCTGGTCCGGCTCGGCTGGGCCCAGTTCTGGGTGGTCATGGGCAACGCGGTCCTGGGCGGCATCGTCGTCCTGGTCGGCCTCAACCCGTACACGGTCGCCGCGCACTTCCTGCTCTCCACGGCCCTGATCGCCCTCGCCACGGTGATGTGGCAGCGCGCCCGCGAGGGCGACGCGGCGCCGCGTCCGCTGGTGGGCGCCGCGGTGCGGCAGCTCGTGTGGTTCCTGGTGGCCGCCTCCGTGCTGCTCATCGCGGCCGGCACGGTGGTGACCGGGGCCGGGCCGCACGCCGGTGACTCCAGCGAGGTCGAGCGCATCCCGATCGACTGGGAGACGGTCGCCAAGCTGCACGCGGTGCTCGCCTGGATCGTGGTGACGCTGACCTTCGCGCTGTGGTTCGTACTCAAGGCGGTGGACGCGCCGAAGGGCCCGCTGGCCCGCACCCGGGAGCTGTTCCTCGTCCTGCTCGCGCAGGGCGTGATCGGTTACGTCCAGTACTTCACCCACCTCCCCGAAGCGCTGGTGGCCGCGCACATGCTCGGCTCCACGGTGATGTGGATCTGGGTGCTGCGGGTGCTGCTGTCGCTGCGCGAGCGCCCCGAGGCCACCGTGGACCTGCCCGCGCCCGCCGTCGAGGTGCCGGCCGGCGCGCGGTCGTAGCTCAGCCGGCCTCCGCGACCAGGGCGTCGATCGCGGGGCCCAGGAACGCCCGGGTCGCCTCGGCGCGCCGGGCGCGCCAGCCGTCGTCGGGCAGGGCCGGGGCCGGGTCGTCGTACCGCCGGCGGGTGATGTCCGCGACGACGTCGGCGGGCGCACCGAGCACCGGCAGCCGGTCCAGCGCCTCGCGTTTGCTGATCAGCCGGCCCTCGCGCAGGGTCACGGCGGCCCGGGCGTAGGTGAGCAGGCCCAGGTCGACCCAGACGTCCTGCCGCCACAGCGGGGCCTTGTCCACGGCCGGCCGCCAGAAATCGCGCTGGTCGCGTACGACGAAGTCGTGAAGCTGTCGCTCGGGTACCGGCGGGAGCAGTCCGGCCGGTGCCTCACCGTGCAGCACCCGCCCGAACTCGTGCAGCTCACGGCGGGTGACCGGGGTGACCGGGCGGCGCAGCACACGGCCGTGCGCCCAGGTGGGGTGCGGGCGGCCGGGATCGTCCAGGGTGGCCGGGGCGAGGTAGCTGCAGTGCAGCTTCGCCGCGAGGGGCCGCCCGCGCAGCCGCCGGTGCAGCCGGACCAGCCGCGCCGCGGTCCACGGGGTCAGGGGCCCGGGCAGCACCGCGATCAGGTCCAGGTCGCTGCGGCCCTCCTGGTAGTCGCCGCCGGCCAGTGAGCCGTGCGCCCAGACCGCGCGGGGCCGCAGCGGCAGCAGGGCCGCCTGGAACTCGTCGAGCAGGGAAGCGGTCGTCATCCGCCCAGTCTGGACGGCTCCCCAGGGCGCGTACACCCGGCGCACGCCGTACGCCGCGGCCGGCCGCCACCCGCCACCGTACCGAGGCTCCCGAGGACCGCCGCAGACCGCCGAGCGGTGCCGTCACGGCCGCCCGGCCGCGCTCACCCGGCCGGGCGGTGCGCCGTCACGGCCGCGCGTCTCAGCGCTCCCGCGAGCCGCCGACCTGGATGCCGGCCATCCGCTTCCACTCGTACGGCCCCGTCGTCACCTTCGCCGCGAACTCGCCGTCGAAGGACTCGTGGACCGTGATGCCGGACTTGGCCACCGCCTGCTCGGCGATGGCGTGACTGGGCGCGACCAGGTCGCCCCAGCCGCCGTCCTCGCCGACGAGGACGATGCGGGCGCCGCGTTCGCCGACGTACGCCACCTGGCCCTCCGCGCCGCCGTGCGCCTTCGCGAAGGCGCTGATCTGCTGGGCGAGCCGGGACACCTTGCGCTCGGCCCGCGCGTCAACCTGCTGCGTGTCTGCCATGCCCAGGATGCTACTCACCGGTAGATCGACTGGCGAGTGCGGGCCGCTGTGACGTAGGACGTACGCCCGGCGGGCCCGCGGGTCAGCGCAGGAACGGGTCGACCGCGACCGCCACGAACAGCAGCGACACGTAGGTGATCGACCAGTGGAAGAGCCGCATCTCCTTCAGCTTCGTGCCGGTGGACTCGGCCTTGGCCCGGTTCTGCAGCGCGTGCGCCTCCCACAGCCACCAGCCGCCCGCCGCGAGGGCGACGGCCGTGTAGAACCAGCCGGTGTAGCCGAGCGGGGTCAGCAGCAGCGAGACGGCGACCATCACCCAGCTGTAGATGACGATCTGCTTGGCGACGACCTTGTTGGAGGCGACGACCGGCAGCATCGGCACGCCGACGCGCGCGTAGTCCTCCTTGACCTTCATGGACAGCGGCCAGTAGTGCGGCGGCGTCCAGAAGAACATCACGAGGAAGAGGATGACCGGCGCCCACGACATGGAGTTCGTGACGGACGACCAGCCGATGAGGACCGGCAGGCAGCCCGCGATGCCGCCCCACACGATGTTCTGCGCCGTACGGCGCTTGAGGATCATCGTGTAGACGACGACGTAGAAGAGGAGCGCTCCGAGTGACAGCCAGGCGCTCAGCCAGTTGACGGTGAGTCCGAACAGCAGCGTCGAGACCACGGCCAGGGTGATGCCGAAGGCCAGGCATTCGCGCGGGCTGACCATGCCGGTCACCAGCGGACGCTGGGCCGTGCGGTCCATCAGGGCGTCGATGTCCCGGTCGATGTACATGTTCAGCGCGTTGGCGCCGCCCGCCGACAGATAGCCGCCGAGGCAGGTGAGCAGCACCAGCCCGAGGTCGGGCACGCCCTGTTCGGCGAGGAACATCACCGGAACGGTGGTGATGAGGAGCAGCTCGATGATCCGCGGCTTGGTCAGCGCCACGAACGCCTTGACACGAGCCCCGAACGGCCGGTGAACCGGGCCCTGGCTCGCACCGGGCACACCCTCCCCCAGAGCCTTGAAGGCCTGGGAGGTGTCCCCAGGACGGGATTCGACGGCCGTCACGCACACCCCTGACAGAGACATCCCAGCGAGCCTCCCGTGTGAAGTCGCGGTAAAGGCTCGCGCGTACCACGCCACTTTAGACGTTGCCCATACCCCGCCCTTCGCGGGGGTGGGTACGTGTTTGGCGCACACCCCATAAGAGGGGGTCCGGTACTCGATTGAGCGCTCAGATGACCGGCTCCGTATTCATGTGCCACATGCCGTTCACCGGCCCGTCGGGAGGCGGATCTCGGGGAGTCCCGGCAGTCTGTAAACAATCGAAAAAACGCACGTCCTCACGGGGGTAGGCTCGACAGCGGCCGGTGGGCGCCACGCCTTCCGGCGGCCGGGTGGGCACACGCCCCGACGACCGGCGACCGACATGTGGAGAGGAGCCCTGACCCAGGGTGAGCACCAAGCCGACCACCACAGACCTTGAGTGGACCGAGCTGGACCAGCGGGCCGTGGACACCGCCCGTGTCCTGGCCGCAGACGCCGTACAGAAGGTCGGCAACGGCCATCCCGGTACGGCGATGAGCCTGGCCCCCGCCGCCTACACCCTCTTCCAGAAGGTGATGCGGCACGACCCGGCCGACCCGGAGTGGGTCGGCCGCGACCGCTTCGTGCTGTCCGCCGGCCACTCGTCCCTGACCCTCTACACCCAGCTGTACCTGGCCGGTTTCGGCCTCGAGCTGGACGATCTGAAGGCGTTCCGGACGTGGGGTTCCAAGACCCCGGGCCACCCCGAGTACGGGCACACCAAGGGTGTCGAGACCACCACGGGACCGCTGGGCCAGGGTGTCGCCAACGCGGTGGGCATGGCGATGGCCGCCCGCTACGAGCGCGGTCTGTTCGACCCGGAGGCGCCCGCGGGCGAGTCCCCCTTCGACCACTTCGTGTACTGCATCGCCGGTGACGGCTGCCTCCAGGAGGGCATCTCCGCCGAGGCGTCCTCGCTGGCCGGCCACCAGAAGCTGGGCAACCTGATCCTGCTGTGGGACGACAACCACATCTCGATCGAGGGCGACACGGAGACGGCCGTCTCCGAGGACACCGTCAAGCGGTACGAGGCCTACGGCTGGCACGTGCAGCGCGTGGAGGCCAAGGAGGACGGCGACCTGGACCCGGCGGCGATCTACGCCGCGATCCAGGAGGCCAAGGCCGTCACCGACCGGCCCTCCTTCATCGCGATGCGCTCGATCATCGCCTGGCCGGCCCCGAACGCGCAGAACACCGAGGCCGCGCACGGCTCGGCGCTGGGCGAGGAGGAGGTCGCGGCCACCAAGCGCGTCCTCGGCTTCGACCCCGAGCGGTCCTTCGAGGTCGCCGACGAGGTCATCAGCCACACCCGCAAGGCGCGCGAGCGCGGCGCCCAGGCGAAGGCCGAGTGGGAGAAGTCCCTCCAGGAGTGGCGGCAGGCCAACCCGGAGCACGCCGCCGAGTTCGACCGGATCGCCCAGGGCGAGCTGCCCACCGGCTGGGAGGAGAAGGTCCCGGTCTTCGAGCCCGGCAAGGGCCTCGCCACGCGTGCCGCGTCCGGCAAGGTGCTCCAGGCGCTCGGCGCGGTGATCCCCGAGCTGTGGGGCGGCTCCGCCGACCTCGCCGGGTCGAACAACACGACCATCGACAAGGACAGCTCCTTCCTGCCCGCGGGCAACCCGCTGCCGGAGGCCAACCCGTACGGCCGCACCATCCACTTCGGCATCCGCGAGCACTCCATGGGCGCCGAGCTGAACGGCATCGCGCTGCACGGCAACACGCGGGTCTACGGCGGCACCTTCCTGGTCTTCTCCGACTACATGCGCAACGCCGTGCGACTGTCGGCCCTGATGCACCTGCCGGTGACGTTCGTGTGGACGCACGACTCCATCGGCCTCGGCGAGGACGGCCCCACCCACCAGCCGGTCGAGCACCTGGCCTCGCTGCGCGCCATCCCCGGTCTGAACATCGTCCGCCCGGCGGACGCCAACGAGACCGCGATCGCCTGGCGGGAGATCCTCAAGCGCTACACCAAGGAGTTCGGCAAGGGCCAGCCGCACGGCCTGGCGCTCACCCGGCAGGGCGTGCCGACGTACGAGCCGAACGAGGACGCGGCCAAGGGCGGCTACGTGCTGTTCGAGGCCGAGGGCGGCGAGCCCGAGGTCATCCTCATCGCCACCGGTTCCGAGGTGCACGTGGCCGTGGAGGCGCGTGAGCAGCTCCAGGCCGAGGGCGTGCCCACGCGGGTCGTCTCGATGCCGTCCGTGGAGTGGTTCGAGCAGCAGGACCAGGGGTACCGGGACTCCGTGCTGCCGCCGTCCGTCAAGGCCCGGGTCTCCGTCGAGGCGGGCATCGGGCTGACCTGGCACAAGTACGTGGGGGACGCCGGCCGCATCGTTTCCCTGGAGCACTTCGGTGCCTCCGCCGATGCCAAGGTGCTCTTCCGCGAGTTCGGCTTCACCGCCGAGAACGTGGCCGCGAAGGCGCGGGAATCCCTCGCCGACGCCCGGCGCTGACGCTCATATACGACACGTAGGAGATGTAATTCCATGACAGACGCACTCAAGCGCCTCTCCGAGGAGGGCGTCGCGATCTGGCTGGACGACCTGTCGCGCAAGCGGATCACGTCCGGCAACCTCGCCGAGCTGATCGACCAGCAGCACGTCGTGGGCGTCACGACCAACCCGACGATCTTCCAGAAGGCGATCTCCCAGGGCGACGGCTACGACCAGCAGCTGTCGGACCTCGCCGCCCGCAAGGTCACGGTCGAAGAGGCCATCCGCATGATCACCACGGCGGACGTCCGGGACGCCGCCGACATCCTGCGCCCGGTCTTCGACGCCACCGACGGCCAGGACGGCCGGGTCTCCATCGAGGTCGACCCGCGCCTGGCGCACCACACGAAGGCGACCGTCGCCGAGGCCAGGCAGCTGGCCTGGCTGGTCGACCGCCCCAACACCCTGATCAAGATCCCGGCCACCGAGGCGGGTCTGCCGGCGATCGCCGAGACGATCGGCCTCGGCATCAGCGTCAACGTCACGCTGATCTTCTCGCTGGAGCGCTACCGCAAGGTCATGGACGCCTACCTGACGGGCCTGGAGAAGGCCCGCGAGAAGGGTCTCGACCTGTCGAAGATCCACTCGGTGGCGTCCTTCTTCGTGTCCCGCGTGGACACCGAGATCGACAAGCGCCTCGACGGGATCGGCACCGACGAGGCCAAGGGGCTGCGCGGCAAGGCCGCCCTGGCCAACGCGCGCCTGGCCTACCAGGCGTACGAGGAGGTCTTCTCCTCCGACCGCTGGCAGGCGCTGGAGAGCGCGGGCGCCAACAAGCAGCGTCCGCTGTGGGCCTCCACCGGTGTGAAGGACCCGGCGTACCAGGACACCCTGTACGTCACCGAGCTGGTCGCGCCGAACACCGTCAACACCATGCCGGAGGCCACGCTGGAGGCCACCGACGACCACGGCGAGATCAGCGGCGACACCATCACCGGCACCTACGAGCAGGCGCGTGCCGACCTGGACGCCCTGGAGAAGCTGGGCATCTCGTACGACGACGTCGTACAGGTCCTGGAGGACGAGGGCGTCGACAAGTTCGAGGCGTCCTGGAACGACCTCCTCAAGTCGACCCAGGCGGAGCTTGAGCGCCTGGCCCCCTCGGAGGGCTGAGTTGTCATCCGTTTCCGGCTCCGGAGCGAATCCGCTCCGTGACCCGGCCGACCGACGGCTCCCGCGCATCGCGGGGCCGTCGGGTCTGGTCATCTTCGGTGTCACGGGCGACCTGTCCCGTAAGAAACTGATGCCCGCGGTGTACGACCTCGCCAACCGGGGTCTGCTGCCGCCGGGCTTCTCGCTGGTGGGCTTCGCCCGCCGCGACTGGGAGCACGAGGACTTCGCCGAGGTCGTCCACGACGCGGTGAAGGAGCACGCGCGCACGCCCTTCCGTGAGGAGGTCTGGCAGCAGCTCCTCCAGGGGATGCGCTTCGTCCAGGGCACCTTCGACGACGACGAGGCGTTCGAGCGGCTGCGCGCCACCATCGAGGAGCTGGACAAGGCACAGGGCACGGGCGGCAACTTCGCCTTCTACCTGTCGGTGCCGCCGCGCTCCTTCCCGGTGGTCATCCAGCAGCTGAAGAAGCACGGCCTGGCCGACCAGGCCGGCGGTTCCTGGCGGCGCGCGGTCATCGAGAAGCCGTTCGGGCACGACCTGAAGTCGGCCGAGGAACTGAACAAGGTCGTGCACGAGGTGTTCGCGCCGGACCAGGTGTTCCGGATCGACCACTACCTCGGCAAGGAGACCGTCCAGAACATCCTGGCCCTGCGCTTCGCCAACACGATGTTCGAGCCGATCTGGAACCGGTCCTTCGTGGACCACGTGCAGATCACCATGGCCGAGGACATCGGCATCGGCGGCCGGGCCGGCTACTACGACGGCATCGGCGCCGCCCGGGACGTCATCCAGAACCACCTGCTCCAGCTGATGGCGCTCACCGCCATGGAGGAGCCCGCCTCCTTCGACGCGGACGCGCTGGCCGCGGAGAAGGAGAAGGTGCTCGGTGCCGTACGGCTGCCGAAGAACCTGGGTCACAGCACCGTACGCGGGCAGTACGCGGCGGGCTGGCAGGGCGGCGAGAAGGTCATCGGCTACCTCGAGGAAGAGGGCATCGACACCCAGTCGAAGACCGACACCTACGCCGCGGTGAAGCTGGAGATCGACAACCGCCGCTGGGCGGGCGTGCCGTTCTACCTGCGCACCGGCAAGCGGCTCGGCCGCCGGGTCACGGAGATCGCGGTCGTCTTCCAGCGGGCCCCGCACTCCCCGTTCGACACCACGGCGACCGAGGAACTGGGCCAGAACGCGATCGTCATCCGCGTCCAGCCGGACGAGGGCGTGACGGTCCGCTTCGGCTCCAAGGTGCCGGGCACCTCCATGGAGATCCGGGACGTCTCGATGGACTTCGCCTACGGCGAGTCGTTCACCGAGTCCAGCCCGGAGGCGTACGAGCGGCTGATCCTGGACGTGCTGCTGGGTGACGCCAACCTCTTCCCGCGCACGGAGGAGGTCGAGCTGTCCTGGAAGATCCTCGACCCGATCGAGGAGTACTGGGACACCCACGGCAGGCCCGCGCAGTACGAGTCGGGCACCTGGGGACCCGCGGAGGCGGACGAGATGCTCGCACGAGACGGACGGAGCTGGCGCCGGCCATGAAGATCGACCTGACCGGCACCACCGCCGGAAAGATCAACAAGGCGCTCGTGCGAGGCCGCCGCGCCATCGGCACGCCCGCCGTCGGCATGGTCCTCACCCTCGTCATCGTCACCGACGAGGAGAACGCCTACGACGCCCTGAAGGCCGCCAACGACGCCTCGCGCGAGCACCCCTCGCGCACCCTGGTGGTCGTCAAGCGGGTCTCGCGTTCGCCGCGCGCCCGCACGTCCTCGCGGCTCGACGCCGAGGTGCGGGTGGGCGCGGAGGCGGGCACCGGCGAGACGGTCATCCTGCGGCTGTACGGCGAGGTCGTCGAGCACGCCGACTCGGTGGTCCTGCCGCTGCTGCTGCCGGACGCCCCGGTCGTGGTGTGGTGGCCGGTGAACGCGCCGCTCGACCCGGCGAAGGACCCGCTGGGCGCGCTCGCGCAGCGCCGGGTCACCGACACCTACACCGCCGAGCACCCGGTGCGGGAGCTGTCCGCCCGCGCCGCGGCCTACACGCCCGGCGACACCGACCTGTCCTGGACCCGGATCACCCCGTGGCGTTCGATGCTCGCGGCGGCCCTGGACCAGATCGACTGCGAGGTGACCGCCGTCGAGGTGGAGGGCGAGGAGTACAACCCGAGCTGCGAGCTGCTGGCGATGTGGCTCGCGGACCGGCTGGCGGTTCCCGTCAAGCGCTCCCTGTCCTCGGGCCCCGGTCTCACGGCCGTCCGCATGGACACCAGCCGCGGTCCGGTCGTGCTGGACCGCGCGGACGGCTCGCTGGCCAACCTCGCCATCGACGGGCAGCCGGCCCGCGCGGTGGCGCTGAAGCGGCGGGACACCGCCGAGCTGATCGCGGAGGAGCTGCGCCGGCTGGACCCGGACGACACCTACGCGTCGGCGCTGCGCTACGGCGTGGAGCGGCTGCACACGGTCCCGCGGCAGGCTTCCGAGGACCCGGCCGGACCGGCCGCCGAGCCGTCAGAACCGGCCGAGCCGGAAGCGGCCAAGCCGGAGACGGCCCAGTCGGAAGCGGCCAAGCCGGGATCGGCTCAGCCGGGCTCGGCTCAGCCGGGCTCGGCCGAACCCGCCGCCGAGCCGGAAGGTGGCGAGCCCGCCGCCGAGCCGGAACCGGCCGCGAAGGCTGCCAAGGCGCCCGCGAAGAAGGCGGCGGCCAAGACCGCGAAGAAGGCACCGGCGAGGAAGGCGGCGGCGAAGTGAGCACTCCCCAGCTGGTCGTCCACCACGACAAGGAGCTGATGGCGCAGGCCGCCGCGGCCCGTCTGATCACGAAGATCGTGGACGCGCAGACCTCCCGGGGCAGCGCGTCCGTGGTCCTCACCGGCGGCCGCAACGGCAACGGGCTGCTGGCCGCGCTGGCGGCGGCGCCCGCCCGGGACGCCGTCGACTGGGCCCGCCTAGACCTGTGGTGGGGCGACGAGCGCTTCCTGCCCGAGGGCGACCCCGAGCGCAATGTCACGCAGGCCCGCGAGGCCCTGCTGGACTCGGTCCCGCTCGACCCGGAGCGCGTGCACGCCATGCCCGCCTCCGACGGCCCGCACGGCTCGGACGTCGAGGCCGCGGCCGAGGCGTACGCGGCGGAGCTGGCGAAGGCGGCCGGCCCGGAGAACCACGGCCCGGTGCCCGCCTTCGACGTCCTGCTGCTGGGCGTCGGCCCGGACACCCACGTGGCCTCGCTCTTCCCGGAGCTGCCGGCCGTACGGGAGACCGAGCGCACGGTGGTCGGCGTGCACGGCGCGCCCAAGCCGCCGCCGACCCGGATCTCCCTCACCCTGCCGGCGATCCGCGCGGCCCGCGAGGTCTGGCTCCTCGCGGCCGGCGAGGACAAGGCGGAGGCCGTGGCCATCGCCCTGTCCGACGCGGGTGAGATCCAGGCCCCGGCGGCGGGTGCGCGGGGCCGCGCCCGCACCCTGTGGCTCCTGGACACGGCGGCGGCCTCCCAGCTGCCGCGCTCGCTGTATCCGCCGGCCTCGCCCTGAGCACCGGCCGGACCTGAGGCGGCGGGAACCTTCCGGTTCCCGCCGCCTCTTGCTTTACCGGGGCGCCGGTGGGCCGGGCCGGCCGGTGTGCGCCGCCGGCCCCGGCCGCGCGGGTCAGCTACGGCCGCGCAGCTCCCGGTACCTGGCGACGAGGGCCTTGGTGGACGGGTCGAGGCCGGGGACGTCGGTGCCTTGGGTGAGGGCGGGTTCGACGCGTTTGGCGAGGACCTTGCCCAGTTCCACGCCCCACTGGTCGAAGGAGTCGATGTTCCATACCGCGCCCTGGAC
>NZ_JBIROU010000031.1:0-36079 GCF_044332325.1 Streptomyces sp. NPDC017095
CCAGATCAAGTGGGGCCTGGACTACATGAACTCCCGCTACGGCAGCCCGGCCCAGGCCTGGAACTTCTGGCAGGCCAACGGCTGGTACTGAGCCGACGGCAACTCTGGGGATTCAGGCGCACCGAAGGTGGGGGCGTGCGGAGTGGGGTACCAGGTGAGGCCAGGGCGCAGGGCGAGGGCCAGGGTCGCGGGACGGGAGCCGTCGCGCGGTCAGTCGGTGCCGGCCGTGCGGGGGCCGGGCTCATTCAAGGAGTGCGAACGACGCCCGCTCCTGCCACTGCGCGCCGTCATGCACCATGAGGTCAACTGACGAGACCCGGGTCGTGACGGGAAGCCTGCTGAGCAAGTCAGCCTCGATCTCGTCTAGAACTGCATCGTCCTGTCCGTCAGCGACGGTCAGGTGGGGCACGATCTCGGTGAACTGGCCTCCGTATGGAGGCGCTTCGGGCCACCGGTCAGCGATCGCCTTGGTGAGCCGCCGCAACTGCGCGTCTGGCTCAGGAACGAGATACACGACCCCCGGAAACCGCCCACAGCTCTCAAACCGCAGGTCAAAGGCACGATGACTGCCGAGCACGACACTGAGAGCCGAGCGGACCCCCGCATCTATCCGGCTCTCGTCGAGGAACGGGAAAAGCACCGTGACATGTGCTGGTATTCCTGCTCGGGCAGACGGATCGAACCCCTGAAACCTGCTGGTGCGGTCGTCTTCCATGACACCGCATAGTGCTACTGCAAAGACCGGCGACAGCACTCATTTACGTCCGTGATCGTGAACAGTCCACAGCACGGAACGAGTCGGCGCCTCCGGAACACGACTGCCGTCAATCCCATGACCATCAAGGCGGCCGACGACCACCCAACGCCTCCGCAACTGAGCAGCACACGCTGTCGGTTACCGTGAACTAAGTGGTCGGCTCCGGAAGTCCTTCGGGGGTTGATCACGCCGCCGGCGCGATGGAGGATTCTCCTGGGTGATCGGCCGTTTGCCGGTCGAGCCTGGCCTGCGGATCGTCCAGGTCGGAGGTGGTGAACTTCCACTGGAACGGCTGTGCCGTGGCGTTATAGCGGTCTTCGAAGGCCCGGAGCCGGTCTCGGACTTGGTCGAGGTCCGTGAAGTCGTTGGGTTCACGACTTTGCGTTGGACGACGGAGAAGAAGATCTCGACCTGATTGGTCCAGGAGGCGTGGACGGGAGTGTGCACCATGACGGCGTTGGGAAACGCCTTGGTCAGGCGGTCGATGGCGGCCTTCCCCCGGTGGGAGGAGCCGTTGTCGACGATCCAGAAGACGCGTTTCGCGCTGGGATAGGGCTCGGTGGTCATGACCTGGGTGACCAGGTTCATGAAGGGCACGATGCCGGTGGGGGGCTCGCAGCGTCCGAAGACGCGGGCTCGGTGGACGTCGTAGGCGGCGAGGTAGGCCAGTGCGCCACCACGCCGATACTCGTGGTTGACCCGCATTGCACGGGCCTGGCCCGGGGCCAGGGTGGGATGGCAGCGGCAGCGGGCTTGCACGGACGTCTTCTCATCGCTGGAGATCACGTAGTCGTCCTCGTCCAGCGGGACGCCGTCGAAGGCGCGGGCGTACAAGTCCAGGATGCGGGCGGCCTTGGGCTGGAAGTCCGGGTCTCGGATGAAGATCCAGGACGGGTATTGCCAGGGCTTGAGCGCGTCGTCCTTGAGCCAGCGCCGCACGGTGGAGGCGGAGATCGAGCCGGCGATGGCGCGAACCACGACCTCGCGCGCCAGTTCCGGACACGACCAGCGAGACAGCGGGGCGCCGGTCTCGGCGGGCAGTTGGCAGGCCAGCGCCTTGACCTCGGCGACCTGCACCGGGGTGAAGCGGCGCGGGCGCCCTGAACGCCTGCGGTCGGCCAGCGCGGGCAGGCCGCCTTCGGCGAACCGGGCACGCCAGGTGCGTACCGTGTCGACGTGCATGCCCGTCGTGACGGCGATCCTCGCGTTCGAGCGGCCCTGGGCCGCGAGCAGCACGATTGTGGCCGGCTGCCGGTCCTGATGCGGGGTCTTGTGGCCGTAGGCCATCTTCTTGAGTCGGTGGCGCTGGGAGGCGATCAGGGCTATCGGGCAGGCAGCGGTAACGGGCATGTTATTGCGAATATCAGGTAGCGATGGCCACTTGTGCGGCCAGGCACGGAGCTGAAAGTAAAGCACTGCTCGGCGTGTGCGGTGCGGCGCGGCCATGGGGCTCTACAGTGAGCACGGAGCTCGCTCGAACGGACCATCCACCATGCGGGGGAACTGACTTGGCTGTCCCATGGGACCTTCTGATATCCACTGGGGGTGCCCTCACCGCCACTGTCGTGGGCGTCATCGCAGGCGGGATCGTCGGGCGACGCGGCCAGAATCGCCAGTGGCTGCAAGGGACACAGACCGCCGCCTACGAGAGGTTCCTGCAGGCGTTCGGCGCTGTGGAAGCCGAGCTCCGGGAAGCGTTCCTTGAGGAGCGCCAGCCTGCCCCACATATTTGGGGACCGTTCAACGCCGGAGTGCAGTCGTTGAGCCTGGTCGCAACTCGTGAGGCCGCCGCCGCGGCTATCGAGCTCTGCGAGGTCGTGGAGGATTTCACCATCCTGTTCCACGGTCGCCAGCCCACCGACCTTGAGAAGCTTCGGCCGATCCACAGCGCGCTGGAGGAGGCACACCTGAAGTTCGTCAACGCGGCCCGACGCTCGCTCGACCCGTCACAAGAGCACTTCGTCCGGACGCTGGGCGGCCCACCACCGTGGCGCGGCGTCGTCTCTTTTCCACGCCCGAGGAGCCATTCCCGACAGGGCCGAGTAGAAGCGCGCTTGTCGGCATCACGCGCCACCCAGCGTGCTCTGTACTGAGGTTGGCGCTGGTCCACCAGTGAGAGCGGTGAGCGGGATGAACGCCGTCCGTGCGCCGAGCTTGCTTGGCGTCGGGCGGGGGCAACCCCCGAAGGACTTCCGGAGCCGACCACTAAGCCGGCCGGCGGAGACGGGCTGTCCGTGGTCGGCGAGGTCGTGGCCGCGGTGTTGACCGCGTCGGGTGAACCGGGCGTACGCGCGCTGGACCTTCGGCAGGACGTGCGCCGGATTCTGGCCGACTGCTGATGTGGATCAGGCTGAGGATGGTGCCCTGCAGGCATGGATCAGGCTGAGGACGGTCCGACGCAGTTGCTCGGGGGTGAGCCGGTGCGGGGCTGCCGCGGTCAGTTGGTTGAAGAGTATGCCGTCCAGGAAGGCCACGAACGCGTTCGCGTGTGCCGCAGGGTCGGGTACGCCCGCGACGGCGAGCAAGTTCTCGGCTACAGCGCGGTGGCGGCTGCCCGCGCTGTGCAGGGCGGCCTGAAGCTCCGGGCGGCGGGGCGCTTCCAGGGCCAGCTCGTAGCGGGCGAGCATGCGTTCGCGTCCAGCGGTGGTCCAGTGCTCGATGAGGCCCGCGGTGGCCTCGGCGATCTGGGCGGTGCTCGCGGGCCCGGTGAGGGCGGGGCGCTCGTCGATCTCGGTGATGTCCAGTTCGGCCAGACGCTCGACGGCGGCCTGCAGCAGTTCTTGGCGCGTACGGAAGTAGTACGAGCACGAGCCCGCCGGGACATCGGCGCTCTGGTCGACCGCGCGGTGGGTGAGTCCGCGCATGCCGGAACGGGCCAGGGTGCTGATGGCCGCGTCGGCCAGCCGTTGCCGGCGGGGCGTGGTTCGGGCCACTGGGTTTACCTCCCTCTTCTCGCTATCTGCCTCTACAAGTGTAGAGTCTCTGGTTGTCCACTACAGATGTAGAGGGGGGTTCATGGGAGAGGCAGCACAGCCCGGCGGTACCGGGGAGCGCTCCGCGATCGTGGTCGGCGCCGGGATCGGTGGCCTGGCCGCCGGCGTCGCGCTGACCCGGATCGGCTGGCGGGTGAAGGTGCTGGAGCGCACCGCCGCCTTCGGTGAGGTAGGAGCGGGGCTGTCACTGTGGCCCAACGCGGTGCGCGCGCTGGACGCGCTGGGCGTGGGAGAGCAGGTACGTGCGCAGGCCCTGGCCGAGACCCAGGCGGGTGTCCGGGACGTGTCCGGCCGTTGGCTGGCGCGGACCGACACCCAGGAGCTGGCCAGGCGCTTCGGCCCCGTGGTGATGATTCACCGTGCCCGGCTTTTCGACATCCTGCGTGCGGCCCTTCCGGCGGACACCCTGTGCGGGGACACCAGGGTCACCAAGGTCACCTTGCGCGGCCAACGGGTCGAGGCCGAGCACGACAAGGGCGTCTCGCGGACCGACCTGCTGGTAGCCGCCGACGGGATCCGCTCCACCGTGCGGCACTCGCTCTGGCCACAGGCCCCGGCGCCGCGCTACGCCGGCTACACCACATGGCGTCTCGTCGTCGACACAGGCCGGCGGCTGTCGGCAGGAGGCGAGAGCTGGGGCCGCGGTGAGCGAGTGGGGATGGCACCGCTCGCGGATGGCCGCACCTACCTGTTCTGCGTCGCCAACGCCCCCGAGGGACACCTCAGTCCCGGCGGCGAGCTGGCCGAGCTACGTCGGCGCTTCGGACACTGGCACGACCCGATCCCCCTCTTGCTCGCGGCCGCCGACGAGGACGCGGTGATGCGCCACGACGTCTATGAGCTGCCGCCGCTGGCCGGCTTCGTCACCGGGCGTGCCGCGCTCCTCGGCGACGCAGCGCATGCCATGACCCCCAACCTGGGCCAGGGGGCCAACCAGGCGCTGGAGGACGCAGTCACGCTGGCCGCGCTCCTGGACTCGTCCCCGGACGTGGCCACCGCGCTGGCCGCCTACGACCGCCACCGACGCCCCCGCACCCAGATGATCACCCGTCGCTCCCGCCGGATCGGCACCGTCGCGCAGTGGCACTCGGCGCCCGCCACCGCCTTGCGCGACCTGATGCTCCGCCTGACTCCCGGCTCCGCCGCACTCAACGCGCTCACCCCGGTCCTCGATTGGCAGCCGCCCGCCCGCGACCGCCTCATCGCAGCTCGCGCCGGCTGACACCGAGAGCGGCGACGCCCCACAAAGCGGCCGGCAGCGCGAAGCCCTTTGCCGCCCCCGGGGGGAATGCTCGATGCCTCCGGACCCGTCCGGGAGGGCGTGAGGCAGGGCAACCGTCACCAAGGAATCCCGTCATCACCTGTCATGAATGCGGAGAGGCCGATGGAAGCAAGGATGCCCGACGTGTACCGCATCAACGTCACCACCCGCCGGATCGCCGGCTCGATGTCGCTGTACGTGTGACACCTGCATTCTTCGCGGCCATCGGAGGTAGCTGAAGGCGCTGATGGCCGCATTCGGGGTCATCGGGGCGAGCGGCGTCGTGTCGGGATGACGGCTCCTCATGTACGGGCCGACCCCGCTGATCGCGACGGCCTCGGAACCGATGCTCGAGTCCCGGCCCTCTGGACAGAGCCCGCACCGACAGTGAACAGCCTGTCTTGCGACCGTGCCGCGTGTCCCTTGCTTGTGCATAAGCGGTCAGTGACCGGTTCGGGAGGAGGAGCGCCCGGTGTCCGGGGCCGTGCCGACGGCGGGCAGGCCGCGGTCTGCCGCGAGAACGGGCACAGTGCGGCTGCCTCTCGGGTTCGCGGACGCACGCAAGGTGGCCGAGCGGCGTCTGTACGCGGTGGTGGCGAGTGCGGGGCCCCGGCCGGGGGTGGTCAGTCTTCCAGTTCGTGGCGGACGCGGCGGGACGGGCTGAACGTGTAGAGGTCGAGGATGTCGGGTGCCTCGGCAAGGCCAGGGCCGCCGTTCTTGACCCAGGTGGCGATGTCGGCGGCGGCGCCGGGGTCGTTGACCTGTCCGAGCCAGACCGGGCGGCCGCCGGCCTTGCGGCCTTCGGCGGAGGGCTGGATGACGATGACGTTGGCCCGCTCGCACGCGTCCAGGCAGTCGGTGCGCCGGACCATCGCGACTTCTGCCAACTGGACGCGCAGGTCGGTGAGCTGGGCTTCGTGGTCCAGGCGCGGCACCTTGGCCGGGGTGCCGCAGCAGCAGCCGCGGCAGACGGTGACGGTGGGCCGGGCCGCCCCGGAAGCGGGGGCGGCCTTCTTGGCGCGGCGGCTCACCGTACCTCCTTGGCGGCGCGGTTCCAGGCGGCGTCGCGCAGCAGCCGCAGCCCGTTGAGACCGACGATGACGGTCGAGCCCTCGTGCCCGAGGACACCGAGCGGCAGGGGCAGGTGGCCGACCAGATCCCAGATGACCAGGCCGGAGATGAACACTGCGGCGATGACCAGGTTCTGCGCCACCAGACGGCGGGCCGCCCGGGAGAGGGCGATGACCTTGGGGACGGTGACGAGCTCGTCGCGGACGATGACGGCGTCGGCGGTCTCCAGGGCGAGGTCGGAGCCGGCGCGACCCATGGCGATGCCGGTGTGTGCGGCGGCCAGGGCGGGGGCGTCGTTGACTCCGTCGCCCAGGACCAGCACCTTGCGCCCTCGCGCCTCCAGGCGCCGTACGGCTTCGACCTTGTCCTGGGGCAGCAATCCGGCCTGGACCTCGTCGCCGGGGATGCCGACCTCGGCGGCCAGGCGTGTGGCGGCGCGCGGGTTGTCGCCCGTCACCAGCATCGGGACGCTGCCGGTCAGCGTGGCCAGGGCGGCGACGGTCGCGGCGGCGTCGGGACGCAGCCGGTCGGCGATGCCCAGCACCCCGACGGGGACGCTGTCGCGCAGGACCAGGACGGCCGTGCGGCCACCGTCCTCCAGGCCGGCCGCGACCTCGGCGGCACGGGCCGCGACGAGGTCGTCATGGCCGTCGAGGAGGCGGGCGGGTGCGCCGACCGCGACCGTGTGGCCGTCGACGGTGGCGGTTACACCGATGCCGGGAACGGAGGTGAAGTCCCGCATACCGGCGATGGCCACGCCGCGGGTGCGGGCGGCGTCGACGACGGCGCGGGCCAAGGGGTGCTCACTGGGGTGTTCGGCTGCGGCCGCCAGCGCCAGCAGGTTGTCCCCGGTCAGGCCGGAGCCGTCCAGAGGACGGATGTCGGTGACGCGAGGGGTGCCCTCGGTCAACGTGCCCGTCTTGTCGAGTGCGACCGCGTCGACCTGCCCGAGACGCTCCATCACCACGGCGGACTTCACCAGGACCCCGTGACGTCCGGCGTTGGCGATCGCCGAGAGCAGCGGCGGCATCGTCGCCAGGACCACCGCGCACGGCGAGGCCACGATCATGAAGGTCATCGCCCGCAGCAGCGAGCCGGTCATGTCCGCGCCGAAGGCGAGGGGGAGCAGGAAGACCGCCAGGGTCGCGACGACCATGCCCAGGCTGTAGCGCTGCTCGACCTTCTCGATGAACAGCTGGGTAGGCGCCTTCGTCTCGGAAGCCTCCTCGACCATGGCCACGATCCGGGCGATCACCGAGTCCGAGGCGTCCCGCTCGACCTTGACCCGCAGCGCGCCGGCGCCGTTGAGGGTGCCGGCGAAGACCTCGTCCCCGATCTCTTTCGCCACCGGCAGGGGCTCGCCGGTGATGGTGGCCTGGTCCACCTCGCTGGCCCCGGCGAGGACGCGGCCGTCCGCGCCGACCCGCTCGCCAGGGCGTACCAGGACGGTGTCCCCGACCACCAAGTCCTCAGTCGGGACCGTCACCTCGCTCCCGTCGTCGGCCAGGCGGGTGGCCGTCGTGGGGGCGAGGTCGAGCAGACCGCGCACCGCGTCCTGGGTACGCGCGGTCGCCAGGGCCTCCAGCGCGCCGGAGGTCGCGAAGATGACGATCAGCAGCGCGCCGTCCATCACCTGCCCGATCGCAGCCGCACCGATGGCGGCCACGATCATCAGCAGGTCCACGTCCAGGGTCTTCTCCCGCAACGCCGACAGCCCCGCCCAGGCCGGCTCCCACCCACCGGTGACGTAGGCGGCGGCGTACAACGGGCCCCACGCCCAGGCGGGTGCGCCGGTCAGCTGGAGCGGCAGCGCGATCAGGAACAGCACCAGCGCCGCGGCGGCCCAGCGGGCCTCGGCCAGGGCGAACACCTGGGTACGGCGCTTCGGCGCCGTACCAGAAGCGGCCGGAGCTGCCCGTTCAGGCCGCTGGAGCAGGGCAGAAGACATGACACGACAACCCTTCGGGCGGAAGGCGGCAACACATCCACCGTACAGGAACATCTGAACAGGTCTTCATATGTGCCGGGTAGGATGGGCGTCATGGGCCACGGAGCTGACGACACGAACCACGCCACCCCCCGCGAGCGCCTGGACGCGGCGGGGGCCACGGATGTCGCCGCCACCCTCCAGGCCCTGGCCACCCCCTCGCGGCTGTACATCCTGGCCCGCCTCCAGGAAGGCCCCTGCGCCGTCGGCGACCTCGCCGAAGCCGTGGGCATGGAAGCCTCCGCCTGCTCCCACCAGCTCCGCCTGCTGCGCAACCTCGGACTCGTCACCGGAGAACGCCGGGGCCGCTCCATCGTCTACGCCCTCTACGACAACCACGTCGCCGAGCTCTTGGAGCAGGCCCTCTTCCACGTCGAGCACCTGCGGCTCGGCCTGCGCGACGCCCCCGCGACCGAAGCGGCACCGGCCGAGTCCCGGCGGTAGACGGTGAGCGGGCGGTAAGGACGAGGAGCGCGGCGGCGCAGACGGTGATGCGGGCACTCCGGCCGGACACAGAAGCCGGCCCGGGCCCGCGTCGCCGGCCGCGCGGCACGGGGGCCGGCCGGGCGGGGGGCAGTTCCGCTGGGAACACAGGAAAGCCGATGCCCTCTTACACGATGCCCACCTCCCGGCGCCCCGTTTCCAGAGACACTCTGGGTATGAACACACGCCGCCCGCTGGGCACCGGCCCCGCCGGGTCCGGCCCGGTCCGCGACCCGGACTTCCTCCCCGCTTCGGAGCTGCGCGCGCGACTCCTGCCCGCCGAACGGCTCGCCCCCGCCACCGAGCGCCTGGAACACGACGCCGGCCCTGGCACGGAAGCTGCTCACGGTGCCGGTGCCCGACGTCGTCCGCTGGGCACCGGGCAGGCCGGTATTTGAAACGCTCGGCCCGCTACCAGAGGTGCGTCATCTGGTTTCGGAGGACGCCGCGGACACGGGCGCCGGAGAGGCATGGTGCGGCGGGGGCCTCGAGTACGTCCGGATGCGGACGGGCAGGCCGGGGGGGCCGTTCGGGGCCATGCGGGTGCTCTCCTGGGTGCGGGGTGGGGTCAGAGGGTGGGGACCGTGCCGCCGTCGATGGTGTGCTCGGCGCCCGTGATGGCGGCGGCGCGGTCGGAGACGAGGAAGGCGGCCAGCTCGGCCACCTCCTCGGGGCGTGCCGGGCGGCCGAGGGGGATGCCGCCGAGCGAGGCCAGCACCTGGTCCCAGGCCGCGGCCCGGTCGATGCCTTGTGCGTCGGCGATGCGGGCGACGAGGGCCGTGGTGCCCTCCGTCGCGATCGCGCCCGGGGAGACGACGTTGACCCGTACTCCGTGCGGGGCCAGTTCCCGGGCGAGACCCTTGCTGTACGTGGTCAGCGCGGCCTTGGCGGCGGCGTAGCCGAGTGTGGCGTCGGGCAGGGGCAGCCGGCGCTGGATGGAGGAGACGTGGACGACGGCGCCCCGGCCCGCGTCCCGCATCGCCGGGAGCAGGGCGCGGTCGAGACGTACGGCGGCCAGCAGGTTGAGGGCGAGCTCGTCCTGCCAGTGGGCGTCGGTGAGGGCGGCGAACCCGCCGGCCGGCGCGTGCGAGCCGCCGAGCGTGTGCACGACGACGTCCGGGGTGCCGAGCCGGTCGCGCACCGCCGAGACCACGGTGTCGACGCCGTCCGGGGTGCTCAGGTCGGCCGTGACGAAGAACGGGTCGGCCGCCGCGGTCGCGGGCGCCGTGCGGGCGGTCGGGAGCACGGTGGCGCCGGCCGCGCGCAGGCGGGCCGTGATCGCGGCGCCGGTGCCCCGTCCGGCGCCGGTGACGACGGCGAGACGCCCCGCGAGGTCGGGGGAGAAGGAAGGGATGCTGGTCATGTGCCGGAGCGTGCCGCCTCCCGCGGCACCCGGGTCAAGCGCTGCACTCTCCCCCGGGGGGAGGGTGCACAGTGGGGGCGTGCTGACGATCGGCGAATTCTCCCGGCTGACCCACCTGAGCATCCGTACGCTGCGCCGCTACCACGAGGCCGGGCTGCTGGAACCCGCGCACGTGGATCCGTCGAGCGGCTACCGGTACTACGACCCCGGCCAGATCCCCGGCGCACAGGTCATCTCCCGGCTGCGGGAACTCGACGTACCGCTCGCCGACGTCCGGCGGATCCTGCTCACCCCGGACCCGACCGTGCGCGCGCACCTGGTGGGCGAGCACCTCCAGCGGCTCCAGGACCAGCTGTCGCGGACCCAGGCGGCCGTCGCGTCGCTGCGACGGCTGCTGCGCCCGGAACCGGCCCGTGTCGCCGTCGAGCTGCGTCACGCACCCGCGCGGCGCGTGGCCGCGGTACGGGGCACGGTCACCCACGAGGAGGTGCTGTCCTGGTACGCGGGCGCGATGGCCGAGCTGGACGCCGTCGTCGACGCGCCCACGGGCCCCGCGGGCGGCCTCTACGACAACGCGCTGTTCAGCGAGGGCCGCGGGGACGTGCTCGTGTACGTCCCGGTCGCCGCGCCCGTGCCGGACCTGGGGCGCGTCCACGGCACCGACCTGCCGCCCGCCGAGCTGGCGGTCACCGTGCACCCGGGGTCCCACGACACCATCGACGTCACCTACGGCGAGCTGGGCAGGTGGGTCGCCGACCACGCCCTCGCCGTGGCCGGGCCGGTGCGCGAGACCTACCTCGTGGGCCCGCGCGACACCCCGGCCGCCGAGGAGTGGCGCACCGAGATCGGCTGGCCGGTGTTCCGGGTCGCCGATGCCGGCCCCCGCCCGGTCTGAGTCCGGGTCGACGGCGTCCTGCGGCACCGGCCCGCTGACACCGAGACCGGACACGCTCACGGACTGCCCGCCAGCGCACTTCGACCGGGCCTGCACACTCGACGTGGGCCGGTCCGGGCCGCGCAACTGCGGCCGGCAGCCACCGAGGAGCCCGCGAGCGCGGCCAGCCGCTCGCGGAAAGGCCGCGGCCGACCGGCACGACGCACCGCCGGCGGGCCGTCAGCGGGGGAGAAGCACGGCCGTGCCGGTGACCCGGACCCGGGCGTCCTCGGGCGTCACACCGACGAGGAGGTCGCTCGGGCGGCCCATGTCCTCGCCCTGCCGCACCGCGATGTCCGCAGGTTCGGTGATCAGCCCCAGGGCGCGGAGGTAGCCGCCGAACGCGGCCGCCGCCGCGCCCGTCGCCGGGTCCTCCACGACACCGCCGACGGGGAACGGGTTGCGGGCGTGGAAACGGCGCGGCGACTCGCGCCACACCAGGTCGACGGTGGTCCAGCCGTACCGGCGCATGACTTCGGCGAGCGCGTCGAAGTCGTAGTCGAGCGCGGCCAGCCGCTCGCGGGAGGCCGCGGCCAGCACCAGGTGGTCGTTGCCGCCGAAGGCGACGTGCGGCGGCAGCGCGGGGTCGAGGTCCGACGCGCTCCAGCCGAGGGCCGCGAGGGTGGTCTCCAACTCGTCGGCGAGCGCCTGGCGGGACCGGGTCGGCACGCTGGTGAGCGTCGCCCGCACCGCCCCCGCGCCGTCGGCGGCGGTCGTCACCGCAATGGCGCCCGCCGGGGTGTCCAGGGTGAGGTCGCCGGGGCCCAGCCGATCGGCGAGGGCGACGGCCAGGGCCACCGTCGCGTGCCCGCAGAAGGCCACCTCCGCCAGCGGGCTGAAGTAGCGCACCGTGAAACGCCGGGCGTCCGGATCGGCGGCGGTGACGAAGGCGGTCTCCGAGTAGCCCACCTCGGCGGCGACGGCGAGCATGGCCGCCGCGTCCAGCCCGGAGGCGTCCAGCACGACCCCGGCGGGGTTGCCGCCCTCCGGTGTGCGGGTGAACGCGGAGTAGCGCAGGATCTCGGAAGGCGCGCCGGGGCCGCCGTGGGCCGGAGCGGTGGTCGTCGTATCGGTGGCGGCGGCGGTCGTGTCGTCGGTCATGGGGAAACCCTGGCACCCCTGCCCCCATCGCGTCCAACGATGGATAGTGATGCACCCCATCGGGATTCCGCATAAGCTGCGCGGGTGGACACGCGACTGCTGACGACCTTCACCACCCTCGCCCGCACCGGCAGCTTCACCGCCGCCGCGGCCGCACTCCACCTCGCGCAGTCCACAGTCACCGTGCACATCCGCAGTCTCGAACGCGACCTCGGCGTGCCGCTGTTCGACCGGCTGCCCACCGGCGCCCTGCTCACCGACGCCGGCCGACGGCTCCTCGCGGAGGCCGAGGAGGTGCTCGACGCCGTGGCCCGGCTGCGCTCCGCGGCCGGCGAGGACGGGCCCGTCGCGGGGCGGGTGGTGGTCGGCACGCCCGAATCGCTGTGTGCCACCCGGTTGCCGGCCGTGATCGCGGCCCTGCGCACCGAACACCCCGACGTAGACGTCGACTTGCGCGCGGCCGGCACCGAGGAGTGCCTGCAAGGGCTGCGTTCCGGCCACCTCGACCTGGCGCTGCTGATGACCGCGGACACCGAGGACACCGAGTCCCGCGAGATCGCCACCGAACCGGTCGCCCGCGAGGCCCTCGCCCTCGTCGCCGCCCCCGGCCACCCGCTGGCCGGGCGTGACCGCCGGGCGGCCTGGGGCGATCTGGCGGCCGAGCACTTCTTCCTCCTCGAGGAGGGCTGCGCGTACAGCGACGCCTTCGAACAGCGGCTGCGCGCCGCGCCCGGCGCGGGCCCGCGAGTCACCCGGTTCGGCAGTGTGGACGCGGCTCGCTCCTGCGCCGCGGCGGGCCTGGGCCTGACGCTGCTGCCGGCGACGACCGTCGCCGAGCACCTGCGCGACGGACGGCTGCGCCGGATCGCCCTCGACGGCCCGCCCCTCGCCGACGTACCCGTACGACTGGCCCGGCACCGTCGGCGCTGGGCGGCGCCCGCCGCGCGCGAGGTCGCCCGCGCGCTCGTCCGGCACCTCGCAGAGGCCGGGGACGGGAAGGGCGGGCCCCAAACGGCCGACGCGCCCCCGGTCTGACGGGCCGGCCGACGGCGGAACTGCGGGCGATCGCCGGTAGGCTGCGGCGGATCTGGCGGTCAGGAACACCTGGCGACGGCTGGCGGACGCGGGGCTGCCCAGTCAGGCACGCCACCGCTCACCGACCAACAGTCCCCACCTCACGCTGGCCGCCTGCCCGGAACTCACCGCTGCGACCCGCCGGGAACTCGCCGAAGTGGCCGTCACCCTGCCGCGGCCGGCGCGGTGCACCGGTGTGGTCCGTTTCGAGCGGCCCACCTCGGTACTGGCCTGGGCACTGGATCTCGACTCCGCGCTGGCCGGGTCGCACCGCCGGGTGTGGGACGCGGTGGCCTCCGGCAGTCCGCCCGAGACCCTCAACCCCTTGCACCGACCGGGGCGCTGGAGCCCGCACATCACCCTCGGCCGGACCCGACGGGCCGGCGCTTTCGCCGACCGGCGGATTTCCGAGCTGCTGTCGGCGCCGCCGCTTTGGCTCACCACCCTGCGCAGCTACGACACCCGGACCGGCGCCCTGGAAGAGCTGGAGGCCCGCCCCTGAGCGCACCCTTCGTCGCAGTCGACGGACGCTGGTTTGCCCGCCGCGGGTCCCGGCGCCCGTGCTTCCGTACGGTGCCGCCGGTCACGTAGGGGCATGCTCCGCGTTCTCATTCTTGGAATTGACCCGCGTGCAGTGCCCGGGATGGACGGAGACGCCGTCCGAGCGGCCCTCGACCAGGAGCTGGCCCGCTTCGGCCAGCACGCCATCGATGCGTCTCTGACGCTGATCGAGCTGGATGAGTCTGCCGAGTCGACGATCGTTGCAGCACTGTCCGCGCACAGCTGGGACGTTGTCGTCATCGGGGGATGGCTTCGCCCAGGCTTCCGGGCCGCCGCCGCTGCGCCCGTACCGCGCCACGCCCTGGGCACCCACTCGTCTCCCCGCGGCGGCCGACCGGGGACTGCACGGGCGGTGTACCGGCGAGGTCCAGTGCCGGCTGACGATGACGCAAAGCAGGTCTTTCACCCGCTGACAGGCGCCCTCTATCTTTCGCCAAGAAGCGAATATGACGACAGGTGGAGGCAGCTGTGTTCAGACGCTCAGTGAGTGGCGCCGCCTTGGCGGGTGCCTGTATCGCCTCATTCCTCTTCGCCGCCCCGCCGGCCCAAGCCGCTCCCTCTGGCGCCGCCGCGTGCACGTCGGCGAACTGGAGACCCCTGGACGGATCGGTGACATACCCCAAGAGCTCAGCCCCTGTGCTGCATCAAGCGGGTCCGTATGGCGACTGCACACCCGGCTACACCCTCAGCAGCCAGACCAAGCTCGTCTACGACTGCACCACAACGAACCTGTACGGACACAGGTGGACACACGTCACCGCGTACTACGGCAGCCTGGTCCTCAAGGGCTGGATCTACAACAACTCCCTCCCGTTCGAAAGCCAATGGGAGTGCCCGCGTTAGACCAGCCTGCGGCTCAGCTCCAGTCCCGCCCGGCTCCTGGGCCGCCGCTGCTGATGCTGCGCCCGCACCACGCCGCACTGCTGGACACCCGGCCGTCCTCCTCACCGCGACGGTCGGCCTCCTCTTGCTCTTCTCTGACCTGGGCAGTCGGATGACTGAGCCCACATTTACCGCACCTCGTCTCCTCAGCGCGCCCCACTGCGGCGGATGGTGGTGCGCGTCCAGCCGAAGGCACCGTAGCGCAACGTCTGCAGTGCGCTCGATGCTCGGCTGCATGCAGCGCCACGACGGTGGGGACGGCAACGACTCCGGCCTCACCTGACTAGCCGGTCCGCCCCGATCGGACCCGCGAGGCCCTACAGGTCCGACCGAGGACGAGCTGCTAGATCGGCTCACCCGTCCTGGCCCAGCAGGGAACCCGCTTCGGCGGCAAGGACGTCCACCAGCCGGCGCAGCGCGAGCAGCGCCGGCCGGGCAGCGCTGGCGGATCAGGCAGCACCAGGGGTGGAGCGGCGCGCCGGACAGGCCGCCGAAGCCGCCTGTCACTTCGCGGACGCCGCTGGCCCGAGCGGGTGGAGCACGGCGGCCGCCGAGGACGCTCTCGACGCGACCGACACTCTCACCGAGGCCCTGAGCGCCGTCGGAGCTGAGTTGGCGGAGGCCCTCGCCACGGTGGCGCCCGCGACCACCTCCGTCCGCCGGCGCCTCGGTATCTCCGTCGCCGACCAGTCCTCCGCCGCGGCGACGGCGTCCGCCGCGCCAAGGCCCCGCAAGCGACGCGGACTCGGCCCCGGCTACCAGGGCATCCGGAAAACCGCTGACCGGGCGGCAGGAGCTCGTGGACGGAGGGCGTGGGCGACGGCCTCGGTACTGGCAGGGGTGGATGCCAAGCCGGTAGTCACGGGATCGGGGCAGGTCGTGGGCGGGCCTACCGCGTCTCGGCGTCCGGACGGGACTGGGCCTGGAGCCGCTCGCGAAGGTCGATCTCCTCGGGGTGAGCGGGTCCTCGGGCCGGCGGCCCGAGGACCCGCTCACCCGGCGGGGGTGGGGCGGGGGACGGTCAGGAAGCGCTGCCGCAGCCGGAGAAGGTGTCGCTGGTCCGGGCCAGGTAGATGCTGGCACCGCCCTGGCCGTCGCTGAGCAGCGGGACGGTCAGGGTGTCGTCGGCGGTCCAGGGGTAGCCGTTCACGTCGAAGGTCCAGGTGCCGGTGACCTTCGTCGCCAGCTCCGACAGGGCGACCCAGCCGTACTGCGCCGGCGGCACGCTGATGGTGAGGCTGTTGCCCAGTTCGTCGGTCAGGCTCTGGGTGACCTTGCCGCTGATCTGCGTACTGATCTTCGCGGTGACCGGGGACGCGCCGCCGGTGCCGAGGTCGGAGCCGAGGGTGAAGCCCAGTTCGGACCCCCAGCCGGTGGTGCGCTTCATGGAGAACGTCCACGGCACCGCCGCCGTCGTGCCGTTGTACCAGACGGGCGAGACGCACTGCTGCGGCAGCGGCGCGGCCGGGGCCTGGACCCGGGTGCGCCAGGAGCAGCTGGAGGTGTCCTTGACGCAGCGGGCCGCCGCGTGGTCGACGGCCGCCGCGACGGCGGCCTGCTGGGCGCTCGCGGGCAGTCGCCACTGCTGGGCCTGGCTGCCGTTGCAGCCGTAGGTGTCGGTCCAGGCGTCGTTGTACTGCCCGTTGTACCAGACGTCCAGACACTTGTCGTCCTGGGCGTTGCGGACCATGAAGGCGCCGGAGCCGCCGGCGACGGGCTGGAAGTACCAGCGCTCGCCGCTGCGGCCGTCGCAGGGCTGCTGGGTCAGCGGCAGCCCGGCGGTGGCGCACTTGCCGGTGGCGTCGTTGACGAGGGTGAAGGAGCCGCCCGGGCCGAGGTTGGCGCTCCACTTCTGGTGGTAGCCGGGGGCGCTGTTGGTGACCAGGAAGACGCCGTCGCCGGTGTTGCCGTTCTGCACGTCCAGACCGCGGCCGTTGCTCACGGAGGTCAGCGTCAGGCCCGTCAGCTGGGCCGGGTCGGGGGCGGCGGTGGCGGCGCGCGCGGGGGCCGCCGTCCCGGCGGTGACCCCCATGAGCACCGCGAGCGTGCCGAGTCCGACGGCGGCCGCGCGCCGGGCCCGGAGCCATCGGGATATGGACTGGTGTTCCATGGGCTGTCCTTTCGCCGGTTGCAAGACCCGGGGAAACTAGCTGCGCGGGTTCCGGCACGGCGGGCAATCCCGGCAATTGCCCGGATAAACCTGCTCTTTCCCGTCAACAGCCCTTTCTGGACGTCTCCCAGTGCGCCCGCGCCAGCGCCTCAGGGTGGGCGGAAAGCCGGTCCAGAGCATCCACACCGTGGCAACGCCCGGACGCCGCCGCGGTCACGCACGATTCAGGCCGTCTGCCGGTGCTGCCGACGTGGGGCGTGGGCAGACGAACTCGTCGATGACGGTGGCGCGGATGGCGTGGGCGCAGCCGAAGTAGGTGGTGACGGGGCCGGAGCGCATGGGGTCGGCGGCTTCGAGACGGGGGTCGGTGCTGAAGGCGTCGCGCAGGACCTGGAAAGTGTCGGTGCGGGCAGCAGTCCGTCGTCGAGGATGAGGACGATGTCGGCTCGGTCGTGCTCGTGCAGCCACTTCACGTCGGCGTGGCGACCGCCGGGGATGCCCAGGTTCTCCGACCGCCACCGACCTCACCTGGTATCGGGCCAAGGGGACATACGCCCAGGTGGCCGAAATCGGCTACGACCACCAGGCGCCGACCAGTCGACTCAGCGGCCACTCCGGCCTGATGCTGACCGCAGCCTGACCCGCGACGGCCTACCGGCCGGCTCCACTCACGGCAACTCCGTCAGCTGCGACCACTCCTGCAACCACCGCTCGGCCTTCGCCTCGTACACCGACCGCGGGGCGACGGTCCGCGGGTTCGGCCGCAGCACAAGGCAGAACAGGTCCACGAGTCCGCGGGTGGAGTGCGCGGCCAGCTTGCCGCCGCTGTCCAGCGACATGCCACCACGCCAACTGGTCGCGGCGAACGAGCTGATCGCATCCGCCAGCTCCCGGCACGCAGCGATCCCCTTGCCCCACTTCGCCTCGTCGTGGGAGGCGGAGGACTCCCCTGCCACAACCACCCTCCGGACCGCACCGCGAACCACGGGTTTCGGCCGCGGGATTGACTCGCGCACGCCCTCGACGGCAGCGACGCCGGGCAGGGTGACAGCGGCGATCTGGTGGCGCTCGGGCGCGCGTCGCTGTTCTCCGGGGACTACGCGGACGACGACTTGCGGGCCTTCCTTCTCAGACTGCTCGCCACCCGAGAGAGGGAGGACGGCATGAGGATAAACGGCACGCTGGACGACGGCGCGGCCTACGACGTGGAGGTCGCCGGCCGGGGAAACCGGCCGGCGACCGGCTCCCGCCGCGTGCGGGCACTGGTCGAGCAGTGCACCGGTACGCCGGTGCTGCTCGGCCCGTTCGGGCTCCAGCGCACGCTGAAGCCGGGTTATAGAGAAGTTCCTTACCCCGCACGCTGGCGGACGACGTCCCGGCGAAGGGCACTCTCGGGCATCCGCGGATCACGATCCGCCGCCTCCGGCCGTCCGCGAGTGACCGGCGGCCCTGTCGGAGCGGGCACGATTGACGAGCGAGTAGACCAGTCGTATAGTCGTGATCGTCGGAACGCGAACCACACTTCGGAGGCTGGACGTCATGGGGCGTATCAAGGTCGGCAGGGAGAACAGCGCCGATATCGAGGTGCACTACGAGGACCTGGGTTCGGGACAGCCCGTGGTGCTGATCCACGGTTATCCGCTGGACGGGAACTCGTGGGAGGGGCAGACGTCGGCACTGCTGGAGGCCGGCTACCGGGTCGTCACCTACGACCGGCGGGGGTTCGGCAAGTCCAGCCAGCCCTCGACGGGTTACGACTACGACACCTTCGCCGCCGACCTGAACGCCGTTCTGGAGGCGCTGGATCTGCGTGAGGCGGTACTGGTCGGCTTCTCCATGGGCACCGGCGAGGTGGCCCGTTACCTGGCCTCCTACGGTTCGGCGCGTGTCGCCAAGGCCGTGTTCCTGGCCTCGCTGGAGCCGTTCCTGGAGCTCACCGACGACAACCCCGACGGCGCCGCGCCCGCCTCCTTCTTCCAGGGTGTCTCCGAGGCGGTCAAGAAGGACCGGTACGCCTTCTTCTCCGACTTCTACCACGACTTCTTCAACCTCGACGAGAACCTGGGTACCCGCATCAGTGAAGGCGCGGTCCGCAACGCCTGGAACGTCGCCGCCGGAGCGGGGGCCGTCGCCTCGGCTGCCGCCCCCCTGACCTGGGCCACCGACTTCCGCGCCGACATCCCCAAGATCGACGTTCCGGCTCTGATCGTCCACGGCACCGCCGACCGCTCCCTGCCCATCGACGCCACCGGCCGGCGCTTCGCCAAGGCCCTGCCCGCCGCGCAGTACACCGAGATCGACGGTGCCCCCCACGGGCTGCTGACCACCCACACCGCCGAAGTCAACGAAGTCCTGCTGGCCTTCCTCGCCCAGTAGGCCGCATCCCTGCCCGGCCGGCCGTCCGCACCCGCGGGTGCAGGCCGCGCCCCGCTTCGCCACCCCCCCGGTGCCGCTCACCTCGCCAGAGGCGAGCGGCCCACTGATCTGCAGGAGCAGCCATCATGAAGGTCCTCATCGTTCTCACCTCGCACGACAAGCTCGGTGACACCGGCCGCGAGACGGGGTTCTGGCTGGAGGAACTGGCCGCCCCCTACTACCGGTTCAAGGAGGCGGGCTGGGACATCGTGCTCGCTTCGCCGAAGGGCGGTCGGCCGCCGCTGGACCCGACCAGCGCCAAGCCCGACTTCCAGACGGATCTCACCCGGCGCTTCACGGACGACCCGGAAGCCCAGACACAGCTCGATGCGACCGTGCGCCTCGACGCGGTCTCGGCGGCGGACTTCGACACCGTCTTCTACCCGGGCGGGCACGGTCCGGTGTGGGACCTCGCCGACGACCCGGTGTCGATCGGGCTCCTGGAGCAGTTCCTCGCGCAGACAAAGCCGGTGGCGCTGGTCTGCCACGCGCCCGTCGCGCTGCGGAACGTACGCACTCCCGACGGCTCCCTCGCCGTCGCGGGCCGGCTGGTGACCGGCTTCACCGACACTGAGGAGGAGACCATACTCGCCATCAAGGGCCTCCAGGAGATGGGCGAGCGGGGGAAGGCGGCCGAGGTGATGCCGTTCCTGCTGGAGGACGACCTCCTCTCCCGTGGCGCCCGGTACACGAAGGTCGCCGACTATGGTGAGAACGTCGTTGCCGACGGACTTCTCATCACCGGGCAGAACCCGGCCTCGTCCGGCCCCGCCGCCGACGTCCTGGTCAGGACGATCACGCACGGGAGTGCCAAGTGAGCGCTTACGTGGTGATGATCCGTGAGCACCTGCGCGATGCCGCGGAACTGGAGGTCTACGCGGCGGGAGCCCGCGCCGCACGCACCGGGCACGAAATCACCCCGCTGGCCGCCTACGGCCGGCTCGACGTGCTCGAAGGCCCCGCGGCCGAGGGCGTGCTCATCAACCGCTTCCCCACCAGGGAGGCAGCGCTGGCCTGGTATCACAGCGAGGAGTACCAGGCCGCCGTTCCGCACCGGCACCAGGCCGCCGACTACCGCGTGCTCATCGTCGAAGGCATCGACGGGTAGGTGTGCCGGCGTGCGGGCGTCATGTTCGAAAGGCAGACCGCGCCGACGCTCGTGCCGCGCACACCCGCGATCGAGCCCAGGCGCAGCCGTCCTCCTGTAGCGGTGCCTTGGTCCGTGCCGGTATCCAGGTCCGGTCGGCCGCTCGCCGCGTCGCGCCGGCTCCCGTACGCGAGCGGGGAGGGCGTGCTCCGGACTGTTGCATGAGGTGACCCCCATGGGTCCGCGCAAGCGGCCGGGTGTGAAGAACGGCGTATGAAACCCCTGGCCGGCGGTTCGCCGGACACGGGTGACGAGACTGTCCCTACACGTGCAGCAGCCGACGAGTCATCGCCATGGTGGCATCGAGGGGTTCGAGGCTCCGATGGATCTTGGCCATGACGCTGGCACCGAGCCACATGTCGTAGAGGATCTGCGCCGTTTCGCGCGGAGCGCCGTCGATCACGACCGATCCGTCCGTGAGGCCACTGGTGATGGCCCGCTCAAGGCGGTCGACGATCGCGGTTGTGCCGTCCTTGAGGGCCAGGCGCATCAGCTCGGACAGGTCGGCGACCTCGGCTCCGAGTTTCACGGCGAGACACTTGCCCTGGCACTCGTCGAAGCTCTGCGTCTCCCGCCACAGCTGCCAGTAGGACATCAGGCGCTCGGCGGCGGACCGGCCGGGCTGCGCGAGTACACGGTCCATGTCGGCGAGGTACTCGTCGAAGTAGCTCTTCAGCAGGGCCTCGCCGAAAGCGTCCTTGGACGAGAAGTAGTGGTAGAAAGACCCCTTCGGTACGCCGGCCTCCGCGAGAACCTCGTTGAGGCCGACCGCCGAGTAGCCCTTGTGCGCCATGATCCGCTGGGCGGTGTCGAGGATGTTCCGGCGGGTGCCGGCAGTGCGTGGGGTGGTGGCTGGCATGTTCCCTACTGTACTCCGTGAATAGACCAGTCGTCTGGCTCTTGGTGTGGGCATGCGGACCGCGGCCGCGCGGTGGCGGCTGCGCTGCCCGGCCGTGAGTACGGTGGCCAAGGGTGTGTGGCCCTGCTCGGCCGCAAGGCGGATCTCGCTCGCCAGGCCACACCGGGAACGTCTGCGTCCATGGCCGGCCGGCTCGACGAAGACCTCGCCGGAGGGCGGCTCCTTTCGCGGGTCGCCCTTTTCGCCGCCCTGCGACGTAGCGGCGGGCCGGGGCGGACCGCGCAGTCCGCCCCCGCCCGCACCTGGGTGAGGGTTCCCGCCCAGGTGTAGTCGCGCCGCGGGTGCCGGAACAGCTCACCGGCCCGGTCTCATGGCCGCGTCTTTCCGGCATGTCCCTCAGGGGTCCCGGTCCGGTGACACCGGCGTCCTCAAGGACGGCGACACCTCGGCGTGCGTGGCCCGGCGGTACACCGCCACCGCGGGCAAGGTCACCAACTGCTCCGGGCGCTCCCGACGCCGCCTACGACGTCAACCGGATCGCGGAGATGTCGAACTGCAGCCGGACCTTCTCGCTCACCATGGTGCCCCCCGCCTTGAGGCGCTGGTTGTAGACCAGACCCCACTCGGTGCGGTCGATGGTGGTGGTGCCGTCGAAGCCGGCCCGCTCGAAGCCGAAGGGGTCCACAACCGAGCCAAGGTAGTCGAGGTGCAGGTCGACGGGCCGGGTGACGTCGCGGATGGTCAGGTCCCCGGTCATGCGGAAGGTCTCTCCGCCTTCGTGAACCGTGGAGGTGCTGTGGAAGGTCATTTCCGGGTACTGGCGCGCGTCGAAGAAGTCGGCGCCGATGATGTGCGCGTCCCTTTGCTCCACGCCCGTGTCCACGCTGGCGACCCGGATGACGAGGTCGGCCCGCGACTCGGAGGGCTGGGCTCCGTCGAAGTACAACGTGCTGTCGTAATCGGTGAAAGCCCCCCGGACCGTCGTGACCATGGCGTGCCGTACAGAGAATCCGATGCGGCTGTGCGGGCGGTCGATCGTCCATCGCCCTGTCAGGGCTTGAAGTGCCGGGTCGAGCGCGAGACCCCGGGACATGGCCTCCGCGACGGAGGCGCCGGTGCCGAGAGCCGGGCTCGGCTCGCTGACGGCGGTCTGGCGTCGGCCGAAGATACCCATGATCGTGAGCCCTTTCCCATCTGATTGCTCTGTGCTGCCAAGGTGTCGCCGGGGCGCTGCCCCGATCAGTGACCCCGCCCGAGGTGAATGCGGTCGACGGTGAACCCGCTACGCGCCGTTACTGCGGTGGCGTGGGCGTGTCATGGGTGCGGTACATCGCCTGTACGTCCAGCTCCAGTTGGACGGTCGGCCCGACGACGGCGATACCGCGGGCGAGCATGGAGCGCCAGTTGAGGGTGAAGTCCTCCCGGTGGAGTTCGGCCTTCGCGAGGGCCGCGCAGCGCAGTTCCTGCCCGTAGCCCCCGTTGATCGACCCGAGGTAGGTGGTGTCGAGGCTGACGGAGCGGCTGGTGCCGTGCATGGTGAGGGTGCCGTGCAGGGTCCACTTGGAGCCGCCGCGGTGGGCGAACCGGGTGCTGGTGAAGTCGATGTACGGGTAGCGTTCGACGTCCAGGAAGTCGGCCGAACGCAGGTGGTTGTCGCGCGTGTTGTTGCCCGTGGTGACACTGGAGGCGTCGATGCGCACCGCCACCTGTGAGTCGGCCATGTTCGGAGCGATGCGGATGCTGCCCTGGAAGCGGCTGAACCGCCCGTGGACGTGGGCCATGCCGACGTGCTTGGCGATGAACCGGATCGCGGTGTGCGGAGGGTCGAACAGCCAGGTACCGGCTGTCGGAAGTTCCAGCTGGCGGGCGGGCTGGAGCGTGACTTTTGCGGTGGGCAGAGCCACCCCGGCCGCGATGTCGAGGTTCTCGCGGGCGGGTGACAGGCCCTCGGCCACGATCATCACGCTGTAGGAACCGGGTGGCAGCGTGGCTATGAAGTAGCCGTGGGGGTCCGTGACGCCACGCGTCGCGATCCGGTGACTGTCCAGCGCGGTCACGGTGACCTCGGCTCCGCCCATGGGCTGCCCCAGGGGATCGAGCACCTCGAAGCCGAACGCCCCGGCGCCGGGCGGCAGCGGGACCGAGATACTCGACACGGCACCGGAGGCACCACGGGAACGCCGACGACGGAGCAGCCCGAGAGCCATGGAGTTCACCCTTCTTCCCTTGCGTCTCGGTCACGCGACTCGCTCAGAGTGCCTGCGTTCCCGGCCGCCAAGAAACGTCGACGACAGGAGAACGGACGCAAAGCCAGTAGTTCGCCGACGATCATAAAGCGCTCCGCGCGTGAGGCACTCGAGCCGGTGTCGAAGCTGCTCAACCTGCGTGGAGGCGGGTGCGAGGCCACATATCGGTACATCGGCCGACCATATCGCCACAGCTCGATTCGTTGCTTTGCAGCAATGCTGTGGTAAAGGACACGGAAAAGGGCCCGGATATTCACAACCGGTCTGCGGTTTCATCACGGGCTCGACACAGAACTCGCCGTGCTGCCGTCCTTCCGTGGATCGGTGAGAAGGAGGCGCTGCCAGACGTCGCGAGTATCTCGATATCCACACTGCCCGTCGATCGACCTGCTGCGCGCCGGTCTCGCGCGAACCGAGTCGCCTGACGCGGGGATCCGTCTGCTTCAGGTTCTGCCTCTCGTCTCAGGGGAGGGGCACGCCGCGCGCGGTGACCCACAGCGCGTACCACTCCTCGTGGGTGAGGTCCGGCTCGCGCAGGGCCACGTTCCGGCAGGCGGCGATGTGTGCGGGCCGGGCCGATGACCGGCTGCCTCTGGACCGGCCGCCCGGTGGCGCCTCCTGAGCGGTGACGCTGAGGGTGTTCGGTAGGGTTCCGGGGTGCTGGCTGTCTGGTCGGTGCCTTCCTGGGGGGGATGACGAGACGAGGAACATGCCGGAGCAAGCGAGCCCGCCTGTGATAGCACCGAGCCGGCCTGCGGCCGCGGCGGTCGAAGCGGCACGGATGGCGGCGGTGCGCCGTTACGACATTCTCGACACTCCGCCGGACGGCGCCTACGACAGAGTCGCGGCGCTGGCGGCACGGTTGTTCGAGGTGCCGGTGGCGACGGTGACGATCGTGGACGAGGACCGGATCTGGTTCAAGGCCGCGCACGGTCTGGAAGGCGTCAGCGAGATCGGCCGCGATCCGGGCCTGTGTGCCTCGGCGGTGCTCACCGATGACACCACCGTCATCCCCGACACTCTGCTGGACCCGGTCGCCTGCTCCAACCCCCTGGTCGCCGGCCCGATGGGGGTACGGTTCTACGCCGCCGCTCCGATCATCACCGCCGACGGGCACCGGCTGGGCACGGTCAACATCCTCGACACCCGCCCCCGCGAGATCACCGAGGCTGATGCCTCCACGCTCGGGGACCTGGCCGCGGTCGTGCGTGACCAGCTTGAGCTGCGGCTGGCGGCACTGAAAGCGGTACGCGCCGAGCAGGAGCGCCGCAAGGCCGAGCAGGAGAAGCGCCGGGCGGAGGAAGAGGCCCGCCGGTGTGCGGAGCGGGACAAGGCGGCCATCGCCGCGTTCGCCTCCACCCTGCAGCGCACCCTGGTGCCCCCGGCACTGCCCGCGGTACCGGGCCTGGAGCTGGCCTGCCATTACAAGACCGCCTCACCGCAGGAAGTGGGCGGTGACTTCTACGACGTCTTCCCCGTGGGCGGGGGCCGGTGGGCGTTCTTCCTGGGCGATGTGTGCGGCAAGGGCGCCGAAGCCGCCTCGATCACCTCACTGACCCGCTACACGCTGCGGGCCGCGGCCCTCGTCGACGCGGACCCCACGGCTGCGCTCAAGGCCCTGAACACCGCGCTGCTGCTGGACGCGGCGGTCGGTACCCGCTTTTGCACCGCCGTCTTCGGCCTGCTCGATCCGGCCCGGGACCGCGGTTTCACGGTCACGCTGGCCACCGGCGGTCACCCGCCCGCCTACCACCTCAGCCCCATCGAGGGCGGCGGCGTGCGGGTCGAGGCAGCCCGCGCCAAGGGCGGCATGCTGGTCGGCGCGTTCGCCGAAGCCTCCTTCGCCTCACGCACCCTGCACCTGGCACCCGGCGAGGGACTGCTGCTGTACACCGACGGGCTGACCGAGGCCCGCACCGCCGATGGCCGCATGCTCGCCGACACGGGCCTGACCGCCTTCTTGGCCCAGCGGCCGGCGCCGATCAGCGCCGGCGCCCTGATCGACGACACCGTCGCGCTCCTGGACACCCTCCCCGACACCGAACGCGACGACGTGGCCCTGCTGGCCCTGTCCGTCCCCACCCCCGATGCTGCTCCCGCCGGCATCACCACCACCGCCCACAGCGCCGCCGCCCCGACCGCCGACGTCTGCGTCGGGCAGGAGAACCCACGCCCATGACCGACGCATTCCACATCGACGTCCCGCACACCGACGGCGCCCTGGCCGTGATCGCCCTGTCCGGCGAGTTCGACATCACCGCCGCACCCGCCGTACGGGCCCGCGCCCTGGAACTCATCGCGAACGGCCACCCCGACCTGGTCGCCGACCTCTCAGGCGTCACCTTCTGCGACTCCTCAGGACTGGGCGCCCTCATCGGCATCTGGCGCTGCGCCAAGGATGCCGACGGCTCCCTGACCCTGGCGGCCATCCCCGACCGGCTGGGCCGCCTGCTCAGCGTCACCGGGATGGACACCTTCCTGCCCGCCTACCCCAGCGCCGACGCCGCGCTCGCCACACGCCAAGGCAACCGCACCACCGCCTGAAACCCCTCGCTCGCCAGCCGACAGCCGCCTAGGAGCTGTCTTCGGATGTCACGCCCACATCAGGAGTGATGCGAGGGTGACGGCTGCCTGGTGGGACTCGGCCGTCTTGTCGTAGCGCAGCATCGGACGGTGTGAGAAGCCGTAGCTGGTGGCGTCCGGCACGTGAGACAGGGCTTGTCGCGTACCTGACGAGGGTGAAAACTGACCGGCATGATCGAGTACGCGTACCTGAGCCGTCGACTCCATGTCGACCTGGCCTACGCGTGTTCCGCGTTGTGTCGCCCCGTGGCCATCTGATTCAGCGACCAGCCTTGCGACGTCTTGTGGCGTCGGTTCCCTCTCGTCGGCGGCCCGGTGCGACGCCCTTCCGCTTCCGCGACCGGCCGGGACCGTCTTCCTCCTCCGCCGGCGCCTTCTGACGCCGCCTGTCGACAGGACTTCGACTCGATGCATTCCGTCCGCCTCTCGTATGCCGGTGTGCTCGCCGCCGCCCTATCGCTCGCGTTCACCGCCACGCTGGCGCCCGCCCAGGCACAGGGAACCGGCTTCGGACCGCTACCGCCGCACAACCCGTACGCCGGGCCGGACGGAACCGCGACCATGCACGGTGACACCGGTTCCTCCGACGCCACGCCCCTGCCGGGACCCGGGCCGGGCCCCCTGACCTCGAAACGGGTCGCCCTGCAATCGGCGTGCCCGACCATCCTCGTGGGTGCCGACGGGTACCCGGTCGCTCTGTGCACGCCGATCCTGACCCGCGTCCCCACGGTGCACCTACTGGACCCGGCGACAGGCGCGTCACTGGCCGGCCTGCCCATCGCCAAGGGATCGCTGCTGGGAGGGGTCTACGCCTACCTGGACCACGAGGACCGGCTCGTCGTGGTGGACGGCGACCGGAACCTGCTGCGTATCGCGCACCGCAAGAAGGCCGATGGCGGCTGGGAGCTGTACGTCGCGAGCACGCTGTCCCTGGCGCCGGGCGTCCCGGAGGGCGACTCGGTCACCGGCCTGGCGCCCGACTGGCAGGGCAGGGTCTGGTTCGCCACCGGGGGCGGTGTCGTCGGCACCGCGAACGAGGCGACGGGGACGGTACGTTCCCTCATGCTGCCTGCGGGCGAACGCGTCGACAACTCCATCTCCACCTCGCCCGAGGGCACGGCTGTCGCCACCTCGCACGCGACCTACCTGTTGACCGCGGGAAGGGACGGTGCCCCGACCGTTTCCTGGCGCCGGACCTACGACCGCGGTGCGGCCCGACGGCCCGGACAGCTGAGCTGGGGCACGGGATCCACCCCGACCTTCTTCGGCCCCACCACCGGCACCGACTTCGTTACCATCGTCGACAACGCCTCACCCACCGTGAACCTCCTCGTCTACCGCACGGACAATGGAGCCCAGGTGTGCTCCACGCCCGTTCTGGCGGACGGGGGCAGCGGCAGCGAGAACTCGCCGATAGGTGCCGGCCGTTCCGTCTTCGTGGCGAGCACATACGGCTATCCCTACCCGGCGGTGCCCGAGGGTGCAGGGGAGAGCGTGCCCGCGTCGGCCGACTTCACCGGCGGCCTGTCCCGTGTCGACGTACGCGCCGACGGCACTGGCTGCGACCTGACGTGGGACACCACGGTCCGGTCGGCAGCCGTTCCCCGCCTGTCCACCGCCGACGGCCTCATCCATACCGTCGTGCGCGGCTCCGTTCTTCCGGGCAGTGACGGTACCTCCGTCCTGGACCCCTACTACTACGCCCGGATCGACCCCGGCACGGGCGCCATCGTGAGCAGGCACTATCTGGGGGCCTCGTCCCTGTACGACACCCTGCAGATGGTCGGTTCCATCGCACCCGGCGGCGTCCTGTACCAGGGCACGATCACCGGTGTGGTGCGGATCGCGGAGAGGTGAACGCCTACGGCTTGTCTCTTTGACCTGCGAGGCGGGGCTGGTCGGGGGTGGCACGCACCGGTTAGGGCCGTGAGGAACTGCAGCGAGAAAAGAAGGAGCTGGCCGCCGAGCGCCGCACGACGGCATTCCTGCGCCGGGCTGGTGGGCTCGCCGGTCGAGCGCCGAGGGCCGGGCAGGCCCGGATGACTGACTTCCGGCCTTGGTTCCGAGCGGTAGCCCGGCAGACGCACCGGCTCGCAGTCCCCGTCGTGGACCATCGTCCGGTGGGCGTCGGAGGTGAACTCCAGCCGGTCCGAGGCGAGCCGGGAACGGAAACCGCCGCGCCGGCCGGGAGGGACCGGGCGGGAGGTGCCCGTCCGGGACGGGCGGCGCGGAGCGCAGCGCGGCGGGTCAGGACAGACGTCCGTCCTCTGGGGCGGCCGCCGGCCGGGAAACGGCCCCGGAAGCGGAAGGCGGCGAAGAAGCAGGGGCCGTGCGAGCGCCGGCCAGTTCTGGGGGACTGTGAGCACAAGCGCCCGCACGGCCCTGCTGACAGGGCTGTCGATCGTGCTGACGGTCCTGGCCAGCGGAGCCCTGAGCATCTGCGCCCACCGTGAGGAGGAATCCGACTGCCGGACAAAGGTCGACCAGCAACGCCCAGTCTCGACGACCCCTCTCCCGGACCTGTTCGTCACCCGGCCGCTCCGGTAACCACTCGACTCGCCGGGCCCGGGCAGCGGGCATGGTGGCGTGGAAGGCCTACATCAACGATGGGGGCCACGGCCCGGAAGTCCTCGCGGTGAAACAACCCCCGCGGGCGCGGGGACGCTCTGCCGGCGCGACGTGGATCCTCCCATGACGGAGCATCACCACCTCATCATCCCCTGCTCCTCACGGAGACCGAATGCCGCCCGGGGAAGCGGCGCCGCTCTTGCCGTCGGGACGGCAACGCCAGTCACGCTCGGACGTTGCTGGCCGGATTGTGCCGGGTTGGGCGAGGGGTGCGGATGGGGAGACTGCGACGGACCGATGGTCTGGCGTTCGAGAGGAGCGCTGTGGTGCGCAAGGGGTCAGTGACGACTGCGCAGAAGGGTCATCCCTTTGGCCGTAGGCCGGCGGGGGGCTTGGCGGATGTGGTGTGGGAGTGGTCGAAGTCTGGTACCCGGCACGCTGTCCTCACCCGTCTTTTACGGCGCCTGCCCGGTGTCGGGGACGCCGGCGCCTACCGGTTCGGGCTGGTGGAGCGAGCGCACTACGCCTATGGGGTGCGCCGGGCCACCGAGCTCGCCGCCCGTCTGGGCCACCAAGGCGTGACCGTCATCGAGTTCGGGGTGGCCGGCGGCAACGGTTTGCTGGCCCTGGCCGAGCACGCCCGCTACTACACGGCCGCCACCGGCATCACGGTGCGGGTGGTCGGCTTCGACGGCGGTCGGGGCATGCCCCCGGCCAAGGACCCCAGAGACCTGTCCTACCTGTTCGGCCCCGGCTTCTACGCCATGGAAGAAGAGCGGCTGCGGGCCCGTCTGGGGGCTGCGGAGCTGGTGATCGGCGACCTCGCCGAAACCCTGCCCCACTACCTCCGCTCCCACGCCGACCTGCTGCGTGAGCACCCCGTCGGCTTCGTCGGCCTCGATCTGGACTACTACTCCTCGACCACGACCGCCCTGGACCTGTTCCGCAACCCCGAGCACGAACACCTGCTGCCGCGGGTCACCTGCTACCTCGACGACCTGCCAGGCACCATCGAACAGATCGGCGAGGCCGCCGCCATCGCCGACTTCAACGCTGCCCACCCCGACCGGCCGATCGGCAAGGTGCTGGGACTGCGCGCGTTCACACCCCTGGACCCGCCGTGGGCCGACCAGATCTACGTCCACCACCGCCTGCACCACCCCGACTACGCTTCCCTGGAGGCCGGCGCCACCGGCGACCAGCTGCCCCTGCAGGAGTGAGAGGCCGCGCCGCGGCTCGGTGCTCGCGCGTCAGTCGTAACTCACCCGTGTGCAAGCTGCGACGTTTCCCAGCCGCTTCCAAGCGGGGTGGCGGCGCAGCACAGCGAGCGTCTTCCAACCTCATGCTGAGGCGCAGTGAAGGACTAGGACTGCCTTGACCACGGCGGTGATGCGGAGCTTTCGAAGGAGGCGCCAGTTCTTGAGGGTGGCCATGGCTCGCTCGCCGACACAGCGGAGCATGGCGTGGGGGTGTTGTGGCAGTGCTTTCATTGTTTGAAACGGCGGCCCCCAAACGGTACCCGGACAGGGTGGCCCGCACCTTGATATGCCTTATCGGCCAGCATTTGAGTCCTGCCTCGGTCACGGGGACCAGGGCGGACGATCCGCATTCTTCGCATGTGGCTGATTCAGGGCCGCATACACGTCGTTTGACCAGGGCAACGCGCACTTTGCCATGCCCGCAGCCGGCGGGGGGCCGGGTTGCGGGGGATGCCACCTCAGTCGGCGCGGCGTACCACGTAGGCGGTGCCGACCGTCTCGGGTGTGGCGGAGTCCGCCAGGACTGCGAGGCGCGGCGCTGCAGTGGTGAGGCGGAGCCCCTTCGTCACCGGCTGCGCACAATAGATGCGCCGAACGGCCCTAGCGGTGCCGGATACGGCCGTGAACGTGACCGTGCCCTCTCCTGCGCAGGCCACCTCCACACGCAGCGCGGTGCCGGACTCGATGGTCTCGTCCAGGTTCTGTCCGGGGATCGCGAGCGTCCCGGACGCTATGAAGCCGGCGTCGTCCGTGCTCGGACGGCCGGTGCTGCCGAGCAGGCGGCGTGCTGTGTTGTCGAGCCGCTCGTGGCCGGGGCCGGACACCCTCTGTGCAGGGGATGCGGCGGGAGCGTTGACGGTCGTCTTCTTCGACGAGGGAGCCCTTGGCATCGCGGCCGAGCCGGAGCAGGCCGGTGCCACGGCTGTCAGGAGTGCGACGGCGGCCAGAGCCGTGGTTGTACGGCGGATGCGACGGTACATGGATCCCCCGATGAGCGCGAGCCGGACCGGACGGGTGAACGGAACCCCGTGATCATCCCTTGTAGATCCCCGCTCCGGAAGTACTTGCCCAGCCAGTGGCACCGATCGTGTCAACTCGCCGACCACCGCGGGAGCACCGCCCCGTTGACACCCGGTGGTCGGCACAGTCAGGTTCTTCCGGCAGCGGTACAGCGGATTCTGGCCAGAGCGTCCAGGGCTGGCCGCCTGTATGGACGGGGTGGTCGCCGCAGGCGTTACACAGCGGGCCGGATGGTGTGGGGGGCGTAGCGGTACCAGCCGTGTACGGAGAACGGTTCGCCCTCGGGGTTGCGGTAGTGCATGACGTGCACGATCCGCAGGGCGTCCCGCTCGATGACCTTCCCGCTCTCCCATCGCTTGACCGCGTCCCGGCCCGGGGCGCCGGTGGGGTCACAGCCGCACACGACGCGGACCTGACGCACCGGGACATCAAGCCGTCCAACATCATCATCAGGTCCAACGGCAAGGCGACGGTCGTCGACTTCGGCATCACCAATGGCAGCGACACCCGGCACGACATCACCACCACCGACGTCCATCGGCACCCCGCCTACATGGCCCCCGAGGCGCTGTCCGCCGGCACCTTCGACCACCGCTCCGACCTGTACTCCCTCGGATGCGTGCTCTACGAGATGGTCACCTGCCGACCCCCTTCACCGGCACGCCCTGGCACCTGGTCCACCAGCACCTCAACGAACAGCCCGCCCCGCTGCGCACCCTCCGCACGGACGCCCCCGCAGAGCTGCAGCAGCTGGTCGGCCGGCTCCTGGCCAAAGATCCCGCCCACCGGCCGAACAGCGCCGATGAGGTCTATGACCTCATCGAAGAGATCAACGACCGCTACTTCAAAGGCACTCCGCCACCCAGCTGCGGAGCCGACCTTACCTCCGAGGTCTCGCTCAGCAAGGACGAAGCCGCCCACGGCGCAGTCATCCCCCTGCGCATCACCACCCGCCAAGCCTGCCCGGACTGCGCCACAACAGATGACGAGACCAAGGTGCTGAACTGCCTCACAAGGTCCGCGTCCCCGCCCGCAAAAACGGGCAGAAGATTCGGCTCAAGGAATTCGGCGCACCGGGATAGCCCGGCGGAGCGCCCGGAGATCTGTACGTGACGGTGCACGTCACCGACTGATCCAGCGCACGGCATTCGGCCAACACCAAGGTCGCTGCCCTGCGGCACGCCGGTGTGGAGCGTGTGGCCTTGTTTACGGGTTTGGGTTCTGGCACAGTCTCCGTGCAGCGGCCACTCTGAGTGATGATTGAGCCGCTCAAGGCGGCATCGAAGTCGCCCGGAAAGAGCCGTCATCGAGGCGGCTGGGCTCCGTGCGCGTCGACGCGCACTGCACCACGGCTGGCGCCGTCTGTCCGGGGTGCGGGGTCCGGTCGACCCGGGTTCACAACTCCCAGCTGCGGTTTCCCGCCGACGTACCGAGCGCCGGACGCAGCGTCGTACTCCAGCTCCGGGTTCGGCGGTTCCGGTGCCGGAACACCTTGTGCTCGCGCCGGACCTTTGTGGAGCAGATACCCGGCCTGACCCGTCGGCACGGTCAGCGCACCGAGCGGCTGCGCTCGACGCTGGCCTCGGCCGGTCTCGCCCTGGCCGGCCGGACCGGCGCCCGGCTGACTGCCAGCTCCGCACCGAAGGCCACGACGTCCGCGACGAGGAGGTGGCCCGGCTCTCGCCGCTGAAGCACCGGAACCTGAACCTGCTCGGCCGTTACAGCTTCACCGCCAGCGTCCCGGCCGCCGGCGTTCTACGTCCGCTGCGCGACCCGGACGCGCCGGAGCCAGTAGACGAGGACGACGCTGGGAAGGTGGCCGCGTCACCTCGGGCGGGACGGCCGTGGGCACCACCTGCCACGGGCCCGTCTGCTGGGCCCGGGGTCGATCGAGGCCGTGCGGAGCTGTTGGTGTGAGCTGCTCACGTTGGGCGGTCCGCCGTCTGGGCGAGCTCCACGATCTCGTCGACGGGCCTTCCGGTGTGCAGGGCGAGGGTCTGCGCGATGAGGTCGGTGAGGTCGGGCCAGGGCATGTTCCCGTGCGCGTTGTACAGCGCGACCAGGCCGTGCAGGGCGGTCCAGAGCAGCAGGCCGGCCTGCCAGTCCTGCTCGAGGCCGCGACGGTCCCGGTGTTCGTATCGGTCCTGGTGTTCCGGCTGGTCCTGCCGGGCGTCGGCCAGCGAAGCGACGACGGATCCGAGCAGTTCCTCGCCCGCGCCGTGTGCGTTCGTGGGCACCAGCTCGGCGGGCATCCCGCCACCGAAGAGCGTGCGGTACTGCCCGGGGTGATCGACTCCCCAGTGCACGTAGGCGGCGCACCGGGCGACCAGGTCGGCCAGGGGCCCCTCGGCGCCGTCCGCGGCCGTGCGCATGACCGCCGCGAGTTCGTCGTAGCGCAGCCGCAGCACGTGCTGGACGAGCGCGCCGAGGTCGGGGAAGTGTCCGTAGATGCTCGCGGGGGCGACGCCGACCTCGCGGGCGACCTGCCGGAGGGTGAGCGTCTCGGGTCGTTCGAGCGTGGCCAGCAGCCGGGCGGCGGCCTCCACGAGTTCGGCCTTGAGGATCTGCCCCTGTCCCCGTGGGTTCCGTCGGCGGGTGGCGGCTTTTTTGCTGCTCACAGGCGTACTCCCGGCGTTCGGCAACAGTCGTTCACTGTACCGCCGCCCGCGCGCCGGCCTCCAAGCCCCTCGTATCCAACCCCCTGATCTTGACACCGGTTACCAACAGTCGTTCACTTACATAACCAACGACTGTTTAGTTATCTGGGAGGAAGCATGCGCATCGCCGTACTCGGGGCGACCGGCAGGGTCGGCCGCCTCGTCGTCGAGCAGGCCCTTCAGCGCGGGCACGAGGTCGTCGCGCTGGTTCGCCGACCGGAGACCCGCCCGGTGTCCGGGCAGCCGCCCGTCGAGATCCGCCAGGCCGACGTCACCGCCCCCGCCGCGTTCCCGGGCCTGACGGACGTCGACGTTGTGGTCTCCGCCCTCGGCATCGGCAAGGGCGACGGCCAGGGAACGCTCGTCGCCGGCGCGAGGGCCCTCGCCGACGTCCCGGTGCGCACGCTGTGGCTCAGCGCGCTCGGCTCCGGCTCCTCCGTCGGCGCAGGCGGCGGGATCTACCAGTGGGTCATGAAGACCTTCGTCGGTGAGGAACTGGCGGAGAAGGCCACCGCGGACTCGATCGCCCTCGACAGCGGCGCGACCGTCTTCCATGCCCCCGACCTGTGGGCCGGCGGCGTCAGCACCAGGCGCCGCAACATCCCGCTGGAGGACTACACGAAACCCGTCCTGCCGCCGCACGCCTCCCGAGCCACCGTCGCGGCGCTGATGCTCGACGAGGCCGAGCGGCCGACCCGCGCAGCGGGGATCCTCGTCCCGGTGGGACGCGTCTGATGCGCGGGTACGTCGCCGTCGAGGAGGCCATCGCGATTCCAGGTCTTGCGGACCGGCGACCGCCGACGCCGATGCCGGACAACATCGAACCGGCCTTCCTCGCGGACATGGCCGCCCGGCTACCCGACGTCACACGGTTGCGGCTGCCCGACATGAACGCCAACGGCATCGCCGTACAGGTACTCTCCCTCACCGTCCCGGGCATCGAAGCGGAAACCGATCCGGCCCGTGCAGTGGACAACGCCCGGTACGTCAACGACCATCTCGCCGAGATCGTCGACGCCCACCCTGGCCGGTTCGCCGCCTTCGCGGCCCTCCCGCTCCAAAACCCGGCCGCCGCCGTCACGGAGCTGCGCCGAACCGTCGAACGCCTCGGGTTCAAGGGAGCGCTCGTCAACGACCACATCCAGGGCCGGTACCTCGACGACCCCGCGTTCGACCGGGTCTGGGCCGCGCTGAGCGAACTCGGCGTACCGCTGTACCTGCACCCCGGCATGCCGCCCGCGGACCGCTGGCACGTCCTCGACGCCCATCCCGAGCTGGACGGCGCGTTGTGGAGCTGGCAGGCCGCCACCGGCGGGCACGCCATGCGCGTGATCATGTCCGGGGTGTTCGACCGGCATCCGGAGGCGACGATGATCCTCGGGCACGCCGGCGAGTTCCTCCCCTTCCAGCTCTCCCGCTTCGACTCGCGCTACGCGACCCTCACCGTGCCGCACCCGCTGCGGTGCAGGCCGTCCGAGTACTTCAGGACGAACGTGCTCGCCACGACCAGCGGTGTGCTGTCCCCGGCCGCGATCGAAGCACTCGTGCGCGTGCTCGGTGCGGACAGCGTGCTGTTCGCCGTCGACTACCCCTACGAGAGGACAGGTGCGGCCGTCGCCGCCCTCGAACAGACCCGCCTCCCGGACGCCGACAAGCAGAAGATCGCCTCCGGCAACGCCCGTAGGCTCCTACGCCTCTGAGGCGTTCGGTCAGGCGCCGGGCGGGGGCCTGGTGGGTGAGGCCCGCGGCGCGGGTGGCGAGGTCGAGGTCGAAGGCGTCCAGCAGGCTCAAGGAGCGCAGGACGTGTCGTTCGTCGGGGGTGAGGTCGGACAGGGCACGGGCCAGCAGGGCAGGGAAGGTGTGGTCGGTGTCGGCGGGCTGGGGTTCGCGGGTGCGGCGGACGTCCAGGAAGCGGGCGACGGTCAGGTTCAGGTGGAGGGGCAGGCCGTGGGAGCGGGTGGTGATCACGGCCCGGATGGCGGGTTTGCTGAGGGGCCGGCCGTCCTGGGTGAGACGGCGGGCGAGGTGGTCGTCGCAGTCTTCGGGGGAGAGGTCACCGATCAGGTGCCGCCGCCCGGCGGGTGTGCTGTGCCGGGGCAGAGGGAGCGGTCCGGGCGCGGTGGTCAGGTGGTGGGGCCGGTGTAGTCGAGCTCCCCGTGCAGCGCGGATACGGCCCACTGCAGACGGTTGCGGCCGCTGATGACGAAGAAGCAGTTCGGCATGAGCCACACCAGGCGCTGCGGGAGGCGTTCGAGGTCGCGGTGGCGGTCGGCAATGTCCTCGAAGGTGTCCAGCAGGATCACCGGGGTGATCTTCTTGTCATCGGGCAGCTGATGCAGCTCCCAGGCGAGAAGGTGCGGGTAGAAGGAGAGCGCCTCCAGGCTGGGCTCGCTCTCCAGCAGGGGTGCGAGCCGGGTGCAGGTGAGCGGACAGCCGTACCCGGTCCGGTTCTCCGCCCCGGCCGCGAAGGTCCTCGACACCCTGCCCGAGCACGTGGAAGACATGGTGTGGGACGTCCTGGACGCCGCCGCCGGCGACCCGTGGGGGTTCGGGCAGTGGAACGCTGACGAGCCCTCGGGTCAGGAGGATAGGGGTGTGATGGTTTACCGCCGCGGTGACAGGCCCCGGTGCCCGAGGCCTTGGCAGTGGTCTCGCGAGGGGATGGGGAGCAGGGCTGGGCGCGCCGGGCCCGCGTGGTGAGGGTGAGTGCGTGGTCGTTGTGGTCGCTGCGGCCCGGGCAGGGTGCCG
>NZ_JBIROU010000032.1:0-33325 GCF_044332325.1 Streptomyces sp. NPDC017095
GACCAGGTACGAAAAGACCGCCACTTCCTATGAAGCAGCGGTCAATCTCGCGTCGTTCCTGCTCTGGGCAAGATCCGTTTGAAGACGGACCCTAGGTCGGCGACCACCCGGGTCACCAGCCCAACACCCCCATCCACCACGGGAGATGACTTGACATGAGCGAGGTCCTGCCGCTCCGTCTCCACCACCACGCCTGGATCACTGACGACCAGGAAGCCAACCGGCGCTTTTACGAGGATGTGATCGGCCTGCCCCTGGTCGCCACGTGGACCGAGCGCGAGGTGCTGTTCGGAACCGAGCGCGTCTACAGTCACACCCTCTACGGCCTGGCCGACGGCAGTGCGCTCGCCTTCTTCCAGTTCGCGAACCCCGAGGACCAGGAGGAGTTCAAGACCGCCATCAATGCCACCCCCGTGCGCCACATCGCCTTCAAGGTCGAGGCGGAGACCCAGGAAGCCATGCGCGAGCGCGTCACCGCGGCCGGCTACGCGGAGACGAACGCCCATGTGATCGACCACGGGTACTGCGTCTCGCTGTACCTCACGGATCCCAACGGGCTGATGCTGGAGTTCGCTGTCGACCACCCCGACGTGGAAAATATCGACGCCGAACGGCGAGCCACAGCACACGACGACCTCTCCCGCTGGCTCGCCGGCGACCACACCAGCAACAACCGCTGGCGCTGACCACTCGTCCGGCTTGACCGTGCTGGACCGGGCCTGCGACGAGCCGGTCAGGGTCGTCCTCGAGTGCGCCGCGGGGCACAGCCACCTCGCCCCGGAAGACGTCTGCCGCACGCCCGGGCCGGGCGCGCGCTTCGTGGAAAGCTCCTCAGATCCCAGGATCGTACTCAGCAGCTCGTATCGCGAGAAGCACCTTCGAGCGGATGCTCCGGGCCGCCCAGGCGAAGGCCGACGCGGCCGGGGCCGGGACGGCCCCGGGTCCGGCCCGATCACGTCATCGGCGACAAGGGCTACAGCTCCAGGGCTCCGGTGTCGCACCGCTGAACAAGCTGTTCGACTACAGCCGTCGCCAAGTGCGGGTGGGCCCTGGTGGCCGGTCGCTGTTGGCCGTGTTCCGTGTTCAGTCCGTTGCCCGCAAACGTGCCAAGGCGGTGTCGGCGTGCTGGCGTGCCCGCGGTGAGCCGGAGGCGTTGGCCAGCGTGGCGAGGCGTCGTACGGTTTCCTCCCAGGCCGGGCGGTGGGCGCTGTCGTGCGTGGTGAGGTGCCGGTATGCCTCGGCCGCCACGGAGCAGACCTCTGCGGCGGTCCCGGGGTCGGGAGCGGACGCGCCTGCCGTGGAAGCCAGTTGCTCCGTGATCTCGCGCAATCCGGCGGCGAGAGCCTCCATCCGGCCGGCCGGGGCTCCGTCGAGTCGCAGCGCGAAGGATGCCCAGCGCAGGAACTCCCCGAGGTCGCCGCGTACGTTGAGGTGCAGCTCGCACAGCCGGAACACCGCGTCCGCGTGACCGGCGCCGCCGGCCAGGGTCCACCAGGCGAGGGCGGCCTCGTGGTCGTTCCGTTCCCAGTGGAGCAGCCCGAGGTGGTACGCGGCGTACGCCTCGGCCGACTCCGCCGTTCCGTCGATCCGGTGGGCGGTCCCCGTGTCCGGCCCCGGCGGTGGCCCCGCGGCCCCGGGACCGGGCGGGCCGAGGCGCTCGGCGGCGCGCTCCCACCAGCGTTGCCCTTCTGCCGCGCGGGCCGTGCGCACGAGCAGCAGCCCCAGGTAGAAGGCGCCCTCCGCGCTGCCCGCCTCGGCCGCCGTGCGCCACCAGCGTTCGGCCGCGGCCTGGTCCCCGGCTTCCTGGCAGCGGAAGCCGACGTGCACGGCCGCCTGGACGTCGCCGGCCTCGGCGGCCCGCGTGAAGAGGTCGTCGGCCTCCTCGTGCCGGCCCTGCCGCCGGCAGAGGACCGCGAGGTTCTGCGCCGCGTTCGGGGCGTCGCGCTTGCCGGCGAGCCGCCACAGTTCCTCGGCCTGTGCCTCGTCGCCCTGTCTCTCGCGTACGGCGCCGAGGCCCACGGCCGCCGTCCAGTCCCCCGTGTCCATCCCCCGGCGGAACCAGCGCTCGGCCGCGTCGAGGTCGTCACGCAGCAGGGCCAGCACGCCCAGATTGTGGGGGGCGGCGGGGATACGGCGGGCGGCGGCCTTCTCGTACCAGCGCGCCGCGCCGTCCAGGTCGCCCCTGTTCTGTTCGAGTCTGCCGAGCAGGTAGGCGGCCTGTCCGCTGCCCGCCTCCGCCGCCGACCGGTAGGCCGCGGCGGCACCGGTGAGGTCACCGGCGCGGGCCAGGCCGGCGGCGCGCCGGATGGTCTCCTCGGCACCGGGCGGTTCGGGATCGGGGGCGGGCCGGGACGGCATCTCCAGCACGCCCTGACCGTCCTGTGAGATGTGCGCCACCAGGTGGAAGGAGCGGTCCGTCTCCGGACCGGTCCGTCCTCCGCCCGGGTCCCGGGGGTCGTAGTGGTCGGGGAAGAGGGTGTGCACGGACTCGGGCACCGGTGTGGTGTCGGGGCTGAAGCGGGTCACGCCCGAGGTGGCGGTGACCGTAAGGTCCCACCAGGGCCGCCAGAGGCGTCCCGCGCACTCGATCTCCGCCGTCAGCCGCCACCGTACGCACCGCCCGTCGTCCGTCACGGGGGCGCAGGTGAGGGCGGCACCGGCACCGGGCGTGGCGGTCAGCGGCAGGGCGGGGTCCGCACCGGCGGCCGTCAGCACGGGCGCGGGCGAGACGTCCAGGAGGACGGCGATGTCGGGGCTGCTCAGGCGCCGGTAGGCGCGGACCGCGCGCTGGGCGGACTCCAGCAGGTCGGCGCTCATGACCAGATCGGGCATCCGTGACCGGGCGATCGCGACGCCGTCCACACGCAACGGCAGGCGGTCTGTCACCTCGGCCCGCAGCGACCGCAGTACGGCCTCGCCCTGGCCCGTCGCGGTCAGGGAGAGCTGGAGGTTGTGCCCGGTCAGCGGGATGTGCACCGCTTCGGGGGTGCCCAGGAGGCCGGGTGAGACGATGTGCGCGAGGTGGCTGTGCACGGCGGCCCGCACGGTGAACGGCGGGTCGCCCGGCAGTCCTTGTACGGGTACGGTGCGGACGGGCCGTGTCATGTCGTAGACGGACCCCTGGGAGGCGGGGGCGTCGTCCGCCCGGTTCCCCGCCCGCGTCGTCCCGGCGGAGGAATGCCGTGTGTGTCCGGTGGCCGCCTCCGGGAACTCCCGGGAGCGGTCCGCTGGACCGGTTGCCGGGTTCCGTGGCCGCCGGGTGCGGGCTGTCGCCCCGGAGAGCGCCGATACGGCGGCCACCGCGGCATATGGCAGCCAGCTGTGCGTGCCCGTGGCGGCGAGGACGGCGCCGCCGGCCACCGCGGGAAATGCCGCTGCCAGGATGACCGCGCCGACGGGGCGCCGCAACGGTGTCATCGGGTGCCGCCCGGCAGGCGCGCGGCGGTGCGGAACGCGTGGCCCTGGAGGTCGATCCGGGTACGGCCCTGGCGGCCCGCGGAGGTCCAGTCGAGCCACAGCGCCCACCGTACGAGGCCGCGCTCGGTGCTGACCAGAAGGTCGAGGACCTCGCACTCGTCCGCGGCGATCCGGTAGGGGAAGTCGCTGCCGGCCAGGGCGCGCACCCGTGGCGGGTCGGAGTCGAGGAGGACCTCGAACCGCCGCACCGGCACCTCGGCGGCGTGCCGGGCGAGATCCCCGGGCGCCTCCGCGCGGGACAGCACCTCCGCGCGCAGCCCGGTCAGCACCACGGCCGGGGGTCCGGTCGCGGTCACGACGACGCGGAGGGTGTGCCCGGCGGCCGGGATGTCGACGACGCGGTCGCCGAGGTCGAGGGTGACGTAGTCGTGGTCCCGGATCTCCACGGCCACGGCCAGCGGGTCACCGGCGGTCGGTTGCCGCGCGGCCCGGCGCCGGGCCAGGGCCTCCTGGAGTTGCTGGGGTGCCTGCTGGCCGAGGTAGGCGGCCGAGGCGGCCGCCAGGACACCGGCGGCCCAGGCCAGCGCCTGTCCGGGTGCCCACAGCAGCGCGGCGGTCACGACCGCGGCCGCCGCCCCGCCGGTCCCGCCCCACATCAGGGCGCGGTGGCGTCCGTCGGCTCTCGGCATATGGCCCCCGTTCCCACCGGATCCGCCGGCGCTCCGGCTCCGCCCACTCCCCCGCCGGACTCCGCGCCGTGGCTCAGATGATACGCAATCGGCTTGCCGCGCAGGCGAGTTGTGGGAATCCGCGCACTGTGCAGGGCCGTACCCCGCGCACTGTGCGGGGTACGGCGCGGTGCGTCGGCGTGGCGGCCGGCACCGCGGCGAAGGTACGGCTCGGCGTGGCGGCCGGCACCGCAGCTGGGGTACGACGCGGTGCGTCGGCGCGGCAGTCGGCGCCTCAGCGGGTAACACCACCGCGGGTGGGACACGGGGCATGTCTCGCCCGCCGGGTCATCGGCGCACGCGGTCACGGTCGTAGCCCTGGCCGGTGCGCGGCTCGGCCGGGCACCGGCGGCGTACGCCGGGCCTTCGCGGGTCAGCCTGCCGTCGGGTGCGAAGGTCAGCGCTCCGCCGGAGTGGAGCGGAAGCGTTCGGGCGCGAGCGTGTCCAGCAGGGGCGTGATCACGAGATCGGTCGAGGCCGCCATGTCCACCCGGTCGGGGGCGAGGAGCCACTGCACCTGGAGGCCGTCCATCACCGTGACGATGGCGTTGGCCGCGTGCTCGACCCGGGCGTCGGTGACGAACGCGCGCAGGCCGTTGTAACGGTCGCGGAAGTAGGTCTGCGCGGGATGGTCGTCGGTGACGGATTCGGCCGGCAGCACGGTGTAGAGCCGGACGATGCCCTCGCGTTCGGCGTTGCGGAGTGCGGTGTCCACCAGGTGTCGCAGGAACGCCAGTTCCCGGGGCGTCACCCGCAACGCCGAGTACTACACGCTCGGTCACCTCACCAATGGACGCCGCCGACTGGGGCACCGGTGACGGCACCTCCGTGCAGCAGTGGGCCTGCGGCGCCCGACAGGCCAACCAGCGCTGGCAGTTCAGGCCCACCGGTGACGGCGACTACCAGGTCGTCAACCAGTACAACTCCAAGGCGTGGGACGTCGAGGGCGGCCCCGGCGCCACCGCCGACGGGGCCCGGCTCCAGCTGTGGACCTACGGCGGAGGCACCAACCAGCAGTGGAAGGCCGAACCCGCCGGCACCGGCAACCAGTACCGCTTCCTCGCCCGCCACAGCGGCAAGTGCGCTCGCCGTGAACGGCTCTTCCACCGTCAACGACGCCAAGCTGTCCCAGCAGCCCTGTGACGGCTCCTCCGCCCAGGCGTTCACCCTGAGCCGCTGACACCGTTGAAGCGTTCCGCGACACGCAGGGCCCGGTCCGGTGGACCGGGCCCTGCCACGTCACCCGGGCTCCGTCCCGCCGCCCCGCGGTCGCGGCACGGTCATCGCCGCACGGGGTGGCGGGCCGGGGTCCCCGGAGCGAGCGGGCCTCCGTCCGCTCCGGGCACCGGGACGCCGGGTCAGCTGACGTTCACGTCCACGCAGGCGTAGAAGGCGTTGGAGGTGTCCGCGATGTTCCACACGGCCAGCACCTTCTGCTTGCCGGTCAGGCTGCCGAAGTTCACCTGGTGGGTGACGGTCTGGCCGGGCTGGGCACCGCCGTCGTTGAACTCGGCGATCTTCCGGCCCCCGGCGTAGTACTGCCAGGTGCTGGTGGCGTGCCGCGCCGTGAGCCGCCAGTTGAAGCTGGTGGTACGGCTGACCGGGGTGACCTTCCAGCCCTTGCTGTCGTTGTCGAGCTCGGCGAAGGCGGCGTTCCCTCCGCTGCAGCTCATCAGGCCCTTGGGCCCCTCCACGCTCTGCGGCTCGTACTTGATGGAGCCGCAGGAGACGGTACCCGCGGCGCACTGGGCCTGCCGGCTGGGGGGCGAGGAGATGTAGCCGTGCGCGCTCGCGCTGGCGGCCGGCAGGCTCACGGCCAGGAGCGGGGCGATCCCCGCGCCGATGGCGACGGCCAGCATCCTCTTGCTCTTCATGACGACTCCTGTGTGGGGGTTCGTGCCCACCCGGGCAGGGTGGGCGTGAGCATGTCAAGCAGGGTCTCCATGGCCCGGTGAGCGGCCATGGACAGTGACGAGAGCGTACCCCCCTTGGTCTAGACCAAACCACTACTCCGCTACGACGCCCGCTCAGCCCAGGTCGAAGGTGTTGGGCAGGCCGAGCCGGTAGCGCACCTCGTCGACGCGCTTGAGGGGCTCCAGCTCCTCGGGGCGGTACAGCTCCCAGACCCGGCACCGTCCGGCGTCCGAACCGTCCCGGTCGAGCAGCGCGTTGACGGCCCGCCGCGCCGACTCGTTGGCGCCTTCCATCGTCGCCAGGTCCACGTCGGTGCGGACGTAGTCGCCGGCCAGGAAGAAGTTCGGCACGGCGGTCTTCGCCGACGGGCGGTGGTAGAGCGTGCCCGTGGGATGGATCAGGAGCGGCTCCCGGTTCTGCGGATCGGGGCCGCCGAGCCCGGTCACGGCCGGGTCCATGAACCAGGCGACCCGGTCGGCGTCCCTGAGCGTCGTCTTGCCGGAGTCGTTCAGAGCGTCCCGAAGCTGCGCCCAGCACTCCTCGACGATCTCCTCGCGCGTGCACTCACGGGCCGTCTTGCCGTACAGGATCCCCGGCTTGTCCCACTCCGAGACGATCACCGACAGGCAGTCGTGGGCGCGTCCGTCGCCGTAGTCCTGCGCGAAGTCCCGTACGTCCCAGAACTGGGCCTGCCCGATCCCGGTCACCGACCACGGCGAGTCGAGACAGTTGACGTGCCCGCGGACGACGGGCGTCGGGGTGCGCAGATAGAACTGCACCCCGGTCATCCAGTCCGTCTGCAGCGCGTCGCACCGGGCGAGCTGCGGGTCGGCCGCGCGCAGTGCGGCACCCCAGGTGCGCCGGGCGTGCTCGACGGGCATGGCGGAGACGTAGTGGTCGGCGGTGACGGTGTGTTCGCCGCTCCCGTCACGGGCCGAGACCCGTACGCCGGTGACGCGCCCCCCGTCGTACAGCACCTCCCGCACCTGCGTGCCGAGGACGAACCGGACGCCCAGCGAGCGCAGGTGGGCGGACCAGGGATCGATCCACGCCTCGCTCGTGGGCGCGTTGAGCACCCGGTCGATGTCCGCGTCGCCGTCCATACCCCGGCCCAGCAGGCCCCACAGCAGCAGCGCCTCGATGATGACGCGGCCGACGGTGCGGGTGGAGGCGACCTCGGCGCGGGTGGCGACGAGGTTGCGGGTCTGTCCGATGCCGAGGAGGGTGCCGTACTCCTCGCTCATCCGCTCGGCACGGATGAAGTGCCACCAGGAGGTCTTCTCCCACTGGTCCTCGCGGCGCGCGTCGCAGCTGGTGAGGTGGACGAGGACACGGTCGGCGAAGTAGGCGGCCTCGTGCGCGGGCAGCCGGCTGCCCAGGTCGAGCACGGAGAGGAGCTGGTCGCGGAGCCACGACGGGGTGATGTCGCCGGGTGCGGGCGGGGTGGTGGCGCGGCGCAGGGGGAAGTGCAGGTCCGGGCGGCCGCCCGCCCGGGCGAAGAGGGTCTCGGTGCCGCTGCGGAGGTTGTCGTGGACGCCGTTCACGTTGCCGGGGAAGGGGATGCGGCGCATGGTGTCCGGCAGGTTCCGGTAGAAGCCCGGGAAGAAGCGGAAGCCGTGTTCCCCGGGCAGGGGCCTGCGGCCGGCCGTGCCGGTTCCCGGTACGTCCATCGAGCGGGCCTTGCCGCCGAGCACGTCGTAGTACTCGTAGACGGTGACGGTGTAGCCGCGTTCGGCGAGTTCGTGGGCGGCGCTGAGTCCGGCGACGCCGCCGCCGAGGACGGCGACGTGCTTGCCGGCGGAGGCGGCGGCCCGGGCGGTACCCGGCGATAAGGCGAGGGCGCCCGCCGTGCCCCCCGCACCCGCGAGGAACCGTCTGCGGGACGTTCCCTTGTGTCCAGTTGTCATGACTACGGGAGGGTAGAGAGACCGGGAACGCGGCGACAGGTCGCCATTCGGTCACCACCGCATCCTCACAATCCAGCGGATCCCACCGGCTGGTCCCCCGGCTTTCCGCAACCGGGACGTGCCGCCCGGGTGGGTGCGAGAGGCTATGGCGCGCGACCCGAACCACCCCTGGAGCGTTTCATGAGCGGTGTCCTGACGACCGATCACCCCGCCTGGCACGGCCACGACGACGGGACACACGCGCGTGCCGTCCGTACGGCCTCCGGCGTCTGGGTCCTGGCCCGCGATCACCAAGGACTCCGTATCGACTGCGTGGCAGGCGCGGAGGACGTGAAACCCGCCGTCCTGAACACCGATCCCGCGCACCTCCCGCAGGCCACACCGCAGGCCCTGCGCGCGGGGCTCGTCCGGCTCGGCGTCACGCAGCGGCTGGCCAACCCGTGGCTGTGGGACGCGATCACCACGGCGATCCTGCGCCAGGTCGTGCGCGCCGAGCAGGCCCTCAGGCTCTACCGCACCTGGTGCGCCCGGTACGGCACCGTCGTCGACGGCCCCTTCGGCGAGCTGGCGGTGGCCCCGTCCCCCGCCAAGGTGCTGTCGCTGGCCGACGAGAGCTTCGCCGCCGTCGGCGCGAAGTTCCACCGCACCGCGCTGCGGGCCGCGGCCGAACACTACGAGCGCCAGCACGAGTGGTGGGAACAGGCGGCTCCCGCCGACCTTGTCGTGGCGCTGACGGCCGTCCCCCGGATCGGGCCCTGGACCGCCCGCGCGGCCGCCGCCGACTACACCGGCGACTTCAGCGTCTACCCGCACGACGACCTCGCGGTCCGCACCTGGGCCGCGCAGATCGCCCCCTCCCACCCCTGGCCGGACAAGACCGACAAGAGCTTCGGCCCGCTGTGGACCGGCTGGGCCGGCACCGACCGCACCGCCCTGCACACCCTCACCCTCACGACCCTCACCTGGGGGTCGCACGCCCGATGAGCCGGAGGTTCCATGCAGCCGTTACCGCTGATCGCGGGCGCCGACGCCACGCGTACGCTCGACGCCCTGTTCGTCAACGCGCCGCTGCGTGACTACACCCTGCGGCCACGCACCAACGACTACACCCTCCCCGTCCTCGGCATGGCCTACATCGCCACGTACGCCCGGCAGGCCGGCTTCAACGTCGGTGTCCTGGATGCCGAGGCGCACGGCCTGGGCCCGGCCGAGACGGCGGCGATCGTCAACGCGGCCCGGCCGCGCTGGGCCGGGATGAACCTGCTCGCCCCCACCTACGAGATGTCCGCCCGCATCGCCGCCCGACTCGACCCGGGAATCGCCCTGATGGCCGGCGGCCACCACGCCAGGGCCCTGCCCGCCCGCGTCCTCGCCGACCCCCGGATGCGCAACCTGCGCGCGCTGGTCATCGGTGAGGGCGAGTCACGTGTCACGGCTCTGCTGGAGGACGAGCAGCGCCGGCGAGAACTGCCCGAGGTGTTCTGGCGGGACCCGCTCCTCGGCACCACCGGCATGGGAGTGGCCGAGGCCCGGACCAGGGCCCGGATGCTCGGCCCCGACATCGACTCGCTGCCGTACGTCGACCGCGCCTTCCTCCCCCAGGACCCCTACCGCGCCGCGCCCACACCGGTCGACCGGCGCATCGCCGCCCGCCGCGACTCGCGGCGACTCGCCGCCGCGGCTGTCCGCGGGCACCTGGAGGCGAACATCGTCGGCAGCCGCGGCTGCCCCTACAACTGCGGCTTCTGCGGGGCCGCCTGGAGCGCCAACCCGGACGTGCGGATCCGCGTGCGCAGCCCCGAGAACGTCATCGGCGAACTCGAAGCACTGCACGACGAGTACGGCGTGAGTGCCTTCCGGTTCGTCGACGACCTCTTCCTCGGCGTCCGGGACGTGATCCACCGGCACATGCGGGCGTTCGCCGGCCACGGCATCGGCGAGAAGTACGTGTGGGACGCCACCGGCCGCATCAACGTCCTCGACCGCCTGGAAGACCGGGACCTGGACGTCCTCGCGGCCAACGGCCTGCGGGAGGTGGCCCTCGGGATCGAGTCCGGCAGCGATCGCATGCTCCAGGTCATGGACAAGCGGATCACCGCCGCGATGACCGAGGACGTCACCCGCCGCCTCCTCCGGCGCGGTATCGGCGTCAAGGGCTACTTCATCCTGGGCTACCCCGGCGAGACCCGCGCGGACCTGGACGCCACCGTGCGGCACATCCGGAAGCTGTGGGACCTCGCCGACCGCAGCCCGGGCGGCATCCGCGCGAGCGTCTTCGAGTTCCGCCCGTACCCCGGAACACCGGTGTGGAAGACCCTCACCGAGGAGCAGGGGTACGCCCCGGACGACCTGCTCGCCTACGCGGACGTCGACCTCACGCGAGACGGCGCCGACGAGTCGATGCGGCAGCGCGACGAGTTCAACTTCAGTGTCGGCATCCCGTTCGGTGAAGTCCCCCTGGAGCAGCTCCGTGCCACGCTCGCGCTGCTCACCCGGGAGCAGCACGAACGCGACCAGGCCGGTCTGGGGACCGCCGCGTGACCGGGCAGCGCGGGGGCTTCTTCGTCACGGTCGACGGGCCCAGCGGGGTCGGCAAGTCCGCCACCGTCGACATCCTGCACGGCCTCCTGGCCGGACAGGGCCGCCCTGCCGTGCGGACGGCCGAGCCGACCACCACCGCCCTGGGCGCCTTCACCCGTTCCCACGCCGACGAGATCCACGGCCTGGCGCTGGCCTGCCTCGTCGCCGCCACCCGCTACGAGCACGTCGAGACGGTGATCGAGCCCGCGGTGCGCGCCGGCCGGCTCGTCGTCAGCGACCGCTATCTGCCGTCCACGCTCGTCCTGCAGCGCCTCGACGGCGTCCCCCTGGAGTTCCTGCTCGACGTCAACCGGCATGTACGCATGCCCGACCTGGCGGTCATCCTCACCGCTTCCCCGGCTGAGATCACACGGCGTATCGCCTCGGCAGGCGTCACCCACCGCTTCCGGGCGGACCCGGCGGCGCCCGGCCGCGAGGTCGAGCTGTACCGGGAGGCCGCGGCCCAGCTGACGAGCGCCGGCGTCAACGTGCTGGTCGTCGACAACGGTGCCGCCACCCCATCGGACGTAGCGTGGCGGATCGCCCGCGCCATCCCGGTTCCGCCGCTAGCCTCGGTGCCCTCCCCCGCACCTGCGACCCCCCAAGGAACATGAGCGGACAACCGGCAACACCCGTCATCGACACCCACGTCATCGTCCGCGACGGCGACAAGATCCTGCTCTCCCAGCGGGGCGGCCCGTACGGCCACGGCCGCTGGCACATGCCGTCCGGGAAACTCGACCGAGGCGAACCCCTGCCCGCCGGCGCCGCCCGCGAGCTGTTCGAGGAGACCGGGATCACCGTCGACCCGGCCGATCTCCGGCTCGTTCAGGTCGTCCACCACCGCGAGGACGAGAAGATGGAGCGGATCGGTTTCTTCTTCGAAGCGCGCACCTGGGAAGGGGAGCCCGTCAACAAGGAACCGGAGAAGTGCCTGGCGCTCACCTGGTTCACCGTCCACGAACTCCCCGACGACATCATCGAATACCCGGGCGCCGGCCTGCTCGGCTACCTCGGCGCCACCGGCCCGCTGACGGTGCACAACTGGCGGTGACACGGCGCCCGCTCGCCGCCCCGGGCCGGCCCCGCTCCCCCGGTCCACGCTGTCGCGCAGCAGTCGGAGGCTCGGGCGCGGGCCGGGCCGGCGGGCGGAGGGCGCCGCGGTTCGCCGGTGCGGCGCTCACGGCGTGAGGACGACCTTCTCGCAGCGGTCCTTCTTGTTCTTGAACAGGTCGTAGCCGGTCGGTGCCTCGGTCAGGGGCAGCCGGTGGGTGATGACCCTGGTGGGGTCGATGCTGCCCTGCTCGATCAGACCCAGCAGCGGCTTCATGTACTTCTGCACATGGCACTGCCCGGTGCGCAGGGTCAGGGACCTGTTCATCCAGGCACCCGCCGGGAACTTGTCGATCAGCCCGCCGTAGACACCGATGACCGACACCACGCCGCCGCTCCGGCAGGACAGGATGGCCTGGCGCAGGGCGTGCGGCCGGTCGGTCTCGGAGCGGACCGCCTGCTTGGCGCGGTCGTAGAGATGGACGTGGGAGGCGCCGTGGGTGGCCTCCAGCCCGACCGCGTCGATGCACTTGTCGGGGCCCCGGCCGCCGGTGAGTTCCAGCAGCGCCGACCGTACGTCCACGTCCTCGAAGTTGACGGTCGTGCAGCCCTGGGCAGCGGCCATGTCGAGCCGGTAGGTCTCCTTGTCGATCGCGATGACCTTCTCCGCGCCCAGGACCCGGGCGCTGTCCATGGCGAACTGGCCGACCGGCCCGGCGCCCCAGACGGCGACGACGTCACCCTTCTGGATGTCGCACAGCTCGGCGCCCATGTACCCGGTCGGCAGGATGTCGGACAGGAACAGCACCTGCTCGTCGGTGAGGTGCGACTCGATCTTCAGGGCGTTGACGTCGGCGAACACCACCCGGGCGTACTCGGCCTGGCCGCCGGCGAAGCCGCCGGTGAGGTGGGAGTAGCCGTAGATGCCGCCGGTGGGGTGACCGAAGAACTTCTCCGAGATGCCGGCGTTGGGGTTGGTGTTCTCGCAGCACGAGTACAGCTCCGCGCGGCAGGACGCGCAGGCGCCGCAGGCGATCGGGAAGGGCACGACGACCCGGTCGCCGACGCGCAGTTTGTCGGCGCTGATGCCGGGCCCGACCTCGACGACCTCTCCCATGAACTCGTGGCCCATGATGTCGCCCTTTTCCATGGTGGGGACATAGCCGTCGAGCAGATGGAGGTCGGAGCCGCAGATCGCCGTCGAGGTGACCCTCACGATGGCGTCGCGGCTGTTCAGGATCGACGGTTCGGGGACGTCCTGCACCTCGACCGAGTTGCGTCCCGTCCAGCAGTTCGCCTTCATGCCAGGGCCTCCTTGAGTTCGTCCTCGGTCAGCGGTCGGGCCGGGTGCTGCGGGAACTCCCCGCGGGCCCGCTTGCCGCCGGGTGCGCCCTCGGAGCGGACGACCTCGCCGGTCTCCGCGATCTGTTTGAAGCGGCGCAGGTCGTCGTCGAGCTGCTGGTGCGGTTCCTCGCCGAAGTAGCGCGCCGCGGCCTTGCCGAGCGCGCCGCCGGGCAGGTCGTAGCGCAGGGTCACCCGGATCTCCGTGCCCCGGTCGCCGGGGGCGGGCACGAGGCGGACCTCGCCGGAGTTGCCGATGTCGGCGCCGTCCGCGGACTGCCAGGCGATCAGCCGGCCGGGGATGTCCTGCGTGGTCTCGGCGTCCCATTCGACCGTCTCGCCGAACGGCGCGCTGGCCCGCCAGTGGCTGGTCTTCGGGCCGGTGACGCGCACCTCGTCCAGATGCTCCATGAAGTCCGGCAGTCGCTCCAGGTCGCTCCAGAGGCGGTAGACCTCGTCCGGGGGCCGGTTGACGGTGGTGGTCGCGGTCAGTTCCACGGGGGCGCTCCTACGGGTGCGGGTCACGGCCGCGTACACGTCCGTGGCCGTGATGGCGGTGACCGCGGCGGTAGCGGCGACGGTACGGCCGAGACCGCGGCCGTCGTGGTTCTTCAGGGCCCGGGCCAGCATCGTCAGATCGACGAGGTCGCCACCGACGCGGCCCCACAGCCAGGCGGGATGCGGCCGCCCCAGCAGCCCGGCCGCCGCCGCCAGCTCGCGCACACCGACGGCGGCCGTGGCCGAGCGGTGCCGGGCGGCTTCGCCCACGCCCAGGGCCCGGGCGAAGCCCGCCGGGGCGACGACCTGGGGCACGCCCAGGAGGGCGCTGGCCCAGCCGAGGCCGCGTACGAGCGGATCGCCCCGTAGGCGGGAGGCGGAACGGGTGTCTGTCTTCATGGATGCTCCCCACGTGCGGTGAGGTCAACGGACGGCGGACGCCTCGGGTGAACAGGTGAAGCGCGTGTGTCGGACAACGCCGTAGTTTCCGCGTGGCCCGTATTCAATCCTCACCGTCCGTCACCGAACGGCGCTGCCCTCCGGTGGCCGCTCCCGGGGGACGCCGCACGTCCTCGGCTCCGGGGTTCGGGTCCGAGGGGCACCCGCCGCCCGTGGGCCGTCGGCCGTCGAGCCCGGCAGCGGCGGTCGGCTCCGCGGCCACCACCCTGGCCACGCTGGTGGCCGGACGGGTTCTGCGGGGTCTGGGCGCCGCCGTGCTTCTTCCGGCCGGTGCCGTGGTGCTGGCCTGCACACTCGTATGGGTCCTGATCCTGCTCAGGGCGCGCACCGGGCGAGCCGGACTGACCTACTCTCTGAACTTCGGGTTTCCACAACAGAGAGGACGACCTGTCAGATGGCAGCGCCGGACGATGCGACATCCCACGAGCCGAGCGGTGATCCTCAGCCTGCCGACCCGCCGCAGGAAGGCAGCGAGGGGAAAAGGCCCTTGCGTCAGCGCCTCGCCGGCAGATGGAACCGCCTCGGGCCCGTCGGCAAAGCGGGGGTCATCGTGATCGGCGGCGTGGCCGCTGCGGTGGCCGGAAGACTTCTCACCTCGTCCAGCCCTCGCGCCACTGGGGCCGACGTGGTCGAGGAAGTCGAGGAAGTCGAGGAAGTCGAGGAAGAGGACACCGAGCCACCCACTCGCCGATGGACCAACCACGCGGGCGGCTACTGCGTGTGCAGTCACCAGGGATGCGGCAAGAAGGTGAACCCGACCGTCTTCGGACACGACTGCTGCGGCCGCTGCCGGTCCGGCCGGAACTGCCTGACAGCCGCGCAGCGCGACTACGACGGCCCCGGCGGCTTCGCTCACAACTACTTCGAGGTGCTCCTGCGCCCCGGCGTCTGCGAGGTCTGCGGCGAACCGCCCGAAGCGCACCCCTGGGTGTTCGACACCCTCACCGGCCAGCGCCGCTCCGCCGACTGATCCGCGCCTGGCCGAGCGGGGCCGCCGTGGTCCGGGCCCCTCAGGGGTGGTGAGCACCCGCTCCTGCCCCTCCTCTTCTACTCGCCGAGCCGGGTGGCCATGCCCTCGTCGCTCGACGGAAGCCGGCGCAGGGACTTCCGGGCCCTGGAGGTGAGGTGCGTGTCCCGGGTCAGCTCGTCGCGTACCGCCACGGCCGACGGGTGCCCGATTTCGGCCAGGAGGTGCACCGCCGCCACGCGCAGGTCCTCCTCCAGACCAGGGTCGCGGGCGAAGCGCGCGAGGTCCTCCGGAGCCCGGGGATCGTGGTGTCGCGCGGCCACATAGGCCGCGTTGAGGCGCTTGTGGGCGGGGCAGGCGGGATCGTCGGCGATGGCCTTCATCCTCGCGACGCCGTGCGCCTCGTCGATCTTGACCACCATCAGCGCCGCCTTGAACCAGAGATCCTCTCCGGTACGGGCGTCGATCCAGCTGTCCAGGAGGTCGAGAGCGAGGTGCCGGCGGAGCCCGGTGAGCCGCCATACGATGCCGAGCCGCGTGTCGTCGTCCAGTCCCGGGTCGGACGCCAGGTCCACGATCAGGCCGGGGCCGCTTGCGTCACCGTCGTGGACGAGCGCCGTCGCCGCCGCCACCCGGCCCTGCACACTGGTCAGTCGCGGCGAGCGGGCCAGTGCGCGCAGCGCCGCCCGGCCCTCGGCCCGGCTCTCGGCGAAGGCGAGCAGCGCGCCGGCCGCGTCGACCCGGGAGTCGTCGATCGCCAGGGCGGCGAGGGCCTCGGCCACCGGCACGGAGTTCGGGTCCAGCTGGTTCACCCCGTCGATGTCGACCGCGGCGCCGAACCGTGCCAGGCCACCGGCCTTGAGGTGCCGCCGGAGCTTCTCCACCGCCTGGCGCCCCACCTCGGCCGGGAGGTGGGTTCCGAGCCGCTTCTGGGCGGCGAGGAACGTGGAGCCGCTGATGCCGGCGGATGACGGCAGCTTCTCCAGCTCCGCCGTGGCGGCACCGGTGAGCCGGTCGATGAGGAAGCCCAGGTAGGACATGTTCTCGCCGTCGACGGCCGCGGCCGTCCACATCCGCTGGCCCCGGCCGCCCCCCGGGCGGTAACCGGGAGCGGGCCGCCACGGCCAGAGCCGGCGCCGGTGGCCGTCAAGGACACGGCGCAGCTCCGCCAGGCCACGCCCGGGCGGCTCACAAACAGCGCAGGCGGCCAGGAACTCCTCGTACGTGTGATGCTCGAACTCCAGCTCCGCGCCCTGCTGCCGGAACACCCCGCTGCGCCGGAAGCAGGCGATGAGCCACTCCTTCCACCACTCGGCCGGCACGCCGGGCGGTCGCTTGGCGAGGGGCTGCTCCAGCAGGATGTCCATGACCGGCCGGCCGGCGTCGCTCTCCCGCCGACGGGCGGCCACCTCTTGCAGCAGCGTACGGAGGTCGGCGGGCGGCAGCGTGCTCAGAGCGTCGACGTGTTCCCGCACCGCCGGGCTGAGCCCCGCCGGTGCCCCGGCGTCGCCCTGCCGGCCCGCGTGATGCTCGGGGAGGGTGTCCGTGCGCGGTGTGGTGGCCATCAGCCCGGTGAGGAACTCGTCGTAGAGCTCGCCCCGGGTGCTGCCCAGCGGCCGGTCGGGATGGTCCCGGTACGACCGGCAGACGACGGCGCCGATCAGGGGCAGCTTGACCAGGTCGGCGAGGCCCGCGTCGTCGATCGCCGTCATGAGGCCGTCGACTCGCTCCGGGTCGAGCCGCGCCGCGGCCAGCTTCCGGACATCCTCCGTCTCGAACCGCAAGAGTTCCAGGCAGACGGGCGCCGCATCCTGCAGATCGCTCAGCTCCTGCGCGGACAGGTGCCGTGTGGCGACCACGAGCCGGTGGGTCTTCCCGCGTCGCGCGACCCAGCGGACCACGCCCCGCAGCGTCTCCCGGCGTGTGGGTGCGTGGGTGATCTCATCGAGACCGTCGAGCAGCACCAGCCAGTGGGAGCCGGGTGCGGGCGGGCGGGCGAGCAGCGGCGCCGCGAGTGGCTCGTCGGCGAGCGAGGTGGCCACGACGTAGACCGGCAGCGCGGCAGTTCGGACTCCGGCCTCCCACTGGCGGCACACGTCGAGCTGGTGCCGTCGTAGCAACGCGGTCTTGCCGCCGCCGGGATCGCCGAGCAGCACCACGAGCGGCCCGGTGGTGAAGACGGCGGCGCTCGCCGGCCGGGCCGTCGCACGCTCGGCCGGACGCCCGTCGTGCCAGCTCACCACCGACTGGGAGACGTAGGGTTCCGGAGCCTGTGCGGCGCGGCAGACATCGGCGAGGTACGCCTTCAGCCCGCCGCGGGCCCGGCGTCGCGGCTTGGCCTGGGTGATGGCCGTCCAGCGCTCGTCCCATGCGTCGAGTTCGGCCGCGCCATAGGCCGGCGGCTCGCCGTCCCGGTCCCAGGAGAGCAGCGTGCGCACGAGCCACAGCAGAGTGTCGCGGCGGGAGTGGCCGCCGTGGAACAAGGCGCTCTGAGTGGAGGGCGCCAGGACCGCCTTCTCGTCGGCGAACAGGTCCGCGGCCCGCTGCGCGACCTTCCTCATGGACGGATTCCCCGCACGCGCCTTCAGCGCCCTCAGCTCCCGGGCCTGCTCCTGAAGCAGCTCCTCGTAGATGCTCCCACCGGCGTGTGGGTCGTGCCGCTGCGCCATCCCGCCCCCCGTCGCCCTGTGACAGGACAGGTTAGGGCGCTTCGGGCACTCCGTGGCGGACTTCGCCGAACAATCCCGAACGGTGCCGGAGGGGAAGGACCCTCCCGCCGAACACGCCCGGTGGCCGGTGCCGGTGACCGGTTGTTCGAGCTTTTCCGGGGTTGTTCGGTGCACGCGGGTCGGGTCCTTTGGCAGCGCACAGTCGGCACATGACCACACCGCGGAACTCCCAGCCGTTCCTGTCCCTGCACACGGCCGTCGTCCTGCTCGTCGCCTTCGTCATCGGCGTCGTCATGGGCACACTCGCCGTCCTCGCCGATGTCCCGGTGGCCGGCGCGGTCGCTGTCGGACTCACCAGCGCCGGCACCGCCGTCCCCGTCCTGTGCAAGCTGATCCGATGACCGCGCCCGGCGGCAGCCAGTGGACCCGGTCCCGAGCCGACTCCGGTACGTCCCGGACCCTGCGGCCGGTACCGCACCACCCGTGCCCCCGGCGGGCGCCAGGAGCGCGGGTGGCGCGGAGCGGTGGTCATCCTCTGCCGGACGGCTGACGGCCCAGGTAGGGAGAGATGAGGCGGCGGTATTCCGTGGACGGGGGCAGGCCGAGTTCCCGGTGCAGACGGTGCCGGTAGGAGGTGAAGTGCCGCAGTGCCTCCGTGGCGTTGCCCTCCGCGAGATGTACGGCGGTGATCTCGCGGTGGGCACTCTCCCGCAGGGGTTCGGCCTCGGCCGCCGTCATCGCGTACATCAGGGCCGTGCACAGCCGTCCGTGCGAGCGGTGGTGACGGCTGGCGGCCTCCAGCGCGTGCAGCCTCAGCTGATGGAAGTGCTCCCGGGCGTCCACCAGCCAGTCGTCGTACCAGCTGGGCAGGAGTTCTTCGCGGAGTACGCCCGGGATCTCCTCGCCCGGCGGGTCGTCGCCGGAGCCGTTGGCCAGCGCGGCGGCGTACCGGGAGGCGGTCGGCAGGTCGACGCTGACCCGGCTGCACAGGGAGAGCCGTGTGGTGCCCAGGTCCACCACCGGGTGGGGGCTGCTGCGCCGGGAGATGCGCCACAGCGCCGAGCGCAGGCTCGCCCCGGCCCGCGCCCGCGGCAGGTTGGGCCAGAGCAGTTCGGCCGCCTGGTCACGGCAGACCACTCCGTTGTGCAGGGCGAGGTAGGCGAGGAGCCGCTGGGCCGAGGGCGGGAGATAGACGCCACGCTGGTTGACCTGCAACTGGAAGCCGCCCAGGAGCGTGAGGAAGGAGGCACTGTCCTGGACGGTTCGGCGGGGGACGTTGTCAGCACTCATACGCGTAACCGTCTGCTCGCATCTGTTCGCGTGGGGGCGGCGCCCGTAGGGCTGTCGCAGCGCCTGGGACTCTCGCGGGGCCCGGGTATCCGGGGGCCGCCGGGGCAAACGGCCGCGCGGTCCCCGGTGAATTCCCACGCGCCGCCGTCTCCGCCGCGTCACCGGGGCGCCTGCGCGCATGGGCACCGGGCCGGGCTGGCAGGAACGGGCACGTATGCCTCCGGGGCGCGGGCACGTATGCCTCCGGGGGGTGGGCACGTCTCGCCGTCGGCGGGGGCGTCTCACTGCCGGGGCAGGGACGCGTCGCTCCCCAGGGCCGGCGCGGACCGGAGCGCGTGGGGCTCCCGGGGCCGGCGCGGACCGGAGCACGTATGGCTGTGTGGCTCCCGGGGCCCGTGGCGCCGGGGGTACGCCGGCGGAGACGAGGCGGTGACAGGGGGCGCCTAACGTCACCGTCATCGGCCCCCGCGACCCTCGGCGCCGGCAGGACCCGCCGTTCACGGCCGCACCGCATACGCCCCCAAGGAGCAGCGATGTTCACCCACACCCAGCGGTTGCAGTTCGAAGCCAAGCCGGAGAAGCCCGACCCCGCCTACGCCCACAAGCTGCAGGAGCTGGTCGGCGGCGCCTACGGCGAGATGTCGGTGATGATGCAGTACCTCTTCCAGGGCTGGAACGCCAGGATCAAGGGCAAGTACAAGGACCTGATCATGGACGTAGCCACCGAGGAGATCGGCCATGTGGAGATGCTGGCCACCATGATCGCCCGGCTGCTGGAGGGCGCGCCCGCGACCGCCACCACCAAGATGGCCACCAGCGACCCGGCCGTGGGCGCGGTCCTGGGCGGCATGGACCCGCAGCAGGCGATCATCGCCGGCGGCGCGGCCCTGCCCGCGGACAGCAACGGCTACCCGTGGAACGGCCGCTACGCCATCGCCAGCGGCAATCTGATGGCCGACTTCTACGCCAACGTCGCCGCCGAGGCGCAGAGCCGCCTGCAGACGGCACGGCTGTACAACATGACCGACGACCCGGGCGTGAAGAACATGCTGCGGTTCAACCTGGCCCGGGACACCGTGCACCAGAACCAGTGGCTCGCCGCGATCGAGCAGCTCCGCGAGGACGGCCTGGAGAACTACGTCGTGCCCGGCGGGCTGGAGGAAGAGGAGTACCGCGAGCACGCGCAGACCCTGTGGCACCTGTCCGACGGCACCGAGTCGGGGGCCGGACTGTGGGCCTCCGGTCTGGCACCGGACGGCGAGCACGAGTTGACCGTGCTGGAGACACCGCAGCCGCTGGGCGACCTCGGCATGGCGCCCCCGCCCGACCCGAAGCTGTTCGCCACCTACGACGGCAGCCAGGGCAAGCCCAAGGGACCGGTCCTGGGAACCGAGACCGGGATCAAGGGCAAGATCAAGGACGCGATCACCCCGGACGACTGACCTTCCGGCCCGGGGCCCACCGCTCACGGTGGGCCCCGGCCCCGTCCCGCCGCGCCGCACCGCCAGGCCACGGCCCGCGAGCCGGGCGCACGCCGGCCCGACCCGGCCCCCTGCCCCTCATCACCCCGCTCCGGTCTTCTCCACCCCCACTCCAGGTCCGCACTTCGTCACGCAACCCGGGGAGCGAGCATGGCAGTCCCCTCTTCCGCCGCGGCACGGCACCGGTCCCGTCCGGCCCCGGCACGTCTCCTCCTGCACGGCCTGTACTGCGCCGCCGCCGTGACCGCCCTGGCCCTGGGAGCCTGGCCGCAGTGGCTGATCGTGGCGGCGCTGTTCACCGCCGCCGCCTGCCGGGCCGCCGTGTCCCGGCCGCGGGCGGGCGCGCTTCGCCGGCCGCACGGCGCCGACCGTGCGCCCGGGGAACCCGTCGGCGACCGGAGCCGGGCATGATGCTCGACCCACGCTCCTGCCGACGCGTCCCCGCAGCCGCCCTCAGGCCTCCCACCACGGCTCCCACCACGGCTCCCGGCCACCCGGCCGACGGGCACCCGGCCACTGGTCACCAGACCACCGGTCACCCGGCCGCCGGTCACCAGACCACCGGGGAAGAGCACCCGCTAGCCGGGGCCGGCCCACCTCCTGCGGCCCCCGGGACCGTCGCCGCCGGGCCACGGGCCGGGCGCGGGCCGCTGCGGGGCCGCCACGGGCTGGCCGTGCTCGGTCCGGCCCTGGTGGTGTCCGTCGCCTACCTCGACCCGGGGAACTTCGCCACCAACATGACCGCCGGCAGCCGCTACGGGCCCCTGCTGCTCTGGGTGATCGTGCTGTCCAACGCCGTCGCGACGGGCGTGCAGTACCTGGCCTGCAAAGTAGGCATCGCCACCGGCAGGGACCTGCCCGAACTGTGCCGGGAGCACGCCCCGCGCCCGGTCACCTACGCGCTGTGGGGCCAGGCCGAACTCGTCGCCATGGCCACCGACCTGACCGAGTTCGTCGGCGGAGCGGTAGCCCTCCACCTGCTGTTCGGCCTGCCGCTCCTGCCCGCCGCGCTCCTCGTGGCGGCACTGTCGCTGGCCTTGCTCGTCCTGGCCCCCGAGGGGCGGCGCCGCTTCGAGACCGTCACCGCGCTGCTGCTGCTGGTCCTCGTCGCCGGCTTCGCCTACCAGTTCGTGCGCGCCGGTTCCTGGCACGGCACGCTGTCCGGGCTGCGGCCCGCCCTGGCCGGAAACGAAAGCCTGACACTGGCCACCGGCATCGTCGGCGCGACCGTCATGCCCCATGTGATCTACCTGCACTCCTCCCTGGGCAAAATGCCGGCCACCACCCCACCGGAGGAGAAGCGGCGGGTGCTGCGCGGACAGCGGATCTCCCTGCCCCTCACCCTCGGCCTGGCCGGACTGGTCAACGCCGGCATGCTCGCCCTCGCCGCGACGGCACTGCGCTCACCCGGACAGGGCGGTGAGAGCCTGGACGACTTCCACGACGGGCTGCGACTCGCACTCGGGCCCGGCGCGGCCCTCGCCTTCGCCCTCGCCCTGCTCGCCTCGGGACTGGCCTCGGCCGGAGTGGGCACCTTCGCCGGGCAGGTCATCATGCGCGGCTTCCTGCACCGGCGGATTCCCCTGCTCACCCGCCGGCTGCTGACCATGACACCGCCGCTGGCCGTCCTCGCCACCGGGATTCCCCCCACCCAGGCACTCCTGCTCAGCCAGATCGTGCTGTCCTGCGGCATCCCCTGCGCGCTCGGCCCCCTGCTGTGGTTCACCGCCCGCCGGTCCCTGATGGGCTCCATGGCCAACCGCGCCGCGACCACCGCACTCGCCACCCTGGCGTGCGCCGCGATCAGCGTCCTGAACGTCCTCCTCGTGGCCCGAGCCGTACACGGCTGACCCGGCACCGGTCACCGCTGCGCTGGCCGGTTGAGCCTCGCGTCGAGGAGGTGGGCCGGGGCCGGCCTTCCCGCCCCGACCACCCTCTCGACGCCGTTGGCCGACAAGCGAGTTCGCGGGGCTGGCGGCAAAGGTCTGCTCGGTGCTCGTCACTGCGCCCTGACCGCTTTCACGGACCAGCAGACCCGGCAGACCCGGCAGTGGTTCAGCTACCGCTCGGCGGCGTCCGCCTGCCACACCCTGACACCCCTGCCACCGGCCACCCTGTCGACTACGCCGGCGAAAGCGGCACGCCGGCGCGAGTGGACGGCAAAGACGCTTCGGCCAACCCACCACCCGGGCAGCCTCGCCATCGTGCGTCATCCGTCGGCGAGACGCTGGATGGTGGCGCTCAGCCAAGCCTCGAGAGCAGCGGGATCGCCGAGTTCGGACCGCAGGACCCGGCGGCGGGTCGAGACGCCGAGTACGAAGGCGTCGATCGCCGCGGCGCGGCTGCGGGCGTCCGCGTCGTCCAGGCCGCTGTCGCGCAGATAGCGGTACAGCGGTTCCAGCGAGTTGGTGTCCAGGAAGGCGGCCAGTGCCTCCGCCGCCTCCGGGCGTTCGCCGGACGCGCGTTGCAGCACGAGCAGGGGATCCTCCCCGGGTGCACCGAACCAGCGCAGGACGATGCTCGCCGCGAGGCGCGAACCCAGCGCGGAACGGTCGCCGTCGAAGGAGTCGGAGACCGGGATCTCGACCCGGGTCGCCGCCAGGAAAAGGCCGTCCCCTGGGTAACGGTGCAGGCCGGCGACACCGAGCTGCGCGTGATCCACCAGCGGTCCGCGGATCCCGACGCCCCGGTCGTCGTACTGCTGCACGGCTGGCCGGACTCGGTGCTGCGGTTCGAGCGCGTCCTGCCTCTGCTAGCGGACCTGCACGTGGTGGTTCCCGCGCTGCCGGGCTTCCCGTTCGCGGCCCCGCTCACCGTTCCCGGTATGTCGGTCAACAAGATCGCCGGGACCGTCGCGGACGCTCTCGATCAGCTCGGCTACCCGCGGTACACGGTGTCCGGCGGCGACGTGGGCGGCACCGCCGCGGAGATCCTCGCGGCCGCGCACCCGGGCCGGGTGGCCGCCCTGCACCTCACGAACATCGCCCCGCTGCGCGCGCTCACGGCGGACCCGGCGAAACTGGCGCCCGACGCGGCGGCCTACCTCCGCCGGTCGGAGCAGTGGTTCCGCACCGGGGGAGGGTACATCGCGGAGCAGTCGACGCGACCGGACACGCTCGCCGTCGCCCTCGGCGACTCACCAGCCGGCCTCCTGGCATGGATCGTCGAAAAACTGCAGTCCTGGTCCGACGAGTCGGCCTTCACACCGGACGAGCTTCTCACCTGGGTCACCGCCTACTGGGTCACCGGCACGATCGGCACCTCGTTCGCCACCTATGCCGAACCGGTCACCCTTCCCGACCGGATCGACACGCCGACCGTGCTCTCCGTGTTCCCGCGCGACCTGAAGCCGGAGCCGCGAAGCTACGCAGAGGCCTTCCTGAACGTTCGCGACTACGTGGAACACCCCGCCGGCGGCCACTTCGCAGCCTGGGAACAGCCCGAGGCCTACGCCGCCGACGTACACCGAGCGGTCAAACCGGGCGGCTGAAAAGGAGCTTGCAGACGCTCCGCGGCTGCCACACCGTGTGCCGGCGTCGACGTCGCCGACACTGCCCGCGACTTGGAACAAGCCCTCGACGCCGGCCCCGCGCATCGCACCTGCGCTCGAACTACGCGCCGCCCGGACCCGGGAGACAGACAACGCCATCCACTGGCCCCCACAAAGCTGACCACCAGCTCTACTACGGCCCCCTCAAGCCACTGCCCGAAGACCACACCAAGCAACTGGCCAAGGCGATCGACCGCACCGGACTTTCTGCTCTGCCCGTCCCTGCGGCCCGCACGACGCTAGCGTCGTGTCCATGATCGTATGGCTCAACGGCACGCACGGCGCGGGCAAGACGACGACTGGTGTGCTCGTCCAGCATCTGATTCCGGACTCACGGGTGTTCGACGCCGAGAAAGTCGGCGAGACGCTCATGGACATCGAGCCGGGACTGCCCGCGACGGACAACTTCCAACACTGGCCGCCCTGGCGGCCGCTCGTGGTGGAGACCGCCCGCCGCGTCCTCGACTACACCGGCGGAACCCTGGTGATGCCCATGACCGTTCTGGTCGAGCAGTACTGGCGCGAGATCAGCTCGGGCCTTGCCCAGCACGGCATTCCGGTCCGGCACTTCGTCCTCCATGCCGACCAGGACACCCTCCGCGCGCGCATCGCGGGCGACACCGTACTCGGCCCCGACTCCCCGTTCCGTCTCCGCTACCTTGAGCCCTACGCCGAGGCGGCCCGCACGTGGCTGCACGCCGAGGCCGAGGTCGTCGACACCACGCACCTCACCCCCGCCCAGGCCGCCCAGCAGATCGCCGAGGCCGTCAAGAGTGATCGCCGGCTGCCGCGACAGCCGTGACGACGGCGGAGGTGACCGACGGAGGCGAACCGGACGCGGTGGCACCGGCGTACCGGCGTACGGGGCGGCGAGGCCCTGCACTGCTTCACCGGGAACAGCCAGGTTCAGCGATGCGCGGCCAGCACTGCCGCGAGGCCCTCTCGCAGATCTTGGACGAAATACTCGGGCACCTCCAGCGACGGGAAGTGGCCCCCGACTTCGGGTGCCCTCCATCGGACGATCTGCCGGTACCGCTCCTGTGCCCAGGGGCGCGGACACTTCTCGATGTCGCGGGGGTACACGGTGAGGGCCGACGGGACGTCGACCCGGAGGTCGGGATCGAGCGAGTTGTGGCTTTCGTAGTAGATGCGGGCCGACGACGCACCGGTCCGCGTCAGCCAGTACAGGGTGACGTCGTCAAGGACGCGGTCCTTGGATATCGTCTCGAACGGGCTGTCCTCGGTATCCGACCACTCGGCGAACTTGTCGAGGATCCAGGCCAGAAGCCCGACGGGTGAGTCGACGAGCGAGTAGCCGATGGTCTGCGGTCGGGTCGCCTGCTGCTTCGCGTACGCCGCGCGACGGCTTCGGAAATCGCGGGTTTCCTCCACCCACTTGCGCTCGACCGCCGTCAGCCCGTCCGTCGTCAGCCCGGGCGGTGCCTCCGCCAACGTGGTGTGGATGCCGAGCACGTGCTCCGGGAACCTGCCGCCGAGGACCGTGGTGATATTGCCTCCCCAGTCGCCGCCGTGGGCTGCGAACTTGCCGTAGCCGAGCCTTCCCATCAGTTCCACCCATGCGGCCGCGATCTTTTCGACGCCCCACCCGGTGGCGGCGGGCTTGTCGCTGTAACCAAAGCCTGGCAGCGAGGGAATCACGACGTGGAACGCCGGCGCGTCTCCGTCCTCCGGATCCGCCAGCACGTCCACCACATCGATGAACTCGGCAATGCTGCCCGGCCAGCCGTGGGTCAGGATCAGCGGAGTGGCATCTGCGCGCGCGGATCGGCGGTGCAGGAAATGGATTCCCAGTTCATCGATGGTCGTACGGAACTGCCCGATCTCGTTGAGGCGTTCTTCGAACGACCGCCAGTCGTACCCGGTGCGCCAGTAGTTCACGACATCGACGAGGCCGGCGAGCGGAACGCCCTGTTCCCATCGGTGCGGGCCGGGCTCGGCGCGACGGACCGTCTCGGCCTCCGGCAGTCGCGTCGCGGCCAGCCGCGCGCGCAGCTCGTCGAGGTCGGCGTCAGTCGCGTGGGCTTCGAATGCGTGTACGTCGCCGGTGGGACGGGGCATGAGACCTCCTGGCCATCGCGGAACCGTCTAAGACGGTTCTAACAGCTCCGCACGCCGCGTTGCAACCGGCTAAGGTGGTTCCATGCGTGCTGCGTTCCCCGACTTCCGCCTCGGCAACGTGCTGACGACCAGCTTTACGGGGACTCTGTCCGAGCGTCTTGGCACCCCTGTCGAGCGCATTCCCACGCCGCAGCGACTCGTCGACTGGCTGGCACTGCACGGCCTCGCCGTGGACTCGTGCACCACTGCCCAGCTCGACCTCGCGCGGGACCTGAGGGAGGCGATCCACGCCGCCGCGACAGCGGCCGCGACCCAGGGCGCTCTCCCCGCGTCCGCCGTCCGAGTCATCAACGACCGCAGCGCGCAGGGACGGGCCGCGGTCGTCCTGACGCCCGAGGGTGAGCGGCGATGGCGGCTCGGCTCGGCTTCCCCTGTGGAAGATGCCCTCAGCGTGATCGCCGCCGACGCGATCAGCGTCATCGCAGGCGAACGGGACGGGAGACTGGCCTTGTGCGCCTCACCGACCTGCCGAGCCGTCTTCCTCGACACCAGTCAGAGCCGCACCCGGAAATGGTGCGACATGAACACCTGCGGCAATCGCCAGAAGAAGGCACGCTTCAACGCCAACCAGCGCTGACGCGCGGCGAACGAGGGCGGGCTGGACGGTCCCTTGCGGAGTCCGCCGTACCTCTAGTGCTGCTCCGCGGAAGTTCGCGGAAGGGGTGTTGGTCAGGCGGCCTTGAGTGGGGTCGCGAACTGCAACTGGAGTACTAGGCCATGTCTCCCAACTGCTCTGGGGCACTGAGACATGAGGGTTTCCGCCGTGCCTGTAGACTTATGACGTGGCATTCATGAGCACCCCGCACTGCTGCTTCCTGTGATCGGAAGGCGCTGAGGGCGATGCCGGACGGCGTCGCCCTCCTTGGTGTACCTGCTGCGAGAACCACGTCCCGATGCTGCCCGTTCCTTTCTGAGGCAGTGACGCTCTGATCGCGCAGGCACGATCCCTTTCCTTCACCCCTTGCCAGGAGTGCCTCGTGCCCGTGTCGCTTCCCCCTGCCCTCGATCTGTCCCTCGACCTGCTGCGTTGCCCGGCGTGCCGTACGCGCCGCCTGCACCCTGGCCACGGTGCACTGCGTTGCCCGGTGGGCCATACCTTCGACATTGCCCGGCACGGCTATGCCAGCCTGCTGACGGGCACCCGCGCCACCAGCGGCGACGACGCGGCCATGGTCCAGGCCCGGGACCGCTTTCTGTCCACCGGCGCCTACGCGCCCATCCGCGAAGTCGGGGCCCGCCTGGCGACCGATGTCGTGTCCGAGCAGGGCACGGTGGTGGATGTGGGGTGCGGCACGGGTTACTACTTGGCCGGCGTACTCGACCAGCTGCCTGGCGCCCGTGGTCTGGGACTGGAGACATCGGTGCGCGCGCTGCGCTTGGCGGCCCGTGCCCACGACCGAGCTGCCGCGGTGGCCTGGGATGTCTTCCGTCCCTTCCCGCTGGCCGACGGGGCGGCCGATGTCGTGCTGGACGTGTTCGCCCCACGCAACCCGGCCGAGTTCCACCGCGTGCTGCGTCCGACCGGTCGGCTGATTGTGGTCCGACCCACCGGGCGGCACTTGGCCGAGCTGCGTGGCCAGATGCCTGCAATGATCACGATCGATCCGGCCAAGGAGCAGCGCCTCCACCGAGCGCTCGACCCCTTGTTCGAGGCCGTCGTCACCGAGCAGGTGGAGTACTCCGTTCCCTTGACCAAGCTGAATGCCCTGGACCTGGTTGGGATGACGCCGAGTGCACGCCACGTGAGCCGCGCAGACCTCAACGACGGCGGCGTCCTGCCCGATCAGGTCACTGTCTCCGTGCTGGCCACCGCCTACCGGCCCCGGTGACCACGAGCGGGCGCATGCGCCTGCTGACCGACGAGCAATGGACACGCCTGGTGCCCTGCCTTCCCCGCAGCGCGGGGAAGGCAGGGCGTCCGTTCGCCGACCACCGCCGCATCGTCGAAGGGATCATTTATCGGTACCGCACGGGCATTCCCTGGAGAGATCTGCCCCGCGAAGCATTCGGTCCCTGGCAGACGGTGTGGAAGCGCCATCGAAGGTGGGCGGCGGACGGCACCTGGGACACGGTTCTGGCCCAAGTGACCGCCCAGGCCGATCCTGTCAACGGGATCGACTGGACGGTCGCGGTCGACTCGACCATCAACCGGGCCCACCAGCACGCCACGAATACGACCCGGCCGGAGAAGGACATCAGCGCTGTCACCTGCCAGAGCAAGAACGAAACTCCGGCTACCGGGGGCGAGCCGGCCGGCCACGCCATAGGCAGATCGCGTGGCGGTCTGACGACCAAGATTCATCACGCCGTGGACGGCAACGGCCGCCCGCTGTCCGTCGTGGTCACCCCTGGCCAGGTCCACGACGTACAGGTCCTCCCTCTCCTGCTGGGCGGCATCCGAGTCTCACGACTTGGCCCTGGCAGATCGCGCACCACACCGGACGCACTGCTCGCAGACAAGGCGTATTCCTCCCAACAGGTCCGCGACGACCTCGCGGTCCGTGGCATCCGCACGGTGATTCCCGAGCGTGCCGATCAGCAGGCCAACCGCAAGAGGAAAGGCCGCAGCGGCGGACGGCCGCGGACTCCGGACACCGAGACCTACAAGCGCAGGAAAGTCGTGGAACGATCATTCAGCCTGCTCAAGCAGTGGCGGGGCCTGGCCACCCGTTACGACAAACTCGCGATCGTCTACCGCTCCGCAGCCGTACTGGCGGCGATCATCACCTGGTTACGGAGTTGAGAGACACGACCTAGTGCCGCTGCCGCATTTTCGTGAGCAGCGCGAGCAGGGTGCGCTGCTCCTCCGCGTCGAGACCGGCGAAGAGGCCGGAGGCATGAAGTCGCGCCCTGAGCACCTCCCATAGTTCGTGCCCGCGTTCCGTCAGGACCAGGGTTCGCTTGCGGCCGTCGGAGGGGTGAGGCCGGCGAGCGATGAGTCCCACGCTCTGCAGTTTGTCGGCGGCGAGACTGACCGTCGAGGGATCGCAGCGGAGGCGGGCCGCCACGTCCCGCAGGGTGGGCGGCTCAGTTCCCGGCGCAAGCGCCCACAATGTGCCGGCGACGGAGGCCGGCACCTGGAACTCCCCGAGCACCTGGGCCACGACGGCGTCCGCGGAGTGCCCCACTTCCACGAGAACACGGACGATCTCGGCTTTCCGCTCGGCATCCGCGCGGTGAGTCGTCGATGTCATCGCATCACGGTCGGCAGTCATGGATCCATGGTACGTTCCCTATATCAATGAGAAACTCAATGAAGTTGGAGGAGTACATGACTCTCGGTGACAACGGTGAGACGGTGCTCGTCACGGGCGGAACGGGCTACCTGGCAGGCTGGGTGATCGCGGGCTTACTCGAGCGCGGCTACCGGGTGCGCACCACCGTGCGCAGCCTCGGCCAGGCGGAGCAGGTGCGTGAAGCCGTCAGTGGTCGCGCGGGCCAGGAGGCGGCCATGGGTATCCGGTTCGCCGTCGCCGACCTCCTCAGCGACGGCGGGTGGGACAGGGCCTGCGAGGGCGCCGATTACGTGATGCACACCGCGTCGCCGATGCCCTTCGGCTCAGGCGTGGACCTCGTCAAAACCGCCCGAGAGGGCACCCGCCGTGTCCTGGGCGCCGCCGCCCGCGCCGGGGTGAAGCGTGCCGTGCTCACCTCGTCCGGCACCACGGCCGGTGCGGGCGACTCGGGCACGCCCGCGACCGAAGCGACGTATGCCGAACCGTCCGGCACCCCGCAGCGCGCGTACCCGGACTCGAAGATCCTCGCCGAGCGCGACGCATGGGAACTCGCCGGAGCGGCCGGGCTCGAACTGTCCGCCATCTTGCCGACGTTCATGCAAGGCCCCCCACTGGGCACGCGGAACGGGGCAGGGACGACCGACGTCATCCGCCGCCTGCTCGCCCGCGAAATCCCCGCTGTCCCGAACATCGGCTGGAACGTCGTCGACGTCCGCGACATCGCCGAACTGCACCTTCTCGCCATGACGAGCCCCGCCGCCGCGGGGCAGCGTTTCCTCGCCTCGGGCAGCTTCCTGTGGTACCGGGACATCGCCCGCATCCTGCGCGACAAGCTCCCGGACGAAGCCGCCAGGGTACCCACGCGCACCATGCCCGACCTCATCGTCAAACTGCTGGCCCGAGTGAACCCGCAGATGGCGATGGTGCGCTCCGAACTCGGCCGCAAGAGGCTCGTCGACAGCAGCAAGGCACGCACGCTCGGCTGGCAGCCCCGCCCCACCGAACAGACGATCATCGACACCGCCACCGCGCTCACGGCCAAGGACTCGCCCGGCAAGTAGCTGCCGCCTCACCCGGAAGGGTTCTGCGCGGACGCACCCACGCGAGCCTCGCAAGAGCACCGCCCACTCCGGCCTCGAAGACACCACCGCCCATCCCCGCCCCGTAAGCACCACCGTCGGCGATTCGGCCAACCGTGCCGATGCGCAGACCTGGTACCTGGGCCGGGTCCATGCATCCTCCATGCGTCGCCACCCGCTCCCCCGTGGGAATCCAGGACCGGCCGAAACACATGTGTTCGATAGCCCGGCCGGGTCGTTGAGCCTCACAAGCACGCCGGACGACCGTCAGGGGGAACCCATGCCGACCTCTGCCTCATCGAACGAACAGCAGGACCCCGCGCCTCCTCCGCCACCGCCGGCGGAGATCACCTACAGCGGGCAGTACTCCGTCAATCCACTCGCCGAGGTCTCCTTCCGGCGGATGTGCGCGCAGATCCCGGCCGTCCTGGGCCGGATCGCCCGGCTGTCGTGGGAGACCGACCGGCGCGCCGTACAACTGCTGCTGGGCTGCCAGGTGGTCACAGGTGTTTCGGCCGCGGTGCTGCTGGCCGCCACGGCTCGCGCCATGGGGCCCGTCCTGGGCGACGGCTCCGCCGGCGACCGGCTGCACGGGGCCGCCCCGGCACTGGCGGTGGTCGCGCTCGCCGCCTCGCTCGGCCGCGGCGCGGCGGCGGTGGCCGCGTACGCGGAGCGGCGGATCAGCCCACGGCTGACCACGCAGACGGACAGCGCCCTGGTCGAGGCGGTGTGCCGGGTGGAGGCGTCCGCCTACGCGGAGGAGGGGTTCTCCGACCGGCACGAGGCGGCCGAGATGGGAGTGATCCGCACCCGGGTGATGGTCACCGACGCCCAGCGGTTCCTGTCCGCGCTGATCCGGATGATCACCGCCGGCGGGGTGCTGTCGGTGCTGAACCCGCTCATGCTGCCGCTGCTGCTGCTCGCGGTGCTGCCGGCCGGTGTGGGGGCGGTCCTGACCGCCCGGGTGGACTACGAGATCCACTACGCCAACGTCGCGGACCTCAACGTGCGCGGGATGATGCGCTGGTGGGCGACCACGTCCAAGTACGGCGACGAGGTCCGCGCCAACTCGATGACGGACTACCTGGTCTACTGGTACCGGGCCCTGTCCGAGCGGTGCGACCGGCGCACCCTGGCCGCCGCGCCCCGCACTCTGCGGATCGCGGTGCTCTCCGCGTTGGCCGGCGGCGTCTTCCTCGTGGCGACCTGGGGAGCCTTGGCATGGCTGGCGGTCTCGGGCCGGATCGAGCTGGCGGTCGCGGCCACGGCCGTCATCGCCGTGCAGACCACGCTCGCCGCGCTCTCCCAGGTCGTCATCAACGGCGCCGCCGTCTTCCACACCAGCCTCTACCTGAGCGACATGCAGGCGTTCCTCGACGACGCGGCCGCCCGCACGCCCCAGCGCGGCCCGAGCCGGCCCGCCGGCCAGGTGCAGCAGATCCGGCTAGAGGAGGTCGTCTACCAGTACCCGGGCAAGGACAAGCCCGCCGTCGACGGCGTCTCCCTCACCTTGGAGCGCGGTCGGATCCTGGCGATCGTCGGTGCGAACGGTTCGGGGAAGTCCACGCTCACCCGCCTGCTCACCGGGATCTACCTGGCGGACAAGGGCAAGGTCACCTGGGACGGCGCCGATCTGGCCGAGGTGGATCCGGCCGCCGTGTGGGCGCAGACCGGTCTGGTGCCGCAGATCTTCGCCCAGTGGCCGATGCCGGTCCGCGAGAACGTCACCCTCGGCCAGCCCCGCACCCATGACGACGCCCCGGTCTGGGAGGCGATCGACGCGGTCGGTCTGCGCGAAGCCGTCGACGACCTCCCGGCGGGTCTCGACACCCTGCTGTCCCGCGACGTCTTCGGCGGCTCGGAGCTGTCCGGCGGCCAGTGGCAGCGCATCGCCTGCTCCCGGGCTCTGTACCGGCGCCCCGGGCTGCTGATCCTGGACGAGCCGACTTCTCAGATGGACCCGCGTGGCGAGCACCAGATCTCCGAGCGGATCAAGGCCATCGCCCCCGGCCGCATCACCATCGTGGTCACCCACCGCCTGGAGAACACGAAGATCGCCGATCACATCATCGTCATGGAACACGGCCGGATCACCGAGCAGGGCCGGTACGACGACCTGGTCCACGCCGGCGGAACCTTCGCCGAACTCCTCCGGCTCTCCCAGGACCGCTGACCACGTGTCCCCCGTCCGCACGATCTGCACGCTCTGCGCTGGAACGAGGCCGCCGATGCCGGGTACCTGATCGATGCCGACCGTTCGGAACGGGCGCCGCGGTACGGGACTTCGTACGGCTGCCGGACGCGTGGATGGCCGTACGGGCGGCCGGAAAGCGGCGATCGACCGGACCGGGCGGTTCCGCGGCGGCTGCCACCAGGAGGCGCTTGCCCGTTCCGGTGAGAGCTTCACCGTTCGTGCTCGCGGCGACGGGAGCATGCTCTCCATCGCGTCGAGGTCGGCTTCGGGGTCGAGGTCTGCGCCGCCGCACTGGTTGAGGGGGCCGCCGATGGGGAGTCCGAGGAGGTGCCGCCGGCCGATCCGGTGCCGTGGGTGGTGCCGCCCGCCGCATGCGCACCGTTGTGCACGTTGGAGCAGCTGGTGCCGAAGGCAGGGGAAAGGAAGTCGCCGACTCCCCCCGCGCCGGCGGGCGCGGCAGCAGCAAGTCCCGCTCCCTAGGCGGCTGTGGTGAGCAAGATGGTCGCAGCTGTCCTCTTGGGGATCATGCCCGGATAACCGCGGCGTCCGGGAAAGGTCACTGCGGCGGCCACGGGTCGGAACGCCCTCTGAGGAGCCCCGGCCGGGCATCTGGTCGGGAGGCGTTCCGCGATGTGCAGAAAGGCGCTTGGTGTGGGTGATTGCCGTGCGATCACCCACACCAAGCGCCGCCGTTCAGGTTGACCGACAGGGCCTGGGTGCGCCGGTGTTCAGCTGCGTGGTGGTGCGGGTGTGGTGGTGGGTGCGGGTGTGGTGGTGGGGGTGGTGGTGGTGTTGTGGCGGGTGATGAGGGTGCGGGCGGTTT
>NZ_JBIROU010000033.1:0-16036 GCF_044332325.1 Streptomyces sp. NPDC017095
TGGGTGCGGCAGGTGCGGGAGCCGGTCCGGTTCGCCGGTGCCGTGGAGTGGCTGGCGGGCCAGGGGGTTACGGGGTTCGTGGAGGTGGGCCCGCACCCGCTGCTCGTAAGCAACGGATTGATGCGGCGTGGTGGTGATTCTCCGGAGCAGGTGCTGGCGGGGCTGGGCCGGTTGTGGGCGGACGGCGCCGCCCATTGGATGCCACCCACCACGACGGCGGCCAGGGCGGACGCGCGGGTGCCCTCGTATGCCTTCCAGCACCAGCACTACTGGCTCCAGCCCACCACCCCGGCGCCGGCCGGTGACGGCCGGATCGACCACCCGCTGCTGCGGGACGCCATGGAACTCCCCGACGACAACGGCGTGGTGCTGACCGGACAACTCGCCACCGCCGCGCAGCCGTGGCTCACCGAACACGTCATCTCGGGCTCGCCCCTGCTGCCCGCCGCGGCGTTCGTGGACCTGGCCCTCCGGGCCGGGGAACACGTCGGGTGCCCGGCGGTCGAGGATCTGACGCTGGAGACACCGCTGGTGGTCGCGGACGGCGTGCAGGTGTCCGTGACCGTCGGCCCCGACCGCGCGGGCCGGCACAGCGTCTCGATCCACTCGCGGGCAGACGGCGAGTGGGTACGGCACGCCACCGGAACCCTGGGCGCCGTACCCGTCGTACCACGGGAGTCCTGGGCACGGCAGTGGCCGCCGCACGCCGAAGCCGTCGGCCTCGACGCCTTCTACGACGACCTGGCCGACGCCGGATTCGCCTACGGCACCGCCTTCCAAGGTCTGCGCGCGGTCTGGCGCGACGGCGACACCCTCTACGCGGAGGTGGCCGTACCCTCCGGCGACCCCCGGTTCGCCCTGCACCCCGCCCTGCTCGACGCCGCGATCCAGACCGTGACCATCGCCGACGACCGGGCGAAGATGCCGTTCTCCTTCGCCGGGATCTCCTGGTGGCGCGGCGCCGAGCACGCCAGGGTCCGGCTGACCGTGACCGGCCAGGACACCTGCGCGATCGGCCTCGCCGACCAGTCGGGCGCGCCGGTCGCCGAGATCGCCTCGCTGACCCTGCGCCCGCCGGCCGGGGCCACCACGCAGGACGTGCCGTACCAGGTGGCGTGGCCGGTCCTGGAAGCGGCGACCACCGAACCGGACATCCCGGTCCACCACGCCACCTCGCCCGTCGAGACCCTGCGGGTGATCCAGGACTTCCTCATCACGGACACCCCGCGCATGGTGGTCGCCACGCGCAACGCCGTGCCGGTCCGGCCGGGCGAGGACGTCGACCCGCAGGCCGCCGCCGTCTGGGGCCTGGTCCGGTCGGCCGCCACCGAGCACCCCGGCCGGTTCGTGCTGGTCGACGGCGACGACGGCGGCGAGGTCCGGCTGGCCGGTGACGAACCCCAGCTCGCGCTCCGCGTCGGTGCCGTGCACGTCCCCCGCCTCGAACGGGCGCGGACCGCACCGCAGCCCTCGCCGCTCGGCCCCGAGGGCACGGTGCTCGTCACCGGCGGCACCGGCACCCTGGGCGGCACGATCGCCCGCCACCTCGCCGTACGGCACGGCGTGCGGCACCTGCTGCTGGTCAGCCGCAGCGGCCCGGACGCCCCCGGCGCGGCCGCGCTGACCGCCGACCTGGCCGCGCTGGGCGCGACCGCCGCCATCGTGGCGTGCGACGTGTCCGACCGCGAGGCGGTGGCGCGGCTGCTCGCCGCACACCCGGTCACCTCGGTGATCCACGCCGCGGGCACGCTGGCCGACACCGTCGTGGAGTCCCTCACCCCGGAGCAGTTCGCGCGCGTGTGGGAGCCGAAGGCCCTCGCGGCGCGGCACCTGCACGAACTGACCTCGGACCTTGAGGCGTTCGTGCTGTTCTCGTCGGCGGCCGGTGTGCTGGGCGGCGCGGGCCAGGCGAACTACGCGGCGGCGAACGCCTACCTCGACGGCCTCGCCGCGCACCGGCACGCCCAGGGACAGCCGGCCGTGTCACTCGCCTGGGGTTACTGGGCGGAGGCCAGCGGCATGACCGGAGGTCTGACCGCCACCGACCGGCACCGCCTGGCCAGGGCCGGCGTACGGCCGCTGCCGACGACGGACGCGCTGGCCCTGTTCGACGCCGCGCTGACCGCGGGCACCCCCACCCTCGCCCCCGTCAGGTTCGACCTGCCGGCGCTGCGCCGCGCCGGTGACCCGCCCGCCCTGCTGCGGGAGCTGGTACGGCCCCGGCGCAGGCAGGCCGCCGACCGCGGGTGGACGCAGGCCGACGTGCTGCAACTCGTCCTGGGCCAGGTCGCGTTGGTCCTGGGCCACGCGTCACCGGAGGCGGTCGACCCCGACCAGGCGTTCACCGACATCGGGTTCGACTCGCTCACCGCCGTGGAACTGCGCAACCAGCTCGACGCGGACACCGGCCTGCGCCTGCCCGCCACGCTCGTCTTCGACCACCCGACACCGGCCCGCCTCGCCGCCTTCGTGCACACACGGCTGCACGGCACCGCCCCCGACCCCCTGCTCGCCGAACTCGACCAGCTCAAGTCCACCCTGGACGCGGCGGCCGCCGACGCCGACTACGAGACCGTCGCGGCCCGCCTCGAAGCGCTTCTCGCGGCCTGGACCGCCAAACGCACCGGCTCCGTGGCCGGAGTCGACGAGGCCAGCGACGACGAACTGTTCAGCCTGCTGGACGATGCGCACCGCAGGACCCAGGTCATCCGCTCGGGCGAGTCCCGCAACGCTGAGGAGTAGCCATGTCCGACGAAGAGAAGCTCCGCACCTACCTCAAGCGCGCCACGGCCGACCTGGGAGTGCTCAGCAAGCGCCTCGCCGACATGGAGGAGGCCGCGCGCGAGCCGATCGCGATCATCGGCATGGGCTGCCGCTACCCGGGCGGCGTGGAGTCCCCTGACGGCCTGTGGCGGCTCGTCTCGGACGGTGCCGACGCGATCACCGCATTCCCGCCGGACCGTGGCTGGGACGTCGTCTACGACCCCGACCCGGACCGGCCGGGCACGACCTACAGCCGGTCGGGTGGCTTCCTCGCCGACGGCGCCGGCTTCGACGCCGGGTTCTTCGGGATCTCGCCGCGCGAGGCACTGGCGATGGATCCGCAGCAGCGGGTGCTGCTGGAGACCGCCTGGGAGACCTTCGAGAACGCCGGTATCGACCCGACCACGCTCGGCGGCAGCCGCACAGCCGTGTTCACCGGCCTGTGGTCCTCCGGCTACGGCAACCAGCCGCCGCCGGACCTCGAAGGTTTTCTCGCCACCGGAACGGCCACCAGTGCCACGTCCGGGCGGGTGTCCTACCTGCTGGGGCTGGAGGGTGCGGCGGTGTCGGTGGACACGGCGTGCTCGTCGTCGCTGGTGGCGATCCACCTGGCGGCGCAGGCGCTGCGGGCCGGGGAGTGCTCGCTGGCCCTGGCGGGCGGTGTGACGGTGATGGCGACACCGGCGGGGTTCGTCGAGTTCTCGCGGCAGCGGGGGCTTGCGGCCGACGGTCGTATCAAGGCGTTCGCCGAAGCGGCTGACGGTACGGCCTGGGGTGAGGGCGCCGGCTTGCTGCTGCTGGAACGCCTGTCCGACGCCCGCCGCAACGGCCACCGGGTGCTGGCGGTGGTGCGGGGCTCGGCGGTGAACCAGGACGGCGCGTCGAACGGCCTCGCGGCGCCGAACGGTCCGTCCCAGGAACGTGTCGTCCGACAGGCGCTGGCGAACGCCGGGCTGGAGCCGTCCGAGGTGGACGCGGTGGAGGCGCACGGCACCGGGACGACGCTCGGCGATCCCATCGAGGCCCAGGCGCTGCTGGCGACCTACGGCCGGGACCGGGACGAGCCGTTGTGGCTGGGGTCGGTGAAGTCGAACATCGGGCACACGCAGGCGGCGGCCGGTGTGGCGGGTGTGATCAAGATGGTCATGGCGATGCGGCACGGGCAACTGCCGCGCACCCTCCATGTGGACGCGCCGACCTCCCATGTCGACTGGTCGGCGGGCCGTGTCTCACTGCTCACCGAGGCCCGGTCGTGGCCGGAGACGGGGCGTCCCCGCCGTGCCGCCGTGTCGGCGTTCGGCATCAGCGGCACCAACGCGCACGTGGTGATCGAGGCGGCCGCCGAAGAGCCGGTCCGGGTTTCCCCGGGGTCCGCGGGCGGGGTGGTGCCGTGGGTGTTGTCGGGGAAGTCGGATGCGGCGTTGCGGGAGCAGGCGCGCCGGCTGGGGGCGTTCCTGGCCGGGCATCCGGAAGCCGGCGCGGTCGCGGTGGGCCGGGCGTTGGCGGGGCGGTCGCGTTTCGAGCACCGCGCGGTGCTGAGCGGTGCGGAGGCGCTGGAGGCACTCGCGGAGGGCCGGTCGGCGCCGGGCCTGGTCACCGGGACCGTCCGCCCGCTGGGCCGGTCGGTGTTCGTGTTTCCGGGGCAGGGTGCGCAGTGGGCCGGTATGGGTGGGGAGTTGTACGGCTCGGAGCCGGTGTTCCGGGAGGCGGTCGACGCCTGTGACGCGGTGCTGGCGCCGTACACCGACTGGTCGTTGGTGGAGGCGCTGACCGGCGGTGCCCCGCTGGAGCGCGTGGATGTGGTGCAGCCGGCCCTGTTCGCGGTGATGATCGCGCTGGCCGAACTCTGGCGCGCTCACGGTGTGGAACCTGATGCGGTCGTCGGGCATTCGCAGGGGGAGATCGCGGCTGCTTGTGTGGCGGGGGCGTTGTCGTTGGAGGACGCCGCCAAGGTGGTCGCGTTGCGGAGCAGAGCGCTGGCGGTGCTGGCCGGCCAGGGCGGGATGGTGTCGGTCGGTCTCGGGCATGAGCAGGCCGCCGAGTTCGCGGCCCGCTGGGCCGGCCGGCTGACCGTGGCGGTGGTCAACTCGGCGGACAGCGTGGTGGTTTCCGGTGATCTGGACGCGCTGGACGAACTGCTGGCGGCCTGCGAGGCCGACGGCATCCGCGCCCGCCGCCTGCCGGTGAACTACGCCGCCCACTCCGCCCAAGTGGAGTCCATACGCGCGCAGTTGCTCACCGACCTCGCCGGCATCACGCCCCACCCGGCGACGGTCCCGTTCTACTCCACGGTCACCGGCGAGGAGATCGACACCTCTACCCTCGACGCCGCTTACTGGTACCGCAACCTCCGCGAACCCGTGCTGTTCGACGAGACCACCCGGCTGCTGCTCGACCACGGCCACACCGTCTTCGTCGAGGTCAGTCCGCACCCGGTCCTGGTCTCCGCCGTCGAGGAGACCGGTCACCACCACGGCTCCGACCTCCTCGTCACCGGCACGCTCCGGCGCGACCAGGACGACTTCCTCACCTCGCTCGGCCGTCTGCACGTCCACGGTGTCCCGGTCGACTGGCGGTACCCGGACGGCACCGAGCCCGTCAGCCTGCCGACGTACGCCTTCCAGCGCCGGCCGTACTGGCTGCGGCCCGTCCCGGCGGCGTCGGGCGACCACCCCCTGCTCGGCACGTTCGTGGAACTGCCCGACGGCGCGGTGCTCAGCGGACGGATCTCGCTCGCCACCCACCCGTGGCTGGCCGACCACGCCGTGCGGGGCTCCGTCCTCCTGCCCGGCACCGCGTTCACGGAAATGGCGGCCTACGCGGCCGGCCGGCTCGGCCACGCGGTCGAGGAGCTGGTGCTCGAAACGCCGCTCGTCCTCGACGACACCCCGGTGCACCTCCAGGTCGTCGTGGGCCCCGAGGACGACGGCCGCCGTCCGCTCACGGTGTACTCGCGTGACGGCGACGAGTGGGTGCGGCACGCCACCGGGACCCTGGGCGAGGAGCCGGTGCTGAGCGCCTGGGACTGGCCGCCGGCCGGTGAGGCCCTCGACGTCGACGGGCTCTACGACTCGCTGTCCGTGCTCGGCTACGCCTACGGGCCGGCGTTCCAGGGCGTCACGACGGCCCGGCGCGTCGGCGACACCGTCTACGCCGAGGTGGAGCTTCCCGCCGAGGAACCGTTCGTCCTGCACCCCGCGCTGCTCGACGCCGCACTGCACCCCATGGCGTTCCTCACCGACCGCGCCGGCCTGCCGTTCGCGTTCACCGGAGTGGCGATACGGCCCACGGGCCACCGGACGCTGCGCGTACGCCTGGCCGCCACCGGGCCGGACACGTACACCGTGGCCGTGGCCGATCCGGACGGCACCCCCGTCGCGGTCATCACCTCGCTGACCGTCCGGGACGCCACCGCCGTCCCGGACAGCCTGTACGCACTCGACTGGGTCCCCCTCGAACCGGCGGCATCCACGGGCGGCGACCCCGCGGACCTGGTCGTCTACGAGGTGCCCGGACCGGAGCCCGAGGCGGACACCGTCGAGGCGGCGTACGCGAGCGCGCGGAACGTACTCGCCGTGATCCGGGACCACTTGGCGGGCGGGCGGACCCGGCTGGCGGTCGTCACCCGCGACGCCGTCGCCGCCGCACCCGGTGACGTGGTCGGCCTCCACCACTCGATGGTCTGGGGCCTGGTCCGCGGCGCGCGGGCCGAACACCCCGACCGGTTCGTCCTGGTCGACGCCGACCCGACCTGGGACCCCGCGCTGATCGCCGGCACGGACGAGCCCGAACTGGCCGTACGCCAAGGGATGCTGCGCGTCCCCCGCCTGGTCCGCGTCGGCGCGAGCCTCACCCCGCCGGACGGGACCTGGCGGCTGGAGGACACGGGCACCGGCAGCATCGACGACCTGGCACTGGTGCCCCGCCCGGAACTCATGGAGCCGCTGGGGCCCGGGCAGGTCCGGATCGCCATGCGGGCGGCCGGACTCAACTTCCGGGACGTGCTGATCGCCCTCGGCGTCTACCCCGGCGAGGCCCTGATGGGCGGCGAAGGCGCGGGCGTCGTCCTCGAAACCGGCCCCGACACCCGGTTCCGGCCCGGCGACCGCGTCATGGGCCTGGTCCCCGGCGCCTTCGGCCCGGTCACCGTCGCCGACCAGCGGCTGCTGGTCCGGATGCCCGACGACTGGTCGTTCGCCAGGGCCGCGTCCGTGCCCGTGGTGTTCCTGACCGCCTGGTACGGCCTGCGCGACCTGGGCGGGCTGACGGCCGGTGACCGGGTCCTGATCCACGCCGGCACCGGCGGCGTCGGCATGGCGGCGATCCAACTGGCCCGGCGGCTCGGGGCGGAGGTGTTCGCCACCGCCGGCCCGGCCAAGTGGCACACCCTGCGCGCCCTGGGACTGGACGAGGACCACATCGCCTCGTCGCGCACCCTGGAGTTCGAGCAGAAGTTCCCGTCCATGGACGTGGTCCTGGACTCGCTGTCCGGCGAGTTCGTCGACGCCTCCCTGCGGCTGCTCCGGCCCGGCGGCCGGTTCGTGGAGATGGGCAAGACCGACATCCGCGACGCCGCCGACCATCCCGGCATCGTCTACCGGGCGTTCGACATCGCCGACGCGGGGCCGGAACGGCTCGGCGAGATCCTGGAAGCCGTCGTACGGGCCTTCACCGACGGAGAGTTCGCACCGCTGCCGATCGACGTACGCCAGGTCCTGGACGCGGTCGACGTGTTCCGGTTCATGAGCCGGGCCGCCCACATCGGGAAGATCGTCCTTACTGTTCCCGTGGATCTCGATGCGGCCGGTACGGTGCTGATCACCGGTGGTACGGGGGTGCTGGGTGGCCAGGTGGCACGGCATCTGGTGGCCGAGCGGGGTGTGCGGCATCTGGTGCTGGTCAGCCGCAGTGGTGGCGGGGCCGCGCTGCGCGAGGAGCTGGCCGGGCTGGGCGCGGAGGTGACCGTGGCCGCCTGCGACGTGGCCGACCGGGACGCGCTGGCGGCCGTACTGGACGCGATACCGGCCGCACACCCGCTGACCGCGGTCGTCCACGCGGCCGGCGTGCTCGACGACGCCGTGGTCACCGCCCTGACCCCCGAACGCCTCCGGCAGGTCGCCGACCCCAAGGCACGGGCGGCCTGGCACCTGCACGAACTCACCCGGGGACGGGACCTGACGGCGTTCGTCCTCTTCTCCTCGGCGGCCGGGACGCTCGGCAGCCCCGGACAGGCCAACTACGCCGCGGCCAACACCTTCCTCGACGCCCTCGCCGTGCACCGGCGTGCCCTCGGACTGCCGGCGACCTCGCTGGCCTGGGGCTACTGGGCCGAGCCGAGCGGCATGACCGGACACCTCACCGGTACCGACCAGGACCGGCTGACGCGAGCCGGGGTCGTACCGCTGGCCACCGACCACGCCCTGGCGCTGTTCGACGCGGCCCTGGCCACGGACCGGGCCGCACTGGCTCCGGTACGCCTCGACCTGTCCGTGCTCGCGGGCGCCCCGGCGGTCCCGGCGGCCCTCAAGGGCCTCGTCTCCCGCACGGCGGCCCGGCGCCCGGCGCGCCATGACGCGATCGCCGACCGCCTGCGGTCCCTGCCGGAGGCCGAACGGCTGCGAGCCGCACTCGACCTGGTCACCGCCACCACCGCCGCCGTGCTCGGGCACCGCGAACCGGGGGCCGTACAGGACCGGCAGCCGTTCAAGGACCTCGGCTTCGATTCCCTGACCTCCGTCGAACTGCGCAACCGGCTCAACACCGCCACCGGCCTGCGCCTGCCCGCCACCGTCACCTTCGACCACCCCACCCCGCGGCAACTCGCCGAACACCTGCTGAGCGAGATCCTCGGCGGGGCTGAGGTGTCGGTGGTGTCGTCGGTGCCGGTGGCCGGCGGGGCTGATCCGGTGGTGATCGTGGGTATGGGGTGCCGGTTGCCGGGTGGGGTGGGGTCGCCGGAGGAGTTGTGGGGTGTGGTGTCGGGCGGGGTGGATGCGATCGGGGAGTTTCCGTCTGATCGTGGGTGGGATGTCGAGGGGTTGTTCCATCCGGATGCGGATCATCCGGGGACGTCGTATACGCGGGCGGGTGGGTTTCTGGCGGATGCGGCGGGGTTCGATGCGGATTTCTTCGGGATTTCGCCGCGTGAGGCGTTGGCGATGGATCCGCAGCAGCGGGTCCTGTTGGAGACCGCGTGGGAGACGTTGGAGGACGCGGGGATCGATCCGACGTCGTTGCGGGGCAGCCAGACGGGGGTGTTCACCGGCATCTGGTCCTCCGGCTACGGCGACCGCGCACCCGCCGGCGCCGAGGGCTATCTCGGTACGGGTGCCGCGACCAGCGTGACCTCCGGCCGGATCGCCTACCTGCTGGGACTGGAGGGCGCGGCGGTCTCGCTCGACACCGCCTGCTCGTCCTCGCTGGTGGCGATCCACCTGGCCGCGCAGGCTCTCCGCTCGGGGGAGTGCTCGCTGGCCCTGGCCGGCGGGGTGACCGTGATGGCGACCCCGCTGGGCTTCACGGAGTTCTCGCGCCAGCGCGGCCTGGCCCCCGACGGCAGGGTGAAGGCGTTCGCCGAGGCGGCTGACGGTACGGCCTGGGCCGAGGGCGCGGGTCTGGTGCTGCTGGAGCGGTTGTCGGATGCCCGTCGCAACGGTCACCGGGTGCTGGCGGTCGTGCGGGGTACGGCGGTGAACCAGGACGGCACCTCCAACGGCCTCGGGGCGCCGAACGGCCCGTCGCAGGAGCGGGTGATCCGCCAGGCGCTGGCGAACGCCGGACTGTCGACGGCGGACGTGGACGCGGTGGAGGCGCACGGTACGGGCACCACGCTCGGTGACCCTATTGAGGCGCAGGCGTTGTTGGCGACGTATGGCCGGGACCGGGTGGAGCCGTTGTGGCTGGGGTCGGTGAAGTCGAACATCGGGCACACGCAGGCGGCGGCCGGTGTGGCGGGTGTGATCAAGATGGTGATGGCGATGCGGCACGGTGAGCTGCCGCCGACGCTGCATGTCGACGCGCCGACCTCGCACGTCGACTGGGATTCCGGCAACATCCGGCTGCTCACCGAGGCCCGGCCCTGGCCTGACAACGGCCACCTGCGTCGCGCGGGCATCTCGGCGTTCGGCATCAGCGGTACGAACGCGCATGTGGTGATCGAGGCGGCTGCCGAGGAGTCGGCCGGGGTTTCGGCCGGGCCTGCGGGCGGAGTGGTGCCGTGGGTGCTGTCGGCCAGGTCGGAGGCGGCGTTGCGGGAACAGGCGCGCCGGCTGGGCGCTTTCACCGCCGTACATCCCGAGGTGAGCCCGGCGGCGGTCGGCGGTGCCCTGGCCGCGCGCACCGTGTTCGAGCACCGCGCGGTGCTGAGCGGTGCGGAGGCGTTGGAGGCACTCGCGGAGGGCCGGTCGGTGCCGGGGCTGGTCACCGGGACCGTCCGTCCGCTGGGCCGGTCGGTGTTCGTGTTCCCGGGGCAGGGTGCGCAGTGGGCCGGTATGGGTGGGGAGTTGTATGCCTCGGAGCGGGTGTTCCGGGAGGCGATCGACGCCTGTGACGCGGCGCTGGCGCCGTACACCGACTGGTCGTTGGTGGAGGCGCTGACCGGCGGCGCTCCGCTGGGGCGCGTGGATGTGGTGCAGCCGGCCCTGTTCGCGGTGATGATCGCGCTTGCCGAGCTGTGGCGTGCTCACGGTGTGGAACCTGATGCGGTCGTCGGGCATTCGCAGGGCGAGATCGCGGCGGCGTACGTGGCGGGCGCGTTGTCCCTGGACGACGCCGCGAAGGTGGTCGCGCTGCGCAGCAAGGCCCTGGTCACTCTGGCGGATCAGGGCGGGATGGTGTCGGTCGGTCTCGGGCCCGAGCAGGCCGCCGAGTTCGCGGCCCGCTGGGGCGACCGGCTGACGGTGGCGGTGGTCAACGCCCCGGGTTCGGTCGTCGTGTCGGGCGACTTGGATGCGCTGGACGAGCTGCTGGCGGTCTGCGAGACCGACGGCATCCGCGCCCGCCGTCTGCCGGTGAACTACGCCGCCCACTCCGCCCAAGTGGAGGCCATCCGCGACCAGTTGCTCACCGACCTGGCCGGCATCACACCCCGCCCGGCGACGATCCCCTTCTACTCCACGGTGACCGGCGAGGAGATCGACACCTCTGCCCTCGACGCCGATTACTGGTACCGCAACCTCCGCGAACCCGTGCTGTTCGACCAGACCACCCGTGCGCTGCTCGCCTCGGGCGGCGACCCCGTCTTCGTCGAGATCAGCCCGCACCCGGTGCTCACGCCCGCGCTGGAGGAGCACCAGGCGGGTGTGGTGACCGGGACACTGCGCCGCGACCACGGCACCCCGGCCGAATTCCTGGCCGCCGCGGCGCGGCTGTTCGTCGCGGGTGTGCCGGTGCGGTGGCCGTTCCCTGAAGGGAAGCCGGTGGCGCTGCCCGCCTACCCCTTCCAGCGGACGCGGTTCTGGCTCGCCGGAGGCACGGCAGACGTGTCCGCGGCCGGGCTCGACTCGGTGGACCACCCGCTGCTCGGCGCCGCTGTCGAGGTGGGCGAGCAGCGGGTCCTGACGGGCCGGCTCTCCCTGGCCACCCACCCCTGGCTCGCGGACCACTCGGTACGGGGGACGGTGCTGCTGCCCGCGACGGCGTTCGTGGAACTGGTGGTGCACGCGGCCGGGACTGCGGTGGAGGAACTGGTCCTGGAGGCCCCGCTGGTGCTGCCCGCGGACGGTGCGGTGGACGTGCAGGTCGTCGTGGGCGAGCCGGACGAGACCGGCCGCCGCACGGTCGACGTCCGGTCCCGCACGGACGGTTGGGTCCGGCACGCCACCGGCACGGTGAGCGGGAGACCCGTGGCCGGGCAGGAGCTGACGCAATGGCCGCCGGCCGGCGCGGAACCGGTCACCGGGCTGTACGACACGCTCGCCGCGGTGGGCTACGAGTACGGGCCGGCCTTCCAGGCCGTGCAGGCGGTGTGGCGCCGCGGCGACGAGGTGTTCGCCGAGGTCACCGTGGCGGACGCTGCCCGGTTCTCCGTCCACCCGGCCCTGCTGGACGCCGCCCTGCAACCGCTGGCGCTGCTGGCCGGCACGGAAGGCGAGGTGCGGCTGCCGTTCTCGCTGGGCGGGATCGCGGTCCACCGCACCGGTGTGACCTCCGCGCGCGTGCGGCTGACGGCGGTGCGCCCCGGCACGTACGCCGTCCACCTGGCGGACCGGTCCGGCGAACCCGTGGCGACGATCGAGGCGCTGACCACCCGTCCGATGGCGGAACGCGGCCCGCTGTACGCCCTCGACTGGATCCCGCTGACCCCCGGCGAAGGCACGCTCGGCGACGCCGTCGTCTCGCCCGGCTCGGTCGCCGAGGCACTGGCGGCCGTCCAGGACTTCCTGGCCGGGCCCGGCGAACGGCTCGTGGTGCGCACACGGGGCGCGGTGGCCGTCGTTCCCGGTGACGCGGTGAGCGATCCGGAAGCCTCGGCCGTATGGGGCCTGGTCCGGTCCGCGCAGTCCGAGCACCCCGGCCGGTTCGTGCTCGTGGACGCCGACGAGCTGCCCGACGGCCTGTCGGTCGGCGACGAGGACCAGGTGGCGGTGCGCCGGGGGGCCGTCTACGTGCCCCGGCTCGTGCGCTGCGCACCGGAGGAGTTCGACGGACGGCTGACGCAGACGGGCACGGGCAGCCTGGACGACCTCGCCTTCCTGCCGTACGAGCAGGCTCCGCTCGGGCCCCGGGAGGTGCGCGTCGCCGTGCGGGCGGCCGGCCTGAACTTCCGCGATGTGCTGATCGCCCTCGGCGTCTACCCGGACCCGGCGCTGCTCGGCAGCGAGGGCGCGGGCGTCGTCACCGAGGCCGGCGCCGAGGTCACCGGGCTGCGGCCGGGTGACCGGGTCGCCGGGCTGCTGCCCGGCGCGTTCGGCCGGACGGCCGTCGCCGACCACAGAGTGCTGGTGCGCATCCCCGACGAGTGGACGTTCACCCAGGCCGCCACCGTGCCGATCGCGTTCATGACCGCGTGGTACGGCCTGCGCGACCTGGGCGGGCTGAATTCCGGAGACCGCGTGCTGATCCATGCCGGGGCCGGTGGTGTCGGCATGGCGGCGGTCCAGCTCGCGCGGCTCTGGGGCGCGGACGTCCACGCGACCGCCGGCCCGGGCAAGTGGGACGCGCTGCGCGCCCTGGGGCTGGACGAGGACCACATCGCCTCGTCCCGGACCCTGGAGTTCGCCGACCGGTTCGGACCCTTCGACGTGGTGCTGAACTCGCTGTCCGGCGAGTTCCTGGACGCCTCCCTGCGGCTGCTCGCGCCCGGCGGACGGTTCGTGGAGATGGGCAAGGCCGACATCCGGCCCGGCGTGCTGGCCTTCGACCTGGCCGACGCGGGACCGGAACGGCTGGGGGAGATCCTGGCCGAGGCCGTCCGGCTGCTCGGCGCGGGCGAGCTGCGTCTGCCGCCGCTCACCACCTGGGACGTCCGCCGCGCGCGGGACGCCTTCCGGTTCATGAGCCGGGCCGCCCACATCGGGAAGATCGTCCTTACTGTTCCTGCGGATCTCGATACGGCCGGTACGGTGCTGATCACCGGTGGTACGGGGGTGCTGGGTGGCCAGGTGGCCCGGCATCTGGTGGCCGAGCGGGGTGTGCGGCATCTGGTGCTGGTCAGCCGCAGTGGTGGCGGGGCCGCGCTGCGCGAGGAGCTGGCCGGGCTGGGCGCTGAGGTGACCGTGGCCGCCTGCGACGTGGCCGACCGGGACGCGCTGGCGGCCGTACTGGACGCGATCCCGGCCGCACACCCGCTGACCGCGGTCGTGCACGCGGCCGGCGTGCTCGACGACGGCCTGGTCGAGTCCCTGACCCCCGAACGCCTCGCCGCGGTCTGGGAGCCCAAGGCACGGGCGGCCTGGCACCTGCACGAACTCACCCGGGGACGGGACCTGACGGCGTTCGTCCTCTTCTCCTCGGCGGCCGGGACGCTCGGCAGCCCCGGACAGGCCAACTACGCGGCGGCGAACGCCTACCTCGACGGCCTGGCCGCGTACCGGCGTGCCCAGGGCCTGCCCGGGGTGTCGCTGGCCTGGGGCCGGTGGGCCGAGACCGGCGGGCTGACCGGGCAGATGTCCGAGGCCGACAGTGAACGCCTCGCCCGCGCGGGCCTGCTGCCGATGACGACCGAGCACGGACTCGGGCTGTTCGACGGGGGCCTGGACACCGCGGAACCGGCGGTGGTCGCGGCCGCACTCAAGGTGTCCGCACTGGGCGACCGGCCGATGCTGCGCGCGCTGGCCCGCGCCCGCAAACCGGTGCGGACCACCGGACTGGCGGGCGAGCTGGGATCGCTCCCCGAGGCCCGGCAGCGCGAGATCCTGCTCGACCTGGTCGGCACCCACGCCGCCGCCGTGCTGGGCCGCAGCGACGAGATCGGCGGCGACCTGGCCTTCAAGGACCTGGGCTTCGACTCGCTGACCGGCGTGGAGCTGCGCAACCGGCTGTCCACGGCGGTCGGCACCCGGCTGCCGGCGACGATGGTCTTCGACCACCCGACCCCGGCCCGGCTGGCCGCATACCTGCGCGAGGTGGTCCTCGGCGAGGAGCGCCGGACGGTCGCGCCCGTGCCGGTTCCGGTGTCGGGTGATCCGGTGGTGGTGGTGGGGCTGGGGGCCCGGTATCCGGGTGGGGTGGGGTCGGCGCAGGAGCTGTGGGGGGTGGTGGCGGGCGGGGTCGATGCGGTGGGGGAGTTCCCGTCGGATCGTGGGTGGGACGTGGGCCGTCTCTACGACCCGGCCGGCGGTCCGGGAACGTCGTACACGCGGTCGGGTGGGTTTCTGGCGGACGCGGGTGGCTTCGATGCCGCGTTCTTCGGGATCTCGCCGCGTGAGGCGTTGGCGATGGATCCGCAGCAGCGGGTGCTGCTGGAGACGGTGTGGGAGACGTTCGAGGACGCGGGGATCGATCCGATGTCGTTGCGGGGCAGCCAGACGGGCGTCTTCACCGGCATCTGGGCATCCGGCTACGCGGGCGGAGTGGACCAGATCTCACGCGACGCGGACGGCTATGTGGCCACCGGCACGGCGACGAGTGTGACCTCCGGGCGGGTGTCGTATCTGCTGGGGCTGGAGGGCCCGGCGGTGTCGGTGGACACGGCGTGCTCGTCGTCGCTGGTGGCGATCCATCTGGCCGCGCAGGCACTGCGCTCGGGGGAGTGCTCGCTGGCCCTGGCGGGCGGCGTGACGGTCATGGCGACACCCGCCGCCTTCATCGACTTCTCCCGCCAGCGGGGACTGGCGGCCGATGGCCGGGTGAAGGCGTTCGCCGAGGCTGCTGATGGCACGGCCTGGGGTGAGGGCGCCGGCTTGGTGCTGCTGGAGCGGTTGTCGGATGCCCGTCGCAATGGTCACCGGGTGCTGGCGGTGGTGCGGGGTTCGGCGGTGAACCAGGACGGGGCGTCCAATGGGCTGACCGCGCCGAATGGTCCGTCGCAGGAGCGGGTGATCCGTCAGGCGTTGACGAATGCCGGGCTGGAGCCGTCCGAGGTGGACGCGGTGGAGGCGCACGGTACGGGCACCACGCTCGGTGACCCTATTGAGGCGCAGGCGTTGTTGGCGACGTATGGCCGGGACCGGGTGGAGCCGTTGTGGCTGGGGTCGGTGAAGTCGAACATCGGGCACACCCAGGCGGCGGCCGGCGTGGCGGGTGTGATCAAGATGGTGATGGCGATGCGGCACGGTGAGCTGCCGCCGACGCTGCATGTCGACGCGCCGACCTCCCACGTCGACTGGTCGGCGGGCCAGGTCTCACTGCTCACCGAGACCCGGCCGTGGCCGGAGACGGGGCGTCCCCGCCGTGCCGGCATCTCGGCCTTCGGCATCAGCGGCACCAACGCGCACGTCATCCTGGAGGCACCGGCCGACGACACGTCGCCCGAGTCCCCGGCCACTCCCACGCCCGCCCCTGCGGCCGCGGTGCCGTGGCTGCTGTCGGCCAAGTCCGAGCAGGCGCTCCTGGCCCAGGCCCGCAGGCTACAGGTGTACGCGGCCACCGCCCCCAACGCGGACGGAATCGGCGCCGCGCTCGCCACGCGGACCCGGTTCGCCCACCGGGCCCTGGTGACCGGACCGGAGGCACTGGCGGCCCTGGTGCGCGGGGAGGCGCATCCCGGACTGGTGACCGGCGAGGCCCGCGACTCGGGTAAGTCGGCGTTTGTGTTTTCCGGTCAGGGTGGTCAGTGGGTGGGGATGGGCCGGGGTTTGTATCGGGTGTTTCCGGTGTTTGCCCGGGTGCTGGA
>NZ_JBIROU010000034.1:0-12580 GCF_044332325.1 Streptomyces sp. NPDC017095
CGTCCGCCTCGACGCCGGCGTGGAAGCCGGCAGCGTGATCGGCCCCGCCTGGGACTCCCTCCTCGCCAAACTCATCGTCACCGGCCGCACCCGCAGGGAAGCCCTCCAGCGCGCCGCCCGCGCCCTGGACGAATTCCAGGTCGAGGGCATGGCCACCGCGATCCCCTTCCACCGCGCGGTGGTCACCGACCCCGCGTTCGCCCCGGAGCTGACCGGCTCCAGCGACCCGTTCACGGTCCACACCCGCTGGATCGAGACCGAGTTCGTCAACACCATCCAGCCCTTCACCGCGCCCGCCGAGGCCGGCGCGGAGGACGAGGCCGGCGGCCGTGAGACGGTCGTGGTCGAGGTCGGCGGCAAGCGCCTGGAAGTCTCCCTGCCCGCCTCCCTGGGCATGTCCCTGGCCCGGACCGGTCTCGCGGCCGGCGCCAAGCCCAAGCGCCGTGCGGCGAAGAAGTCCGGCCCGGCCGCCTCCGGCGACACCCTCGCCTCCCCGATGCAGGGCACCATCGTCAAGATCGCCGTCGAGGAAGGCCAGGAAGTCGAGGAAGGCGACCTCGTCGTCGTCCTCGAAGCCATGAAGATGGAACAACCCCTCAACGCCCACAAAGCAGGCACCATCAAGGATCTGGCGGCGGCGGTGGGCGCATCCGTCACCTCCGGCGCGGCCATCTGCGAGATCAAGACCTGATACGCGGGCCGGCACGTGTCCCGGGCCCGTCCGCCGTACCGGCACGGCCGGCGGGGCCCGGGTGTCCGGGCGCGCGGCGCGGCGGCCGTCCGGGAGCGCCGGCGGCGGTTGTCACGCGCTCTTCATCGTGCCGCCGTCGATGACGTAGTCGGCGCCGGTGATGTTGCCTGCGGCGTCGGAGAGGAGGAAGGTGACCAGGGTGGCGACCTCCTCGGGCTCCAGCAGGCGGCCCGTGGTGATCTGCAGGGTCTCCGGCATCCGTTCGAGGTACTCGTCCAGGTCGGTGCCGGCCGCAGCGGCCACCTTGCCGCCGAACCCGTCCGGGGCCTGCCACACGGAGGTGCGGACGACGCCGGGGGAGACGGTGTTGACGCGCACCCCGTGCGACCCGAACTCCTCGGCCAGGGACTTCCCCAGCGCGGTGAGCGCGGCCTTGGCGGCGCTGTAGGCGACGGGGCTCGCGGCGGGCATCCGGGAGGCGAGGGAGGAGATGTTGACCATGGCGCCGCCCTGCCGCATGAGGAGGGGCAGCACGGCCCGGCTGACGCGGACCGCGGTGAGCAGGTTGATGTCGAGGGTGTGCTGCCACTCGGAGTCGTCCGTGTCGAGGAAACCGGCCGGGCGCATGTCGTCGCCGGCCCCGACGTTGTTCACCAGCAGGTCGATGCCGCCCAGTTCGGCCACGGCACGGTCGACGAGCGTGGTGACGCCCTCGGCGGTGCTCAGGTCGGCCGCGACGGTGACCGCTCCGGTCTCCGTCAGCTCGGGCGTGATCGTGCGGGCGGCGCCCACGACACGGACGCCCTCGCCGGCCAGCAGCCGGACGGTGGCCAGTCCGATGCCCCGGCTGGCCCCGGTGACGACGGCCCTCTTGGACGCGAGGCCGAGATCCATCATGCTCCCGTTCGTCAGTGCGGATACGGATGTCTGCGTGCCCGCGCCGCTCCGGCGCGGACCCGGCCCCGCCGGGCGGGACCTGCCGCGCCGTCAGCGGCGGCGCTGCTGCTCGCCCGAGGCCAGGCAGCGGTAGAGGTAGGCGGCGGAGGCCAGCGTCATGTGGTGGTGCCAGCCGGGGAAGGAGCGCCCTTCGAAGTCCAGCAGCCCCAGGTCGTTCTGGAGGCGCTGCACGGTCGCGTGCGTCAGTTCCGAGCGGAGCGCGAGCGCGTGGGAGACCTGGGGCCGCGTGTCGCGCAGCGAGGTCACCCAGAAGCGGGACGGCTGCCGCCGGGCGGCGGGTATCTCGGCCACCAGCCTCAGGGTCCGCCGGGCCGCCGGCGAGGAGGCCCGCGGCGAGTGGAACCGCACGGCGACCGTGCACAGACGCGTGCCGTCGCCGCGCAGGGACGGCGCCGTACGGACACAGCCCTCCAGCAGGCCGGCCGCGGTGCTGGTGCGCATCCGCGCCGGTTCGTGGGCGTCGGCGCCCGGCAGGATCGCGGTGAACGGCTGGTGCGGCGGCACCTCGATCACGAAGTCCCGGCCGGTCTGGTTGAGGTGGGCGGCGAGCCGGGACGGGTCGCGGCTGTGGTCGAGGCTGTAGACGAGCGGGGCCGAGACGGCGACCTGGTCCGCGACGGACTGGTGGAGCATGTCCAGGGTGAGGGCCCAGGCGGGCCGCGGCGTCACCTCGTGCGGGATCTTGGCACGCCGGCGCCGCTCCGGATCGTCGCACCAGGCGTCGTTCAGCACCAGTTGCCAGTGAACAGGGATGCTCCGCCGGCCGTCCGTGAGGAACAGGCCGATACCCACCTGGCAGTTGATGTGCCGGCCGCTCTCGGGCACCAGGCGCTGGTGCAGGCCCACGGACTGGGTGCCGCCCCTGCGCAGCAGCACCGTGGCGGTCGTCCAGACGGCGCCGGGCATCAGGCCGGCGGCGATGCGCGAGAGTTCTCCGCGCGGGGCCTCCCAGTCCCAGGGGCTGGAGGTGATGAACTGCTGCAAGGACTGGGAGGCGCTGGAGGGCAGGCCCAGGACACGGGCCATACGGCGTCCCGACTTGCGTCCCGGCGTGGACAGCAGACCGCGTAGATAGACGGTCGCCCACCGGCGCTGGTCGCATCGGGGAAGGTGCCCGAAGACCCGCTCGCTGTAGGCGGCGAGATCGGTCAGGTCGGTAAGGCCTGTTCGGCCTGTACGGCCTGTTCGGGTCGGTGTGGCGAGGACGGCTGTGGCTGGTGTGCTCATGGCTGACCTCCTCGGAACCTGTTCAGTCGGCCGACGGCGCTGGCGGCCCAATAAACATAGCAATATTTTTTCTTTTGCGACTGTGAGTGAGGCCCAGGTCACTCCGCTTACGCCTCCGGGCGCCCCCGCGCCCCGTACAGGCCGCCGGGCCAGGGCTGGAGCGGGTCGCGGGCAACCGGCCGCCGACGTGCGGTCCGTCGCCGGAAGTGGCCGTCGTCACCGGGGCCGGCGCGGGCGAGTTGACCAAATGCCAACGATCGCTTGCCCCGTCCACTTCCGGCGGCAAGCATTACGCAGCGATCAGGAGGAGGGGCTGTTCTTCGGACGGCAAGAGGGGGAACGGGCCCCGGCGGGCACGCCGCGGCCGTCTACTGGATCTTCAGTTCGGGCTTTCTGTTCTGCGCGGGTGCCACCGGGGCCGGACCGGCCTCGTACGTCTCTGTCCACCGCGGCACGGCCGCCGCGTCGGCCGGGTGAGCCGGCCGGTCCGTACACCGTCGCAACCGCGATGCACGCGCGTGCCGGGTACCACGGCTGCCCCCGGCACCGCCGACCACTCATCAAGGGCAGCCCGGAGCACCACAGCAAAGGACGGAGGTCGGTCCGATGGACGTTATCGAACGGGGGATTCGCATGCTCGGCAGGGAGTCCGATCGCAAGTCGATGTCGGCCCTGCTCGCCTCGGTGGCGGCGGGCGAGGGCAACAGTCTCCTGGTCGTCGAGGGCCGGGCGGGCGTGGGCAAGACGACCATGCTCACGGAGCTGGCGCGGCTCGCCCGCGGCCAGGGCTTCTGCGTCGAGTCCCCGGCGGAACTCGCCGCGTCGGCCGTCTTCGCGGACGACCACTCCCTGCCGCTGGCGGCACCCAAGCTGATCGTCGTCGACGGTGTCGAGACCGCCGACCCCGCGGTGATCACCGACCTGTGCCACGCCCTGGCGCAGCTGACCGGCCGTGACTGCCTGCTGGCCCTCGCGGTACGGCCCGGACGCGTGAGCGACCGCCTGCACCGGACCAACCCGGGCCACACCGTGCGCGTGATGCGGATGCAACTGGGGCAGCTCTCCAAGCGGGACGCGATGCTGCTGTGCGCCGAGCTGTCCGGGGCGCGGCCCTCTCCGGAACTGCTCGGCATCGTGGAGTCGGCGGGCGGCAACCCGCTCATGGTGACGGAACTGGTCCGGGGCCTGCTGGAGGAGGGCGGCATCGAGGTGTTCGACGGCACCGCCCAACTGCGGTCGCCGGCGCTGCCGGAGCGGATCCAGATCGTCGTCCGGGGCTACCTGTCCTCCCTCTCGCCGGCCAGCCGGCACATGCTGCGGGTCGCGGCGGTGCTGAACACCGCGCTGCGGCCGGCCCAGCTCTCCTCCCTCGCGGCGTTCCTCGGCAAGTCCACCGCGACGCTCCTGCCGCTGCTGGACGAGGCGCTGGAGGCCGGGCTGCTGGTGGACAGCGAGGGCAAACTGGTCTTCCCCGGGGCGCTGCTGCGCAGGGTGGTGGCCGAATCCGTGCCCTGGTCCATGCGGCAGGCGCTCCTCCAGGAGGCGAGGGCGCAGCACATCGCCGTCGGCGAACCCCTCGCCGCCCGCCCGGAACCGCGCGAGGAGAGCGAGGAACTGGTCGGCGCGCACCGCGCGGCCGCGTCCGGCGTCCGCACCCCGCGCGGTGACGGCCTCGCCCTCGCCGCACCGTCCGCGCCCTTCGTCCCCTCCATCCCCTCCGCTCTGTCCGTCTCCCCTGGCTCCCCTGGCTCCGCCGGCTCCTCCGTCGGGAGGACGGCCGAGACGGCCGACGACCGGCTGAAGGCCAGCGAACTGACGATGCGGGAACTGGAAGTCCTCCAGTGCGTGGCACAGGCGATGAGCAACCGCCAGGTCGGACGCCACCTCTCCATCACCGAGGGCACCGTCAAGAGGCACATGCGCAACATCTTCCGGAAGCTGGACGCGACGTCGCGCATCGACGCCGTGAACAAGGTGGGCCCGCTGATATCCGCGGGACCCAGGTTCCGTACCTGAGTCCCCACCGCCCCCGGACGTGTCCCGCGCGGCCCACGCCGCGCGGGACACGGCGCGTTCACACCTGCGGCAGGGCACCGCCGTCGATCACATGGCTGGCGCCCGTGATCCGGGCGGCCCGGTCGGACACCAGGAAGGCCACCAGGTCGGCGACGTCCTCCGGCTCGGTCACCCCGGCCATCGGAGCGCCCTCCGCCTGGACCATCAGATGGACGGCGGCATCGCCGTCCTGGCCCGTCGTACCCGTGATGTGCCGGGCGACCAGGTCCATGGCGGGCGTCCTGACCAGACCCGGCAGCACGCTGTTGACGCGTACGCCGTAGGGCGCCACCTCGGTCGCCAGACCCTTGGCGTAGTTGATGAGCGCTGCCTTCGCCGCGCCGTAGTGCAGCAGCGGCCCGGCGGGCCGGCGGGCGACGGTCGAGGCTATCTCGATGATGACGCCGCCGCGCTGCTCGACCATCGAGGGCAGCAGCGCCCGGTCCAGGCGCACCGCGGCCAGACAGTTGGTCAGGAATGCCTCCAGGTAGGCCTCGTCGGACAGGGACGCGTAGCCCTCGAAGTTCGGCATGCCGCCGCCGCTCGCGCCCCCGGCGTTGTTGACCAGGATGTCCACGCCCCCGAGCAGGTCGAGCGCCGTGCCGGCCAGATGCGCGACGCCCTCCTGGGTGCTCAGGTCGGCCGTCACCAGCCGTACGGAGTCGGGCAGGTCGTCGGTCTCCTTGCGGGCCGAGGTCACCACGGTGGCGCCCTGCGCGGCCAGGCGCCGGACGATGGCCAGGCCGATGCCGCGCGTGCCGCCCGTGACCACGGCGCGCTTTCCCCGCAGGCCGGTCGATGTGCTGGTGCTGTCGGACATGGTGGGACTTCCTCAACAGGTGGTCGCCGCGCACGGGGGCGCGGACGGGGACGGGACGGGTACGGGGAACGGGGCGGGCCGGGGGCCGGCGGTCAGCCGGCCGTGCCGCGCGCGGCCGTCTGCCGTTGCGCGGCGATCTCCGCGATGCCCTGGTTGCCCTCCGCCCAGAGCACCGTCATCGCGATCTCGTCGATCTTCCAGCCGGTGGCGGAGCGCACCAGGTGGAACCGGTACAGCCCGCCGATCCGCCACAGCGGCGAGCCCAGCGGGTTGTCCAGCCGGTGGGTCGCCTGGTAGGAGGCGGTGCACCGGGCCGTGTCGCCCTCCACGGTGACCAGGTGATTGGTCATCAGGTGCTGGGAGGCGTCGTAGCCGCCGATCACCGCGGCCCAGGAGTCCACCAGGTCACGCGCGGGCGTGGTGGCCGGTGACCCGCCCAGGAGGCTGGTGTAGTCCACCAGGACCTTGTCGGTGAACAGGGCCGTGACCTCGGCCCACTCGTGCCGGTCCGTGTGCCAGCCCATACGGTCGCAGGTCTCGATGACCGCGGAACGGTCGTCCATGCGAGCTTCCTTGTCTTCGGGGTCTTCGGGATCGTCGGGGTCTTCGATGGCTTGGTGTTCTCCGGGCCCTTCCGGCCCGGAGCGGGTCACCAGGTCACGGGCAGCGCGTGCAGGCCCTCCAGCGTCATGCCGACCTTCATCGACACCTCGTCCAGGGGCACGGCCAGCCTGAGCGTGGGGATCCGCTTGAAGAGCGTCCCGAAGAGGATCTCCAGCTCGGCCCGGGCGAGGTTCTCGCCCAGGCACCGGTGCGGGCCGTGGCCGAACGCCAGGTGGCCCTGGGTGGAGCGGCGGATGTCGAAGGTGTCCGGGTTCTCGAAGACGCTGCCGTCCCGGTTGGCCGCGGCGGTCGACAGGATGACACCGTCACCCTTCTTGATCGTCTGCCCGGCGACCGTGACGTCGGCGGTGGCCACCCGCAGCGTGGTCAGGTCGGCGATGGACAGGAAACGCATCAGCTCCTCCACCGCGCCGGGCAGCAGCGACGGGTCCTCCCGCAGCAGCGCGAGCTGGTCGGGGTGCTCCAGCAGGGTGAGCGTGCCCAGGCCGATCATGCTCGTGGTGGTCTCCTGGCCGCCGATGAGCAGGGCGACCATCAGCTTCGAGACCTCGATGCCGGTGAGTTCGCCCGTCTGCAGCCGCTCGGTGATGAGCGTGCTGAGCATGTCGTCCGCCAGGTGCTCCTGCTTGGCCTCGACCACCTGGACGAGGTAGTCCAGCAGTTCCCGGCCGGCGAGGATGGCCTGCTCCAGGTCGGGCGCCTGCATGATGCCCTGGGCGTGCCGCTCGAAGAGTTCGTGCTCCTCGTAGGAGATGCCGAGCAGTTTGCAGATGACCCGCGACGGCAGGGGCCGGCCCAGGACCGCGACCAGGTCGACCGGGGTCTCGTGGCGCAGCAGTTCGTCGATGAGGTCGTCGGCCACCTCCTGGATCATCGGCCGCATCCGCTCCACCTGCTTGGCGGTGAAGCGCGGCAGCAGCATGCGCCGGCGCGACCGGTGGCGCTCCCCGTCCAGGCCGAACAGCTCCTGGGTGAACTCGGGGAAGTTCTTCTCGCGTTCGGCGAGGATGGGGAAGGCCGGGTTGTCGTGGTCGGAGGAGAACAGCGCGGCGTCCGCGAACATGTCGCGGTTCTCCTCGTGCCGGGTCACCAGCCAGGCCGTCCGCCCGTCGTACAGCCGTACCTGGGACAGCGGGCCCTTCTCGTCGAGGCCGGCGTACTCCGTGGGCGGGTGGTAGGGGCAGCCCCGGCGCATCGGGTACTCGGGCAGTTCCTGGGCGGCGAGCGCGTCGCTCATTTCGGGTTCCTCTCGGTTCGGGTGTGCCGACGGGGCGGCGGGATACGGGGGCCGGCGGCCGGTCACGAGCCGGCGCCTCCGGTCAGGCGGGTCAGCCAGGTGTGGACCGAGCGCGCGACCCCGGCGGCGTCGTCCTCGACGATGGTGAAGTGGTCGCCGGGCACCTGCTCGACGGCCATCGGGAACGGCAGGTCGCGGTCGGTGAGGTCGGGCAGCGGTTCCTGGCCCTCGGCGGCCGGCAGGGACGCCGTGGCCTGGACCAGGACGGTGGGGGCGCGGGTGGCGGACGGGGCGAAGTCGGCGAACAGCCGCAGGTAGGCGCCCATCGCCGTCCAGCGCACATGGTCGATACGGCCGAAGACCTCCTCGCGGTCGAACATGGCCTGGGTCAGCGCGGGCTGGATCAGCGGCAGCCGGCTGTCGAGGAAATAGGTGTCCAGGAGCACCACGGCGGCCGGTCCGTGGCCCTCGCGCTCCAGGTGCGCGGCGACGGCGTTGGCGAGCCAGCCGCCGGAGGAGTACCCGGCCAGGGCGAAGGCGCCGCCCTGGGCGCAGTCGAGCACCGCGCGCGCCTGCACCGCCACCAGGGCGTCGAGATCCGCGGGCACCGGCTCGCCCTCGGTGAAGCCGGGCGCCGGCAGCACCCGCAGCTCCCGCCGGCCGTCCAGGGCCGCCGCGATGCGCGCGTACTGCAAGGGGCTCGACGAGGCGCCGATGCTGGGGAAGCAGATCAGCGCCGGCCGGTCGGGGCCCTCCGCCAGCCGCACCGGGGTGCCCGCGACGTCCGTCCGCCCGGCGCCGAAGGCCGGCCGCAGCCGGGAGGCGGCCATCAGGAACTCGTTGCCCTCCCCGATCCGGCCCTGCGCGCAGGCGGCCCGGTACAGGACGTCGACGGTGTCGGTCACGGCCGCGCCGCGCGCCGGGCCGGCGGCGTCCAGCAACTGCCCGATCCGTGCGGCGAGTACGGCCGGGGTGGCGCTGTCGAAGACCACGGTCGCCGGCAGCGTCAGACCGGTCGCCCGGTTCAGCGCGCCCCGCAGCTCCACGGCCGTCAGCGAGTCGAACCCGGACTCCAGGAACGGCTTGCTGTCGTCGAACCGTTCCGTGGGGCCGTAGCCGAGCACCTCGGCGGCGTGGGTGCGGATCAGCTCGCGCAGCGCCGCGACGCGCGCGGCGCCGTCGAGTCCGGCCAGGGACGGCTGCGGCGCGCCGGCGGCCGTCTCCTCGTCCGCGCGCGGTGCGGCGAGCGGGGCGACGAGGTCGCGCAGCAGCGCCGGTACGGCACCGCGCGCCACCGCGCCGCGCAGCACCGCCGTGTCGAGCCGCATCGGCACCAGCGCCGGCGCGCCCGCCGCCCAGGCCGAGTCGAGCAGGCTCAGCCCGTCCTCGGCGGCGAGCGGGAGCACCCCGGTACGGGAGAGCCGGGAGCGCGCGGCGGGGTCGAGGGAGGCGGTCATCCCGGCGTCCTCGGCCCACGGACCCCAGGCCAGCGAGGTGGCGGGCAGCCCCTGGGCGGCCCGGTGGTGCGCCAGCGCGTCCAGGAACGCGTTGGCCGCCGCGTAGTTGGCCTGCCCGGCGGCGCCCAGCACTCCGGCCGCCGAGGAGAACAGGACGAAGCCGGTCAGCGGCAGCTCCCGGGTCAGCTCGTGCAGGTGGAGCGCGGACTCGGCCTTGGCCCGCAGGACCGTGTCCAGGCGTTCCGGGGTGAGCGAGCCGAGCACGCCGTCGTCGAGGACGCCCGCCGCGTGCACGACGGCGGTCAGCGGCCGGCCGGGCGGCAGGTCCGCGAGCAGGGCCGCCAGGGCGTCGCGGTCGGCGACGTCGCACGCCGCGAGGGTGACCTCCGCGCCGAGACCGGTCAGTTCCGCCGCCAGCCCTGCGGCGCCCTCGGCGTCCGGGCCGCGGCGACTGGCCAGGACCAGCCGGCGCACGCCGTGCCGGGTGACCAGGTGCCGGGCGACCCGCGCGCCCAGTCCGCCGGTGCCCCCGGTCACCAGCACGGTGCCGTCCGTGTCGAGAGCGAGCCGCTCCGGGGCGGCCGGCACGGCGGCCCGCACCAGCCGCGGGGCGTACAGCCGGCCCTCGCGCAGGGCGAGTTGCGGCGCGTACGTCCCGAGGGCGGACGCCAGTGCCCGCGCGGACGCCTCGGTGCCGTCCGTGTCGAGCAGCAGGAAGCGCTCCGGGTGCTCCGTCTGCGCGGACCGGACGAGGCCCCACACCGGCGCCTCGGCCAGGGCGAGTTCGCCGTCCGTGTGGCCGGTGGCGACGGCCCGCCCGGTGACGACCGCCAGCCGCAGCGAGGCGAAGCGGGGGTCGGCCGCCCAGGTCCGGGTCAGCGCCAGGACGTCGTGGAGGAGTGCGCGTCCCGTCCCGGTGGACGCCGGGCACGGGAACACCACCACGTCCGGCGGCGGGGTGCCCGCGTCCAGGGCGGCGCCGAACTCCGTGAGCCCGGCGAAGACGGCCGGCCGTGCCCCGCCGGCCTCCAGGCCGGCCGGCAGGGTGCTGTCGCCCAGGACCGCGCAGCGCGGTGCCGGGCCCGCCGGTTCCGTCCGCTGCCAGTCCACCGTGAACAGCGCGTCGCGCAGCCGCGCGTCGGCCGTGGGGAGCTGGGAGCGGGAGATCGGGCGCAGGGTGAGCGAGCGCACCGAGAGCACCGGCCGTCCCCGGTCGTCGGTGGCGGTCACCGACACGGCCGAGGGGCCCGCCGGTGCCAGGGTGACGCGCAGGACGCGGGCGCCGGCGCGGTGCAGGCTCACCCCGGTCCAGGCGAACGGGACCTGCGCCCCGGCGTCGGCCGGCAGCAGCGCGCCGGCGCCGATGCCGTGCAGGGCGGCGTCCAGCAGGGCCGGGTGCACACCGAACCCGGCGGCGGTCCCGACGGGGTCCGCCGTGGGCAGCGCCACCTCCGCGAAGACCTCGTCTCCGTGCCGCCAGGCCGCGCTGAGGCCCCGGAAGAACGGGCCGTAGCCCAGCCCGGCGGACGCCAGCTCGTCGTAGAGCCCGGACACGTCGACCGGGGTGGCGCCGGCGGGCGGCCACGCGGTGCCGGCCACGGGCTCCGGGGCGGCCGGGGTGCCGAGCAGCCCGGTGGCGTGGCGGGTCCACGGCGCACCGTCGCCCGCGTCCCGCGACCGCCCGTGCACGCTCACCGGACGGCGTCCGGCGGCGTCGGGCGCGCCGAGCAGCAGCTGCACCTCGATCTCGTCGCCTTCGGGCACCACCAGCGGCGCCTCCAGCGTGAGTTCCTCCACGGCGCCGACGGCGTCCTGTCCCGCCTCGCGGCCCGCCGCCAGGGCCATGTCCACCAGCGCGGTGCCGGGCAGGACCGTGGTGCCCAGCACCGAGTGGTCGGCGAGCCAGGAGTGGTCCGCCAGGGACAGCCGGCCGGTGAACAGCACGCCGTCCCGGGCCGGCAGCTCGACGCCGGCGCCGAGCACCGGGTGCCCGGTCTCCCGCGCCCCCGCCGGGCGGGTCCGGTCCGGCACGTGCGCGCCCTCGTCCGCGTCGAGCCAGAAACGCCGGCGCTGGAACGGATACGTCGGCAAGTCCACCGGCCGGGCGCCGGTGCCGTCGAAGTACGCGTCCCAGTCCACCGCCACGCCGGCCGCGTACGCCCGGGACACCGCGGCGACCAGCGACCGCTCCTCCGGCCGCCCGGCCCGCGCGCACGCGACGGCCACGGTGTCCGCCGCGTCCGGCAGGCAGGTGCGGACCATGGCGGTCAGCACACCGTCCGGGCCCACCTCCAGGAACGTGCCGACGCCCTGGCCGTCCAGGGTGCGCACGGCGTCGTGGAACCGGACGGCCTCCCGGGCGTGCCGCACCCAGTAGTCGGCGGAGCCCAGGTCCGCCGCGGTCACGAGGCCGCCGGTCAGGGTGGACACCAGCGGGATGCGCGGCGCCCGGAACTCCAGGTCCCGCGCCACGCGCCGGAACTCCTCCAGCATGCCGTCCATGTGCGCGGAGTGGAAGGCGTGGCTGACCTGGAGCCGCCGGGTCTTGCGGCCCCGCGCGGCGAAGATGCCGGCCGCCTCGGTCACGGCGGCCTCGTCGCCGCTGAGCACCACCGCGGCCGGTCCGTTGACCGCGGCGACGCCGACCGTGCCACCGAGGCCGGCGAGCACCGGCAGCACTTCCGTCTCGTCCGCCTGTACGGCCACCATCGCGCCGCCGGCCGGCAGCCGCTGCATCAGCCGGCCGCGCGTCGCCACCAGCAGGGCGGCGTCCGGCAGGGACAGCACGTCCACCGCGTGCGCCGCGGCCAGTTCCCCGATGGAGTGGCCGGCGACGAAGTCCGGGCGCACTCCCCAGTGCTCCAGCAGCCGGAACAGCGCCACCTCGAAGGCGAACAGGGCGGGCTGCGCGTACGCGGTGCGGTCCAGCAGGCCGTCCGGCCGCTCCGCGGCGAAGACGACGTCCTTGAGCGGCTGGTCCAGATGGACGTCGAGGTGCTTGCAGACGGTGTCGAAGGCGTCGGCGAACACCGGGAACGCGTCGTACAGCTCGCGGCCCATCGCCGCCCGCTGGCTGCCCTGCCCGGTGAACAGGAAGGCCGTGCGGCCCGTCCCGCGCACGCCCCGCACGAGCTCCGGCGCGGTCCTGCCGTCCGCCAGCGCCTCCAGGGCCCGCCGCACCTCGTCCGGGTCGCGGGCCACCACGACCGCGCGGTGGTCCAGCGCGGCCCGCCGGGTCAGCGACCAGGCGAGGTCGCGCGTCCGCTCGCCGGGGTGCTCCGCGAGGTGGGCCAGCAGCCCGCGGGCCCGGTCGCGCAGCGCCTCCTCGGTCCGGGCGGACACCGGCAGCGGCAGCACGGCGTCGCGGTCGTCGCCGGTGTCGTGGGTGCCGTCGGTGTCCTCGGTGGGGGTGGGGGCGGGTGGTGCTTGTTCGAGGATGAGGTGGGCGTTGGTGCCGCTGACGCCGAAGGAGGAGATGGCGGCGCGGCGGGGTTGGTGGGTGGTGGGCCAGG
>NZ_JBIROU010000035.1:0-11962 GCF_044332325.1 Streptomyces sp. NPDC017095
GGAGCGAGCAACTCCCACTCCAGGTCAGTGAGTTCATGACGACGTACCACGACACCATGATCTATCACCCAGATGATCTTTGAAGACGGACCCTACCGTGCACGAGCTCGCTAGGACGCAACCTTTCAGCGCGGCCGGGCTCGATGGCCTGCAGGCACTTGTCTCCGCCGGTCCTCAGGCCTTTCTGCGCCTGCATCAGCCGGGGATCGTCTCTCTCCTGTCGACCGGATTTTTGCCGTTCCGCTGTGCAGGAGGAGAAGCCTGCGGACCTGGACGCGAGGAACGATGGCACCAGATGCTGCACACACGGGCACAGCCAGCGCTCGGTGACGGGGATTTCCCGCACTGAGCTCCGGCTGCGGAAGGATCATGAAGGGCTCGGATCGTATGGGTGAGACAAGCCGAGCCGCACGCAGCCCTTTGATGCCCGTGCACTGCCCGACCGACAGGATTGCCCGGGTGGGGGCGACCACGCCGATTGGTCGGCGACCCCGAATGTAGTGCCGCAGATTCTCGGCGCCTATCCGGAACCCGACTTCTACGGATACGACAGAAAAGTCCAGCCGATGCCATGGCGCACGCAAAAGCGGAGCGGGGGAACGTGTCGCTCCGCGGCCGACGCCCCGGGCCCTCGCGGTCCCTGACCGTCATCCAGTGTCGCCCTCAGGCGTTCACCCCAGCCTGTGCTCAAGGTCTCGGCGGGAGAGTGCACCGGTCTTGCGCATGGCGCGGGCGATGTGCTGCTCCACTGTCCGAGGGGAGAGGTGGAGGGTGACGGCGATCTCCCGGTTGGTCAGGCCTGAGACCGCGAGCTGTGCCACCTCTGCCTCCCGTGGGGACAGGGCGTCGGCGTGCGAGGGCCGACCGGGAGGGCGGCCCGTCTTCGCCGGCTGGCGCGTGCGCAGCAGGGCTCTGGCCCGCGCCGCGTCCCAGACGGCGCCCAGTTCGGCGAAGCATTGGACGCAGGTCTCCAGCTCGGTGACCGCCCATGCGGCCGACGGGCGACCGGACACCGGGTCAGGCGGCGCGGCGATGCCGCTGGTCTCCGTGAGCGGGTCGGAATCCGCTTCGGTGTCCGCTGCGAGCGCACAGCGGGCGGCGCCCTCCAGCGTCAGGGCCCGGGAGTAAGGGCGGGGCAGCTCGGCGTAAGCCGCCGCGGCCTGCCGGTACAGCTCAGCGGCCCGTAGCAATGCGTCCTGCCGTGCCGGGTCGGAGTTTCCCCGGGACGGTGCTTCGGTTTCGGCGAGCACGGCCCTGCTCCAGAGGAGCGCAGCTCGTGCGGCGGGCGCATCGCGTTGCCCGAGCCCCTGGGAGAAGTCCCGGACCATGCCCTGCGCCGCAGCCCTGTCGTCCGTGCGTGCCAGCGCCTCCACGACCCACGGCGCGAGTTCCGCCGCCCACGGCCACACCCCTTTCTCCGCAACCGCCGTCCAGGCGGCCCGGGCCTGCTCTGCCGCGACCCAATCTTCCTGGCGGGCCAGGGAGAGCCGGATCGCAGCGCCGGCCGCCGTCGCGGCCAGGGGAACCGGCAGATTCTCGGCCCGGGTCGTCCCGCGCTGGGACAGCCAGGACACCGCCTCACCCCAGTCGCCCTGGGCGAGGGCGAGCAGACCTCGTACGACATAAGCGTCGGAGGCGATGAACGGCATGTCGGCGGTCGCGGCGACGAAGTCCTCACACCGCTTGGCCAGGCCCGGCCACTGGCCGGTCCACCACTCCTGGAGCAGCCGCGCCCCCAGCGCGGTGTGCTCTTGGTAGGGCGCGCCATTGCGCGTGGCCAGGTCCAGTCCATCTGCGAGCAGGTTTTCCGCCCGTTCGTGGAAACCGAGCCAGACCGCGGAGTTCGCGGCGTTGCACAGGCCCCGCGCCGCTTGCCGGGCGCACGCGGGATCCGTGTCCTTCGTGGACAACTTCTTGACCAGCTCCCATGCCCCCGGGTCGGCACAGCTCAAGGCGAGGTCAGCTCGGTTGGCCAGCACCGCCGTGCGCATGACCTCGTCTCCGCTTGCGTCCGCGACGTCGATGGCTCTGGCTATCCATTCCCGGTCGGTGTCGAGGGAGTTGCCCGGGAAGAACACACTGGAGAGTGCCGCCATAGCGCGCGCGGCCAGGCCGGGCCGGACCTCGCACAGTTCGGCGGCGGCGGTCTCCAGTGCCTTGCGCCCTTCGTGGCCCCGGCCCATCTGGTTGCACAGCATGAGACCCAGGTCGAGCCGTAGCTCTCCGCGAACAGACGGGGGCAGGGATGCGTCCTGCACGATCTGCGCGAGCACCTCCACGGTCTGGTCCGAGCGCAGCCCGGTCACCGCGCTGCGGGCGAGGAGCGGCGCGAGGCGGGCCCGGTTCTGCGGCGGCAGGTCGGGCGTGGCCAGCGTCTTTTCCAGAAGGTTGATCGCCTGCTGGTGCTGACCCGACACGGCCGCCGCCTTGGCTGCCTTCTCCACCGCTTGGAGCCATTTGCGGGTTTCGCCGGCCGACCTGTGGTGCTCGGCCACGTCGGCCCAGGGCACGGGCTGCCTGCGACTCAGTACGCCTGCCGCCCGCGCGTGTAGGTCCTGGCGGACGGGTCCGGGCACGAAGGCCCGTACGGCCGGTGCGGCTAGCGGGACGGCGAAGCCGTAGCGGCCTTCGGCCGGCTCCGCCAGGGCCGCCCCCTCCAAAGCCTGCAGCAACGCGCCGCTCCCCGCCGCCGCTCCGAGACCCGACACCGCGATCAGCTCATCGCGGCCGGCGGGTCCGCCGAGGACAGCGGCAGCCCAGACCACCGGCCGGTCCTCCGGCGACAGCGCGTACGTACGGCTGAGCGCCAGTTCCGCGAGACGGGTCGGCACACCCGCCGCTTCGACCTCGGCAGCCGTGACGGTGACCGCCGGATGCCATTGCCTCAGTGCGGCCAGGAGGTCGACGACCACCCCAGGCACTCCGCCGGTGAGCTCGTACAGTCTGCGCACCGCCCCGGCCGTGCAATTCCCGCCCAGCACCTCCGCGGCGGCCCGACCGACGCGTTTCTCGTCCCAGGGCGTCAACCGATGCCGAAGCACCGTCAGACGGGAGGCGTACTTCATCGGCGGACCACCCAGCGGAAGGCCGGGGACAGGGAGTTCCTCGGGCCGGTAGGTCACGGCGGCCGCCGAGCCCGGCTCCAGTCCCTTGAGGATGCGGCGCAGCCGTCGCAGTTCGTTCTCGTCCGCCCGGTGGACGTCGTCCACCAGCCACAGGGACAGGGCCGGCGCCCCCTCGTCCGGCGGTCCGGTGTCGGCTCCGCACTGCCACCGTATGGGAACCGTGTCTGTCGTCCCGGGCAGGTCGGCCAGTTCTTGGAGCAGGTGACTCTTCCCCTCGCCGGCGGCGCCTTCGACAAACAGCAGCACCGGTTCGGCGCGCTCGTCGGTGAGGACGCGGGCCAGGGGCAGAGCAGAACCACGCGTCTGCATCACGTCGTCTTCCTCGCTCTCCTTCTCCCGGGAGCCCGGACACACCGCGCCCAGCAACTCGCCGTCGGTGCGCGGGGGGAAGTGCGGAGCCGACGTAGTACACGCGGGACGATTCCGCCCGAGGCATTCCGCGCCCGGGCCTGGATCACCGGTCCGCGCGAGTCGATTCCCGCACCGTACCAAAACGGTGGCGCAGGAAAACAGGGACAGAGCAGGATCTTCCCATTTCTCCCAGCTCGCAGAGCCGGAAGATTACACGATGCGAATCATCGGCTGCGGGCGGCGTGGAAACACGTGAGCGGATTGCCGCAAAGCAGGGCGCGATGCCATTCGGGCAGCGTTTCCCGACGGCAGCGCGCGTAGTAGTGGGGCGTGAGCCCCTTCGAGGTGTGGGGCGCGGGGAGCGTCCGGCGGTTCCTCCACTGACTGCCCCGGCCCCACTCCCTCACACCTGGATTTGCCCATCCAGAGCCGTGTGCTTGTCGGCCGCCTGGCTCACAGAAGTTGCAGTCCGAAGCCGTGGCACTTCGGCTTGAAGTCCTTCGGCCCGTCGGCCAGGGCGTTCATGGTGATCTGCAGGGTCGGGTCGTCGTTGAAGAGGCCCATGTGCCCGGCACGGTCGGTCGGACATGCGTCCTGCAGGACCATGTTGTTGACGTTCTCGCCCTTGAGCGCCTGGCTGGTGTACGGCGTCACGACGGTGTCGTACCTCGTCATCACGACAGTGTAGTGCGGGCCCGTGGCGACGGTGTCGCCGTCGGCCCACATCTCGCGGGTGTACTCGGAGGTGTTCGTCTGCTCGATGACGCCTGGGAACTGCGCCACGTTCGACAGGTGCGTCACGAAGCCCATGAGGTTCAGCTTCTCGCCCAGGTCCACGATCCCGTTCAGGCTCGTGCCGTGCGAACTCGGCGCCCAGCCGACGTACTTGTCGACCTTGCGCGCACCGTCCATCTTCTTCATCCACCACATGGGCACGCTCCCGCCGAGCGAGTGCCCGATGATGTCCACCTTGTGGGCGCCCGTCGACGCGAGGACCTTGTCGACGAAGGTGCCGAGTTGGGCCGCCGATGCCCGGTTAGACCCGAGACCGCCGACGCGGCCCAGGGACAGGGAGGTGAAGCCGTAGTTCACCGCGTAGACGCAGTAGCCCGCGTTCTTCAGCCGGGGCGCCGCCTTCACGAAGTTCGCGCCGAAGTTGAAGAACGTACCCGGCAGCATAACGACCGGCTCCGGGTGCTCGGCGCTCGGCTTGCACGCCCAATCATTGGCACCCGGCACGGCGTCCGGTGAACTCACGTAGTTCCACAACGCCTCCGCCACACTTCCTTCCCGCAAGGCGGACGCCTCCTCGGCTTGGGCTGGCACGGCCAACGAGACGGTGAGCACGGTGGCGGCGCAGACGGCCGCGGAGGTCAGCCCCGCGCGGAACGTGCGCGCGGACAGCATGGTCACTGGCATGAGGTCTCCTGGGTACACGGTGGCGGTGGTGTCCCAGCAGGCTGATGGAAGGACCGCTCCACGAACCCCGGCTGTCGTCCAGACATCAACGACGCCGTTTGTCATCCGTCACAACGGAGACCCACTGCGAGACCTCGCTCACAGCATCCGCCAGGCCATTGACGCCCCGCACGAAACCAGCGACTTTTGCTTTCGCTACGCGTGGACGAACTCGCTCCGGGCGGGAAAGGGGGAGGCGAATGGAGCGCGCGAGCGACACACCGCTGCCTCTGGCCTTCGACGGCGTCGTCCTCCACCAGCGCCTCAGAGACGCCCTTCCCGAGCTGGCGGAGCGCGTGCTCGAGCAGCTCGTCGACCACGTCCCGGTTTACGACACCATGCCCGCCGAGCAGCTCAAGGAGATCCGCCGCGTCGTCGAACAGGGCATCGGCTTTTTTGCCGCCATGCTGCGCACAGGGTGGCTCCCCACGGACGACCAGCTCCTGGCACTCAGGCAGTCGGCCGCCAAACGTGCGGAGGAAGGGGTGCCCGTGGAGACTGTCGTGCGCGCCTACCACGTCGGCGCGCAGGAATGCCTGCGGCAGATGCTCCGCCACGCCGTGCCGGACGACCTGGCACACGTACAGGCCGTCACCGTCCTGGTGCTCCAGTATCTGGAGCGGATGACGGTCACCGTAGTCGCCGGCTTCTTCGCCGAGCGGCAAGCGGTCCTCGGTGAAGAGCAGTCGGCGCGGCAGGCGCTCCTGACAGCGCTCGTCGAGGGCGCGGACGTGGCGGGCACCGCCGCCCGCTGGGGTCTCGACGTGCCCCCTTGCTACTTCATTCTGGACCTCGCCGTCGGCGCACACCCGGACGAGGAACTGGACGGGGTCAGCCCGGTCATCGCGGGCAAACGCAAACTGCGTCGCCTGCGGGTCGAACTCGACCGGCACGTCGACGGCACCGTCCTGGCTGCCCTGTCCAGTGCCGGCGGCTTCGCGCTCATCCCGTGCCGCACGGCACCGGACCACGTCACGGAGCAGGACTGGGCGCGGGTCGCCGCGGCCCTCAGCCATATGCGGCGGGTCGCGGGCGCCGACATCATGGCCGGCGCGGCGGCCGCCGCCCCCCAGGACATTCCCGCCGCCCTGACGCTCGCCCGGGAGGTGCGCCGGGTAGCGGCCGCCTCGGAACGGTCGCCAGGACTCTACCGGCTCCCGGACGTGCTGCTCGAGTACCAGCTGATGCGTCCGGGACCGGCCAGGGAAGCACTGGCGCGGCTCATGCAGCCCCTGACGACCCGGCCCGAACTCCTCGACACGGTGCGCGCCTACCTACGATGCGGGCTCAGCCGGCGCGACACCGCACGCGCGTTGTGCGTCCATCCCAACACGGTCGACTACCGGCTGCGCCGCGCCGCCGAGATCACCGGGCTCGACGTGACGCACGGCGCGGACGCGCTGCGGGTCCGGGCGGCCATCAGCGCGCTCAACGCAGCGGAAGGCGCTGTCGGGATGTAGCGGACACGGCGGCCCCAGCGGTCCAGTGGTTGCCCGGGCCTCAGCACTCGATGATGTTCACCGCGAGGCCGCCGCGCGCCGTCTCCTTGTACTTGACGCTCATGTCGGCGCCCGTCTCCTTCATGGTCTTGATGACCTTGTCGAGGGAGACTCGGTGGCTGCCGTCGCCGCGCATCGACATCCTCGCTGCAGTGACGGCCTTGACCGCGGCCATGCCATTGCGCTCGATGCACGGGATCTGCACCAGGCCGCCGACCGGGTCGCAGGTGAGGCCGAGGTTGTGCTCCATGCCGATCTCGGCCGCGTTCTCCACCTGCTCCGGGGTGCCGCCCATCGCCTCCGCCAGCGCGCCCGCCGCCATCGAGCAGGCCGAGCCGACCTCGCCCTGACAGCCGACCTCGGCGCCGGAGATGGACGCGTTCTCCTTGAACAGCATGCCGATCGCGCCCGCGGCGAGCAGGAAGCGGACCACGCCGTCCTCGTCGGCGCCGGGCACGAAGTCCAGGTAGTAGTGCAGGACCGCCGGGATGATGCCCGCCGCGCCGTTCGTCGGAGCCGTGACCACCCGGCCGCCCGCCGCGTTCTCCTCGTTCACCGCCATCGCGTACAGGGTGATCCACTCCATGGCGTGCGCCTCCGGACTCCCCTCGGAGCGCAGCTTGCGCGCCAACTTCGCCGCGCGCCGGGGGACCCTCAGGCCGCCGGGCAGGATGCCCTCACGGGACATACCGCGCGACACGCAGGACTGCATGACCCTCCAGATCTCCAGCAGACCGGCGCGGATCTCATCCTCGGTGCGCCAGGTCTTCTCGTTCTCCAGCATCATCGCGGAGATCGACAGACCGGTCTTCTCCGCCAGGCGCAGCAACTCGTCACCGGTGCGGAAGGGGTACGCAAGGACAGTGTCGTCCGGGACGATCGGGTTCTCACCCGCGACCGCGTCCTCGTCAACGACGAAGCCGCCGCCGACCGAGTAGTAGGCCTTCTCCAGGATGAGCCCGCCATGAGCGTCATACGCGAAGACCGTCATGCCGTTGGCGTGGTACGGCAGCGCCTTGCGCCGGTGCAGGACCAGGTCGGCGTCGAAGTCGAAGGGGATCTCATGGGCGCCGAGCAGGTTGATCCGGCTGCTCGCCCTGATCCGCTCGAACTGCTCGTCCGCGTACTCGACATCGACCGTACGGGGCGAGTTCCCCTCCAGGCCCAGCAGGACGGCCTTGGGGGTGCCGTGGCCGTGGCCGGTGGCGCCGAGGGAGCCGTACAGCTCCGCCCGTACCTTCGCGGTGTGTGCCAGCAGGCCCTCGTTCTTCAGCCGGCGGGCGAACATCCGGGCCGCGCGCATGGGCCCCACCGTGTGCGAACTCGACGGACCGATACCGATCGAGAACAGGTCGAAGACCGAGATGGCCAAGGAAAGCCCCCTGAAGGAGAAGATGCAAGAGGAAGAGCCTGCGGTCCTGGACGCGAACAATGACAGAGACAGAGCGTGTGTGTTCCGGCCGACCGGCATGCCCTTGTGGAACGGCCGCGCCGGTCAGCCGACGACATCGAAGGTAGGGCCGCAGGCTCTCAGCGCCTATCCGGAACCCGGTTCCTACGGATACGTCAAAAACCCGCCGCTGCCACGGAGGTACGCAAAGCCAGGAGCCCGCAGAAACGTGTCACTCGGAGCCCCAGGGCTTGCTCCCCGCCGCAGGCAGGGCGTCGCCGCCCGGCCTCCCTCACCGCTCCCGCCTCGTCGCGCGCGACTCCGCCGGTCCAGCGGGGCTGAGCCGGCACAGCAGGCGGTACGCGGCCGGGGTGAGGGTCCAGCGGTCCGCATGCCGCCTCGCCGCGCTCCCAGCCTCGGGAGGTGGGTTCCGGCCCGCCGCGCCGGGCGTCTCCGGGACCAGGGACAGCACGGCGTAGCAGCGTTTCCCGGTGCCCACGGGTTCGCATCCGTGCAGGAGACAGATGGCATCAACCAGGGCAAGGCCACGGCCATGCTCGGCGTACGGGTGCGCGGTCGCCCGGAGGGGCATGCGGGGGTCGCCGTCGGTAACTTCGACGATCAGGTACGGGTGGTCCAGCGTGATCTCGGCAGCCAGGCGCCCGCCCACATGCAGGAGGCTGTTGGTCAGCAGTTCGGAGGCCACCAGTCGCAGGTGCGCATACTGGTCGTCGTCCAGCGCCGCGCCCCACTCGCGCACGATCTCGGACATCCGGCCGCGCACGGTGCGCACCGCGGCGGGGGTCGCGTCGAAGGTCCAGCGGGCGTTGGGCATGCGGTGTCTCCTCGGCGAGGGCACCGCGGATGTGCGGCGCCCCCTGTCAGCGGTCGGACCCATCCTGTTGCCACGCCATCCCGTAGATGCCGGCCCTGCACTTGGCGGGCACCACGTGCACGCTCTGCGAGGCGTCCAGGGCGAGCGGGCGGAGATCCCGCCGTTTCGCGCCGGACGCCTGCTTGTAGTAGCCGTACACGGCCGACGGGAGACAGTGGAGATGGAAGATGTGCAGGAGGTACTGCCTGACCGGGACGGCCAGGGTTCGCTCGTGGTGGTCGGAGGGTTTCCAGCGCGGACCGACGCGGAGTGTGTAGCCGACGATCGCGGGTGTCGCCCCGGTGCAGGGCGCGTCCGAAGCCGATGTCGAAGACCGCCGAGCCGACTTCCTGACGCAAGTGCAGCGTCTCCAGCCGCCCGCAGTCGACGGTCACCTGCACGGAGGAGGTCTCGAGGTCGTCCAGGATGTGGTGGGCGGTCAGGTGCCGGACGCCATCCCGCGCCGCACGCACGACGTGGCTGACCGTGTAGCACGGCACGACCGACGGAGAAAAAGGGCGGCCGCTTGCTCCTTGTGGGCCGGGAACCGTGCTGGGACAGGGCACGGATGAGCCGTGGCCAGTGTTTTCGCCACGGCTCATGACTCGTTCAGGGGCGATCAGAACTGGAGCGACCAGGCGTTGATGTAACCGGTATCGTTAGCCCAGTTGTCAGTGACGCGCAGCTTCCAGGTGCCGTTGGCCACCTCACTGGAGGCGTCGACGGTGTAGGTGGCCTGGACGTTGTCGGCGCTGTCGTTGCTGTTGTAGTCCTTCAGCAGGTAGGCAGAACCGTCGGGGGCGACCAGTTCGACCTTCAGGTCACCGCGGAAGGTGTGGCGGATGTCGACCGTCACGGACAGGGCGGAGGGAGCGTTGCCGCTGACGCCGGTCACCGCGACCGGGGAGGTGACGGTAGCGTTGTCCGAGATGGCGTAGTCGTTGGTGTTCTCGAAGCGCGGTCCCGTGGGCGGGGTGGTGGTACCGCCGCCGATGTACAGGAGCTTGTTGGGCGATCCCTGCGTGTCGCCAATGACGCCGGACGTGGCGTTGTTGATGATGGCCGTCTGGACCTGGGCCGGGGTGGCGGTGGGGTTGGCGGACAGGTAGAGGGCGGCCGCGCCGGTGACGTGGGGAGCGGCCATGGAGGTGCCGGTCATGACGGTGGTGGCGGTGTCACTGCCGGGGGCCGCGGAGAGGATGTCGGTGCCGGGGGCGAACAGATCGGTGCACGAGCCGTAGTTGGAGTCGGAACGCCGCTGGTCGCTCTTGGTGGCGTTGTTCACCACGATGGCTTCCTTGATGTTGCCCGGCGAGTTCTGGCACGCGTCGCTGTTCTTGTTGCCGGAGGAGACGACCCAGGTGACGCCCTTGGCGATGGAGTTCTTGAGGGCCTGGTCCTGAGCGGCGTTGATGTTGCCCTGACTGCTGTTGATGCTCATGTTGACCACGGCTCGCCGACTGGAGTCCTGGGCGGCCTGCTCGGTGATCCAGTTGGCTGCCTTGATGATGTCGGAGTCGTAGGCATTGTCAGTGCAGTCCAGGACTCGCACGGAGACGATCTTGGCCTTCTTGGCGACGCCGAAGTCTTTGCCCGCCACCGTGCCGGCCACGTGCGTGCCGTGGCTCATACAGGTCTGGTTGTAGGCGTCGGAGGCGAAGTTGCCACCGATCGAGGCGCGACCTTCGAACTGCGTATGCCCGATGCGGATGCCGCTGTCCACGATGTACGCGGTGACGTTGGAGGCCGTGTTGGGGTAGGTGTAGTTCTGGTCGAGGGTGTTGGTGCGCTGGTCGATGCGGTCGAGGCCCCAGGGCGGGTTGGTCTGGGTGTCGGAGCTGTGGGAGATGCCGTCCTGCTGAACGTAGGCGACACGCGGGTCGGCGGCCGTCTGGCGGGCGTCCTCCGCGCTCATCGCCGCCGCGTAGCCCTTCAGCACGGTCCCGTAGGTGAAGCGCACCTGACCGCCGTGCTTACTGGTCAGCTCCTTGGAACGCTCCTTGACGGCGGACTTTGTCAGCCCGGCGTCCTTGAGGACCACGATGTAACGGCCCGGTACAGGCTCGGCGGCGGCGATGAGGCGGCCAGCGGAGGGGGTGGGCTCGGGCGACGTGGCGGCAAGGGCGCTGGGGGTGGCCAGCATCGCGCCGACAGCGGTCGCCGCGATGCTGGCGGCTATGGGCAGCATCTTTTTGCGCACAGAGGCTCCAGGTGAGGGGATGTGAGCTTTTCCCAGACGGGATGGCGAGCGTTTACGTCAAGGCGTCTCACGCTTGGCCGGAACCCTACGTGCGGATGTGACGCACGTTCCATAAGGGAATCTGATTTACCTATACGCAGAAAAGTCGGCGCCTGATAGGCCAGTTGCGCTCGTGTATTGCCACAGCCGGACTTGGAAGCGGCATCGTCCCCGCTACTCCGACACGACCCACGGCCGTGTCGGGCTGCACAATGAACTGGGCAAGCTCGTCTGTAATGCCAAGACGCCGACCACCGCCGACCCGCTCTGGGCGTGAGGCGATCGGCCTGCGAAGCACCTCTGGCAGGCTGCCCCTCCCCGGCCAACCGCCTTGCCCGCAATAGGTGTTCAGGGCCGAGCAGCTGCTCGCCTAGTGGCCGGGGAAGGGGTCTGTACCAAGGTTGCCCAGGCGCGGGCCCCGCCCCGCGGGCCTCGGGTGTGACCGGTCGGCCAGTACGGCAGCACGAGGAGCATGGGTGCGCAGTAGGCCCTCACCACCAGCAGAGGCAGCAGGCGCAAAGCGACCACGAGTGGGCGTTGCCACCCCTTGAGCAGGGTGGTCGTAGTGGTGAGGAGAGTGTGCATGAGAAGGGAGTGCGTAGGCGCCAGGGTTCGGCGGCGGGAGCAGGGCCGCGCGCGGGAGCGGGGCATCCGCGGCGGCGTCGCCGCGCGACTCGACAGCGACGACTGCCAGGAGCCGGGCATGCAGCGCGGCCGGTCCGTCGGGCCTGAGCCGGGCGGCGGTGCGGGCTGCGGCGCGCGCCAGTCCGCCCGCGTCCTCGGGATCGTCGGCTCGGGTCCACACGGAGACGCTGGTCCAGGGCGAGACGGGGTGCCTAGGGTCCGTCTTCAAACGGATCTTGCCCAGAGCAGGAACGACGCGAGATTGACCGCTGCTTCGTAGGAAGTGGCGGTCTTTTCGTACCTGGTGGCGATACCGCGGAAGCCCTTGAGCCGGTTGAAGCAGCGCTCGATCACGTTGCGTCGCCGGTAAGTCTCCCGGTCGAACCCTGGCGGTCGGCCCCC
>NZ_JBIROU010000036.1:0-8743 GCF_044332325.1 Streptomyces sp. NPDC017095
AGCGAGCAACTCCCACTCCAGGTCAGTGAGTTCATGACGACGTACCACGACACCATGATCTATCACCCAGATGATCTTTGAAGACGGACCCTAGTGGCCAGCATGCCGCTCAATTAGGTTGAACGCTGAATCAAGTCGAGCCGTTGTGTGCGCGCCGGGGAGTTGGTAGCCCGCCGGTCTGCCGACAGGCGTTGACATCGGACGGTCGGTTCGCGCCGGGTCGTGAGTGGTGCTGCATTCGTACCCGGACGGCCCCGCTGCTCGGTGCGGGCTGGGCCTGGTGGGTGCGAGGGCTCCGACCTGGCCCGACGTCGCACTCCTCCGCCCCGTTCACGTAAGTCCACCGGCAAAATGGCGGATGTTGGCCCGGTGTGCGTCCAGTGGCGCGAAAAGGTTGAACAGTAATCTACTCGGGGCGGGGCTCCGCTTGGGATGAGGCGACTCCTTCACGGAGATGCCGTCCGGGACGCGACCCTGGAACCCGCGTGACACCCGTACCGGAGCGGTTGACGGACGGTCTCAGCGAGCGCGTCCGTCAACCGTCCGGAACGTCAGACGATGTCGGCGAGGCGGTCCACCTGGTCCGGATCGACGCCGTAGCAGTACAGCATGACCTCGTCGGCGCCCAGGTCGGCGAAGGCGGTGACGGCATCGCGGATCTCGGCCGGCGTGGTGAGCATTCCGGCCACCATGCGGTCGGCCATGCCGGTGAAGGCGTAGTAGGCGTGCATGCGGGCCTGCGCGTCCCGGACCACGTGCTGCGGGCCGAGGGCGACGTTGACCTGCGCGACGATGCGCGGTTCACCGTCGCGGCCGTACTCCTTCCAGAAGCCGCGGGCCATGTCGAACAGACCCCCTGCCCAGGAGGGCGCGGCGGCGGCGAGGAAGCCGTCACCCCAGCGCGCGACGCGTTCGACAGCGGCGGGCTTGAAGCCGCCGAACAGCACCTGAGGGCCGCCGGGCCGGGCGGGGGCAGGACCGATCGGGCCGATGCCGTCGCCGTACGGCTCGCCGGACCACAGGCGGCGCAGCACCGGCATCTGCTCGTCGAGGCGTCGCCCTCGGGTGCGCTTGTCGACGTCCGCGGCCTGGTGGTCGTCGTCCCGGCCGCCGATGCCCAGTCCGAGGACCAGGCGGCCGCCGGTCATCCGGTCCAGGGTGGCAGTCTGCTTGGCGAGCAGGGCGGTGTCGCGCAGCGGGGCGAGCAGCACCTCGGTCTGGAGACGGATGCGGGAGGTGCGGCCGGCGAGGACGGCGAGCGCGACCAGGGGTTCGGGGTTGTCGTAGACGAGTCGGTCGAGCAGGCCGAGCGTGCTGAACGGCCCGGCGTCGGCGCGCTGGGCCCAGGTGAGCAGGGCGGCGGGATCGCCGATGGGCAGGCCGATACCGATGTGCATGAGGTACTCCTCGGAAGGGTCGACAAGGACTGCTGCCGCCCCTCCGGCACCTCGGTGAGGTGGGACGCTCCCGCTCTGCGGCGTGCTTCTGGGGAACGTCTCGTCGAAGTGATCTCACCCTAGGGGGAGGCGATTCGCCGGGACAAGCGAATTTGGCTCGACCTCTAGGCCGTTGGCTTCGACGGGAAGTGGTCGCTCGCCGCGTACAGCGGTTCCGTGTGGGGGAGGGCGAGGCGAGGACCTGTACGCCTGTACGGCCTCGCTGGGAGTACGGAACTCCTTCCCAGCGGCTGGTTGACACCACTGGTGCTATCGTCACTGGCACCATGTTGCTGCGTCTGGACAAGAGGGACACCCGGCCCCTGCATGAGCAGGTGGCCGGCGCGATCCGTCGTGCCATTACCGAGGGCGAGTGCCTGCCGGGGGACCGCCTGCCGTCGGCACGTGAGCTCTCGCAGGTGCTCGACGTCAACGTCAACACGGTCCTGCGTGGCCTGCGCGGTCTCAGGGACGACGGGCTGCTGGAGTTCCGCAGGGGCCGTGGCGTGACCGTGGCCGATGGCGCTGACCGGCGGTCGGGGTTGCTGGAGCGCGTACACGCCCTGGTCGGCGACGCCGCCCGGCTGGGTTACAGCAGGACCGAACTCGTCGAGATGATCAGGGGGGTACCGTGAACGACCGCTCAGGGGCCGGCCGCGGGGCGAGCTGGGGCAGGGGCGCGTGGGCGGCGGGCACCGCTGCCTTGATCGCGGCGCTGCCGTGGACCGCGAACGGACGGCTGCCGGACCGGCTGGCCACCCATTGGACGCTCGGGGACAGCACACCCGACGGATCGATGCCGCTGTGGGCGGCGTCTGTCCTCCCTGCCTTCATCTGGTTGTTCCTGGCGGCTGCCGTGCTGCTGACGCTGCGACGGAGCCCAGACGCCGCCTGTGCGCGAGGAGGGCCATGGGTCGCGACCACGCTGCTGTCGGGAGGCGTCCTCTTCGCCGGCCTCCAGGCATCCGTCGTCCGTGCGAACCTCGACCGCGCGGACTGGCACCACGCTCGCCAGCCGACCCCCTGGCTCGTAGCCACGCTGGTGGCGACGCTCGCCGTGGGCTGCGCCGGATGGCTGGTGAGCAGCCGCCGCCAGGCCGCTGCTCCCGCAGTGCCGGAACACCCACAGGGGCCGGTTCTGCGCATCCCCGAAGGACAGCGCATGGTCTGGCTGTCCCGGACGGCCAATCCCTGGCTCCAGTCGCTGGCCGCGGTGACCGGTCTGGTGGCCGTGGCAGCGATCATCGCTCTCGTCAGCGGCCTGGCCGACCTGGAGACGTTCTGGGGGCTGTTCATACCCTTCGCGCTTTGCTCCCTCGCGGTAGCCGGCTGCGCGGCGGTACAGGCCCGCGTCTCGGAGCGGGGTCTGGAGGTGGCGTTCGGACCGTTCGGCTGGCCCGTACGCCGCTGGGATGCGGCGGACATCGAGTCCGCCCGCACCGAGAACCGCACCCCCGCGCAGGTAGGCGGCTGGGGTTACCGGCTCAACGGCCTGGGCACCACGGTCATGCTGCGCGGCGGGCAATGCCTCGTCATCCGCACCAGGGGCAAGGGGAAGGAGTTCGCCGTCAGCGTCGACGACGCCGAACGGGGCGCCGCTCTCCTCAACGCCCTGAGAGAACCTCGGCTGTACTGAACAGGCCGCTCATATTCTTCGCCCGCGAAGGCGGCAGACGACCAGCTTGCGCCGCCGTGGCCGAGGAACTGCACATCGGCCGCGCCGCCGAGCGCCTCGGCGTGGCCCAGCCACCACTGTCCCGGGCGATCCAGCAGCTCGAACGGCGACTTGGTGTTCACCTGCTGGACCGCGGCCGCCGCGGTCGCCCCGACCGGCGCCGGAGAGATGCTGACGCCGGGGAAATCCCGGTGCCGGCGGTGTCGTACGCCGCTCAGCCGGCAGGGGTGGTCACTCCTGCGAGCTACACGGGACTGTTTACCGCAGGGTCATGTTCGCAGATCACCGATCTCATAGAGTGCTTCCTGTCGGGGGGCGCGGCTTCCGGTCACGCGGACCCTCGCGGCGTCGCCATACGACAGCCGGGGGCCCGTGGGGCCGCGCCCCTTCGCGCCAGAAAGCGACGATCCGCGTCGGGCGGGTGGTCATCGGTCGGGCCGGGCACGGCCGGGTGCAGATACGAGTACGACCGCGGGGGCCGGACCTGGCTCGGGTATCGCTTCTCTTCATGGGGAAAGGGCAGCTTGGTGCGCTTACGTGCGTTGATCGTCGTGTCGGCGATCCTGGGAACTCTTCTGACGGTCGTCGGTGTGACGACGCGCCCTGCTTCGGCCGCCGGCCTGCAGTCGTGGCCTGTGATCACCAACAACCTGCAAGGCGCCAACAGCGGGGGCGACAGCAAATGGACCACTACGGTGGTGGACTACGCGCGGTCCGCGGAGATCGTCGCGCTTCAGGAGGCGGGTGCGTCACCGCCGGGGACATATGTCCGCAACATCACCATCACTCCGAACGCGCCCGGCAACTCCGGCTTCGTCCAGCATCATCGATGGACGGTGCGTGAGGGGTACGAGGTCTACTTCCTGCAGACCGACCCGAACGGTGGTACCTACGAGGGAGGCCGAGTCAACCTCGCCATGGTCACGCAGCGGCCGGCGGACGAGGTCACCATCGTGGCCAACCCGAACCCGGCGGGCCGCAACGCCCTGGGTGTCCGCTTCGATGACAACTGGTACTTCACCTACCACGCCCTCTCCAGCAGTAGCGGCGAGGGCGGCCGGGACGCCCAGGCCATGGTGCAGGCGATCGCCACCTACGTGAACAACTCGGGGCCGAACCGGACGTGGACCGTACTCGGCGATTTCAACCGCGCACCCGGAACGTTCTTCCTGCCGGCGCGGTCCTGGCTCTACCGGACGGGTCTGCCGACCCATCAAAGCGGCGGGGAACTGGACTACGCCGTCTCCTCGGAGAACATCCCGGACCATCCGGTGCACAGACTGCCCGGATCGAGCCCCGATCACTACGCGGTGGGCCTCGGCGCGATGCGTGCGGCGGCCGAGCCGCCGGAGCTGCGCATCCTGCCGTTCGGCGATTCGATCACGTTCGGCGCGGGCAGTACGACCGCCGCGTACCGGGGACCGCTCTGGGACGAGCTGCGGCAGCAGGAGAACACCACGGTGAGCTACGTCGGCTCCCAGCACTACGGGAACATCCCGGACAACGACAACGAGGGCCATCCGAACTGGAAGATCAACGACCTCATCGGCATCACGGACTCCGTGATGGACACCTACAAACCCAACGTGGTGCTGCTGCACATCGGCACCAACGACATGAACGAAGCCGTCGACCCGGCCGGCGCTCCGGACCGGCTGGGCAGCCTGATGGACAAGATCTTCGCCAAGCAGCCGGACGTGACGCTGGTCGTCTCGACACTCGTCCCGTCGGCCAACTCCGCCACCGAGCAGCGCATCGCCGCCTTCAACAACAGCCTGCCCCAAGAGGTCTACGAACGGCGGGAACAGGGCAAGCACGTATGGCTGGTCGACAACTTCGCGGCGCTGAACGCCACATCCGACCTGGCCGACCTCCTGCACCCCAGCGACGACGGATACCGCAAGATGGGTCACGTCTTCTACGAAGGCATCGAGGCCGCCGAGTGGGCCGGCTGGATCGGCCCGTCGACACCTTCCCCCGGTGGAGGTACCGGCGGCCCGGTGCGGGGCTGGCTTCCGCAGGACGTCATCGCCGGCGGCACCATGACTCCGGGCTCCTACCCCGGCAACCTGTCCCTGCGTGGCAATGAGCGAGTCCATTACGCCGACATCAACGGCGACGGCAGGGCGGACTTCATCGTCTCACGCGACACCGGCGCGGCCGAGGTCTGGTTCAACGGCGGCGTCCACAGCGACGGCACCATCACCTGGAACCACTCCGCGAACACGATCCCGGGCAGCTCCTTCGCCCAATGGCAGTTCGCCGACGTCCTCGGTCACGGCCGGGCCGACACGATCACCGTCGTGTCGTACCAGGTAAAAGACGAGAAATACGACGCGGTGAAGGTGTACGGCAATCCCACAGGGCAGTACCAGCCCGCCGGCGACCCGCCCCTGTCGTCGTTGCACATCAATCACCGCTTCGCCGACATCGACGGGGACGGCGCGGCCGACTGGCTGCAGGTCTACCCTGACGGCTCGGTCAGGGCGGCGCTGAGTACTCCCGGCGCATCGGCCCCCTGGACCGCAGGGACGCAGGTGGTCGCCTCCGGAGTCGGCAAGCCGGGCGGCAACGTGCGCTTCGCCGACCTCAACGGCGACGGCCTAGGAGACTATCTGGTCGTGGACCCCGACGGCACCGTCCAGGCGTGGATCAACGGCGGCCCCAAGTCCGAAGGCGGCGACTACATCTGGCGCCCGCAGGGCACCATCTCCACCGGCCTCCGTTCGCCCGACAGCCAGATCCAGTTCGCCGACCTGGACGGCGACGGCAAGGCGGACCTCCTCGATGTCGCCCCCGCCACCGGCGAGACGTGGCTGTGGCGCAACGGCGGCTCACCTGCCGGTCCCGGCTGGACCTGGCACCAGCAGGGATCGATCACGGCAGGCGGCCCCAGCCAGGTCCTCTACGCCGACATCACCGGCGACAACTGGGCCGACTACCTCCAGGTCAACGCGGACGGCTCGGTCCAGGCGTGGAGCAACGGCGGCCCCAAGCCCGAGGGCGGTGACTGGTATTGGGCGCCGCAGGGCACCATCGCCGGCGGTGTCGGCGCGTCCGGCCGCGACGTGCGGTTCACCGACCTCAACAGTGACGGCCGGGCCGACTACGTGGTCGTCAACGACGACGGTTCGGTCCGGGCATGGCTCAACGGCGGGCCCAAACCCGACGGTGGTGACTGGTACTGGGCGCCGCAGGGCACCATCGCCGGCGGCGTAGGCGCACCGGGTACCACCATCCGGCTCGCCGACCTCAACGGCGACGGCCGGGCCGACTACGTGGTCGTCAACGACGACGGTTCGGTCCGGGCGTGGAGCAACGGCGGGCCCAAACCCGAGGGCGGCGACTGGTATTGGGCGCCGCAGGGCACCATCGCCGGCGGTGTCGGCGCAGCAGGCCGCAACGTCCGCTTCGCCGACCTCACCGGTGACCGCCGCGCCGACTACCTCGTCGTGCACGACAGCAGCGCGGTCGACCTGTGGGCCAACGGCGGTCCCAAGCCCGAGGGCGGTGACTGGTATTGGGCCCCGCAGGGCACGACCGCCTCCGGCGTCGGCGCGCCCGGCAGCCAGATCCAGTTCGCCGACCTCGACGCCGACCGCCGCGAGGACTACCTCGACGTGAATCCCGGGACCGGTTCCACCCGGGCCTGGATCAACTTCGGCTGACAGCACGGCGCCCGTACCGCGGTAGCCCTCCCCGGGTGCGCGGAGGGCTACCGGCGGGGCTCCTCGGGTGCGGTGTGGTGGTCCGTGGGCCCGCCCGGGGGAGGGGGCGGGCCGGGCGGATCAGCGGCTGCCTTCGGTTCCGGCCCGCGGCCCCGTCAGCCTGCCTTTAGAGCTTCCAAGTGGCGCCCCCTGCCTGTTGGTTGCTCTCCTTGCCCTTACAGATGGGCGTGACTGCCCGTTCGCCTCTGGTGCCCGTGCGCGTGTACTGGTAGACGGGAGGTCCCTTCGAAAGAGGAGCCGACGTGCGGGCACGGAGAAGTCGGGACAGCGAGCGGGAACCCCTGGTCTTACCGACGGCAGGCGTGAAGCGGCCGGTTGGGGGTGCGGCCGGGCCGCTCGGTATGCAGCCGGTGATCGGCAACGCCGCGGTGGTGCAGTCGCTGCGGCGAGCCGGGCACCCCGGGGCGCTGGACCGGCACCGGCACGGACCCGGATGCGGGCACACCGAGGAGCCGGGGCGATCAGGCCGGTCGAGGGAATCGGAACAGTCGGAGCCGGCGACGCGGTCGGCACAGTCACCCGTGCAGCGTTCGGCGGTGCCCGGCGTGCTCAGCGGCAGCGGACGGCCCCTGGACACGACCACCCGGACCGACATGGAGGGCCGCCTCGGCGCCGACTTCTCCGACGTACGGCTGCACACCGGCGCCGAGGCCCGCCGCTCCGCCGCCGAGATGGGTGCGCGTGCCTACACCTCCGGCAACCACGTCGTCATCGGCGACGGCGGTGGCGACCGGCACACCCTCGCCCATGAGCTGACCCATGTCATCCAGCAGCGTCAGGGCCCCGTCGCGGGCACCGACCACGGTGACGGGCTGTCCGTCTCCGACCCCGGCGACCGCTTCGAACGGGAGGCCGAGGCCAACGCCCGGCGTGTGATGAGCGGTTCCCCCGTCGCGCGGACGACCGACACCGGCCGCTCCGCGCGCAGGGGCGACGGCAGCGCCGTCCAGCGGGCGAAGCGCACCCACGAGGAGAGCGTGGGAGAAGGAGGAGTGGACCCGGACGCGCTCAACCTGATCGCCGCCTCCGCCGGGCGGGAGGACACCTACGCGGGCGGGCGGGGGCGCAAACTGCCCAAGACGCCCGAGGAGGCCGCCTGCTGGGAGTGGGCCGTGCGGGCCGCCGCGGACTCCGGCGGCCTCGACCGGGGTGAGTACTGGAACTACCTCATCGGCCTGAGCGAGGAGGACGACGTACGGGAGCTGGACCAGGTGGAGCCCGTGGTCAGAAGCGATCTGGATCGGCTGCGGGACGACATCACGGCCGCGGGCATGCGCTTCGACCCCGAGAACTTCGACGCCCAGCACGACGAGGCGGCGATCCTCCCCCTCATGGAACGGGCGGTCCGGACCTTCGTGCAGTCCCACGGCCTGCGGATCGACGCCGCCAACCCGGCGGGCTGGATCATGTGCCACTACCGGATGGACGGCGCTTTCGGCGTCCCCGAGCACTTCTGGATCGAACTGCCCGTCCCGAACGGCGGACGGGTGCTCCTCCAGACCGTCCCGGACATCCCGTACATCGAGGCAGGCGGCACCGAGCTGCGCTGGCACGACGAGAACAGCGTGGAGGAGCGGCAGGAGGGCCACGAGACGTACCAGACCATCGAGGTGCCGGTCGCGGCGCTCAAGGGCCGTCACTCCGAGATCATCAACGGCATCCTGGCGAGGGGCCGGCGCACCCGGCGCAAGGCGACGGCGACCTCCTCGGGAACCTGACGGGCCCCGCGAGCCGGACCCGGACAGTCCCCCGGCCCGCCTCGGCTTGCCGGGACTGCAGGCGCGTGTGGTGCGGCAATGGGTGAAGGACCCCACATGACGCACGTCACCTACGACCCCGGACCGTAGACCCATTTGCCCGATTCACCCCACCTCGCACCCCTCCTGACCTGCGGTTTGAGAGGC
>NZ_JBIROU010000037.1:0-5232 GCF_044332325.1 Streptomyces sp. NPDC017095
CCTGGCCCACCACCCACCAACCCCGCCGCGCCGCCATCTCCTCCTTCGGCGTCAGCGGCACCAACGCCCACCTCATCCTCGAACAAGCACCACCCACAGAGGACGCCGAAGCCACCGAAGACGCCGAGGACGCAGGGCCGGCGCCGGCCGCGGTGCCCTGGCCGGTCTCCGGTACGACGCCGCGGGCCGTCCAGGCGCAGGCCGCGCGCCTGCTGGCGTACGCGCGCTCCCACCCGGACGTGTCCGCCACGGACATCGGGCACTCGCTGGTGACGACCCGGTCCGCCTTCCCGCACCGGGCCGTCGTGGTGGCGCCCGGCCGGGACGGACTCACGGCGGGACTCGCGGCGCTGGCCCGCGGCGAGCAGTCCCCGGCCGTCGTCACCGGCCGCATCCCCGACGAGCGGCTCTCCTCCGGCGTACGCCCGAAGACGGTGTTCGTCTTCCCGGGCCAGGGCGCCCAGTTCGCCGGCATGGCCGCCGAACTGCTGGAGACCTCGCCCGAGTTCCGCCGGTCGCTTCAGGAGTGCGCCGCGGCGCTCGCCCCGTACGTGGACTGGTCCCTGCTCGACGTGGTGCGCGGCAGCGCGGAGCCGGACTGGCTGGAGCGGGTGGACATCGTGCAGCCCGCCCTGTTCTCCGTGATGGTGGCGCTGAGCGCGCTGTGGCGGGCGGCCGGTGTGGTGCCGGACGCCGTCGTGGGCCACTCGCAGGGCGAGATCGCCGCGGCCTGTGTGGCGGGCGCCCTGTCCCTGCCGGACGCGGCGCGCGTGGTGGCCGTACGGAGCCGGGCGCTGCGGGCGCTGGCCGGCCACGGCGGCATGGCCACCGTGGCCCTGGACGAGGCCGGCGCCACCCGGCTGCTGGCCCGCTGGCAGGGCCGGCTGTCGGTGGCGGCCGTCAACAGCCCGTCCTCCGTGGTGGTGTCCGGCGAGACCGGCGCCCTGGACGAACTGCTGGAGCACTGCGCCGCGGAGGAGATCCGCGCCCGCCGCATCCCCGTGGACTACGCCTCCCACTCCGCCCAGGTCGAGGAGGTGCGCGACACCCTGCTCAGCGAGCTGCGGGACATCACGCCGCGCCGGCCGCACACCGCGTTCCGCTCGACCGTCACCGGCGAGCTGGTGGAGGACGCCTCCCTCGGGGCGGAGTACTGGTACGAGAACCTGCGCCGCCCGGTGCGGCTCGCGGAGGTCACCGAGGCGCTGGCACGGCAGGGCCACGACGTCTTCGTGGAGGTCAGTCCGCACCCGGTGCTGGTGGTGCCGATGCAGGAGACGATGGAGCACGCCGACGCGGCCGGCGCCCTCGTCACCGGTTCGCTGCGCCGCGACGACGCGGGCCTCGCGGGCTTCCTGAAGGCGGCCGCCACGCTGTGGACGCAGGGCGTCCCGGTCGGCTGGGACCCGGTGTTCCAGGGCCGCGCGGTGCGCCGGGCGGAGCTGCCGACCTACGCGTTCCAGCGGCAGAGCTACTGGCTCGACGACCGGCCCACGGGCGCGGGCGGCGTGGCCGGCGGACTGGAGGGCGACAGCCATCCCCTGGTCGACGCGGTCGTCCCGGCGGCGACGGGCGACACGCTGGTGCTGAGCGGGCTGCTGTCGGTGCGCACCCATCCGTGGCTGGCGGACCACACGGTGCACGGCACCATCCTGCTGCCCGGCACCGCGTTCCTCGAACTGGCGCTGCGGGCCGGTGAGCTGACCGGGCACCGGCAGGTGCGGGAACTGACCGTGCAGGCGCCGCTCGCGCTGCCGGCGGACGGCACCGTGACGCTCCAGGTCGTGGCCCGGCGGCAGGACGACGCGGACGGCTGGGCCGTCAGCGTGCACGCCCGGGACGAGGACGACGCGCCCTGGACCACCCATGCGACCGGACTGCTCGCCCCGGACGGCGAACCGGCGGCGCCGGAAGCGCACGACTGGCCGCCGCCGGGCGCGACCCCGGTCGACGTGGACGGCCACTACGACCGGCTGGCCGGCCGGGGATACGACTACGGGCCCTCCTTCCGGGCGCTGCGCGCCGCCTGGCGGACCGACGGGGCGGTCTTCGCCGAGGTGGCGCCGGACCCGGAACAGCCGGCCGGCGACACGCCGTTCGGTCTGCACCCGGCCCTGTGGGACGCGGCCCTGCACGCCGTGTCCCTGCTGCCCGGCGACCGGCGGGAGCCGGCCCCGGCCGACGGGTCCCCGGAGCCGGACGGGCAGCGTCCCACGCTGTTGCCGTTCTCCTGGAGCGACGTCCGCCTGCACGCCGCCGGCGCGACGGCCCTGCGGGTACGGCTGAGCGCCACCGGCCCGGACAGCGTGTCCGTCACTCTGGCCGACCCGTCGGGGAACCCGGTGGCCACGGTCGGCTCGCTGGCCCTGCGGCCGGTCGATCCCGCCCGCCTCGGCTCCGCCCTGCCGGCCCGGGCCGGCGGTCTGCTGCGGCTCGGGTGGCCCGCGGCCGCCGCGCGGGGCCAGGCGCCCACCGGACACTGGGCGCTGCTGGGGCCCGCCCCGGACCTGCCGGCGGAGACGCCGGACCTGCTGGTGGAGACGGCCCACCACGCCGGCCTGGACGCGCTGGCCGCGAGTCTGGACGCGGGGGCGCCCCGCCCGGACGCGATCGTCGCGTTCTGCCCGCCCGGCACCACGGGGGACGGTCCGGACGCCGTGCGCCGGGCCGCCGACTGGACGCTGACGCTTCTGCGGACGTTCCTCGGCGACGACCGGTACGCCGCGGCCCGGCTGGTGTTCGTCACCCGGGAGGCCGTGGCAGTGCAGCCGTCGGACGTGCCGGACGTCGCGGCCGCCGCCGTCTGGGGGCTGGTGCGCTCGGCGCAGACGGAGCACCCCGACCGGATCGTGCTGGTGGACGTCGATCCCGCCCGGCCCCGCGCCGAACAGCTCGCCGCGGCCCTGGCCACCGGCGAACCCCAGTGCGCGGTGCGCGCGGGCAAGGTCGTCGTCCCCCGTCTGCACAGCGGGCACGGCGAGGCGTCGCGGGCCGGCGTGCCGGCGCTCGGTGACGGCACGGTGCTGATCACCGGCGGCACCGGCACCCTCGGGGCCGCCGTGGCCCGGCACCTGGTGGCCGCGCACGGGGTGCGGCACCTGCTGCTGGTGAGCCGCCGGGGCGCCGCCGCCCCGGGCGCGGCGGAACTGGTGGCGGAGCTGACGGAGCAGGGCGCCGCGGTGCGGGCGGTCGCCTGCGACGTGGCGGACCGCGACGCGCTGGCGCGACTGCTGGCGAACCCCGCGGACGGCACAGACAGCGCGGACGGCACCGACAGCGTCCCGGTGACGGCGGTGATCCACACGGCCGGGGTGCTCGACGACGCGGTGGTGACCGCCGTGACCCCGGAGCAGCTGGAGCGGGTCGTCCGCCCGAAGGTCGACGCGGCGCTGCACCTGGACGCGCTCACCCGCGACCTGGACCTGAAGGCGTTCGTGCTGTTCTCGTCGGCCTCCGGCATCCTCGGCACCGCCGGGCAGGCGGTCTACGCCGCGGCGAACGCGGCCCTGGACGCCCTGGCGCGGCGCCGCCGGGCGGCCGGCCTGCCCGGTACGTCGCTGGCCTGGGGCTTCTGGGAGCGGCGCAGCGGGATGACCGGCCACCTGTCCGACGTGGACCTCGCCCGCATCGCGCGCTCCGGGACGCGTCCGCTCTCCCTCGACCAGGGCCTCGCGCTCTTCGACCGGGCGCTGGAGTCCGAGGAGGCGGTGCTCGTGCCGCTGCTGCTGGACTCCGCGGTCCTGCGGGAGCAGTCGGCGGCCGGCGTGGTCGGGCCGGTGCTGCGGGACCTCGTCACCGGCCCGCGCGCGGGCACGGCCGGCGGTTCCGGCACCGGGGCGAAGCCGGCCGCCCTGACCGGCCTCGACACCCTGCCGGAGGCCGAACGCGCCCGGGTGCTGCTGGACCTGGTCCGCGCCACGGCCGCCTCGGTGCTGGGGCACGCCTCCCCAGACGCGGTACCGGACGGCCGCGGCTTCGTGGACCTGGGCTTCGACTCGCTGGCCGCGGTGGAACTGCGCAACCGGCTCGCCGCCGCCACCGGGCTGCGGCTGCCGACCACCCTCGTTTTCGACCATCCCACTCCGCTCGCCGTCGCCGGCCGGCTCGGCGAGCTGCTGACCCCGCGCGAGGAGGCGGTGACGGCCTCGGTCTTCACCGACCTGGACCGCCTGGCCACCGCGCTGCGCGGGGCACCGCCGGACGAGGAGACGCGGCGGCGGGCGGTGGAGCGGCTGACGGATCTGCTGGCCGAACTGTCCGCTGCGGAGCCGGCGGACCTCGGGCCCGCGCTCGACGAGGCGACCGACGAAGAACTGTTCGACCTGGTGGACAACGGCTTCGGCACGGCCGACTGACACACCGTCGGACCTGCTGACGAAAAGGGGTGTGGAACGCGTGGCGGACGAGACGAAGCTGCGGGCTTATCTGAAACGGGCGATCGAGGAGGGAAAGCGGACCCGGGCGCGGCTGGAGGAGGTCGAGGCGCGGCTGCGGGAGCCGATCGCCGTGGTGGGCATGGCCTGCCGGTTCCCCGGCGGCGTCACCGGCCCCGAGGAGCTGTGGGAGCTGGTCGCCGAGGGCCGGGACGCGCTGGCGGAGCCGCCCGCCGACCGCGGCTGGGACCTCGGCCGGCTGGCGGCCGAGGAGACCGGCCGGCCCCGGGTGGGCGGTTTCCTGTACGACGCCGCGGACTTCGAACCGGAGTTCTTCGGGATCAGCCCGCGTGAGGCGCTGGCGATGGACCCGCAGCAGCGGCTGCTCCTGGAGGTCTCCTGGGAGGCGTTCGAGCGGGCCCGTCTGTCCCCGGAGTCGCTGCGCGGCAGTGCGACGGGGGTCTTCGTCGGCGTGATGTACAGCGACTACGGCAGCCGGGTCGTGCGCGCGCCGAAGGAGGTGGAGGGCTATCTCGGCAACGGCAGCGCGGGCAGCGTGGCCTCGGGCCGGCTCGCCTACACCTTCGGGCTGGAGGGGCCCGCGGTCACGGTGGACACCGCCTGCTCCTCGTCACTGGTGGCGATCCACCAGGCCGCCCACGCGCTCCGTTCGGGCGAGTGCTCCCTCGCGCTGGCCGGCGGGGTCACCGTCATGTCGACTCCGGGCGTGTTCGTGGAGTTCGCGCGGCAGGGCGGTCTCGCCGCGGACGGGCGGTGCAAGCCGTTCGCGGCAGCAGCCGACGGCACCGGCTGGGGCGAGGGCGCCGGCGTCCTCGTCCTGGAACGCCTCAGCGACGCC
>NZ_JBIROU010000038.1:0-4678 GCF_044332325.1 Streptomyces sp. NPDC017095
AGCGAGCAACTCCCACTCCAGGTCAGTGAGTTCATGACGACGTACCACGACACCATGATCTATCACCCAGATGATCTTTGAAGACGGACCCTAGTCCTGGAAGGGGCCGGAGCCGCCCTTCATGGGACCACCCCCGCGCATGCGAGGACTTGCCACACACAGCCTGGTCGACGTCATCCCGGGCCGACGTGCACAGGGGCCACCGTACCCGCCATGGTCCGGCTGCCTCAGCCGTCCGGTCGGAACCCTTGAGATGGTGACATCGGAGACGACAACGCTGCACGGGTGTTGCTCGTGAAGCTGGGGTGTAGGGGGGCCCTGGTGTGCCGAGTTAGAAGCTCGGGCTGGGCGACAGCACAGTCCAGGGGGCTCCCAGTGCTGGCCGACGCTGCCCTTGTGGTGGGCCGTGCGGGCACGTTGTCCGGGGCGCCATTGCCCTCCAGGAGCTAACCTTCGGAGCTTTCCCGCATGGGGGCGTGGGCTTGTCCGTATGGTGGGGCTCGGCATGCGGCGTGGGCCGTACCGGGCTCGGTGCGGTTCCGTCTCCACGGGGGGAGAGGGTGGCTTTGTGGGGTAATCGGCGTGCGGTGCTGGTGACGACGGTGTTGGTCTTGGCGGTCTTCGCTGGTGCGCTGTCGCTGCTGAGCTGGGACCGGGCGAACCAGGTGGCTGGGATGGTCTCCGCGGTGGTCGGTGTGGCCGCTCTGGGGATCGGCGTCTGCGGGTTGCTGGCCCCGACCGGAAGCACGTCCGTACAGGTGTCCAGGACCGGGCGTGCCACGGCCATCGGCGGCGGGGACGCCAATACGGGTGTCCTTGCCTCCTCGTCCGCGGGTGCGGTCTCCGTCGAGGAGACCGGTGATGCTCGGGCGGACGTCGGCAGTGCGAACACCGGTTACCGGCGGCAGGAGTAACGGCGCATCCGATGTTCTTCCGCAGACGCGCCGCGGTGCGCAAGTCAGGCGGATCTTCCGCCGAGGGAGCTGGGGCCTTCGCCAACAGCGGCGTGATGATTGACAGTCCCGTACAGGTAGTTGCGGAGCGCGCCGCCGTCTCCGGCTATCTCCTGCAGGTGGGCCAGGGCCTTGTCGCCAGCTTCCAAGGGCGTGAGAGCGAGCTTGCCCAGCTGGCGGCCTTCTGCGTGCACGATGTCCCTGCGGACGGTGCTGGCGCCGGCTACTGGCGTTGGGTGGCCCCGGCGTGGGCGGGAAAGTCCGCTCTGCTCGCGTACTTCGTCTTGCATCCTCCACCCGGCGTCGACGTCGTGTCGTTCTTCATCACCTCCGGCATGGCCGCGCAGAACGACGCTGCGGCGTTCTGTGAGATCGTTCAGCGGCAGGTGTACGCCTTGCTGGGCGAGGCCGAGCCGCTGAGCACCCCCGCCACGCGATACGAGCAGATGCTGCTCGGGCTGCACCGCGCCGCCGCCGTTACACGCCGAAGCGCCCCCGCCGGCCGGCGGGGGCGCTTCCTGGGGACGGGGGCGTCAGGCGGTGGCCGGCACGCTTCCCTGCTGGTCGGCGTCGCGCACGCCGTACTCGTCGTCCACCGGGGATCCCGAGGCCGAGTTGTACGCGTCGAGGTCGAGGATCTTCTCGCGGGCGGCGACGACGACCGGGACCAGGGCCTGGCCGGCGACGTTGGTGGCGGTGCGCATCATGTCCAGCACCGGGTCGATCGCCATCAGCAGGCCCACGCCCTCCAGGGGCAGGCCCAGCGTGGACAGGGTCAGCGTCAGCATGACCGTGGCACCCGTCAGACCGGCAGTGGCCGCCGAGCCGATCACCGAGACGAAGGCGATCAGCAGGTAGTCGCCGACGTCCAGCTGCACGTCGAAGATCTGCGCGATGAAGATGGCGGCGAGTGCCGGGTAGATCGCGGCGCAGCCGTCCATCTTCGTCGTGGCGCCGAACGGGACGGCGAAGGAGGTGTACTCCTTCGGCACGCCGAGGCGCTCGGTGACCTTGACGGTGACCGGCATGGTGCCGACGGACGAGCGGGAGACGAAGGCCAGCTGGATGGCGGGCCAGGCGCCCTTGAAGAACTGGACCGGGTTGACCTTGGCCACGGTCGCCAGCAGCAGCGGGTAGACACCGAAGAGGACCAGGGCGCAGCCGACGTAGACGTCGACGGTGAAGGTGGCGTACTTGCCGAGGAGGTTCCAGCCGTAGTCGGCGATGGCGTAGCCGATGAGGCCGACGGTGCCGAGCGGGGCGAGGCGGATGACCCACCACAGGGCCTTCTGCAGCAGCTCCAGGACCGACTCACTGAGGGTGAGGATCGGCTGGGCCTTCTCACCCAGCTTCAGGGCGGCGATGCCGGCGACGGCGGCCATGAAGACGATCTGCAACACGTTCAGCTGGGTGAACGGCGTGATGACGTCCGTCGGGATGATGCCGGTGAGGAAGTCCAGCCAGGAGCCGGCGTACTGGGGCTTCTGACCGTCCTTCGGGGTGAGGCCGGTGCCCGCGCCCGGGTTGGTGACCAGACCGATCACGAGGCCGATGGCGACCGCGATCAGCGACGTGATCATGAACCAGAGCAGGGTGCGGGAGGCCAGCCGGGCGGCGTTGTTCACCTTGCGCAGGTTGGTGATGGACACCAGGATCGCGAAGAAGACCAGCGGGGCGACGGCCAGCTTCAGCAGCTGGACGAAGATGTGGCCGATCTTGTCGAGCGTGGTGTACAGCCACTGCACGTCGTAGCTGCGGGTGATCCAGCCGAGGACCACGCCGAGGACGAGACCGGCGACGATCTGGGCCCAGAAAGGCACCGTGGGTATGCGCCGGGAGCGCTGGGCGGGGGTTTCGGTGCTCGCGGACGCGGACACGGACACACTCCAGTGAGGGCGTATCGGGGGATACGGAAGGGCGGGGACGGGGGGCGGCGCACGCGCGCTAAGGGCGGCGCCGCTGCATGATGCCGGTCAGACCGCGCGGCAACAGACCGCGGACATACAGCGGCACAGGTCGACATGCAGGCGCACCACGAGCAGGGGACTCATGGCTTGACGGCGGCGCACAGCTGTCTTCATATCGAACACGTTAACACTTGTACTTTGAGACTCTCAAAGTACTTCTTTGGGGCGGTCACCTGGCATGGGGTGGATTTCGCCCGGCGCCAGTCGTCCGGCGCCGGAGGAGCGCGTCCGCGTCGGCGGGCCCCGTCCGCGCGCTGGGCACGCCCCCGTACGATGGCCCCGATGCGCACCACGGAACAGCACCCCCGGCGACCGCGACGGCGGTACCGCGCGCTGTCCGTGCTGTCCGTGCTGATCGGGCTGCTGGGCATGCACGCCCTCGCTCCCGGCGGCGGCGCGGAACACGTGGAGCACGTCCACGGCGGGCCCATGGCGGCCGCGCTGCTCGGCGCCGTCGACGCCGGCCCCGGCGGAGACGGGCACTGCGGCGGGCACCGGCTGCACCACGCCGACCCGAGCTGCGCCTCGGGCGCGGTGGACGGCGGCCCGCGCCTGCCCCTGCCGGCCCCCGGCCCGGTGACCGGCCCGGCACCGGCCCGCGGCCCGCTGCCCGCTCCGGCCACCGATCCGGACGACGCCCGCGCCCCACCCGACCTGTCCGAACTCCAACTCCTGCGGATCTAGGGCCTCCCGTTTGGATCATGCCGGGCTCGCGGGCCCTGGCACCGCACCTCGCCGCGTTGTCGTCGGTTGCCATGGCTCCGCCATGGCGCCCTCCTCCGCCTTGCGATGCACGGCACCAGACCCCGCTCCCTGATCCGGCCTGATCCAAACGAAAGACCCTAGGGCCTCCCGGCCACGCCCCCGCCGCACGCGGGGCCGCGTGGTCGTGCGTACGCGTGCCCCTATCCCTTCATCGCAACAGGAGTTCCCGCATGAGCATGAGCACCCCCAACTTGACGCGCCGTGCCGCCCTGGCCGCCCTCGCCGTGACCGGCGCCCTCGTCCTGACCGCCTGTGGCGGCACCGGCGACGACCGCGGCACCGGCAGCGGTCACGCCGCCCACGGAGCCTCCGCCACGCCGGGCGCTCCGGCCGGCGTGCACAACGCCCAGGACGTCGCCTTCGCGCAGGGCATGATCCCGCACCACCGGCAGGCCCTGGAGATGGCGCGGCTCGCCGACGGCCGGGCCTCCTCCGCGCGGGTCAAGGACCTCGCCGCCCGCATCGAGAAGGCACAGGACCCGGAGATCCGCACCATGACCGGCTGGCTGAGGTCCTGGGGCGAGGAGGCTCCCATGGCCGGCATGGACCACTCCGGGCACTCCGGGATGCCGGGGATGCCCGGGATGATGAGCGACGCCGACCTGACCGCTCTGAAGAAGACCACCGGCCACGACTTCGACACCCGGTTCCTGTCCTTGATGGTCGAGCACCACCGGGGCGCCGTGAAGATGGCCGCCACCGAGAAGGAGAAGGGCCGTTACGGCGCCGCCAGGACCATGGCGGACGCCATCGTCACCGCGCAGAACGCCGAGATCAAGGAGATGCGGCAGCTCCTCGCCGGCGAGTGACCCCACGGCGGGGGGGGGGGGGGGGCGCCCCCCCGCCCCCCCCCCCCCCCCCCCCCCCCCCCCCCCCCCCCCCCCCCCCCCCCCCCCCCCCCCCCCCCCCCCCCCCACCCCCCCCCCCCGCCCCCCCCCCCCCCCCCGCACCACCCCCCCCCCCCCCCCCACCAACCCCCCCCCCCCCGATCCC
>NZ_JBIROU010000039.1:0-4264 GCF_044332325.1 Streptomyces sp. NPDC017095
GCAGTGGGGAATATTGCACAATGGGCGAAAGCCTGATGCAGCGACGCCGCGTGAGGGATGACGGCCTTCGGGTTGTAAACCTCTTTCAGCAGGGACGAAGCGCAAGTGACGGTACCTGCAGAAGAAGCACCGGCTAACTACGTGCCAGCAGCCGCGGTAATACGTAGGGTGCAAGCGTTGTCCGGAATTACTGGGCGTAAAGAGTTCGTAGGCGGTTTGTCGCGTCGTTTGTGAAAACCAGCAGCTCAACTGCTGGCTTGCAGGCGATACGGGCAGACTTGAGTACTGCAGGGGAGACTGGAATTCCTGGTGTAGCGGTGAAATGCGCAGATATCAGGAGGAACACCGGTGGCGAAGGCGGGTCTCTGGGCAGTAACTGACGCTGAGGAACGAAAGCGTGGGTAGCGAACAGGATTAGATACCCTGGTAGTCCACGCCGTAAACGGTGGGCGCTAGGTGTGGGTTCCTTCCACGGAATCCGTGCCGTAGCTAACGCATTAAGCGCCCCGCCTGGGGAGTACGGCCGCAAGGCTAAAACTCAAAGGAATTGACGGGGGCCCGCACAAGCGGCGGAGCATGTGGATTAATTCGATGCAACGCGAAGAACCTTACCTGGGTTTGACATATACCGGAAAGCTGCAGAGATGTGGCCCCCCTTGTGGTCGGTATACAGGTGGTGCATGGCTGTCGTCAGCTCGTGTCGTGAGATGTTGGGTTAAGTCCCGCAACGAGCGCAACCCCTATCTTATGTTGCCAGCACGTTATGGTGGGGACTCGTAAGAGACTGCCGGGGTCAACTCGGAGGAAGGTGGGGACGACGTCAAGTCATCATGCCCCTTATGTCCAGGGCTTCACACATGCTACAATGGCCAGTACAGAGGGCTGCGAGACCGTGAGGTGGAGCGAATCCCTTAAAGCTGGTCTCAGTTCGGATCGGGGTCTGCAACTCGACCCCGTGAAGTCGGAGTCGCTAGTAATCGCAGATCAGCAACGCTGCGGTGAATACGTTCCCGGGCCTTGTACACACCGCCCGTCACGTCATGAAAGTCGGTAACACCCGAAGCCGGTGGCTTAACCCCTTGTGGGAGGGAGCCGTCGAAGGTGGGATCGGCGATTGGGACGAAGTCGTAACAAGGTAGCCGTACCGGAAGGTGCGGCTGGATCACCTCCTTTCTAAGGAGCATTCTCCAACACAACGTCCACACAGGTGGATGGTTGGTTGGCAGAGCCTGTTTCGGATCCACTTGTGGTCCGGCAGGAGCTCATGGGTGGACGCTGACAAACTTGATCGTCGTACGGTTTCTCCTCTGTGGGAAACCGACGAACAATATATCGGCATACTGTTGGGTCCTGAGAGAACACGCGAGTGTTTCCTCGAAGGAAGTAACGACAACACTGGAATGTGGGTCATACCGCGGAGTTGCATTGATTTCGGTCAGTGTTTTTTCGGCTGGTGCTCACGGGAGTTCTGGGGTTGTGTGTTGTTTGAGAACTGCACAGTGGACGCGAGCATCTTTGTTGTAAGTAATGAAGAGCGTACGGTGGATGCCTTGGCACCAGGAGCCGATGAAGGACGTAGGAGGCTGCGATAAGCCTCGGGGAGCTGTCAACCGAGCTGTGATCCGAGGATGTCCGAATGGGGAAACCCAGCACGAGTGATGTCGTGTTACCCGCGCCTGAATATATAGGGCGTGTGGAGGGAACGTGGGGAAGTGAAACATCTCAGTACCCACAGGAAGAGAAAACAACCGTGATTCCGTGAGTAGTGGCGAGCGAAAGCGGAAGAGGCTAAACCATGGGTGTGTGATAGCCGGCAGGTGTTGCATTCGTGGGGTTGTGGGGTTCATTTTGTCAATACTGCCGTGTTGGCCAACAGTAAGAAATCACAGGGTTAGTGGAAGTGGTCTGGAACGGCCTGTCGTAGAGGGTGAGAATCCCGTACACGAAAACTTTGTGACTGTTGTAATGGAAACCCAAGTAGCACCGGGCCCGTGAAATCTGGTGTGAATCTGTCGGGACCACCCGATAAGCCTGAATACTCCCTGGTGACCGATAGCGGACTAGTACCGTGAGGGAAAGGTGAAAAGTACCCCGGGAGGGGAGTGAAATAGTACCTGAAACCGTGCGCTTACAATCCGTCAGAGCCTTCGAGCAGTTTACTGCTGGGGGTGATGGCGTGCCTTTTGAAGAATGAGCCTGCGAGTTAGTGGCATGTCGCGAGGTTAACCCGTGTGGGGTAGCCGTAGCGAAAGCGAGTCCGAATAGGGCGAGTCAGTGGCATGCTCTAGACCCGAAGCGGAGTGATCTACCCATGGCCAGGTTGAAGCGACGGTAAGACGTCGTGGAGGACCGAACCCACTTAGGTTGAAAACTGAGGGGATGAGTTGTGGGTAGGGGTGAAAGGCCAATCAAACTCCGTGATAGCTGGTTCTCCCCGAAATGCATTTAGGTGCAGCGTCGCGTGTTTCTCACCGGAGGTAGAGCTACTGGATGGTCTAGGGGGCCCACAAGCTTACCGAAATCAGCCAAACTCCGAATGCCGGTGAGTGAGAGCGCGGCAGTGAGACTGCGGGCGATAAGGTTCGTAGTCGAGAGGGAAACAGCCCAGATCGCCAGCTAAGGTCCCTAAGCGTGTACTAAGTGGAAAAGGATGTGGGGTCGCGAAGACAACCAGGAGGTTGGCTTAGAAGCAGCCACCCTTGAAAGAGTGCGTAATAGCTCACTGGTCAAGTGATCCTGCGCCGACAATGTAGCGGGGCTCAAGTACACCACCGAAGCTGCGGCATTCACGCAATAGCCCCCAGTTGATCCAAGGATTTTCTGGCAGGTGTGTGGATGGGTAGGGGAGCGTCGTGTGGCCATGGAAGCGGCAGGGTGACCTAGCCGTGGAGGCCACACGAGTGAGAATGCAGGCATGAGTAGCGAAAGACGAGTGAGAAACTCGTCCGCCGAATGACCAAGGGTTCCTGGGCCAGGTTAATCCGCCCAGGGTGAGTCGGGACCTAAGACGAGGCCGACAGGCGTAGCCGATGGACAACGGGTTGATATTCCCGTACCCGTGTGAACGCGCCCATGGTGAATCAGTGATACTAACCATCCTGAAGCCACGAGAAGACCTTCGGGTCTCGAGTTGGTGGATGCATGGGACCTGATCTGGTAGTAGCCAAGCGATGGGGTGACGCAGGAAGGTAGCTGAGCCAGTCAGTGGTAATACTGGTGTAAGCGTGTAGGGCGTGACCTAGGCAAATCCGGGTCGCACATAGCCTGAGACGTGATGCGTAGCCGATTGAGGCGAATTCAGTGATCCTATGCTGCCGAGAAAAGCCTCTAGCGAGCTTTCACACGGCCCGTACCCCAAACCGACACAGGTGGTCAGGTAGAGAATACTAAGGCGATCGAGATAACTATGGTTAAGGAACTCGGCAAAATGCCCCCGTAACTTCGGGAGAAGGGGGGCCCTGTCTGGTGACGACATTTACTGTCTGAGCTGGGTGGGGCCGCAGAGACCAGTGAGAAGCGACTGTTTACTAAAAACACAGGTCCGTGCGAAGTCGTAAGACGATGTATACGGACTGACGCCTGCCCGGTGCTGGAAGGTTAAGAGGACCGGTTAGTTCCTTCGGGAGCGAAGCTGAGAATTTAAGCCCCAGTAAACGGCGGTGGTAACTATAACCATCCTAAGGTAGCGAAATTCCTTGTCGGGTAAGTTCCGACCTGCACGAATGGCGTAACGACTTCTCAGCTGTCTCAACCGTAGACTCGGCGAAATTGCATTACGAGTAAAGATGCTCGTTACGCGCGGCAGGACGAAAAGACCCCGGGACCTTCACTACAGCTTGGTATTGGTGTTCGGTTCGGTTTGTGTAGGATAGGTGGGAGACTGTGAAACGGTGACGCCAGTTATCGTGGAGTCGTTGTTGAAATACCACTCTGATCGAATTGGACCTCTAACCTCGGACCATGATCTGGTTCAGGGACAGTGCCTGGTGGGTAGTTTAACTGGGGCGGTTGCCTCCCAAAATGTAACGGAGGCGCCCAAAGGTTCCCTCAGCCTGGTTGGCAATCAGGTGTCGAGTGCAAGTGCACAAGGGAGCTTGACTGTGAGACTGACAGGTCGAGCAGGGACGAAAGTCGGGACTAGTGATCCGGCACCGGCAAGTGGAAGCGGTGTCGCTCAACGGATAAAAGGTACCCCGGGGATAACAGGCTGATCTTCCCCAAGAGTCCATATCGACGGGATGGTTTGGCACCTCGATGTCGGCTC
>NZ_JBIROU010000040.1:0-2469 GCF_044332325.1 Streptomyces sp. NPDC017095
GTTGACGGACCTGGGTGACCATGAGGTTGGCGAGGGCGACGAGATGCCACTTGTCGACTGCGATCCGCGCGTCCGGCAGGGCGGTGCGGATCCCGGATCGACAGGTACAACAGCGCCCGCCCGCACACCCGCCTCGGCAACGCCCCACCCGCCGAGTACGAGGCAGCGCACTGCGCTGAGCCCACCAAGTCATCGCGACCGGCAATGACACCTGCATAGACGTGGCATCAACGCGTAGATGTTTCAGTTTCTTCTGTGCTGGGGCTGTGTCAGGTGCTGGACCGGGTGTAGGCAGCGGCGCGCACCACATCGTCGTCCTCCAGTCCAGCTCCTAGTGCTCCGCCCACGGTGGCCAGGCTGGCGGTGAGCCAGCTGATCTTCGCGTAGTCCAAAGCGTTCACTGGGTGACCGGCGACACCGGCCAGTACCGGCTCGTCGATGAGCAGCAGCGCGCCGACCCAGGACAGGATGAATAAGCCGAGGTAGAACACCACAACCCCGATGGCCACGGTCGCGGTGGTGGCCAAATTGAACAGGATCACCTGCTCACGTTGGGCTCGCCGCCGTGGGCGCTCCCACAAGTCTGCTCCCAGGATCAGGGTGGCACTCACCGCCCCGATCGCCATCACCGCCAGCAGGACCAGGCGCACCGGCCCGTAGGCCATGGCCAGTACCCATAGGTCCGAGGCCACCAATGTCAGCATGCCGGTGGCCGCTGCCACGACCATCGCCCGGGAGAGCCGGGCCACGAAGGCCCAAGGCTGGTTGGCGCGGATCATGCCCAGCAGCAACCGCACGTTGCCGCTCAGCACTCGGGCCGTGAACTGCACGACGTTGTCGTCCGGGCGTTCGTCGAGATCGGTGGACAGCTGGTGGGCTCTTCGAGCAAGATCCCGCTGGGCGTTGAGGTCTTCGGCGTCGTAGCCCAGGAGCTGCCCGACCACGTGCACGGTGGTCTCTTGCACCTTCTGCCGCACGTGCACGGCTCCCAGGGTTGGGACGGAGACCAGTCCTACCCCGTGCACGGGGCTGAGCTGGGTGAGCACCGGACGTCGGCCGGTCTTCAGGGGGATCTCGGTGAGCACCACGGCCAAATCCCAGTTCTCCTCCAGCACGCGGTTTCGGGCCGCCTCCAGCAGGTCCAAGGTCTCGGTGGGTGGATCGACCAGCCGGTCTTCGGCCATCTTCAGTTGCCAGCGCACTCCCGGATACCGCTGCACCAAAATCTTGCGCACCGAGGTGGTGACCTCGGGGCCGAGCATCGCACTCAGGGATGGTGAGACCACCAGGCCGATGAGCAGCTCGGCATCGGAAAGGGGTTCGGCAGGATCGGGGGTGGATCGGCAACGCTTAGCAGTCATCGCTCCATGGTGAGGCAACCACGGGCCGATTGCCACTGGCTCGATGGAGCCCCGAAGGTTTCGTGCAGCACCGCGGGCCGGATTCGGTGGTCGCCTCGATCCCGGAGAGAGCGGTGCTGCTCACTGCGAAATCCTCTCCCCGCCGACGCCGCCAGCGCGAAGACATCACAGCCAGCGGGCCCGGGACCTGCCGGTGTCGAGGACGGCTTCTCGATGATGCTGCAGTGACGGATCGGTTGAAGTGCTTCGGCGGTGTGGGAGCAGTGATCAGCGTGGGGGCGGTCGATTCCGTTCGGACAGGTGATGCATCGACTGCCCAGCGGCAGGTGCGGTACTGATGCGTGGGTACCCGGTGCAGGGGTGTCAAGGCCCAGCTCCGAAGACGGCAAGCCGGGCACGTGAAAGGCGAATTATGGCCCGCCGCAACCCGAGCGGGAAGGCATGTGTGGCACGAGGCGCCGAAGACGGGCCGGGCGTTTACTGCAGAGATAAATGGCTCTCCGCATTTGAGCGGGGCGTGTGCTGATTTCATGCTGCTGGTCTCTGCCCTCGGGTGAGGGCGATGTGGACCATGATGCGCCTTCGGTAGTTGTCCATGTTGGTGAAGCCGCATCCGACACGCTTGGTTTGCTTGATGATCCGGTTGAAGCCCTCGGTGCGGGCGTTGGTCACGTCCTCGGTGAGCGCGACGAGCACCGCTGGCCACCAGGTGTCGATCGTGGTCGCCAGGCGGCTGGTTTCCTCCATGTCGGCGCGGGCGGCGGCGTCGTAGAAGTCGTACAGCCTGCGCCGGATCTGGTGCGGCTGGTGTTCGGCCAGCAGCAGGCGCAGGCGTTCCTTGACGGCATGCGCGGCGGCGATCTCGTTGGTCGGATCCTCGGCGGCGAGGGCGGCGTTGAACCGGGCCTTTTGCTTCACGGTGAGGTGCTCGTAGCCGGTGAGCAGCAGTTGCCGGCTGGCCCAGACTTTGTCGGTGGCGGTGCCGCGGCGGCCGTGCAGTTGCCGGGTGATCCGTTGACGGACCTGGGTGACCATGAGGTTGGCGAGGGCGACGAGATGCCACTTGTCGACTGCGATCCGCGCGTCCGGCAGGGCGGTGCGGATCCCG
>NZ_JBIROU010000041.1:0-1940 GCF_044332325.1 Streptomyces sp. NPDC017095
TCAGCTGCGTGGTGGTGCGGGTGTGGTGGTGGGTGCGGGTGTGGTGGTGGGGGTGGTGGTGGTGTTGTGGCGGGTGATGAGGGTGCGGGCGGTTTCGGCGGTGATGAGGCCGAGGGCGATGAAGAGGGCGCCTACGAGGCCGAGGTTGTGTGCGCCGAAGAGGCTGATGCCTGCTGCGCCGGTGCCGCCGGAGGCGGAGACGCCGAGGTAGAGGGCGGCGGCGTTGAGGGCGATGCTGAGGGGTGCGCCGGCGGGGTTGATCTGGATGAGGCGGTGTTGCTGGGGGACGAGGACGCCCCAGCCGCACAGGCCCCAGATGATGAGGGCGATGGCTGCGGTGACGGGGTGGCGGCTGGTGAGGGGGAGGAGGACGAAGTCGGCCGCGGCGATGATGATGGCGCTGTTGATGACGATGCGGCCGCCGAGTTTGTCGGTGAGTGAGCCGCCGCCGAGGTTGCCGAGGGTGGCGGCGATGCCCCAGATGAAGAGGAGGATGGCGAGGGTGGTGCCGTTGCCGTCGGTGGCGCGGTCGAAGGAGACGGCGATGTAGGTGTAGACGGTGTAGAGGCCCATGAGGACGAGGACGGTGGTGAGGAGGGTGAACAGGATGCGGCTGTCGCGCAGGGGGCGTAGTCGCTGGCTGAGTTTGACGGGGGGCAGGGAGGGGACGGCGGGGAGCATGGCGGCGACGCCGATGGCGGCGAGTACGGCGAGGGCGGCGACGAACCACATGGTGGTGCGCCAGTCGGACTGGCTGCCGATGACGGTGCCGATGGGGGCGCCGAGGGCGGTGGCGCCGCTGAGGCCGGCCATGACGATGGCGAGGGCTTTGCCGCGCTTTTCCGGTGGGGCGAGGGTGGAGGCGGTGACGCTGGCGGTGGGGGTGAACATGGCGGCGCCGAGTCCGGCGATGACGCGGGAGAGGACGACGAGGGTGAAGGTGGGCAGGAGGGCGGTGAGGATGTTGCCGAGGGCGAGGACGAGGAGGCCGGTGAGGAGGAGGCGTTTGCGGGGCCAGTGGGCGGTGGTGGCCGCCATGACGGGGGAGAGTAGTGCGTAGGAGAGTGCGAAGACGGTGACGAGTTGTCCGGCGGCGCTCGTGCTGACATGGAGGTCGCTGGCGACATTGGGCAGGATTCCTGCCACGACGAAGCTGTCGGTTCCGATGGCGAATGTTCCGAGAGCTAATACCAGGAGGCGGCTGTACATGCCTTGACTCCACTTCGAATACCAACAGTTCGATGACTTTCATACTATGGCGGGTGGGGTCGGGGGGTGTCAAGGCAGGGCTGTGGCCTGGGGGGATGCCGGGAGCCCCGCCCCCGGTGGCCGGGTGGGGCCGGGGCGGGGCTCAGCACGGGGTGGGGTGTGAGGGGGGTGGGAGCGGGACAGGCTTGTTCCGCTAGCCGGCGGCGAGTCCCCCGTCCGACTGGCGGTGGGAAAGCGATACCAGGCCGACCTGGAGCCGGGATTCCAGTCCGAGTTTTTCCATGATCCGGGCGACGTGGGCCTTGACGGTCCGTTCGGTCACCCGCATACAGGAGGAGATGGCCCGGTTGGAAAGGCCGGAGCCGAGGAGGTAGAACACCTCGGACTCGCGGGAGGAAAGAAGGCTCACCCTCTCAAGGGAATCCGACCAGTCGGGATCGGTGTCCCGGCCGGTGGGGAAACGATAGGAGACACCCCGTGCCACAGGCCGGTCCGCGGTTTCACGGGAGGCAATTCCCGGACGTCGATTTCGGAGATTCACAGAGTCCATCAACGGATCCTTAAACCAACCTCGATGACCGTTCAGCCGTGATACTACTCCGGTGACTCGCGGCGTACTCAAGATCGGAATTCGTTCCGCCGACCGGAACCCTCCCGTCTATTTAAAGGAACAAACCAGACATTTAACATCTACACCAATGAAGCATCGACGCGTTTCGAACCGTCGGCCC
>NZ_JBIROU010000042.1:0-1555 GCF_044332325.1 Streptomyces sp. NPDC017095
GAGCCGACATCGAGGTGCCAAACCATCCCGTCGATATGGACTCTTGGGGAAGATCAGCCTGTTATCCCCGGGGTACCTTTTATCCGTTGAGCGACGGCGCTTCCACAAGCCACCGCCGGATCACTAGTCCCGACTTTCGTCCCTGCTCGACCCGTCGGTCTCACAGTCAAGCTCCCTTGTGCACTTACACTCAACACCTGATTGCCAACCAGGCTGAGGGAACCTTTGGGCGCCTCCGTTACCCTTTAGGAGGCAACCGCCCCAGTTAAACTACCCATCAGACACTGTCCCTGATCCGGATCACGGACCCAGGTTAGACATCCAGCACGACCAGACTGGTATTTCAACGACGACTCCACAAACACTGGCGTGCCTGCTTCACAGTCTCCCAGCTATCCTACACAAGCCGAACCGAACACCAATATCAAACTGTAGTAAAGGTCCCGGGGTCTTTCCGTCCTGCTGCGCGAAACGAGCATCTTTACTCGTAGTGCAATTTCACCGGGCCTATGGTTGAGACAGTCGAGAAGTCGTTACGCCATTCGTGCAGGTCGGAACTTACCCGACAAGGAATTTCGCTACCTTAGGATGGTTATAGTTACCACCGCCGTTTACTGGCGCTTAAGTTCTCAGCTTCGCCCACCCGAAAGTGAGCTAACCGGTCCCCTTAACGTTCCAGCACCGGGCAGGCGTCAGTCCGTATACATCGCCTTACGGCTTCGCACGGACCTGTGTTTTTAGTAAACAGTCGCTTCTCGCTGGTCTCTGCGGCCACCCCCAGCTCAGAGCGCAAAGCTCATCACCAGGTGTGGCCCCCCTTCTCCCGAAGTTACGGGGGCATTTTGCCGAGTTCCTTAACCATAGTTCACCCGAACGCCTCGGTATTCTCTACCTGACCACCTGAGTCGGTTTAGGGTACGGGCCGCCATGAAACTCGCTAGAGGCTTTTCTCGACAGCATAGGATCATCCACTTCACCACAATCGGCTCGGCATCAGGTCTCACCCTGTATGAATGGCGGATTTGCCTACCACTCGGGCTACACCCTTACCCCGGGACAACCACCGCCCGGGATGGACTACCTTCCTGCGTCACCCCATCACTCACCTACTAACCGCTTGGTCCGGCGGCTCCACCACTTTCCATTCCCCGAAGGGTCCGGAACGGCTTCACGGCCTTAGCATCACGATGCTCGATGTTTGACGCTTCACAGCGGGTACCGGAATATCAACCGGTTATCCATCGACTACGCCTGTCGGCCTCGCCTTAGGTCCCGACTTACCCTGGGCAGATCAGCTTGACCCAGGAACCCTTAGTCAATCGGCGCAAACGTTTCTCACGTTTGTATCGCTACTCATGCCTGCATTCTCACTCGTCAACCGTCCACGACTACCTTCCAGTGCCGCTTCACCCGGCAGACGACGCTCCCCTACCCATCACAGCACCCGTTGGGGCTATATGCTGCAATGACACGACTTCGGCGGTACGCTTGAGCCCCGCTACATTGTCGGCGCGGAATCACTAGACCAGTGAGCTATTACGCACTCTTTCAAGGG
>NZ_JBIROU010000043.1:0-1439 GCF_044332325.1 Streptomyces sp. NPDC017095
CCCGTTATCTTCTTCGCGGTCCTGCAAGAGGGCCGCTGGCCTCCGGGCCCGGCATGACTGTTGCCCCCTGTCGATCGGATGACCTGGGGGGTGGTGTCACCGGGTCCGAGGGGTGCCGTCGGAGACGCTGATTAGAGGTCCGACCACCGCCTGGCCGGGTGCAATGCCCGGCCGCTTGCGGGCGGCAGGTCTGCATAACGTGGATGCGCGCGAACGGCCCCGACCGCCGGGGCCGGCACGCATCGACGCATGTGGGGGCACGATGGTCGACATCGACGCGGTGGGCGTCTTCCTGGGGCTGGACGTCGGCAAGGCAACGCATCACGGACACGGGCTGACCCCGGCCGGGAAGACGGTCTTCGACAAGCCTCTGCCGAACAGCGAGCCGAAACTGCGGGCGGTCTTCGACAAACTCAAGGCCAAGTTCGGCACCGTCCTGGTGGTCGTGGACCAGCCCGCCTCCATCGGTGCCCTCCCACTCACGGTCGCCCGGGACGCCGGCTGCCAGGTCGCCTACCTGCCCGGACTGGCGATGCGGCGGATCGCCGATCTCTATCCCGGGGAGGCCAAGACCGACGCGAAAGACGCAGCCGTCATCGCCGGCGCCGCCCGCAGCATGCCCCACACCCTGCGCACCCTCGACCTCGCCGACGAAGTCACCGCGGAGCTGACCATGCTCGTCGGCTTCGACCAGGACCTCGCCGGCGAGGCCAACCGCACCTCCAACCGCATCCGGGGCCTGCTCACCCAGTTCCATCCCGGCCTGGAGCGGGTTCTGGGCCCGCGCCTGGACCACCCGGCCGTCACCTGGCTCCTCGAGCGTTACGGATCCCCGCAGACCCTGCGCAAGGCGGGCCGCCGAAGGCTCGTCGAGGTCGTCCGCCCGAGGGCCCCGCGCATGGCCGAGCGGATGATCGACGACATCTTCGACGCACTCGACGAGCAGACCGTCGTCGTCCCGGGCACCGGCACCCTCGACGTGATCGTCCCGTCGCTGGCGAAGTCGCTGGCCGCCGTCCACGAACAACGCAGGGCCCTGGAAACCCGGATCGAAGCACTGCTGGAGGCCCACCCTCTTTCCCAGGTCCTGACCTCGATGCCCGGCATCGGCGTCAGGACCGCCGCAGTCCTCCTGACCACCGTCGGCGACGCCAGCTCGTTCCCGAGCGCCGCACACCTCGCCTCCTACGCCGGCCTCGCCCCGGCGACCCGCCAGTCGGGAACCTCGATCCACGGCGAACACGCCCCCAGAGGCGGGAACCGGCAGTTGAAACGGGCGATGTTCCTCTCCGCGTTCGCGGCTCTGCATGATCCCGCCTCCCGGACCTACTACGACCGCTGCCGAGCCCGCGGCAAAACCCACACCCAGGCCCTCCTCCGCCTCGCCCGCCACCGCACCAGCGTCCTGTTCGCCATGCTCCGCGACGGAACCTTCTACG
>NZ_JBIROU010000044.1:0-1430 GCF_044332325.1 Streptomyces sp. NPDC017095
CCGAGGCGTCCGGGCCCAGGCAGGAGGCCAAGATCCCGGCGACCGCCCCGGCACCGATCGGGGACGTCCTCGTGCTGGTAACCGTGAACCCGGCCGGGGTGGCGGTCACGCGGTTCCCGGAGACACCGGTACCAGAGACCACCGAGGCGCCGGCCGAGCCGGTGCCGTGAACCTTGGCGACGGGTGCACCGGACGGCTTGCCGTGAGCCGTGGCGGTGGGCTGGGGGGTGCCGGTCACAGCGCTGGCCACTCCCCCTGCCGTCGCGATGGCTGCGGCGGTGGCCGCGATGAGCATGATCGGGCGGATACGCATGAATCAGTGTCCTTTCCTGCGGGCGTCCGGTTGATGCCCGCACCCCTGTACGCCCCTCGGTGCCCATGCGGTCGCACCCCGGACACGTGGCCCATGTCACAAGACGTGGGCGCAACCTGGGGACGGCGCTCGTGCGTACAGGCTTGAGCGGCGCGAGGCTCCGCCCGGGAGGCACGGCTCCACCGCCGTGGTCGAGGAGTGCTTCCCGGCGAACCGCCTGTGATGCGAGCCGATCGACAGCACCAGGAGAGAAGCCGTTGATGACGCCACAGGAGTTCGACGCGTTTTACGCAGCGTCCTTCTCCCGCCTGACCGGGCAGCTCTACGCGATGACCAGCGACTGGTCCGAAGCACAGGACGTGGTCCAGGAGGCCTTCATCCGCGCGTGGGACCGAAGACGCACGTTCGACCCCGACGATGCCCCGGAAGCCTGGATCCGGACCACCGCCCGGCGGCTGGCCATCTCACGTTGGCGACGTCTGGCCCGGGGTCTGCACCTGGCCGGACGCCACCACCATGAACCCCGCACCGTCGAACCGCCCACCGAGGAGTACTTGATGCTGGTCACCGCGCTCCGCGACCTGCCCGAGGCGCAGCGCAGCGCCGTGGTCCTGCACCACATGTGCGACCTTTCCATCGAGCAGGTCGCGGCCGAGACCGGCGCCAGTGTCAGTGCCGTCAAGAGCCGCCTCGCCCGCGGGCGGACCGCGCTGGCGGCCCGGCTCGGCGACCAGCCCACGGCCAGCGAGGAAGGACGACTCCATGTCTGACCCCCTCCACGACACCCTGGGCGACCGGCTGCGGCTGCTCGGCACGCAGATGCCGGCACCGACCCTGCCCGCCGCGGAGATCCGCCGACGCGCCGACCGGCGCCGCCACCGCCGGCACGCTCTGGGCGCGACCGCGGCCTGCACTGCGGCAGCCCTGTGCCTGGCTCTCCCGTCCGTGCTGCACTCGCCCGGCCCACGGCACGGAGCAGCCCCCACGGACACCTCCTCCGTGTCAGCTTCCCCCCGCCCCCCGGCCGGGTTCACCGTTACCAGCACGAGGACGTCCCCGATCGGTGCCGGGGCGGTCGCCGGGATCTTGGCCTCCTGCCTGGGCCCGGACGCCTCGA